>NZ_JBIFFR010000002.1:0-710049 GCF_043557275.1 Sulfitobacter sp. 1A13368 | reverse complement strand
CATAAACCACGACGCATAACTGAGGGTGGGTCAAATCTCGGTGAAAATACCGGGTCAGTTCTCAGTGACAATCAACAATGGCGGTGCTATCCGGTGAGAAAGTCACGGGATAACTGATGCATGAAAACAATCGAAAAGATCGGGCGGTTCACCATAGCTGAGAACCGGCGCGCACTCTACCTGAGATGGTGGGATTCTCACGCTAAGAAAACTCAAACGAAATGCCTGCATGCGGCGACTCTGGAACAGGCAAGAACGCTCGCAAAGGAGCGCATGAAGGTCGTCTTGGATCGCACCGAGACTATTCGACCTGACAGCGGCGATGATCCGACGTTCGGTGAAATTTGGCTTGGCTTTGAGCAGGACAAGCGGAAGCAGCTTGCAGCCGAACGCTTTCGTCTCTTGGAAAATCGGAGGGAGCTATACTTTAAACCGCATCTTTGGAACGTCAGAATGTCCAAGATGGGTCCTGCTCTTCGGGCGCTGGTAAAGGGCATGGAAGAGGGTCGGGTTCGCCCCGAAAATGCCAAGTCGAAGCTAAAGACCCTTACACCTGACGGCAAGCCCAGGCTACATCCCAATACTATTGCTGACATTATCGGCAGCGCAGTAGAGGCCTGCGCACTCGCGAAAAGCGACAGTCTAACGACTCACAATCCGCCCAAGATCCCTTTCATCGCAGGGGTCACAGCGCCGGAAGATCGAGATCCGAAAGGCAGATACATCAGCTTCGAGGAACTGGGCCTACTGATCGACGCTTGCAAGCGTCCACACGTTCTCGATCTTCTTCTTCTCGACATCGGCTGCGGTGGTCGGATCGGCGCGGTGGCAGACATGACGGGGGCGAAGGTTCGCCTTGATCTTGGTGTTATTGATCTTCTTGGGGAAGGATTTGTCGAAACAAATCGGCGAAAGAAAACTCCAATTATACCGGTTACTGGTCCTATGGAGCGTATTTTGAGCAGGCTCGTTGCGGCAAATCGAGACGGTTTCCTTATTCATGAAACCGGCGGCCCAATCTCAGCAGGCGCTCGCAATTTTACGCAAATTATTCAGAGATTGGTGGCGCGAGCGCATTCGGCCAGAACGCCTGACCAGGTCAAGCGGAAGGTGCTGGAACCAACCGAACAAGGGAATGTAAACTGGTATTCGATTAGGCGCACATTTGCCGATTGGCTCGACGAGAGGGTGAGTGATGCGGCAATCAGCGCAGTTATGGGGCATTTTGAGATTTCCTCTCGGACCAGGCGTCAACTTTTCGAGGCCGGGAGCCCTACCACCGACCTCTACAAACGCCGCAAATTGGGGCCGGTCCTTGAAGTTGCGGCCGTTCTCGATGGGGAATGGTGGCCTTCCATTCAGCCATTCACAACTGTAGACCTGCGAAGAGAGACTTGAAGGCTGAAGCGAGCTGATGCATGATGTTGGTTAAGGTTTTGATATATAAAGATTTATATGAGTTAGATAACCGCGTGCATGACGTGCAAATCACCCGTGAAAGCCCGAACTACCGTATCGGTTAACCCATAAAGCAGCGGCCCCCAGGCCGTTCTTTGCAAAAGGAAGATGCCATGACCCCCGGCGCGCGCGTATCAGCAGCGATAGAAGTTCTGGACGCGATCGCCGGGGGGCTGGCCGCCGAACAGGCGCTGACCCGATGGGCGCGGCAAAGCCGTTTCGCAGGCTCCAAGGACCGGGCCGCCGTGCGGGACCATGTCTTCGACGTACTGCGCCAGAAACGCACCGCTGCCCACTACGGCAAGGGTGAGACCGGTCGCGCGCTGATGATTGGTGTGCTGCACGGGCAGGGGGCTGACCTTGAGGCGCTGTTTTCGGGGGCGGGCCACGCGCCCGTTCCGTTGACGGAGGAGGAGCGGGCTTTCCCGCCCGCGCCCGAAGATCGCGCAACCCGGCTGAACCTGCCCGACTGGTTGCTGCCTCTGTTCGATACGGCGCTCGGGGAGAATGCGGATGCCGCGGCCCTCGCGCTTCAAGAGCGCGGGCCGATCTGCCTGCGGGTAAACACCGCACGGATCGCCGTGCCCGCGGCGCAAGAACTGCTGGCCGAAGAGGGTGTCCAAACCCGCGCAAACCCGCTTGCCGAAGCCGCGCTGACCGTGACCGAAGGCGCGCGCCGCATCCGAAATTCCGCCGCCTTCACTGACGGTTACGTCGAATTGCAAGACGCAGCGAGCCAAGCTGTCGTCGCCGCGCTGCCTTCGGGGGGCCGGGTGCTCGACTACTGCGCCGGCGGCGGCGGCAAAGCGCTTGCGCTGGCCATGGACTCCGCGCGTGAGATCACGGCACACGACATTGACCCCCGCAGGATGAGCGATCTTCCCCCCCGCGCCGATCGCGCGGGCGTCGCGATTTCCCTAGCCGATACCGAAGAAGCCAAAGCGGGCGCCCCCTATGATCTCGTCCTCTGCGATGCGCCCTGTTCCGGCTCGGGCGCATGGCGCCGCGCGGCGGAGGGGAAATGGACCCTGACCCCCGAGCGCTTGACCGAGCTGACCACCATTCAGGACCAGATTCTCGATACCGCAGCAGGACTTACAGCACGCGACGGAGTCTTGGCCTATGCCACTTGCTCCCTGTTGCGGGAGGAGAACGAAGCGCGGGTCAAGGCTTTTCTGGCCCGCCACCCCGAGTGGCGAGTCGCCCGCATGGACCGCTATGACGTAACCCCCGATGGCGACGGATTCTTTTCAGCACAGTTGACGCGCGAGTAAATTTACCCATAATCAACCAATGCGTGCAAATCGATTTCGGTTAAAGCCTGCTTAACCTCTGTCGCACGTAATAGTCGTATGATTCGGTTGTTAGGGGATGTGCGTGCAG
Organism: Sulfitobacter sp. 1A13368; assembly: GCF_043557275.1. Lineage (NCBI taxonomy): Bacteria > Pseudomonadati > Pseudomonadota > Alphaproteobacteria > Rhodobacterales > Roseobacteraceae > Sulfitobacter > Sulfitobacter sp. 1A13368. Next base: position 707,208 of record NZ_JBIFFR010000002.1, on the reverse strand, counting down.
CAGGGCGTTGGGCATTCAGGGATTGGGGCGCAGGCGGGCCTCAGGCGGCTTTGGCTGCTTGTGGTGATGGCTCTTGCCGCTGGCGCGCTTGCGATGCGCAGCATTGATGCGACGTTGCAGCTTTCCCTTGCCGCGTCGGCGGCCACATTGGTTTTTATTTCAACTGGTTACATCGTCTTTCTTCTATGGGATAGGGGCCGGAATCGGGTCAGCGCGGATGGAGTCGCGGACTTCATCGCAAAAGACGCCGCACCGAGTTTCATCGCCACCTCTGATCGGCAAGTCATTTACCGCAACGAGGCGGCTCTGAAGCAGTTCGGCAAGGTCGGCGAAGAATCCCTCGCGCAGGCCTTACGAGCACATTTCGCCAATCCCGTGGGCCTTCTCTACCGCCTGCAATCACGCGCCACCGCCAGCGGCAACGCACGGGAAGAGGTGATCACCCGGTCCGGCCCCATGCGCCTATCGGTGCACCAGTTATCAGCCGACCGCCTGCTTTGGCGGATTGAAAGCGTTGCCACCCGCGAGGGCCCACGGAGTATGCACGAAAGCATGGCCTTGCCAATGGTCATGCTGGGCCGCGGCGGGACGATCCTTTCCATGAATGAAGCGGCGCGCATACTGGTCGGGGAACGGGTGAAGTCACTGGACCGATTGTTCAATTCCCTACCCTTAACCCCCGGAACCGTGACCGAAATCGCCACCGCGGAAGGAAACCGGCAGGTACTGGTGGCCGAGGTTGAGGCCGGCGCGAACCGCCGCGCGCTCTATCTTCTGCCGCCGCCCGAAGGGGCGGCCTCTCCCAATGAGTTAGGCTGGGAAACCTTTCAAGACCTCCCCGTGCCGATGATCAAACTGCGCCCCGACGGAACGGTATTGGCCTTCAACCGTATGGCGGGGAAGCTACTTGGCGTATCGCTGCGGCGCGACACCCATCTTTCGCATCTGATGGAGGGGCTCGGCCGCTCGATCTCGGACTGGCTGCAAGACAGTCTTGCAGGGCGGTTGGTTCAAAAGTCCGAATTTCTCAGGCTCACCCGAACGGATCAGGAGGTCTTCGTTCAGGTTTCGCTCAACCGCATATCCGAAGCCGGCGAGGCGGCCCTCATCGCGGTGCTGCAGGACGCGACCGAACTCAAATCGCTTGAGGCACAATTCGTGCAGAGCCAGAAGATGCAGGCCATTGGACAGCTTGCCGGGGGCGTCGCGCATGACTTCAACAACCTTTTGACTGCGATTTCCGGGCATTGTGACCTCCTCTTGCTGCGGCACGATCAGGGCGACCCGGATTTCAGCGATCTGGTCCAGATCAACCAGAACGCCAACCGGGCGGCCGCCCTTGTGGGGCAACTCCTCGCTTTCTCGCGCAAACAAACCCTCCGGCCAGAGACGCTCGACATGCGCGATACCCTCGCCGATCTCATGCATTTGCTGAACCGTCTGGTGGGCGAAAAAGTAACGCTGACCCTTAGCCATGACCCGGTACTTGCGCCGATCCGCGCGGATAAACGTCAGTTGGAGCAGGTATTGATGAACCTCGTCGTCAACGCCCGCGATGCCATGCCCGCCGGGGGCGAGATCCGTATCGTGACCGAGGTGACGAGCCTCGACCAACCGCTTGAAAGAGATCGGGTCAGCGTGCCAGCAGGCCGCTACGTCACGGTGCAGGTGCATGACGATGGCACGGGCATTCCGAAGGATAAGCTGCAAAAAGTCTTCGAGCCATTTTTCACCACCAAACGAACCGGCGAGGGCACCGGCCTGGGCCTCTCCACTGCCTACGGCATCGTCAAACAAACGGGCGGATTCATCTTTATCGACAGTGAGTTGGGCAGGGGCACATGTTTCTCCCTCTACTTCCCCGTGCTGGAGGGCCAGCCCACCGCGGTCGCGAAAAAGCCCCCGGCGTCGCCGGATCAAAGCCCGCTTCAGCGGTCCGACGGGGTGATCTTACTGGTGGAGGATGAAGCACCCGTGCGCGCCTTCGCAAGCCGCGCCTTGCGGCTGCGCGGCTACACAGTGCTCGAAGCCGAATCCGCCGAAGCCGCGTTAAAGATGCTCGAAGATAAGGAGTTGGATATCGATGTATTCGTAACAGACGTCGTTATGCCCGGCATGGATGGGCCAAGCTGGGTGCGCCAAGCGCTCAAACAACGCCCGGATGTGCGAGTTGTTTTCGTCTCGGGCTATGCGGAGGATAACTTCGGTCAGGAACAGTCGAAAATTCCGAATTCTGTCTTCCTGCCCAAACCCTTCTCTCTCACCGACCTGACCATAACGGTCCACAATCAGCTACATTAAGCATCACCTGGGGCAGGGTTATGTAATCGACTCGTAAAGCTCAAACTCCGCCGCGAACTTACGGCGAAAGCGTTTCTCCACATTCGGGGAAAGCGCCAGCTCCATCTTGGGAGAGACATTCTCCTGCCCCAAGGTCAGCGTCACGTCGAGCCGCTCTTCCAAAAAGCGACGGAGCCGCGTCTGATCTTCATAGCGGAAATGGTGAGTGATCCCGGTGCCGTTCGGTTGGGTCTCCATGAACTTCAGCTGGCTCCCCACATCGGCGAAGCCCGGCTTGTCGCCCTTCATATAGGCGAGGACGAATTCGTCGAAAGTGATCCCGAAAGTGTTGTTCGGCTTGCCCTTCATGAAGGGGCGCTGCCGATAGCGATACCAACTGCCCAGCCAAGAGATCGGTTCGCGCATCACCGCCATCAGCTCAAGCTCGGCATCGCAAACTTTTAGAAACATTGGTCGAATAAAACGATTATAGCGATAAACAGGCGCATGCTTCAGCATGGGCGGATCGGAAATCACCATGTCCGCCCGCGGCGCCAGTGCTTTTTCATAGGCCGTGGTTCCGGTCTTTGGGACCGACAGAAAAGCCAGCCGTTCTTTAAAAAAAACAATCAATTGCGTCTTACCTTGGGCTGCAGGCGGCCCTTTCTGGTTTGGGTAAACCATTTCTTTACCATTCTCGCCAAAACATAAAGGATAAACAAAGTCATTGAAATGTTCCGCATTTACCCTCATATGGAACATTAGAAGAACATAAGCGACGCAGCGCGCAGGCGATTGCCGCCGGGGCGCCACTGTGACACTAAGGAATGAACCTAATGGCAACGGCAGATCTTTTGACGATGGACAGCAAGAAAACCGCAGAAAAGCAAAAGGCGCTCGACAGCGCGCTGGCCCAGATCGAACGTCAGTTCGGCAAAGGGTCGATCATGAAACTGGGGGCCGAAGGGGCGATCCAGGATATCAAAGCCAGCTCCACAGGCTCGCTTGGCCTTGATATCGCGCTTGGCATCGGCGGCTTGCCGATGGGGCGTATCATTGAGATTTATGGCCCGGAATCCTCGGGTAAGACAACGCTGACCCTGCATTGCGTGGCAGAGCAGCAGAAAGCAGGGGGCGTTTGCGCCTTTGTCGACGCGGAACATGCCCTTGATCCGCAATATGCGAAAAAGCTTGGCGTGGACATTGACGAGCTGTTGATTTCCCAGCCCGACACGGGTGAACAGGCGCTTGAGATCACCGATACGCTGGTACGCTCTGGCGCGGTCAATATGGTAATCGTCGACTCCGTCGCGGCCCTGACGCCGAAATCCGAGCTTGAAGGTGAGATGGGCGACAGCAATGTTGGCGTTCAGGCCCGTTTGATGAGCCAAGCAATGCGCAAGCTCACCGGGTCGATCAGCCGGTCCAATTGTATGGTTATCTTTATCAACCAAATCCGGATGAAGATCGGCGTGATGTTCGGCTCTCCGGAGACCACCACCGGCGGTAACGCGCTGAAATTCTACTCCTCCGTCCGTCTCGACATCCGCCGGATCGGCGCCCTGAAGGACCGGGACGAAGTCGTGGGCAACGCAACGAAGGTTAAGATCGTCAAGAACAAGGTGGCGCCGCCTTTCAAACAGGTCGAATTCGATATCATGTATGGTGAAGGCATCTCCAAAATGGGGGAGTTGCTGGACCTTGGGGTGAAGGCCGGTGTGGTTGATAAATCCGGCTCATGGTTCAGCTACGGGGATGAACGGATCGGGCAGGGGCGTGAGAACGCAAAGAACTTCCTGAAACAGAACACTGCTATGGCGTCGGAGATCGAAGATAAGATCCGCGCGGCCCACGGGTTGGACTTCGAAGGCTCCGGCGGTGACGACGCGGATATTCTCGAAGCTTGAACTGCTTTGACAATTTGAATTTAAGAAGGGGCGTGGCCAAAGGCTGCGCCCCTTTTTCATGGGCAGGAACGGTGGACAGCGCCGGGACTGAGGGGTATTTGGGACCGATCAAATCTGCCCCGGAAGGCCTCGCCATGAAGACGCTGAATGAAATTCGCTCAACTTTTCTGAATTATTTCGATGCGCAGGGGCATCAGATCGTGCCCTCCAGCCCGCTGGTGCCGCGCAACGACCCGACATTGATGTTCACTGCGGCCGGCATGGTCCAGTTCAAGAACCTCTTCACCGGGGTCGAGACGCGCGATTACAGCCGTGCCACATCGGCGCAGAAATGTGTGCGGGCGGGCGGCAAGCACAATGACCTCGATAATGTCGGCTATACCGCGCGGCATCACACGTTTTTCGAAATGCTCGGCAACTTCAGCTTCGGCGACTACTTCAAGGCCGAAGCGATCCCCTTTGCTTGGGACCTGCTGACCGAGGAGTTCGGCATCGACCCGAACCGCCTTTTGGTCACAGTGTACCATACCGATGAAGAAGCGGTTAAAATCTGGAAGGCCCATACCGGCCTGCCGGATGAGCGCATCATTCGCATCGCGACGGATGATAACTTCTGGTCCGCTGGCCCCACCGGCCCCTGCGGGCCCTGTACCGAGATTTTCTACGATCACGGCGATCACATTTGGGGCGGCCCTCCGGGATCGCCCGAGGAAGACGGTGACCGTTTCGTCGAGATCTGGAACCTCGTTTTCATGCAATACGAGCAGTTCGAAGACGGCACCCGCCAGCCGCTGCCCAACCAGTCGATCGATACCGGGATGGGGATCGAACGGGTGGCGGCGCTGTTGCAGGGCACGAATGACAACTATGCCACCGACCTCATGCGCAACCTGATCGAGGCGAGCGCCCATGCGTCTTCGACCGATCCCGACGGGCCCGGCAAGACCCATCACCGGGTGATCGCGGATCACCTGCGTTCGACCTCCTTCCTGATTGCCGATGGGGTGATGCCCTCCAACGAAGGCCGCGGATATGTGCTGCGCCGGATCATGCGGCGCGCCATGCGCCATGCGCATCTGCTCGGCGTTAAGGATCCCTTAATGCATCAGCTGGTACCATCCTTGGTGCAGCAGATGGGCGCGGCTTACCCTGAGTTGGGACAGGCGCAATCGCTTATCCGTGAGACTTTGCTGTTGGAGGAAACCCGTTTCCGCCAAACGTTGGATCGCGGTTTGAAGCTGCTGGATGATGAGTTGAGCGGTTTGCCCGAGGGGGCGACCCTGCCGGGGGAGGCGGCGTTTAAACTTTATGACACATATGGCTTCCCGCTTGATCTGACGCAGGATGCGCTGCGCGAGAAGGGCCGTGCGGTCGATACCGAGGGCTTCGACACCGCCATGGCAGCGCAGAAGGCCAAGGCCCGTGCGGCCTGGGCCGGCTCCGGCGAGGCTGCGGATGCTACCGTTTGGTTCGATGTGGCCGACAAAAGCGGCGTGACAGAGTTTCTGGGCTATGACACCGAAAGTGCTGAGGGGCAGATCGTCGCCTTGGTGCAGGGCAGTGATCAGGTCGAAGCCGCCGCAGTAGGCAGCGATGTGCAGGTCGCGCTGAACCAGACTCCGTTTTATGCCGAAAGCGGCGGGCAGGTTGGCGACACCGGCGTGATCCGGACGCAGACCGGTATTGTGAACGTGACCGATACGCGGAAATCGGCGGGCGTTTTCGTGCATTTCGGCCATGTGGTCGAAGGCGAGGTGAAGCCGGGGCAGACCGCTGTTCTTGAGGTGGATCGTTTGCGGCGCAGTGCCATCCGCGCCAACCACTCGGCCACGCACTTGCTGCATGAGGCCCTGCGCAACGCGCTTGGGGATCATGTCTCGCAGCGCGGTTCGCTGAATGCGCATGATCGTCTGCGGTTTGACTTCTCCCATGCCAAAGGGTTGACGCAGGAAGAGTTGAGCCAGGTCGAGCGTGAGGTGAATGATTACATCCGCCAGAACACGCCGGTTGAGACGCGGATCATGACGCCAGACGATGCGCGCGCCATGGGGGCGCAGGCGCTCTTTGGTGAGAAATATGGCGACGAGGTGCGTGTCGTCTCGATGGGGCAGTTGGAAGGGTCCGGCAAGGGCAGCGACAAGTCGACCTATTCGCTGGAGCTTTGCGGCGGCACTCATGTGCGGCAGACGGGTGATATCGGCGCCTTCGTCCTTTTGGGAGATAGCGCAAGCAGCGCGGGCGTCCGCCGGATCGAAGCGCTGACCGGGACCGAGGCTTTGGCATGGCTGCGCGAGCAGGAAGCGGCGCTGAGCCGGGTCGCGGCGGAGTTGAAAACCTCGGCCAGTGACGTGCCGGAACGGGTGCGTGCATTGCTGGACGAGCGCCGCAGCTTGTCCAACGAAGTGGCGCAGCTGCGTCGTGAGTTGGCGATGTCGGGCGGCGGCGCGGCTGCACCCGAAGCGCGCGAGGTGAACGGCGTGAAATTCGTAGGCCAAGTGCTGAGCGGTATCACGGGCAAAGACCTGCCGGGTCTGGTGGATGAACATAAGGCCAAGCTCGGCTCGGGCGCGGTTTTGTTGATCGCCGACACCGGCGGCAAGGCGGCAGTCGCAGGCGGTGTGACGAAGGATTTGACAGATCGCCTCTCGGCGGTCGACATGGTGAAAGCGGCGGTGGCCGAACTGGGCGGTAAGGGCGGCGGTGGCCGTCCTGACATGGCGCAGGGCGGCGGCGCTTCGGCGGAGAATGCCGAGGCGGCGATTGCTAAGGCTGAGAACGTCTTGAAAGGATAAGGCCCATGGGCGCACTTTGGATTGCACATGTCACCGTCACCGATGAGGAGGCGTATAAGGAATACGCCGCGGGCGCCACTGATGCCATTGCGGCACATGGCGGGAAGTTCATCGCCCGCGGCGGGCGGTTCGTTCAGCTTGAGGGCAAAGAGCGGCCGCGCAACGTGGTGGCCCGTTTCCCCGATGTCGAAACGGCCGAAAAATGTTATCATTCCGATGCTTATCAAGCGGCGTTGAGCCATGCGCGCGGGGCGTCAGAGCGCGAATTGATGATCGTCGAAACCGACGAATGATTCTAAGACGCCCCGCCTGAACGACAGGCGGGGCGTCTTGCATTGCCGGGGCGGAACCTTCTAACGGTAAGGCGGTTGATCTCTCATGAACTTCGACCGACTATCCGCTTTCGCCCAATGGTGCCGCCGCCATGTGGAGGTGACGACACTGGCCCTGATGGGGCTTTCGATCACAGCCGTTTGGACCTTGGCCGAACTGACCGAAGAGGTCGTCGAAGGCAGCACCAGCAGCCTTGACCGTGACATCCTATTGTTCTTGCGCACGCCCGGCGACCTTTCCGATCCCATCGGCCCGTGGTGGGTGGAGGAAATTGGCCGCGATTTGACGGCGTTGGGCGGGGTCGCGGTGCTGGTACTGACGACCGTCGTCGTCTCGCTCTTTTTCCTGCTGCAACGGCGGTGGTCGACCGCGCTTTACATCCTCGCAACCGTTGGCGGGGGCATCGTGCTGAGCAGCATCGCCAAGGAGTTTTTCGACCGTCCGCGCCCTGACCTCGTGCCGCATGGCTCACTCGTGCATACGGCAAGCTTCCCCTCGGGGCATTCGATGATGGCGGCGGTGGCTTACCTTACCCTTGGCGCGATGGTGGCGCGGGCGCAGAAACGCTGGGCGCTCAAGGTCTATACGCTGGCGGTTGCCGTCCTGCTCACGCTGCTCGTTGGGATCAGCCGGGTCTATATGGGGGTGCATTGGCCGACGGATGTGGCGGCGGGCTGGCTTGGCGGCGGGGCTTGGGCCATCCTTTGCCTGATTGCGGCGCTGAGTTTGGCGAGGCGTGGGCATATCGATCGCGAGGAAAGCGATACTTAACGCCGCGAGGTCTCCGAGGCGCGGATATGAAAACGGCAGCGCATCGTGAAATGCGCTGCCGTTTTGTTCTGACTTACCGTAGCTTAGCTGGCTTTTGCCATCCGCTTGCGCTCATGCGGGTCGAGGTAACGCTTGCGCAGGCGCACGGCGTTCGGGGTCACTTCGACCAGCTCGTCGTCGTCGATATAGGCAATCGCCTCTTCAAGGCTCAGCGTCATCGGCGGGGTCAGGCGCACCGCGTCATCGGTGCCCGAGGCTCGCACGTTGGTCAGCTTCTTGCCCTTCAGCGGGTTCACTTCCAGATCGTTGTCGCGGCTGTGCTCGCCGATGATCATGCCGGTGTAGACGTCCGCCTGCGCGCCGATCATCATCTTGCCGCGCTCTTCGAGGTTCCACAGCGCGTAAGCGACCGAGGTGCCGTTCTCCATCGAGATCAGCACGCCCGCGCGGCGGCCCGGGATCGGGCCCTTGTGCGGCGCCCAGCCGTGGAAGACGCGGTTCAACACGCCGGTGCCGCGGGTGTCGGTCAGGAATTCACCGTGATAGCCGATGAGCCCGCGCGAGGGGACATGGGCGATGATCCGGGTCTTGCCAGCGCCGGCGGGTTTCATTTCAACCAGCTCGCCCTTGCGGGTGCCGGTGATTTTCTCGATCACCGCGCCGGAGTATTCGTCATCCACGTCGATGGTGGCTTCTTCGATCGGCTCATGGCGTACGCCGTCGATCTCTTGGAACAGCACCTGCGGGCGGGAGATCGACAGCTCGAACCCCTCACGGCGCATGTTCTCGATCAACACGCCCATCTGCAATTCGCCGCGGCCCGCGACTTCGAAAGCCTCGCCGCCCGGTGTGTCGGAGATTTTGATCGCCACGTTGCTTTCGGCTTCTTTCAGCAGACGCTCGCGGATCACGCGGGATTGCACCTTTTTGCCGTCGCGGCCCGCGAGCGGGCTGTCGTTGATGCCGAAGGTCACAGTGATGGTGGGCGGGTCGATCGGCTGCGCCGGGATCGCTTCGTTCACCGAAGGATCGGCCAGCGTATCGGCCACGGTGGCCTTGGCCATGCCCGCGATGGAGACGATGTCACCTGCTTCGGCCACGTCGATGGCGGTCTGCTCCAGCCCGCGGAAGGCGAGGATTTTGGTGGCGCGGAAGGTCTCGATCTGGGTGCCGTCGCGCGACATCGCTTTGACGGTTTGGCCCGCTTTCAGGGTGCCGGTTTCGACGCGACCGGTCAGCAGGCGGCCCAGGAACGGGTCGCCGCCGAGCGTGGTGGCCAGCATCGTGAAGGGCTTGTCGGCGTTCTCGATCTGCTTGGGCGCGGGGACGTGATCAAGGATCAGGTCAAACAGCGCAGAGAGGTCTTTGCGCGGCCCGTCAAGTTCGGCATCCGCCCAGCCGGAGCGGCCCGAGGCATACATATGCGGGAATTCGAGCTGTTCGTCGGTGGCGTCGAGGCTGGCGAAAAGGTCGAAACATTCGTCCAGCGCCCGGTCAGGCTCGGCATCCGGCTTGTCGACCTTGTTCAGCACGACGATCGGGCGCAGGCCCAGTTTCAGCGCCTTGGAGGTCACGAATTTGGTCTGAGGCATCGGGCCTTCGGCGGCGTCCACCAGAAGGACCACACCGTCGACCATCGACAGGATGCGCTCAACCTCGCCGCCGAAGTCGGCGTGGCCCGGCGTGTCGACGATGTTGATGCGGGTGTCGTTCCAGACGACGGAGGTTGGCTTGGCGAAGATGGTAATGCCGCGCTCACGTTCCAGATCGTTGCTGTCCATGGCGCGCTCGGTGGTCGCCTGGTTTTCACGGTAGGTGCCGGATTGTTTCAGAAGCTCGTCCACCAGCGTCGTCTTGCCGTGGTCGACGTGGGCGATGATTGCGATGTTGCGCAGGTCCATTAAGTCAGCCTTTGGATAGGGGAGGGACGCGCCAACCTGAAGCTGCGCGTATAATTGCGCCGCCCATACCGCGCCCCGGCTGCAATTGCTAGCCCTAATGCCGTGACGCCCCCCTTACTGCGCGAAGCTGTGCCACTGGTGCAGCCTTAGTGGGTGGCGCTGTTCGAAAAGAGGTGGATGACCAGAATGCCGCTGATAATCAGCACAAGCCCCAGAACCGCGGGCAGATCGAGCCGCTGACCGAAGAGGACGAAGCCGATAATCGCGATCAGCACGATGCCCAGACCGGCCCAAAAGGCATAGACGATCCCAACTGGCATGACCTTCAGCGCCAGCGACATGCAGTAGAAAGAGATCATGTAGAAGACCACCACCGCCACCGAAGGCCAGAGCCGGGTGAATTGATGCGAAGCCTGCACCGCGGTCGTGCCAAGGGTTTCCGCCACCACGGCGATGATGAGCCACAGGTAATGCATCTCGGTCTTCCTTAGAGCGGGAGTTCGGTGGTTTCCTTGATCTCCTCCATCACGAAACTGGCCGAAACATCCGATAGCGGCACCCGGCGGATCAGGTCCTGATAGAGGCGATCATACCCCGCCATATCCCGAACGCGCGCCCGGATCAAATAGTCCAGATCACCGGTCATCCGGTAGACGCCGAGTATCTCGGGCATGGCTTTCGTGGTGCGGGAGAATTTCTCGAGCCAATCGGGAGCATGGGCGTTGGTGCGGACTTGGATAAAGACGCTGAGGCCGAGGCCGAGTTTCGCCGCGTCCAAGAGCGTCACCCGGTTCTTGATCACGCCCGCCTTTTCCAGCGCCCGGATGCGCCGCCAGCAGGCATTGCGCGACAAGTTGACCGCCGCGCCAAGCGCTTCGAGGGATTGGCTAGCGTCGCGTTGCAGTTCGACCAATATGCGGCGGTCTATCTCATCAAGTGTTGTCATGGCGGTAGTTTGGTGGGAAATCTTCTCACGCACAAGCGGTTGTTGGGAGTGATTTGAGACAACGTCACAAGCAGGATCGGCTAGGGTAGGGGAAAGGCAGAGACAGGAGTTTCCCATGATCGCACGCATCTTCCTCGACCATCCCGCCAAGGTGGATGAGACGTTTCTGGAGCATATGGCCTTCGCGCTGAAGTTTTCGGGGCTGCTGTTTGCGGCGGCTGGCGCGGCGCTCGTGCATGCGCTGGTCCCGTGTTTGTTCGAAAAGACGGCGAGTGGGATCATCGCGAAGCTTTACGCGCGGACGCATAATCGCGGGCAGTGAGGGCCAGCGCCTGCCCGCGGGTGGGCGATCTTACGTGGCCTCGTGCCACTTTATGGTTCAGCAATGTTGTGCATTCCGCGAGGTCACGCCCAGCCAAGCCAAATCGCCTACCCGGCCGGGCGGGCAGGCGATGGCCCGGCGCCTACGGCTTGATTCCGGGCCGGGCGGCAAAAGCGAAAAAAGGCCGCATCGCTGCGGCCCTTCGCATTTAGCGCAATGCCGAACAACTCAGCCCGCCAGCGCCTTGTTCAGGTTCTCGTCCACCTTCTCCAAGAACCCCATGGTCGTCAGCCAACCCTGATCCGGCCCCACTAGCAGGGCAAGGTCCTTGGTCATGAAGCCTGATTCCACCGTATCCACCACGACCTTCTCCAGCGTCTCGGCGAAGTTGATCAGCGCGGTGTTCTCGTCCAGCTTACCCCGGTGCTTCAGCCCGCCGGTCCAAGCGTAGATCGACGCGATGGAATTGGTCGAGGTTTCCTCGCCCTTCTGGTGCTGGCGGTAGTGCCGTGTCACGGTGCCGTGGGCGGCCTCGGCCTCCACAATCTTGCCGTCGGGTGTCATCAGTTGCGAGGTCATCAGCCCGAGCGAGCCGAAACCCTGCGCCACGGTGTCGGACTGCACATCGCCGTCGTAGTTCTTGCAGGCCCAAACATAGCCGCCCGACCATTTCATCGCCGAGGCGACCATGTCGTCGATCAGGCGGTGCTCGTACCAGATGTTCTTCTTCTTGAAGTCCTCGGCGAATTCCGCGTCGAAAATCTCTTGGAACAGGTCTTTGAACCGCCCGTCATAGGCCTTCAGGATCGTGTTCTTGGTCGAGAGATAGACCGGCCAGCCACGGTTCAGACCGTAGTTGAAGGACGCGCGCGCGAAATCGCGGATCGAATCGTCGAGGTTGTACATCGCCATGGTGACACCGGCGGAGGGCGCATCGAAGACCTCCTTCTCGATGGTCTCGCCATCATCACCGACGAATTTGATGGTCAGCTTGCCTTTGCCGGGAAAGCGGAAGTCGGTGGCGCGGTACTGGTCGCCGAAGGCATGACGGCCGACGACGATCGGCTGGGTCCAGCCCGGCACAAGGCGCGGCACGTTGCGGCAGATGATCGGCTCGCGGAAGATCACGCCGCCCAGAATATTGCGGATGGTGCCGTTGGGGCTGCGGTACATGCGCTTGAGGCCGAACTCTTCGACCCGCGCCTCGTCGGGTGTGATCGTGGCGCATTTCACGCCGACGCCGTGTTCGCGGATCGCATGGGCCGCGTCGACGGTGATCTGGTCGTCAGTCTCGTCCCGCACTTCGATGCCGAGGTCGTAATACTTTAGGTCAACGTCAAGATAGGGCGTGATTAGCTTCTTTTTAATGAAATCCCAGATGATCCGGGTCATCTCATCGCCGTCGAGTTCGACGATGGGGTTTTCTACCTTGATCTTCGACATGACGAATTCCTCTGTTTTAGGGTGCGTTTGGCCGTGCTTTAGCCTATTCGGGGCCAAAGAGAAAGATCGTATACAATGGTATGCCGAAGGCTGCGGTCAGGCGCCGACCCCGGCGAAAAAGCTGCTGATGCGGGCGCGGGCATAGGACCAAAGGGCAGGGGCGCCGATGGCGATCTTGCGGCCCACCTTTTCTTCGATTTGCGCTTCCGAGACGTTATAGTCAGTCCAACTGCCGCCGCCGGAGGCGAGGTTCTGCATCGGCGGCTGGAACCGATCAAGCGATTTGGCAAAGCGGGCCGTAGGGCTTTCGGCGGCCTCGAACTCTTCCCAGATGCTGCGCAGGTCGTCCCGCAGATCGTCCGGCAATAGGCCAAAGATGCGGTCGGCGGCGATTTGTTCCTGCGCTTCCATCTCGGCGGCGTCATAGTCGCCAAAGATTGGATTGTCGCCCGCGTCAATCTCGACAAGGTCGTGCAGGATCAGCATCTTGATGACGCGGTTGATGTCGACCTCAGGCCCCGCCTGATCGGCCAGCACCAGTGCATAGAGCGTCAGATGCCACGAATGTTCGGCAGAGTTTTCCGCACGGCTGGCATCGCATAGGGTGGTGCCGCGCAGCACGGTTTTCAGCTTGTCGGCCTCATTCAGAAAGGCAATCTGCTTGTCCAGCCGCTCTGTCATGCGCCGCCCTTGCCGCGATGGTCGCGCAGCTTGCGCGCCAGAAAGGCGCGGGCCTTGTCGTTGGCCATCCGGGTGCGAACGGCCGTGAGAAAGGCTTCTTCCAGCGTTTGCGACGAGGCGCCCAGCACCTCGCCGACTTCCATGAACAAGCGGTCTTCACCCGTCTCGGCCTGTACGGCGAGACATTCCTCGGCCAATTTATTGGCCAGTTGGGTGACGACCGCGTCCGCCATCAGCGTGTGGATTCCGTCAGGCGGCGTTTCACATAGTCGCTGGTCGAGGTGATCAGCGTGTCCATATGCGGCTCTTCAAAGAAGTGCCCGGCGCCTTCGATCTCCTGATGGGTGATCGTGATGCCCTTTTGCTCGTGCAGCTTGCTGACGAGGTTCGTGGTATCGGCAGGCGGCGCCACGCGGTCGGCGGTGCCGTTGATCACCAGACCCGAGGCCGGGCAGGGCGCGAGGAAGGAAAAGTCGTACATATTCGCAGGCGGAGAGACCGAGATGAAGCCCGTAATCTCAGGCCGACGCATCAGCAGCTGCATCCCGATCCATGCGCCAAAGGAGAAACCCGCAACCCAGCAATGCTTAGAGTTGTTGTTCATCGACTGCAGGTAATCGAGCGCCGAGGCCGCATCAGACAATTCGCCGATGCCCTGATCGTATTCGCCTTGGCTGCGGCCCACGCCACGGAAGTTGAAGCGCAACACGGTAAAACCCATGTTGTAGAACGCATAGTGCAGGTTATAGACGACCTTGTGATTCATCGTGCCGCCGAACTGCGGATGCGGATGGAGCACGATGGCAATCGGGGCGTCACGTTCTTTTTGGGGGTGGTAGCGGCCTTCAAGGCGGCCTTCGGGTCCGGGAAAAATAACCTCGGGCATGGGTATCCCTGTCTAGGGGTTCAAAGATCGCCGCGAATAGTTGACGAATTCGCTAGGCCACCTTAGAACGGTTCTAATCTGGTTCCGCGCAGTGTCGCGTGGATCAGTCTTTGGACTTAGGCATTTAAGCCGCCCACGTCAATCAAATGGCGCGGCGGGTGAGGGTGAGACGATGAAGCTATCTACCAAAGGGCGCTACGCGATGGTCGCTTTGGCCGATATTGCCCTGCAACCCGAGGGCACCTTGGTGTCTCTGGGCGACATTGCCGAGCGACAGTCGGTCTCTTTGCCCTATCTGGAGCAGTTGTTCGTCAAGCTCCGTCGGGCCGAATTGGTGACCTCTGTCCGGGGGCCGGGTGGCGGGTATCGTTTGGCGCGTCCGGCGGCGGATATTCGCGTGGTCGATGTGCTGGCGGCGGTGGATGAGACGGTGGATGCGATGCACAAGGGGGCGGGCGCCTCTGGCGGGCTGTCGGGCAGCCGGGCGCAATCGCTGACCAACCGGCTGTGGCAGGGGCTGAGCGCACATGTCTATGTATTCCTGCATCAGACGCGCCTCTCGGATGTGGTTGAGAATGAGCTGGCCCCCTGTCCGGCGGTGCCGACACTCTTTGCCGTGGTGGATGAGTCGTGACGGTGGTTTTGGGCAACGGGGGCGCCTTGGCGGCTGTGGCCTGCGCGGCTGGTGATGTGGGATTTCGGGGGCGCTGCCCCCGGACCCCCGCGGTATTTGGAAAAGGATGAAGGATGCGGGTCTATCTTGACCATAACGCGACCACGCCGCTGCGGGCGGAGGCGCGCGCGGCGATGATCGCGGCGATGGACCTGCCCGGCAACCCATCTTCGGTCCATGCCGAGGGGCGTGCGGCCAAGGCCGTGGTCGAGCGCGCGCGGGTGCAGGTGGCGGGGCTTGTGGGCTGTGATCCGGTCGATGTGATTTTTACCTCCGGGGCGACCGAGGCGGCGGCGCTTGCGGCTGCGATGGGGGCGCGGGTTGTGACCTCAGCGGTGGAACATGACGCGGTTCTGTCTTGGGGGCAGGCGGCGCGTTTGGGTGTCGACGCACAGGGTGTTTGGGATGGTGACCTGACCGCCGCGGCGGGGGGCGATGTGGTGGCCCTACAGGCCGCGAACAGCGAGACGGGTGTGTTGCAGCAGACCATGCCTTTGGCGCAGCAATGTTGGGCAATGGAGAGCACGCCCTATGTGTTGGTCGATGCGGTGCAGGCGCTTGGCAAAACCCGGTTCAAGATGGCGACTTCGGGCGCGGATTTCATCCTTGTCTCGGCGCATAAGCTGGGCGGGCCCAAGGGGATCGGCGCATTGATCGTCAAACGCGGCATTGATCTGGCCGAACATGCGCTGCTGCGCGGCGGCGGGCAGGAGATGGGCCGCCGTTCGGGGACCGAGAATATCCCCGCCATTGCAGGGTTCGGCGCGGCGGCTGAGGCCGCGGCGGCCGATCTGGCTGCGGGGCGTTGGGAAGAGGTGGCAGAACAGCGTGATTTGCTGGAAGCGACCCTTGCGGATGCCGCAAGTCTGACTATTTTTGTAGGGAAAGGCGCTCAGCGCCTGCCCAACACCTCTTGTATCATCACGCCCGGCTGGAAGGGCGAGACCCAAGTGATGCAGATGGACCTTGCCGGTTTTGCCATTTCGGCGGGGTCGGCCTGTTCCAGCGGCAAGGTGCGTGCCAGTGCCGTATTGCGCGCCATGGGCTTTGATGAAACACAGGCCGCCAGCGCGATCCGGGTGTCGCTGGGCCTCGACACCACCCGGGAAGATATCCTGCGGTTCGCCACGAGCTGGACCGCCAAATTGAAAAAGCACGAAACGCGGGCCGCCTGAGCGCCGCCACGGAAAGGAACTGAAACCTTGGAAAATATGACCCTGAAAGAGAATGATGGCGTCAAGGAAGGCGTTGACCAGGAAACCGTGGATGCCGTGCGCGAAGTCGGCGGCAAGTACAAATACGGCTGGTCCACCGACATCGAGATGGAATACGCGCCCAAAGGGCTGACGCCCGACATCGTGAAGCTGATCTCGGAGAAGAACGACGAGCCTGAGTGGATGACCGAATGGCGGCTTGAGGCTTACAACCGTTGGCTCAGCAAGGAAGAGCCGGATTGGGCGATGGTGGATTATCCTGAAATCGACTTTCAGGAGCAGTATTATTACGCCCGCCCCAAAAGCATGGCCGAGAAGCCCAAGTCGCTCGACGAGGTCGATCCGAAACTGCTGGCGACCTATGAAAAGCTCGGCATCCCGCTGAAGGAGCAAATGATCCTTGCTGGCGTCGAAGGCGCCGAGGATGCGCCTGCCGAGGGCCGCAAGGTGGCAGTGGACGCGGTGTTCGATTCCGTTTCCGTCGGCACAACCTTCCAGGAAGAGTTGAAGAAGGCCGGCGTGATCTTCTGCTCGATTTCCGAGGCGATCCGCGAATACCCTGATCTGGTGAAGAAGTACCTCGGCTCGGTCGTGCCGGTGTCGGACAACTTCTACGCCACGCTGAACTCCGCCGTCTTCTCCGACGGCTCCTTCGTCTATGTCCCGCCGGGCGTGCGCTGCCCGATGGAACTGTCGACCTATTTCCGCATCAACGCCGAGAACACCGGCCAGTTCGAGCGGACGCTGATCATCGCCGACAAGGGCTCTTACGTCAGCTACCTTGAAGGCTGTACGGCACCGCAGCGCGACGAGAGCCAGTTGCACGCCGCCGTGGTCGAGATCATCGTCGAGGAAGACGCGGAAGTGAAATACTCCACCGTTCAGAACTGGTATCCCGGTGACGAGGACGGCAAGGGCGGTATCTACAACTTCGTGACCAAGCGCGCCGATTGCCGTGGCGACCGCGCCAAGGTGATGTGGACGCAGGTCGAGACCGGCTCTGCCGTGACTTGGAAATACCCGTCCTGCATCCTGCGTGGCGACGACAGCCAAGGCGAGTTCTACTCCATCGCCATCGCCAACAACATGCAGCAGGCCGACACCGGCACCAAGATGGTGCACCTCGGCAAGCGCACCAAGTCGCGGATCGTCTCCAAGGGCATCTCGGCCGGCAAGGCGCAGAACACCTACCGCGGGTTGGTGTCCATGCACCCCAAGGCCAAGGAATCGCGCAACTATACCCAGTGCGACAGCCTGTTGATCGGCTCGGAATGCGGGGCCCATACGGTGCCCTATATCGAGGTGAAGAACAACTCGAGCCGCGTTGAGCACGAGGCGACCACCTCCAAGGTGGACGACGACCAGATGTTCTATTGCCGCTCGCGCGGCATGGACGAGGAAGAGGCCGTGGCGCTGGTGGTGAACGGTTTCTGCAAGGACGTGCTGCAGGCGCTGCCGATGGAGTTCGCCATGGAAGCGCAGGCGCTCGTGGCGATCTCGCTGGAAGGCTCTGTCGGCTAATGAGCCTTGATGCGGCGCATACTCCTCTCCGCCTGCATTGGTGGAAGGCGCAGCCGAACTTCGGCGATGCGCTGAGCCCGCTGATCCTGAGCCATGTCTCGGGGCGGCGGGTGGAGCATGCGTCTGTGGATGAGGCGGATGTCTTTGGTCTCGGCTCGCTTTTGCAGATCGTGCGGCGGAACTACGACACGCCGCGTGCAGGAGCCAAGCCGGTGATCTGGGGCAGCGGGTTGTTGCGTCCCGCCGGGGGTCGTGCCTTCCTGAAGAACATCGAAATCGCGCTGCTGCGCGGGCCGGTGACGGCGGCGCTTCTCGGGATCGAGACCGATGCCTTTGGTGATCCGGGGCTTTTGGTGAACGAGGTTCTGCCCAGCGACGCACCGCGCGGCAACAAGATCGGTATCGTGCCGCATCACACGCTGGCGGACGATCCCGGCCTGCTGGACCTCGTAGCCTCCGACAGCGCCTATGTGCTGATCGACCCGCGCGACCCGGTGGAGCAGGTTTGCGCCGGCATCGCCGCCTGTGCCCATGTCTTTGCCTCGTCGCTGCACGGGTTGATCACGGCGGATGCTTACGGCGTGGCCAATACTTGGGTGACGCCCGAGGGGCAGGGGCGGCTGAAGTTCCACGACTACGCCGCCGCCGTGGGGCGCGACATGCGCGCGCCGATTGCCTTGGCCGAGATACCGGCAGCGCCCAAACCAGACGCGCCGCTGACCTATCAGGACGGCATCACTGCCTGCCGCGCCGCGCTGAAAGACAGCTTTCCCGCCGCGCTCTGCGCCCGTCAGGGGGCGGCATGAACTTTAACACGCAGGGGCAAGCCCCTGAGACAACACTGAAATAGCATGAATTGCGGCGCAAGGCGCGCCAGAAGGAGACCGAAATGCTGAGCATCAAGAACCTGCAGGTGAAACTGGAAGAAGAGGACAAGCAGATCCTCAAGGGCGTCGATCTGGAAGTCGAGGCCGGCAAGGTGCACGCGATCATGGGGCCGAACGGCTCGGGCAAGTCTACGCTGAGCTATGTGCTCTCGGGCAAGGACGGCTACGAGGTCACCGAAGGCTCCGCCACACTCGAAGGCGAAGACATCCTCGAACTGGAACCCGAAGAGCGCGCCGCGGCGGGCCTCTTCCTTGCCTTCCAGTACCCGGTGGAAATCCCCGGCGTCGGCAACATGACCTTCCTGCGCACCGCCGTGAACGCACAGCGCAAGGCGCGCGGCGAAGAGGAAATCTCGGCTGCGGACTTCCTTAAGGAAATCCGCGCCAAGGCGAAGGACCTCAAGATCGACGCAGAGATGCTGAAGCGCCCCGTGAACATGGGCTTCTCCGGCGGTGAGAAAAAGCGCAACGAAATCCTGCAGATGGCGATGCTAGAGCCCAAGATGTGCATCCTCGACGAGACCGACTCGGGCCTCGACGTGGACGCGATGAAGCTGGTGGCCGAAGGCGTGAATGCCCTGCGCACCGAGGGCCGTGGTTTCCTCGTTATCACGCACTACCAGCGTCTTCTGGACCACATCAAACCCGACGTTGTGCACATCATGCACGATGGCCGCATCATCAAGACCGGTGGTCCTGAGCTCGCGCTCGAAGTCGAGAACAACGGTTACGCAGACATCCTTGCCGAGGTGGCATAATGGCCGAAGCACAACTGAAAGAAACCCCGACCGAGGCGATGATCGCAGCGCTCGACATGCCGCAGGGTGGCTGGAGCCGTGCGGCGCGCGAGGATGCGCTGGCGCGGGTGCGCGCCATGGGCCTGCCGCAGCGCCGCGATGAATATTGGAAGTTCACCCGCCCCGACACGCTGACCCAGGCCGAGGCGCAGCCCGCTGCGATCTTTGATCACGGCGATGCGCCGTTGTTCGACGGCACCGAGCGTCTGCGTATCGTCTTCGTCGATGGCGTGTTCGACGCCGACGCCTCGGATGATCTCACGCTCGAAGGCGTCAGCATCGAACGGCTGGCCGCGGCGGACAGCGACCTGCACTGGGCGCGCGATCTTTACGGGACGCTGGAGAAGAACGGCCAGACCCCGGTGCAGCGCCCGCTCGCCGCGCTGAACACCGCCTTTGCGACCGATGGCGTCTTGATCCATGTGACCGGCACGCCGAGCAAGCCAATCAATCTGGTTTATACCCATAAATCAGAGACTTCTGACGCGATGTTGCACCATGTGGTGAAGCTCGACAAAGGTGCCGAAGTCACGCTTTTGGAGAACGGCCCCGCCGCGGCGCGCTTCAACACCGTGATGGAGGTTGAGGTGGCCGACACTGCGCGCTTCCACCATGTGCGCGCACAGGGCCGCGACCACGAGCGCCGTGCCGCGACCCATGTCTTTACCCGTTTGGGCACCGAGTCGCTGTTCAAGAGCTTCACCGTCACCGTGAACGGCGCGCTGACGCGCAACGAATGCGTGATCGAACTCACTGGCGACGATGCCTCGGCTCATGTCGCGGGCGCCTGCGTCGGCGATGGTGATTTCCACCATGACGACACGGTTTTCATCACCCATGATGCCGAGAACTGCGAAAGCCGTCAGGTATTCAAGAAGGTGCTGCGCAACGGTGCGACAGGCGTGTTCCAAGGCAAGATCCTCGTCAAGGAAGGCGCGCAGAAGACCGATGGCTACCAGATCAGCCAGTCGCTGCTGCTGGACGGCGACAGCCAGTTCCTCGCCAAGCCCGAGCTTGAGATCTACGCCGACGACGTGGCCTGTTCGCATGGCTCCACTTCCGGCGCGATCGACGAGGAGGCACTGTTCTACCTCCGCGCCCGCGGTGTGTCCTATGCCGAGGCGACCGACCTGCTGACGCTGGCCTTCCTTGCCGAAGCGGTGGAGGAGATCGAGGCCGAGGAACTGCGCGAAGAAATCACCGGGCGTCTCAGCTCGTGGTTGGAGCGTCGTAGCGCCTGATGGCTGTCACCAGCGATATCGTTGCGACCTACCGCGGCCCCGGCAAAGTGATGTCGGGGCTGCTTGCGCAGGGACGCAACGAGGTGCGCGTGCTCATGTTCGCGCTGATGGCGGGGCTGCTGATCTTCGTGGCCCTGTCGCCGTATCAAGCCCGCGCAGCGCATCTCGATCCGGACGGGCCGCTTGCGGTGCGCCAGTATTGGAGCGCGTTTTTCTGGATCTTCGTGATGCCCTTGCTGCTCTATGGCTTGGCCGCGATGGTCTGGGGGATCAGCCGTCTCGCGGGGCAACGGCTCAGCGGTTATGCGGTGCGGCTGACCTTGGTTTGGTCGCTCCTTGCCTCTGCACCGATCCTTTTGTTGCTGGGCCTCGCGCTTGGGTTCATCGGGCCGGGCCTACAGGCACAGATTGTCGGGGTGATCTGGTTGGCCGTGTTCTTTTGGTTCTGGATCGCGGGCCTTGTCGCCGCGCAGCGGGGCTGAGATGAGCGGCGCCCTGATCCAGCTTGCGCAGACCACCCTGCGCAGCCCCCGCGCGGCAGCGCGCCAGATTGCGGAGTTGCCCTTGGGCAATGATGTCATCTGGACGTCGCTTGCCTTGGTGGCCGCGCTGAACGCGCTCGTCATCTCGGCCACCTTCGTGATCGCGCCGCCCGCCATGGCGCTGCCGAGCTATTTCCAATCGCCGCTGGTGCTCTTCGCGCTGCTGGCCGGGTTGATGGTGCTCTATGTGCATGCGCTGACTTGGGTTGGCCGGGCACTAGGCGGGCAGGGCGCGTTGACGCCGCTTTTGGCTGCCGTCGTGTGGCTTCAGGCGCTTCGCCTCTGCGCGCAACTGGGAATCTTGTTGCTGACCTTGGCCCTGCCGCCGGTGGCGCTGCTGGCCTCTTTCGTCGTTACCTTTTGGGGTCTTTGGATCCTTTTGAATTTCGTGGCCGAACTCTTGCATCTGCCGGGGCTGTTCCACGCCGCTGCAGTGCTCGCGGGGGCCGCGCTTGGGGTCTTGCTGGGGTTGGGCCTTCTGCTGTCTTTGATCGGGCTGACCGCCCAGGGAGTTTAAGTCATGTTCGACGTTGAAGCCGTCCGGGTGCAGTTTCCGATCCTTGGCCGCGAGGTGAACGGCAAGCCGCTGGTCTACCTTGACAATGGCGCTTCGGCCCAGAAGCCGCAGGTGGTGATCGACGCGATTACCCAAGCCTATGCGAATGAATATTCTAACGTTCACAGAGGTTTGCACTATCTTTCTAATCTAGCGACCGACAAATATGAAAGCGTGCGCGGCACCGTGGCGCGCTTCCTCAACGCCGGGTCGGAAGATGAGATTGTGCTCAACACCGGGGCGACCATGGGGATCAACACCGTGGCCTATGGTTGGGCCATGCCGCGCATGCAGGCGGGCGATGAGATCGTCCTGTCGGTGATGGAGCATCACGCCAATATCGTGCCGTGGCATTTCCTGCGCGAACGGCAGGGCGTGGTGCTGAAATGGGTCGATGTGGACGCCACCGGCGCGCTTGACCCACAGGCGGTAATCGACGCCATCGGGCCGAAGACCAAGCTGGTTGCAATATCGCACCTTTCCAACGTCTTGGGCACGAAAGTTGATGTGAAAGCCATCACCGAAGCCGCCCATGAGAAGGGCGTTCCGGTCTTGGTCGATGGCTCGCAGGCGGCGGTCCATATGCCGGTTGACGTGCAGGACCTCGGCTGTGATTTCTATGCCGTCACGGGACATAAACTCTATGGCCCCTCCGGTTCGGGCGCGATCTATATCAAGTCCGAGCGCATGGCCGAAATGCGCCCCTTCATCGGCGGCGGTGACATGATCCGGGAAGTCAGCAAGGACGCGGTGAGCTACAACGATCCGCCAATGATGTTCGAAGCCGGGACCCCCGGAATCGTCGGCACCATCGGCTTGGGCGTGGCGCTGGAGTTTATGATGGATCTGGGGATGGAGAATATCGCCGCCCATGAGGACGATCTGCGCGACTATGCGGTCTCGCGGCTCGGCGGTTTGAATTGGCTCAACCTGCAAGGCACGACGCCAAACAAAGCGGCGATCTTCAGCTTCACACTGGACGGCGCCGCCCATGCGCATGACATCTCGACCGTGCTCGACAAGAAAGGCGTGGCCGTCCGGGCTGGGCATCATTGCGCAGCCCCCTTGATGACGCATCTCGGCGTTTCGGCCACCTGCCGCGCGTCCTTTGGCATGTATAACACTCGGGCCGAGGTCGACACATTGGTCGACGCCCTCGAATTGGCGCATGATCTTTTCGCCTAAGGTGAATTTCGCCGCCCTTGCCCCCGGATTTCCCATTGCAGGGGCGGCGCGCTCTGGCTATACCGCACCTCAGTGGACCCTTAGCTCAGCTGGATAGAGCGCTGCCCTCCGAAGGCAGAGGCCAGAGGTTCGAATCCTCTAGGGTCCGCCATTTTTCTCCATATGAATGTCGTTTGTCGCGTTGGGGTCTATGCCTTCGCTCGAGAGAGGCTTTGCCGTGGGCTCGCCAAGCGTTTGGATTATATTCCGTATCTAAAAACTCTATCCGCATCTGTCTTAGTTTATATAGCCCAGCAAGCTGATACCTTCTGCCCAACAGTGAAATTCCTGCAGAAGGACAAACGAAATGAAAGCCATCGGCTATAACACCACCGGCCCGGCAGAGGTTTTTGAGATGCTCGAAATTGAGCGTCCCGCCCCCCGACCACGTGACCTTTTGGTGGAGGTGAAGGGCATCTCGGTCAATCCGGTGGATGTGAAGCTGCGCGCGCTTTCGGGGCCTGAGGGTGGTCCGAAGGTATTGGGCTTTGACGCCGCGGGCGTGGTGGCGGAACTGGGCGCAGAGGTTAGCGATTTCGCGGTGGGTGATGAGGTGTTCTATGCCGGGGACGTGACCCGCGCGGGGACCAATGCCGCCTTCCACAGGGTCGATTCCCGGATCGTCGGGCGAAAGCCTGAAACCCTTGATTTCGTTGAGGCCGCCGGGCTGCCGCTGACCGCGATCACGGCTTGGGAGATGCTGTTCGATTCCTTCCGGCTGGCCGAGAGCGCTGGCGAAGGGGAGGCGATATTGGTCATCGGCGGCGCCGGGGGCGTGGGGTCGATCCTTATTCAACTGGCGAAGGTCCTGACCGGTTTGACCGTGATCGCGACCGCCTCGCGGCCAGAGACCCAAGATTGGGTGCGCAAGATGGGGGCGGATCATGTGGTGGATCACCGGGGCGATCTGGTGGCGCAGCTTGCCGAGCTCGACCTCACGCCAAGCTATGTCGCTGCGCTGACGGCCACCGATACGCATTGGCCCGCCATCATCCAAGCCATCGCGCCGCGCGGGCAGATCGCGCTGATCGACGACCCTGAGACGCTGGATATGAAAGCGGCGAAACCGAAAGCCCTAAGCGTGCATTGGGAGTTCATGTTCACACGCTCGATGTTCCAGACCGAGGACATGACTGCGCAGCGCGACCTGTTGAACCGGGTGTCGCAGATGATCGACGCAGGCATTTTGCGCTCTACCGTGACGGAACATGCGGGCGTGATAAATGTGGAAAACCTTCGCGCGGCCCATGAGCGTCAGGAAAGTGGGCGGGTGATCGGCAAGCAGGTTCTGGGCGAGTGGTGATCGCGCAGAACCGCCTCCGATCCCCTCGCAGAGACCCAGTAAGGAGAGACAGATGACCAAGACGATCCTCATCACCGGCGCGACCGACGGTATCGGTCTGTTGACCGCCAAAAAGCTCAGCGCGCAGGGGCATAGTGTTTTGCTGCACGGGCGCAGTGCGGAGAAACTCAGCGCTGCTGCGGCGGAGGTGGGGGGTAATCCCCAGACCTACCGCGCGGACCTGTCGCGGCTGGAAGAGGTCGTGACGCTGGCAGAGGCGCTGCGCATTGATCACAGCCAGATCGACGTGGTGATCAACAATGCCGGTGTCCTGAAACTGCCCGAGCCGCGCACCGAGGCAGGGTTGGACGCGCGTTTCGTGGTCAACACGCTGGCGCCCTATCTGCTGGTTCAACTGTTGCTGCCGGTGCTTCCCAAAGCGGGCAGGGTGGTGAACCTCTCCTCCGCCGCGCAGGCGCCGGTGGAGGTAGCCGCGCTTAGGGGCGAGGTGACGCTTGACGATATGGCGGCCTATGCGCAGAGCAAATTGGCGATCACGATCTGGACCCAAGAGATGGCCCGCGCCCATCAGGACGGGCCGCTCTTCATCGCGGTGAACCCCGGCTCTCTCTTGGCGTCGAAGATGGTGAAGGAAGGCTTTGGCGTCGCCGGGAACGACCTGAGCATCGGGGCCGACATCCTTGCCCGAGCAGCCCTTTCGGATGAGTTTGCAGGGGCCTCCGGTGCCTATTTCGACAATGACATGGGCGGGTTCAATGAGCCGCATAGCGCGGCAAAAGACCCCGATCATGTGGCCGCCGTCATGGCCGCGATCCAAGAATTGGTGAGCGGGAACCGGGCGGAGTAGCGCCGGAAAGCGTCATCTCGGACTTCCGCCCGCCCGCATGGAAAAGAAAAAGCCCCGCCGAGCGATGCTGGCGGGGCTTTTAGATCTTATCAGGC
The DNA here is from genome assembly GCF_043557275.1 of Sulfitobacter sp. 1A13368. Lineage (NCBI taxonomy): Bacteria > Pseudomonadati > Pseudomonadota > Alphaproteobacteria > Rhodobacterales > Roseobacteraceae > Sulfitobacter > Sulfitobacter sp. 1A13368. The sequence goes on along the minus strand of NZ_JBIFFR010000002.1, from coordinate 682,046 downwards.
AGCATCAGCGGCGGCGGCGCCCACCTGAGCGGCCCGCGCGACCGCGGCCTTCTTGACCCGCTTTGGGCGCGCTTTTGTTGAACTCGATCCAAGCGCTGCCGTGAGGGTCACGGTCAAAGAGGAAGTTGGCGGCGCGAATGGCCTCCATCTCCTTGCCCGGGCGGGGTTTGGTCGAGCCTAGGTTGAAGAGCGTCGCAAAGGTCTCATCATCCATGTCTTCGGGCAGGATGATCCCCGCGGCGGTAATCTCGGCCCGCTTTTCGGCGATTTTGGTGGCGTTCAGTGGCACGGCCACCGGGTTCATGATCGCACTCGTCATGCCCGCACCCATCGCCATGGGCAGGAAGGCATTGTTGATGCCGTGGCGGTTGGGCAGCCCAAAGGAGATGTTGGAGGCGCCGCAGGTGGTGTTCACGCCCAATTCCTCGCGCAGACGGCGGACGAGGGTAAAGACCTGATGCCCCGCCGTCGCCATGGCGCCAATCGGCATGACCAGCGGGTCGACGACGATATCATGGGCGGGAATGCCAAAATCGGCGGCGCGTTCGACGATCTTTTTCGCCACGGCAAAGCGGACATCCGGGTCCTCGGAGATCCCTGTGTCGTCATTGGAGATCGCCACGACGGGCACGTTGTATTTCTTGACCAGCGGCAGGACGACTTCGAGCCGCTCTTCCTCTCCGGTGACGGAGTTCAGCAGCGGGCGGCCTTCGCAGGCCTCAAGCCCCGCCTCCAGCGCGCCGGGGACCGAACTGTCGATGCAGATCGGCACGTCGACGGCGTTTTGCACGACCTTGATCAGCTCCGGCATCAGCATCGGCTCGACAAAGTTGTTGTCGGCATAGCGCGGGTCTTCGGCCATTTTGTTGGAGAAGACCGCGCCCGAGTTCACGTCGAGCACCGTGGCACCGGCGGCGACCTGCGCGATGGCATCCGCCTCGACCCGCGAAAAATCGCCTTGCTCCAGCTCTTGGCTGAGGATCTTGCGGCCCGTGGGGTTGATCCGCTCTCCGATCACGCAAAACGGCTCGTCAAAGCCGATGACGGCGGTCTTGGTCTTGGATTCGATGACGGTTCTGGTCATGTAACTTCCTTCAGGCTGCGTCGGCGGGCACCCCAGAGGCGCCGCCATTCTCTTGGACCCATGTGGCGCTGGTTTTGATCCCGCCCAGCGGGAAAAGATGCACATGGGTGATGTTGAAATCCGGGTGGGCCGCTTTGTGGGCGGCTAGTTCGCTGATCACATCTGTCGGCTCATAGGGCAACAGCAGCTTGGTGACATCCATCGCGCGCTTTTGCAGCACCTTGAGCGAGGGGCCGACACCGCAGGCGATGGCGAATTTGATCAGCGTTTGCAGTTTGGCGGGGCCAGCAATGCCGATGTGAATGGGCAGGGTAATGTCCGCGGCCTTAAGACTGTCAGCCCATTCGATAATCGGCTGCGCGTCAAAGGCGAATTGCGTGGCGATGGCCATTTCGGCATCGGTGCGGATCTGGAAATCATTCTTCCATTTCAGCGCCGCATCGACGTTGAGGCGGCCCCCGTCAGCGTCGATATCGCGGTTGCCCTCGGGGTGGCCGGCGACATGCAGGCGGGTAAAGCCTGCCTTGTCGAACAGCCCCGTTTCCATCAACTGCATCGAGTCGCTGAAATCCCCCGCCGGGGTGGTGACACCGCCCGCCAGCAGCAGCGCTTGGCGGACATCGGCCTCGCCCTGATAGCGGGCGATCCAATCGGCCAGCGTGGCGCGGTCTTTGATGATGCGGGCCGGGAAATGTGGCATGACCTTGAAGCCATCCGCGTTCAACCGCGCGGCGGTGGCGACCATATCTTCGATCGGGGTGCCGTCGATATGGGCGATATAGACACGGGTGCCCTCTGGCAGCAGGGCGCGGAAATCCTCGACCTTTTCGGCGGTGCGGGGCATCACCTCGATAGAATAATCTTTCAACAGCGCCTCGACTTCGGCCACCGGCGCCTGTGGGGCCGGTGTTTCCTTTTTGCGGAAGTTCAAAAGTGCCATGAGCGTGTCCTTGATCATAGGGCTGGCAGGCTATGCCCAGCCGTCGTTGTCAATCAGTTGCTTAATCCGGTCGCGGTCGTATTCCGCGTCGATGCGGGCGGCTTCGGCATCGGCGATGCTGTCGGGATCACCCTCAACCTCAAAAGGCGCTGCCTTGCGCCATTCCGCGAGATAGGCGTCGGTATCGGCGGCCCCCACCTTCATCGCCGCGCGGTCGATCGCCTGTTCAAAGCGTTCGGGCAGGGGGCGTTTTGACCCGCGACGGCCCTTGCCGACGATCACCTGAGCAGGGATATCGCGCCAGTAAACGATGGTGACTGCGGGCATGGGACGATTCCTCCGGTTTAAACCTGTCTAACGAGCGTCGCGGTCAGGACAGGGCCGTTTTTCGACAAAACACGACCCATCCGCGACTTGGGTGAGGTGATAGCGCATTGGCCCTGCCATCACGAGGGGGCGGCGCCCCCATTATTCTCAAGATGATTGTGAGGCGGCCCGGATGGCGGAGCGCGCACGGCCCGCGGACACCGCGGAAATTGGCCCAAGGCACCGCGACCACTTGCACCGGCTGGGCGCAGGGAATACCTTGGGGGCAACTCGATATGAAAGGCGCGTAACCATGGCGCCACAGCGTCCCAAAGGTGCGGGTGCGCTCGACAAAGACATTCCGGCTCTGAGCCCCGCGCCAGTTCCGCCCAGATCTAATGAGCTATATGCGGCCCTAGATCTGGGTACAAATAGCTGCCGCATGTTGATCGCCCAGCCTCGGGGCAGCGGTTTCCATGTGGTGGACAGTTTTTCGAAATCGGTGCAATTGGGTGCCGGTTTGGAAAAGACCGGGCGGTTGTCGCGCGGATCGATGGCGCGCACCATTCAGGCATTGCGCATCTGTCAGCAAAAGTTGCGGCGCAACAAGGTGCAGAACATGCGTCTTGTCGCGACCGAAGCCTGCCGCCGCGCGCAGAACGGGGCGGAGTTCATGCGCCGTATCCAGCGCGAGACCGGGCTGAAGCTCGACATTATCCGGCCCGAGGAAGAAGCCCAGCTTGCCGTGATCTCCTGCGCGCCGCTGGTCAGCCGCAAGACGGAAAACCTGCTGGTGGTGGACATCGGCGGCGGCTCGACGGAGTTGGTCTGGATCGATATTTCCAAGGTGCCGCGGGCCGACCGCGCACGCTCGATCATGCGGCTTCAGGGCGGGTTCTATCAGGCGAAATCCGACGTGCCAGCCGCGCGGGTGGTCGACTGGATCAGCGTGCCGCTAGGCGTCGCGACGCTCCGCGACCAATTTTCGGATGTCGAAGACGACGCCGCGCGTTTCGCTTTGATGAGCTGGTTTTTCGAAGAAAACCTCACCGATTTCACGCCCTATCAGACGATCCAGTCGCAAAAGCGGTTCCAGATCGTCGGCACCTCGGGCACCGTGACCACCGTCGCGGCGAGCCACCTGAACCTGAAACGCTATGACCGGACAAAGGTCGATGGCCTCAGCATGACCAGCGCGCAGATCGACAAGGTGATCCATTCCTATATCGCCATGGGGCCGGGTGGGCGGCGCGCCGATCCGCGTATTGGCCAGGACCGGGCGGCGCTGATCATGTCGGGGGCGGCGATCCTGCAAGCCTTGATGCGCTGCTGGCCGACCGACAGGCTGTCAGTTGCGGATCGCGGTCTGCGCGAAGGCCTGCTATATGCACAAATGAGCGCCGATGGCGTATTAGAAGAAGGGGTCTTTTAATGGCCAAGACACCGGACGGAAAGAACACCTCGGGGCGCGGTCAGCGTGACCTCAAGGTCAAGGTGAAATCCGCACGCGGGCGCAAGCTCAGTTCGACCCGTTGGTTGCAGCGGCAGTTGAACGATCCTTATGTCAAACGCGCACAGGCTGAAGGCTATCGCGGGCGGGCGGCTTATAAGATCATGGAATTGGACGATAAATATCGCTTCCTCGTCCCCGGCGCGCGGGTGGTCGACCTTGGTGCAGCGCCGGGCGGTTGGTGTCAGGTCGCCGTCAAACGCTGCAACGTGCTGGGCGAAAAGAAGGGCAAGGCGCAGGGCACCATTCTGGGCGTTGACCTACAAGAGATGGAGCCGATTGCGGGCTGCGAGTTGCACCAGCTCGACTTCATGGAGGATGACGCCGACCTCAAGGTCAAGGAATGGCTCGGCGGCAAGGCAGATGTGGTGATGTCGGACATGGCCGCGGCCTCATCCGGGCATAAGCAGACCGACCACTTGCGCATCATCGCACTTTGCGAGGCGGCGGCCTATTTCGCTTTCGATGTGCTGGAAGAGGGCGGCACATTCGTAGCCAAGGTGCTGGCAGGCGGCGCGGAAGGTGAGTTGCAAAAGCTGCTCAAGCGCCGTTTTGCCAAGGTCGCCAATATCAAACCACCTGCAAGCCGTCCCGATTCATCGGAGAAATTCGTGGTGGCCACAGGGTTTAAGGGCGAAGAGGGTTAAGCCGCCATCGCCGTTCATGGGGCGTAAACCAGTCAAACGTTAGGGTGTAGCTCTCCCGCGGTATTTGTGCCGCCTACCTCATGAGGGCTCCCCGATGCTACGACACCTGCCACTTGTATCGCTCATCTTCATCCTGTGTTCCGGGCTCAAGGTTTCCGCCTCCGAAGTGCCTTGGGCGGTGACCGATTACATCGACCGCGAATTGCTGTCTTGGGTCAATGATGCCCGCATCGTCGATGCGATCGCACAGCAGAACGCGCGGCACCGCGAAATGAATGCGCTGGCGGTCACGCCGGCGGCAGTCACCGGGCCGGGCGCCGGGGTGCCCCAGCTGAAAGCCCCGATCGCTGCTGCCTTTCTCCAAACGCAGATCGCCCGCGCCGAGGGTCAGATCGCCGGGGTGACTTTGCTGGATGCCTATGGGCTGACCGTGGTCTCCAGCGGCAGCGCCTCGGTCTATTTCAAGGGCGGCAAGCCCAAGAACAGCATTCGTTTTTCTCCGCCGTCGGGGATTTTCGTGATTGATCAAGTGGCCGTTGACGAAAGGTCGAAGGCCCATCAAAGCCGCGTCTCGATGCCGATCACAGAGCCATCGAACGGCGCAATTGTCGGGGTGATTACAGTTGAGTTGGAAGCGGCGGCTTTCTTCTGAGGCTGCTCTCTGCGCAGACCGGTCCCGGCAGGCGGGGCCGGTCTGTTGCTCACCTCCTAAGCGGGGTCGGGACTATCAAATATCCCCGAACAATCCTTCAGCGATAAAACCCTTGGCCTCCGCCTGGGAAGCGGCAATTCTGCAGGTCAACCCGACGGAGAGAGTTGATGACCCCCCCAAGCTATTTCGCACCCACCGGCGGCCACCCGGATCAAAAAACGCTTTTGTCAGATCGCGCCGTATTTACTGAGGCCTATGCCGTTCTCCCGCGCGGTACGATGCGCGATATCGTGACCTCATTCCTGCCGTTCTGGGAAGGCACGCGGCTTTGGGTCATCGCCCGCCCGATGACCGGATTTGCCGAGACGTTTTCGCAATATATCATGGAAGTGCAGCCCGGTGGCGGCTCGGACCGGCCTGAGCTTGATGCGCAGGCGCAGGGGGTGCTTTTCGTGGTCGAGGGTGGCTTTACCCTGACCGTTGAGGGCCAGCAGCACGCGATGCGCGAGGGCAGCTATGCCTATGTCCCCGCGGGGGCCGATTGGACGCTGAAAAACGACAGCGGCGCGGTGACGCGCTTTCACTGGATCCGCAAAGCCTATGAGGCGGTGGAGGGGCTGGACCGCCCCGATCCGCTGGTGCTGAACGAGCAGGACATCGAGCCGAATGTGATGCCCGATACCGATGGGGTCTGGGCGACGACGCGGTTCGTGGATCCCAACGATCTGCGCCATGACATGCATGTGACCATCGTCACGCTACAGCCCGGTGGGGTGATCCCCTTTTGCGAGACCCATGTGATGGAACACGGGCTCTATGTGCTGGAGGGCAAGGCGGTCTACCGGCTCAATCAGGATTGGGTCGAGGTCGAAGCGGGTGATTTCATGTGGCTGCGCGCTTTCTGCCCGCAGGCCTGCTACGCAGGTGGTCCGGGGCCGTTCCGGTATCTGCTTTATAAGGACGTGAACCGGCATATGAAGCTCCGGTGAAGCGTTGAGGGCCAGCGCCTGCCCGCGGGTGGGCGAACATACCTTGGTTCGTGCCACTTTATGGTTCAGTCATGATGTGTGCTCGCTAGGTTACGCCCAGCCTCACCAAATCGCCTACCCGTCCGGGCGGGCAGGCGATGGCCCGGCGCCTGCGGCTTGATTCCGGGCCGGGGTGGTAATCTCAGCCCCCAAAGAGGAGGGCGCCGCATCGGGCGCCCCTTCATTATCAAACCCGCTTCTCCAACGACCCCGAACCATGCCCCGAAAGCCCGCCGGAGACCTCCTCGGTCGCCTCATCCGACAATTGCTCGGGCAACACCAAGTTCAGCACAATCGCGATCAGCGCCGCCGGCAGCAGCCCGCTGGTCATCAACACCCGCAGCGTGTCGGGCAGGTATTGCACCGCCTTGGGATCGAGCTGCAGCCCCAGACCGATCGAGAGCGAGATCGCGAAAATCACCATATTGCGGCGGTTCCAGTTCACGTCCGACAGCATCGAGATGCCCGCCGCGACCACCATACCGAACATCACGATCACCCCGCCGCCGAGCACTTCGATGGGGATGGTGCGGATCACCGCGCCCACTTTCGGCACCAGTCCGCAAAGGATCAGGAACAGTGCGCCCACGGTCACCACGTGGCGGCTCATCACGCCGGTCATGGCGATGAGGCCGACGTTCTGGCTGAAAGAGGTATTGGGAAACCCACCAAAGACCCCGGCCACCGCGCTGCCCAAACCGTCGGCATAGGTGGCACCCGTGATCTCGGCATCCGTCGCCTCACGCCCCGCGCCGCCCTTGGTGATGCCCGAGACATCGCCCACGGTCTCAACCGCCGAGACGAAGGCCATCAGGCAGAAACCGACGATGGCGGCGAAGCTGAACTCGAACCCATAGGCAAAGGGCACAGGCAGCGCCACGGCGGCGGCGCGGTTCCAACTGGTGGCGATGCCTTCGAAGGTGACCATCCCCATCGCCAGCGCATAGAGATAGCCCACGCCGATGCCGATCACCACGGCGGAGACCGACAGCATGCCCCGGGCGAAGAACTTCAGCCCCAGCGTCGCGACGATCACCACCAGCGCCGCCGACCAGTTCAATAGGCTGCCGTATTCGGGGCTGTTGATCGCAGGCACGCCGCCGGCGGCATATTGGATGCCCACCTTGACCAGCGCGAGGCCGATCATCGTCACCACCAGCCCGGTGACCAGCGGCGGCAGGGCAAAGCGGATGCGTCCGATGAAAGTCCCCAACAGCACATGAAACAGCCCGCCGACCAGCACGCCGCCAAAGAGCGCGGGCAGCGCCTCGACCCCTTTGCCCGCGACCAGCGGGATCATGATGGGCAGGAAGGCGAAACTCGTACCCTGCACAATCGGCAGCCGCGCGCCCACCGGACCCATGCCGATGGTCTGAAACAGCGTGGCGATGCCCGCGAAGAGCATCGACATCTGGATCAGATAAGTCATGTCGGGAAACCCCTGCGCCCCGGCGTCCGAGCCAAAGCCAAAGCCCGCAGCCCCCGCCACGATGATCGCGGGCGTCACGTTGGAGACGAACATCGCCAAGACATGCTGAATGCCCAAGGGCACGGCCTTGGACAGGGCGGGGGTATAATTCGGGTCGCGCAGTTGCGCCGGCGTGCCCAGTGAAGCGTCAGTCATGTCATTCTCCCTATTGACCGATCCCGTCTGCCGCTTCTGATGAGGGCATGACGGTTATTCCTTGGCTGCGACCACCTCCCACGGCTGATCGAACCAATGTTCTTCCAAATTGTCGCCTTCGCCGATCCGGTCGACCACGGCGAAAAGACCAGGGGCGCTCAGCGGGCAGCAAACCGCGTGCCATGTATTGCGGCGGTAGTTCACGCCTTGACCGGGGCCTGCGAGAAACGCCTGCAGGGGGCCGGGGCGGCCCGCGTCATCGGGGGCCACGACCACGAGATAGGGGTTTTGGTGCATCGGCAGAAAAGCCTGCGCGCCAAGCGGATGCCGCTCGACCATCTCAAGGCTGAAGGGCAGGGCGCGCGGCTCTGCGTTAAAGATGCTGATGCCCGCGCGGCCCCCGCCAAAGTCGAGATCGGCCAGATCGTGATGCCGCCCGCAGAGCCCTTGGTTGATGATTTTGTCAGGCGCCCCGCGCACTTCCAGCACCTCGCCGAAGGGGGCGAAAGCCTCGGCGGTGAACGGCTGAAGCAGGATCTGCCTGCTCATGGCAGCAGGTCTTTCAGGCGCAGCTGCGCGATCCGTTCGACTTGGCGGCAGGCCTCGGCAAATTCGGTGTCGCGGTCATTGTCGATGCGGCGTTTGAAAGCGGCGAGGATGCCCGCCTTGTCGTGGTCGCGCACGGCGATGATGAAGGGGAAGCCGTGTTTCTCGACATAGCGGTCGTTCAATTGGGTAAAGGTTTCCCGCTCCTCATCCGTCAGCGCATCCAGCCCCGCGGCGGCCTGTTCCGAGGTGCTCTCAGCCGTCAGCCGCTTGGCCTGCGCCAGTTTGCCTGCCAGATCGGGGTGGGCCTGTAGCACGCCCAGGCGCTGCGCATCTGAGGCGGAACGGAAGACCCGCGCCAGAGCATTGTGCAGGCCGACGGCGGTGTCATGGCCCGCGCCCAGTTCCAGCGCATGGGCGCCCTCGGCGATCCAAGGCGAATGCTCGAAAATGCTGCCGTATTTGGCGACGAAAGTCTCGCGGTCCATCTGGCTGGGGCGCGCGCGGCGCTGGTGCGGATGGGTGGCGGCCCAATGATCTGCGATCTGCTCGCGGGTCGTGAACCAGACGCCCTCATGGCTTTGGGCGTATTCGATGAACTGCCGCAGCGCCTCGACCCGACCGGGGCGGCCGATCAGGCGGCAGTGCAGACCGACCGACAGCATCTTCGGCGCGCCCTCGGCCCCCTCGCGGTAAAGCGCGTCAAAGCTGGCTTTGAGGTAGTCGAAGAACTGCGCGCCCGCGTTGAACCCCTGCGGCGTGGCGAAACGCATATCGTTGGCGTCGAGCGTATAGGGCACGATCAACTGATCACGGTCACCGACCTCCATCCAATAGGGCAGATCATCGGCATAGGCGTCGGCCACATAGGCGAACTGCCCGGTCTCTGCCGCAAGGCGCAGCGTGTTCTCGGACGAGCGCCCACAGTAAAAGCCGCGCGGCGCTTGGCCGGTCACTTCGGTATGCAGACGGATCGCTTCGGTAATCGCCGCGCGTTCGGCGTCTTCGGCCATGTCCTTGTGTTCGATCCATTTCAGACCGTGGGTCGCCATTTCCCAGCCTGCGTCGATCATCGCGGCGACCTGTACGGGCGAGCGCGCCAGCGCCGTGGCGACGCCATAGACCGTGACGGGCAGGTCTTTCATCAGACGGTGCAGCCGCCAGAACCCAGCGCGGGCGCCGTATTCATAGATCGATTCCATATTGGCATGCCGCTGCCCCGGCCATTGCGCGGCGCCCACGATCTCGGACAGAAACGCTTCTGACGCCGCATCCCCGTGCAGGATGTTGTTCTCACCGCCTTCTTCGTAGTTCAGCACCAGCTGCACGGCGATCTTCGCGCCACCGGGCCATTGTGCATCTGGGGGGGTGGGGCCGTAACCCTGCATGTCGCGGGGGTAGCGAGTCATGTCTTTCTCCTTCTGTCGTTCTCTGTCTAGACCGGAAGGTCATGGATTGCTTTCAATTAATTCCTGAAAGACTATCGTGAAAAGGGCACTTTCGCTCAGCCGCGGCTCGGGCGATCAAGGGTTAGGCACGGAGGGTATGATGACAGGCTATCTGACAACACATGTATTGGACACCGCACGTGGCTGCCCGGCGGCGGGGCTGAAGATCGACCTCTACCGTTTGGAGGGCGACAGCCGCACCCATCTGCGCAGCCTCACCACCAATGCCGATGGCCGCACCGATGAGCAGATTCTGCCCGCGGCGGAGTTCCAGACCGGCACCTATGAGCTGCTGTTCCACTGCGGCGATTACCTCGACGCGCAGGGCGCCCCGGCGGAAGAGCCGCGTTTTCTGGATATCGTCCCGCTGCGTTTCGGCATGTCTGAGGCCGCGCATTACCACGTGCCGCTGCTGCTCTCGCCCTTCGGCTATTCCACCTATCGCGGCAGCTAGACCTTTAGGGCGTCCTCCATCCGCGCGATCATGAAGTCCATGAAAAGCCGGGTCTTGGGGTCTTGATGGCGGCGATGGGTGTAGAGGCAGGCCATCTGAACGGGCAGGGGCGGCGTGTCTTCCACGACCCGCACCAAAGCGCCGCTTTGCAAATGTTCGGCGATCTCGAAGATCGGTTTCATGGCGATGCCCGCCCCCGCCAGCGCCCAATCGGTCAGCACATCACCGTCATCGCTCTCGAACCGCCCGCGCACGTCGTATTTCACCGCGCCTTCAGGGCCTTGTAGCTGCCATTGAAACTCGGTCGCGCCGGGAAAGCGCAGGTTGAGGCAGTTGTGCTGGCCGCGGTCGATCTCGGCCCCCGAGCGGGGATGCCCATGCGCCGCGACATAGGCCGGGCTGGCGCAGAGCACGCGCTCGCAATCGGCCACCTTGCGGATCCGTAGTGTGGAATCCTGCGGACGGCCCAGAAAAAAGGCCACGTCCAACCCTTCGGCGGTGAGATCGAGCTTACGGTCGCTGAGGCGCAGTCGCAGATCGACCAACGGATAAGCTTCTGAAAATGCGGGCACATGCGGCGCGATGAGCCGCCGCCCAACGCCTAAGGGGGCCGCCACATGCAGCATGCCGCGCGGATTGTCGGTAACGTCTTCGATGCCCGCCTCCGCCTCGGCCACTGAGGCGAGGATCTTGCAGGCCCCATCGTAGAAAATCCGCCCCTGTTCGGTGGCCGACAGGCTGCGTGTGGTGCGCTGGAACAATCGCACGCCCAGATGCCCCTCAAGCTGCGTGATCCGCGCCGAGGCCACGGCAGGCGAGACCCGCTGGTCGCGCGCCGCCGCCGACATGCTGCCAAGCTCGTAGACGCGCACGAAGGTGCGGATGTTGTCGAAATAGGACATTTATCGGGAACTTTTGATAGAGTTTAGGGAATGCCAAATCTAGCGGTAAAATCCGCGATTGAATAGTCTGCCCGGTGAATCATCCGGAGAGACCTCATGCACGACTTAGCCATCATCTGGGATTGGATCGGCTTTGCCATCCGCTGGGTGCATGTCATCACCGCCATGGCATGGATCGGCGCGTCCTTCTACTTCATCGCGCTCGACCTCGGACTGCGCAAGGTGCCGCATCTGCCCGCCGGGGCCTTCGGCGAGGAGTGGCAGGTCCATGGCGGCGGCTTTTACCACATCCAGAAGTATCTTGTGGCGCCGGAGAACATGCCCGAGCATCTGATCTGGCACAAATGGCAGAGCTATTCGACGTGGCTCTCGGGCGCGGCGCTTTTGATGGTCGTCTATTGGGCGGGGGCGGAGCTTTACCTGATTGATCCCTCCAAGGCGGACCTCTCGGTCTTCCAAGGCATCCTGATCTCGGCGGGGTCGCTGACTTTGGGCTGGCTGATCTACGACTTCCTGTGCAAATCGCAGCTCGGCAACCGGCCCACGGTGCTGATGCTGCTTTTGTTCGTGCTGCTGGTGGCAATGGCCTGGGGCTACAACCAGGTATTCACGGGCCGCGCGGCGCTGCTGCATCTGGGGGCATTTACAGCGACGATCATGACGGCGAACGTGTTTTTCATCATTATGCCGAACCAGCGTATCGTGGTGAAGGACCTCCAAGAAGGGCGCACGCCGGACGCGAAATACGGCAAGATCGCCAAGCTGCGCTCGACCCACAACAACTACCTGACGCTGCCGGTCATCTTCCTGATGCTTAGCAACCACTACCCGCTGGCTTTCGCGACCGAGTACAACTGGCTGATCGCCGCGCTGGTCTTCTTGATGGGGGTGACGATCCGGCATTACTTCAACACGATGCACGCGACTGGAAAGGGCCCGCATTGGACATGGGGCGTGACCGCGCTTTTGTTCGTGGCGATCATGTGGCTCTCCACCGCGCCCCTGATGCAAGATGATATCGAAGCGGCAGAGGCCCGCGCGCTGACAGAAACAGAGCAGCTTTTCGCCAGCGCCGAGGGGTTTGACGAGGTGGCCAATATCGTGCCGGGGCGTTGCGCCATGTGCCATGCGCGCGAGCCGTTCTACGACGGTATCCACCGCGCGCCCAAGGGGTTGCTGCTTGAAACACCCGCGGACATCGCCCGCGCCGCGCGGCAGATCTATCTGCAAGCGGGGGTGACCAATGCCATGCCCCCCGCCAATGTGTCCTTCATGGAGGAAGAAGAGCGCCGCAAGATCATGCGCTGGTATCGCGACGGGGCCGCAGCACAGCCCTTCAGCCTCGCGGGGAGGTAGCGGGGCGCGCTACTCGAACTCCATCTGCTCGAACACGCGGCCTGCGTTTTTCGTCGCCAATTCCTCGAAAGTATCAAGCCCGGCATAGGGCGATTGATCTACATAGTAAGCCTCGGCCAGACCGCCGCCCGCCTCCAGATGGGCGGCGATCCGCGCGCGGAGGTAGAGCAGATAATCCCGCGTGAAGCGACGGACCTGCGCCATATTGGTCGGATGCCCGTGACCGGGGATCACATAACGCGCCTCCAGCGGCTCAAATGCGGTTTCCCAGGTCTCGATCCATTCGGCGGTCATCGTGTCAGGAAAGATCGGCAGCATGCGCTCGTGAAAGGCCATGTCGCCCGAGATCACGAGGCTCTGCATCGGCAGCCAGATCACGATATCGCCGGGGCTATGGGCCGGGCCGAGGTGGCGGGCCTCGATGCGGAAACCGCCCATCTCGACGATATATTCATCCTCGAAGGTCTCGGTTGGCAGCTGCACCTCCGTCCCCTCGGCCCGGTCGCGGTTGTAGCGCTGCATGGCCTCCAGAATGCTGCCGCCAAAGCGCTCCACTTCATGCGCGGCGTCTGCATGCGCGACGATCGGCACGCCTTGCTCAGCCCAGTAACCGTTGCCCAGAACCGCGTGGCCCTGACCGTTCTCGTTAAAGACCAATTTCACGGGCTCGTCGGTCACGGCCTTGATCTCATCATGCAGCGCCGCGGCCAGCCCATAGACCGCGCCGCCGTTGATTACGACAACGCCTTCGCCGGTCACGATGAAACTTAGGTTATTGTTATGGCCTGCGTTTTCATAGGTGGGCGGGGCCGTCGCTCCGATGGCCGAAAAGACGCCGGGAATGACTTCATAGGGTTTGTCGTAGAGCAGGGAGCCGGGGTATTTATCGGCGATATCCTCGCTGGCCATGGCGTTCGAGCCGAGCAGGAGGGCGGCGGCGCAAATCAGGTGCTTCATTGTGCGGCCCCCAGAAAACGATAGCCTTCGCCACTCCGTTCTACGCGGCCCAATCCGCCCTGCGGCAGGTGGAAGCCCATCAACCAGATTTGCTCCTGCGCCAGCCGGTCCAACAAGCGCTGCCGGGTCCTCGCGCCTTGCTCGGGGTCTTGGTCCGATCCGCTGGCCCAGCCCGGGCGGGCAAAGGCAAGGTGGTGGTTGCCAATGGCATCGCCGCCGATCAGCAGCGCATCACCGCCCGTGCCCAGAAGGAAGGACATATGCCCGGGCGTATGGCCGAAACTCGCCTGCGCCGTGATGCCGGGCAGCACTTCGCCCCCGTCGGCAAAATGGCGCACCCGATCCTCAATCGCTTCCAGCCGCCGCGCGGCCCCCACGGCAAAGGCGGCGCGGGCCGGGCCAATCCGGTCCACCGTCGCCGGATCGCGCCAATAGTCCCATTCAACTTGGCCCATATGGTAGCGCGCATTGGGAAAGACCAGATCGTCGAAATCGTCCAGCACGCCCCAAAGGTGGTCGGGATGGCCATGGGTAAAGACCACATCGGTCACCGCCTCCGGCGCGACGCCTGCGGCATCAAGGCTGTCGAGCAGCGCCCCAGCGGAGGGCATGAAGGCAGGGCCCGCGCCCGCGTCAAAGAGGATCACACGCTCGTCATTGCGCAAAAGCGTCAGGTTGCAAGGCGGCTCCAACTGGTCTTGGGGCAGGTCGAAGGGCGCCAAAGCCTCCGCCAGTGCGTCTTGCGGCAAACCTTCGAAGAAAAAGCTGCGCGGCAGCACCAGATTGCCGTCGCTCACGCTGATGAACTCATATCCGCCGATCTGGGCCGAGGTCATCGCGAAAGCGCGCAGCGGCGTTTGGGCGAGGGCGGCCGCCCCCATTCCGGCCAGCACCATCCGTCTGTTAATCTTCATCTGATCCCCTCCCATCATTCATTCCGATTCGTGAATATAATCATCCCCATCGGTTTGCGGCACAAGGGGCGAATGCGGCTGCGAGAGATAGGCCCGAGAAACAATGCAGCTATGCATGATCATGCCTTGCATCGCCTGCAGGGGTTCTATCTACGGGGGCACCACTCGAAACCCACCCCGATCCGGACGGAAAATGACTGATATCACTACAGAAGGCGCCTCGATCGCCTTTGACAAGGTCGGCAAGGCCTTTACCAAAGCGGGCGGTGCGACCGTGAATGCGCTCGAAGGGATTTCCCTCGACGTGGCACCCGGCTCCATCACGGGGATCATCGGGCGGTCGGGGGCGGGCAAGTCGACCCTGCTGCGTATGGTCAACGGGTTGGAGCGTCCGACGACCGGCAAAGTGCTGGTCGGGGGTGAGGATGTCGGCAGCGCCAAGGGCGGCAAGCTGCGCGCGATCCGCCGTGACGTTGGCATGATTTTTCAACACTTTAACCTGCTGTCTTCACGCACCGTGTCGGGCAATATCGCGCTGCCGCTCGAAGTGGCGGGAATGCCGAGCGCGCAGATCAAGCCGCGCGTGGCGGACCTGATCGACCGTGTCGGTCTGAGCGCGCAGGCGGGGCGCTATCCGGCTGAGCTTTCCGGCGGGCAGAAACAGCGTATCGGCATCGCGCGGGCCTTGGCCACCGGGCCGAAGGTGCTGCTTTCGGATGAGGCGACATCGGCGCTCGACCCCGAAACCACGCAAACGGTTCTGGCGCTTTTGAAGGACATTAACCGCGATCTGGGGCTGACGATCCTGCTGATCACCCATGAGATGGCCGTGGTGCGCGACATCGCGAGCCATGTGGCGGTGATCGACGCGGGCCGCATCGTGGAGCATGGGGAGACCTATGACATCTTCACCGCGCCGCAACATGCGACGACGCGGTCTTTCCTGTCGGGCGTGACGGGCGTCACCCTGCCTGCCTTCGTCAAAGACCGCCTGACCCAAACCCCGCCCGCGGCAGGGGGCGAAGAGGTCATCCGCGTCACCTTTGCGGGCACCCATGCCACCGATCCGATGCTGGCGCGATTGACGCAAGAGATGGGCATTCCGGTCAATATCCTTGCCGGTGCGGTGGAAGAAATCGGCACGCGGCCCTTCGGCAACCTGCTGGTGTCGATGCCCGTGGCGCAGGCCGCCCAAGCGCGCGCCTTTCTGGAACAACACGGACTGCTGACGGAGGTGCTGGGCTATGTCGGCTAACCTGATTAACCTATTGGTCGAGGCCACGGGGCAAACGCTCTACATGGTCGCAATCTCGGCCATCCTCGGCACCGTTTTCGGCCTGCCGCTTGGGCTGTTTCTGGCCACCTCGCAGCGCGGCGAACTGCTGTCCGCCCCATGGGTGAACAAGGTGCTGGGACTGGTGGTGAACGCCACGCGTTCCGTGCCGTTCATCATTCTGGTCGTGGCCATCATTCCCTTCACCCGCATGATCGCAGGCACTTCCATCGGCACCACGGCGGCGATCGTGCCGCTGACGATTGCGACCGTGCCTTTCATCGCCCGTCTGGTGGAAAACGCGATCCGCGAAGTCGATTCCGGCTTAATCGAAGCCGCCCGCGCCATGGGGGCGACGCCGCTGCAAATCATCCGCAAGGTGCTGCTGCCCGAGGCGCTGCCGAGCATCACACTGGGCCTCACCCTCGCCATCGTCAGCCTGATCGGCTATTCTGCCATGGTCGGCGCCGTGGGCGGCGAGGGGCTGGGTGATCTGGGTATCCGTTATGGATATCAACGGTTTATGCCCGACGTCATGGCGATTGTCGTGATCATTCTTATCGTCTTGGTGCAGCTTGTGCAGTCCATTGGTGAGCGTATTGCCAGTGCCGTGGACAAACGGGCCACCAAAAGCGGCGGTCAATAGGCCGCGCCTTACTTCCGTTCTCTCAATCTAAGGAGATACTATGCTTCGTCTTACAACACTCACCTCCGTTCTGGCGTTGATGGCCACAGGCCTTGCCGCTGAAGAAATTAAGGTCGGTGTGTCCCCTGGCGAACATGCCGAAATCATGGAAGAAGTCGCCCGCATCGCGGAGCCTATGGGCCTCGAAATCGACGTGGTCGAATTCTCTGACTATGTGGTGCCGAACCAAGCACTCGCCGATGGCGACATTCAGGCGAACTCTTTCCAGCACGTGCCCTACCTCGAAGCGCAGATGAAAGACCGCGGCTTTGAGCTGAGCGTGGTCGGCAACACGATCACCACCCCGATGGGCGTCTATTCCGACAAGATCACAGATCTTTCTGATCTCGAAGAAGGCGCGACATTCGGCATTCCGAACGATCCCACGAACGGTGGCCGCGCGCTGTTGGTTCTGCAAGAACTCGGGTTGATCAAAGTCGATGAGGCCGCAGGTTTGGTGCCCACCATCCTCGACATAACCGAAAACCCCAAAGACCTGTCCTTCAAAGAACTCGACGCCGCGCAACTGCCGCGTTCGCTGGCCGATCTGGATGCGGCTTTGATCAACACCAACTACGCGATTGCCTCGGGCCTCAGCCCCAAGGAAGATTCCATCGCGATGGAAAGCGCCGAGAACCCCTATGTGAACGTCATCGCCGTCCGCAAGGGCGACGAGGAAGCGGCATGGGTTGAGACATTGCTCAAGGCCTATCACTCCGATGAGATCAAAACCTTTATCGATGAAAGCTATCAGGGCACGGTAATCACCTCCTGGTAAGCGCTTGTTATAGAAGCGTATTGATAGACTTGACCCGCGCCCGCGCGGGTCAAGAGCGCCCCAGACCGTGCCGGGGCATTTTGACTGGTTAAAACTCCCCTAATCATTGGGTCGGGGCTGACGGTCAGCTAAAACCATTAAATTTCTGTTTAGAAATTCCGCGTAGTTCTCGCAGACAACGTGCGCTTTGGCACATTTCTACGCACATTTCTTAACATTGAAATTATGTTGCGCTGCGGCGTGAGAAAATTGTTGAAAAGTTCAATTCCGCCCGTATCGTGAAATCGTGAGGGATTTTTTCACATGACCCGGGGCTTGCCCTTCCTGATGTCTGACAGGGCCGATGGTCGCGATCCATGTGAACGGGAGTTCGACTGCAAGACGCGACCATAACAAACCAAGGGAGACTATCATGAAGACCGTGAAACTGATGGGCACCGCCGCCAGCCTGCTTGTGCTGGGGGTCAGCCAATCCGCCGCGCAGGATCTGACCGTTGGGTATTTCCTCGAATGGCCGATGCCGTTCCAATACGCCAAGGCGGAGGGGATGTATGACGAAGCGCTCGGCACGACGGTGAATTGGGTGAGCTTCGATTCCGGCACCGCCATGTCGGCGGCGATGGCCTCGGGGGATGTGCAGTTGTCGCTGAGCCAAGGCGTGCCGCCCTTCGTGGTCGCCACTTCGGCGGGGCAAGACCTGCAAATTCTCGATGTCGCGGTCAGCTATTCCGAGAATGACAATTGCGTCGTGCGCGAGGCGCTGGAGATCGACAAATCCTCTGCCGAGGAACTGACGGGCAAGAAGGTCGCGGTGCCGCTCGGTACGGCTGCGCATTACGGTTTTCTCAAACAAATGAACCACTTCGACGTCGATGTAGGATCGCTCGACGTGGTGGATATGGCGCCGCCAGATGGAGCCGCGGCCATCGCACAGGGATCGGTCGATATGGCCTGCGGCTGGGGTGGATCGCTGCGCCGGATGATGGAACATGGCAATATCCTTTTGACCGGCGCGGAGAAGGAAGAGCTGGGCATTCTCGTCTTCGACGTCACCTCCGGCCCGGCCTCTTGGGTGGCCGAAAACTCCGACACGGTCGCCGCCTTCCTGAGTGTGACGGCTGAGGCAAACGCGATGTGGGCGGATGAGGCCAACCGCGGCAAGATGCTGCCTGTCATCGCCAAGGACGCCGGTATGGACGAAGACGCCACGATGGAAACCATCGCGACATTCTCCTTCCCTTCGGTTGATGAGCAGATGGGTGAGAAATGGCTCGGCGGGGGCGCGCAGGAGTTCATGAAAGGCGTGGCCGATGTCTTTGTCGAAGCAGGCGCGATCGACGGTGCGCTCGACAGCTATGAAGACGCGGTGAATACCGGCCCGCTGCAAGCCCGGAGCGATATGTAAGCCAAGCGGCGCAAAAATAGGCCGCCCCGTTGCAGCCCGGTGCCTGATTGCGAGGGACCGGGCAGATGGGGCGCGCCGATAAACGAAAAGCAGCGGGGCGGCATGTCGGGATTGAAAATCGAAAACCTGTCGATGCGGTTTGATCTGCCCAATGGCAGTCATGTGCAGGCGCTTGAGGACGTATCGCTTGACCTTGCGGAGGGGGAATTGATGTCGGTCCTTGGCCCCTCGGGCTGTGGCAAGACGACGTTGCTCAATATCGTGGCGGGTTTCCTTGCCCCGAGTTCGGGCGAGATCGTGATGAACGGCCATCGTGTCACGGGGCCGGATGCCGAGCGTGGCATGGTCTTTCAACAGGGCGCGCTCTTTGAGTGGATGTCAGTGCGCGAAAACGTGAGCTTTGGTCCGCGCATGAAGGGGCAGGGCGAAAAGCAATACGGGGCCGAGGTTGACCATTTGCTCGATATCGTCGGGCTGGGCGATTTCAAGGAAAAGGCGATTTATGAGCTCTCGGGTGGGATGCAGCAGCGGGTGGCGCTGGCGCGTTGTCTGGCGAATGACCCCGATGTGATCTTGATGGACGAACCCTTGGGCGCGCTGGATGCGCTGACCCGCGAAAAAATGCAAAGCCTCGTGCTGAAACTGTGGAAAGAGACCGGCAAGACCATCATCTTGATCACCCATTCGGTCGAAGAGGCGCTGCTGCTTGGCGAGCGGCTTTTGGTCATGGCGCCGCGCCCGGGGCGCATTCACCGCGAATACCGTCTGCCCTTTGCCGATCTGGGCGTGGGGCAAGACCTGCGTGAGGTCAAGAAACACCCGGAATTCGCCGAAAGGCGCGAGGAAATCCTCGGCATGATCTGGGACATGGAGGAAGAGATCATGGGCCGGACGGAGGAGGCATGATGTTGATCCTGCTTATTTATATCGTCATCTTCGCGCTTTCCTTTTTCCTTGTCCGTCTGGTTGTCGATCAGACAGCCAGCGGCTTTACGGCGCGTAAAACGGTAACCTTTGGCGACGAAAGCGCGGTGACGTCGAACCGCACCGCCAGCGTGATTTCGATCCTGACGATCTTCTTGCTGTGGGGCGCCTTCACCGGCTCGTCCCTGCTTCCCCGGTTTTTGCATGCGCCCGGCCCGTTTGAGGGGCTGGCCGAGCTGACCTATACCGCCGAGGCCGATGACGGCTCCCGCGATGACGGCACGATCACGGTGTTGGTGCATCCGGTGGGCGAAGACGCGGAGACGCCGCAGGTCGATCCCGGCGAAGGCTGGGCCAAGAATGACGCTTTCGCCATCGGCGCTTGGCGCTCGGGGCTGTTGCGTGTTGATAAGAATGACCAGAAGGGCCGCGATGTCGGGCACCGGGTCGTCGCCGTGAACGGGCAGGAGATCGCGCCCGGTGGCGAGGTGCAGACCGAGTTTGGCCGTGTGGGCATGTCGCCCAAGGGCACGCTGAATTTCGAGCCCGCCAAGGGTTGGCAGATGGAGCCGATCTGGCTGCCGCCCCCCGAAGCCGTGGTCTCCCGCCTTGCTGAAATCTCAAGCCAAGGCTACCGCGACAGCACCCTGTGGGAGCATCTGGGCTATTCGCTGTTCCGCGTGGTGGTGGGGTTCGCCCTTGGTGCGCTGGTGGGCATTCCGCTGGGCTATGCCATGGGGCTGTCGGGCTGGTTTCGGGGCTGGTTCGATCCGATTGTCGAATTCATGCGCCCGGTGCCGCCGCTCGCGCTGATCCCGCTGGTGATCATCTGGGCGGGGATCGGGGAGGTGGGCAAGATCATCCTGCTGTTCCTCGCGGCGCTGTGGATCATGGCCATCGCGGCGCGGTCGGGCGTGTCGGGGGTGAATATCACCAAGGTCCACGCGGCCTATTCGCTGGGCGCCTCCAAGGCGCAGATCATGCGCCATGTCATCGTGCCGAACTCACTGCCCGAGATTTTCACCGGTGCGCGGGTGGCGATGGGGGTCTGCTGGGGCACGGTGGTTGCCGCCGAACTGGTCGCGGCAGAGAAGGGGGCGGGGATGATGATCATGGTCGCCTCCAAATTCCAACTGACTGATATCGTCCTCATGGGGATCATCCTGATCGGCATCATCGGTTTCGGCATCGACATGCTGATGCGCAGGGCTGAGCGGTTGCTGGTGCCTTGGAAAGGGCGGTCTTAACCCCGCCCGTCATCCCCTTCTGTTCGAAAGGAGCCCCCCTTGCCAGACGCCGAATTCCGCGCCACAGTGAAAAAATGGAGGAAAATTTCACATGACCCGAGCAAAAAGGCCCGGGGCGGAGGCAGTGGGGCCGCGCTCTCTGGGGGCCGACCTACGGGCGATCCGCAAAGGGCGCAAACTGACTCTCACGGATATGGCCGAGGCTTTGGGCCGGTCGGTCGGCTGGGTCAGTCAGATCGAACGCGACATCTCGACCCCTTCCATCGCCGATCTGCGGCGCATGGCCGAGATTTTGGACGTGCCGATTTCCCTGCTTTTCGGCGAGGCGACAGTGACCTCCGAAGAGCGCGGCTATGTCGTGCGGGCCGGGGCGCGGCGGGCCATGGGCAGTGCCGCCAACGGGCTGACGGAAGAACTGCTTTCGCCCGATCTGACCGACAGTTTCGAAGTGATCCATTCGACCTTTGCGGCCTATTCGGGGCTGGAAGCGCCGGTGAAGCGGGAGACGCAAGAGGTCGGCTTCGTCATCTCGGGCCGGTTGAACCTCACGATTGCCGACCGCCGCTTTACCGTTGGCCCCGGCGACAGCTTTCGCATTCGCGGCGAATATTACACTTGGGACAACCCGCACGACACGCCCGCCGTGGTGGTCTGGGTGATCTCTCCGCCGGTTTACTGAACCGGGTTTTCATCAATTTAAAAGAACTGCAACTGACCGGGGGCGCCTCTGGCCAGCCCTTTGGCGGTGCATGGCGATAGGAGGTGCGTGTGGCTGATTTTCCGACAACGGCACGGGTTGTGATCATCGGGGGCGGGGTGGTTGGGGTCTCGACCCTATACCACCTTGCCCGCGCGGGCTGGACCGATTGCGTCTTGCTTGAGAAGAACGAACTGACGGCAGGCTCCACTTGGCACGCGGCGGGCAATTGCCCGAATTTCTCGAACTCTTGGGCCGTGATGAACATGCAGCGCTACGGGCTTGAGATGTACCGCAGTTTGGGCGGGGAGGTGGGCTATCCGATCAACTACCATGTGACCGGGGCGCTGCGTCTCGCGCATAGCCGCGAGCGGATGCAGGAGTTTGAACATGTCGCCTCCATGGCCCGCGCGCAGGGGCTGGGGATGGAGATGTGCACCCCCGCCGAATTGAAGGAACACAATCCTTTCATAGAGTTGCACGATTTGGCAGGCGGGCTGTGGGATCCCTTGGATGGGGACATCGACCCGGCGCAGCTGACCCAAGCCCTTGCCAAAGGTGCGCGAGAGGCAGGGGGGCAAATTCACCGCTTTACCCCCGCCACCGGCATAGATTGCGATGGGGGCGAATGGATCGTCCATACCGACAAGGGCGCGATCCGCTGCGAGAAGGTGGTCAACGCTGCTGGCTACTACGCGCAACGGGTGGGCGAATGGTTCCGCCCCCATGGGGGCCGCCGGGTGCCCGCGGTGGTGATGAGCCATCAGTATTTCTTGACCGAAGAAATCCCCGAACTTGCCGCGTGGACCGCCGAGAAGGGCCATAAGATGCCGATGGTCCGCGATGTGGACAGCTCCTATTACCTGCGGCAGGACAAGAACGGTCTGAACCTTGGCCCCTATGAGCGCAACTGCAAAGCGCATTGGATCACCCCCGAGGATCCGATGCCCGAAGATTTCAGCTTTCAGCTCTACCCCGACGATCTGGACCGGTTGGAATGGTATATCGAAGACGCCATGGCGCGGATGCCGCTGTTGGGCCAAAGCGGTGTGGGGCGGGTGATCAATGGGCCGATCCCCTATGCGCCCGATGGGCTGCCGATGCTCGGCCCGATGCCGGGCGTCCCGAACGCCTTTGAGGCGCATAGCTTTACCTTTGGCATCGCGCAGGGCGGCGGCGCGGGCAAGGTCATGGCCGAATGGATCACGCAAGGCGAAACGGAATGGGACATGTGGGATGTCGACCCGCGCCGCTACACCGCCCATGCCGATCACGACTACACTCTCGCCAAGGCGCTTGAGACCTATGGCCATGAATACGCGATGCATTTCCCGCATCACGCATGGCCCGCCGGGCGCCAGAAAAAGCTCTCGCCGCTGCACGACCGTCTGCGCGAAGCGGGCGGGCAGATGGGGGCCTACAACGGGTGGGAGCGCGCGAATTGGTTCGCGAAACCCGGCGATGATACTTCGGAAGCACCGACCCAGACGTGGGACCGGGAGGGGCCGTGGGCGGTTCGGGTTCGAGAGGAGGTCGAGGCGGTGCGCGATAGCGTGGGCGTGCTCGATCTGCCGGGCTTCTCCCGTTTCGCGCTGGAGGGGTCCGGTGCTGCGGATTGGTTGCGGGGCCGGATCGCGGGCGCGCTGCCCAAGGTCGGGCGAATGACGCTGGGCTATTTCCCCGACAGCCGGGGCCGGGTGCTGACCGAGATGTCGATCCTGCGCCATGCGGAGGATAAGTTCACCTTGATCACCGCCGCCCCCGCGCAATGGCATGATTTTGAACTGCTGCGCGATGCGCTGCCCAAAGGGGGGGAGATCAGACTGAGGGACCGGACAGATGCAGTCTCGACCCTGATTCTATGCGGCCCGAAATCCCGCGCCCTGCTGGCGCCGCTGGCCCCGGAGGCCGATCTGGCGCTGCCGTGGCTCAGCCATCAAGAGGCGTCGGTAGAGGGCAAGCCTGCGCTGCTCGCCCGGGTCTGTTTCGCGGGCGAGTTGGGCTGGGAAATCCACGCGGCCTCCGAAGACATGCCCGCGATATATGATGCGCTGATCGCGGGCGGGGCCACGCGCTTTGGGATGTTCGCGCTCAATTCCATGCGCCTGGAAAAAGGCTACCGGACGTGGAAAGGCGATCTGTCGCAGGAGTATACCTTGCTGGAGACCGGCTTGGACCGTTTCCTGCGCCTCGACAAGCCGGAGGCATTTCCAGGAAAGGAGGCGCTGATCGCCGAACGGGACGCAGGGCCACAGCGCCGCTTCGTGACGCTGGTGGTTGAAGGCAACCCGCAAGATGCGCCGCCGATGGCCACGCTGCGCCTGAAGGGAGATGCCGTGGGCGAGGTGACCAGCGGCGGATATGGCTACCGGGTGGGTGCCTCCATCGCGCTCGGCGTCGTGCGGGCCGAGGCCGCCCAGCCGGGCACCGAGCTGATGGTGGAAATCTATGGGCAAAGCTACCGCGCTACGGTGCAGCCCGACGCCCCTCTCTGGGACAGCGAAAATGCGCGTATCCGCGCGCAGGAGGCCTGAGATGGTACAGCTTCCTACCAAAGCCCGCGCGGTGATCATCGGCGGTGGCGTGATCGGCTGTTCGGTCGCCTATCATCTGACGAAACTGGGCTGGACCGATGTGGTACTGCTGGAGCGCAAACAACTGACCTCCGGCACCACATGGCACGCGGCGGGGCTGATCGCACAGCTGCGGGCGACGCAGAACATGACGCGGCTGGCGAAATACTCCCAAGAACTCTACGGCGCGTTGGAGGGGGAAACCGGGGTCGCCACCGGGTTCAAGCGCGTGGGCTCGATCACCGCCGTCCTGACGCCTGCGCGGCGTGAGGAGATCTTGCGGCAGGCCGCCATGGCCCGCGCCTTTGGCGTCGAGGTCGAAGAGATCACCCCCGAAGAGGTCCGCACGAAATACCCCCATGTGAAGACCGAGGGCATAACCGGCGCGGTCTATTTGCCGAAAGACGGTCAGGGCGATCCGGCCAATATCGCGCTGGCCTTGGCCAAGGGCGCCCGAGCGCGCGGCGCGGTGGTGGCCGAGCGGGTCAAGGCGACGGGGGTCACCCGCGCGGGGCGTCGGATCACGGCGGTGGTCTGGGCCGGGGAGGATGGCAGCACGGGCCGGATCGAGGCCGAACATGTCATCAATTGCGCGGGCATGTGGGGGCGCGAGCTGGGCCGCATGCTGGGCAGCAACGTGCCGCTGCAAGCCTGTGAACATTTCTATATCGTTACCGAGGCCGTGCCGGGCCTACACGAGTTGCCGGTGCTGCGCATCCCCGATGAATACGCCTATTACAAAGAGGATGCAGGGAAGATCCTGCTTGGCGCCTTCGAACCCGTCGCCAAACCATGGGCGCTGGACGGCATCCCCGAGAGTTTCGAGTTCGATCAATTGCCCGAGGATTTCGACCATTTCGAGCCGATCCTCGAGATGGCAGTCAAACGGCTGCCGCTGCTCGCGGAGGCGGGGATTCATACCTTCTTCAATGGTCCCGAAAGTTTCACCCCCGACGATGCCTATCACCTTGGCCAAGCGCCCGAGATGGACAATGTCTGGGTCGCCGCCGGGTTCAATTCCATCGGCATCCAATCGGCAGGCGGGGCGGGCATGGCGCTGGCGCAGTGGATGGAGGACGGGCAGAAACCCTTCGATCTGGGCGATGTGGACATCGCGCGGATGCAGCCGTTTCAGGGCAACAAGACCTATCTGGCGGAACGGTCGACCGAAACGCTGGGGCTGCTCTATGCCGATCACTTCCCCTACCGCCAAAAGGCCACCGCGCGGGGCATTAGGCGCAGCCCGCTCCATGCGCATCTGCTGGAGCATGGCGCGGTCATGGGCGAATTCGCAGGCTGGGAACGGGCCAATTGGTTCGCTGATCCCGGGCAGCCGCGCGAATATCGCTATGCTTGGGGCCGGCAGAATTGGTTCGACAATCAAGCCGCCGAACATGCCGCCATCCGCGCGGGCGTGGGGCTTTACGATGTGTCGTCTTTCGGCAAAATTCGCGTCGAGGGGCCAGAGGCCGAAGCTTTCATGAACCACGTCTGCGGCGCGCAGATGGCGGTGCCGGTGGGCAAGATCGTCTATACGCAATTCCTCAACCCCCGCGGGGGGATCGAGGCGGATGTCACCGTAACGCGGCTGAGCGAGACGGCCTATCTCGTCGTCACCCCGGCAGCGACGCGGCTGGCGGATGAGACATGGCTGCGCCGCCATGCTGGCGACCGGATGGTGGTGATCACGGATGTGACAGCGGGTGAGGCGGTGATTGCCCTTATGGGGCCGAAGGCGCGTGAGGTCTTGCAGGCCGTTTCCCTCAATGACTTCTCAAATGACACCCACCCCTTCGGCATGGCGCGCGAAATCGAGATCGGCATGGGCCTCGCCCGGGCGCATCGGGTGTCCTATGTGGGCGAACTGGGCTGGGAGCTTTACGTCAGCGCCGAGATGGCAGGTCATGTTTTTGAGGCGCTGATGGAAGCGGGCGTGGCTTTCGGCGTGGAACTCTGCGGTCTGCATGCGATGGACAGTTGCCGGATCGAAAAGGGCTTTCGCCACTTCGGCCATGACATCACCTGCGAGGACCATGTGCTGGAGGCGGGCTTGGGCTTTGCTGTGAAGACCGACAAGCCCGATTTCATCGGTCGCGACGCGGTGCTGCGCAAAAAGGAAGAGGGGTTGAAGCTGCGGATGCTGCAATTCCGCCTGACGGACCCCGCGCCACTGCTCTACCACGCTGAACCGATCCTGCGGGAGGGGGCCATCGTGGGCTATCTCACCTCAGGCAACTATGGCCACCACTTGGGCGGAGCGATCGGGCTGGGCTATGTGCCCTGCGCGGGCGAAAGCCCCGCCGATCTGCTGGCCTCGACCTATGAGATCGACGTGGCGGGCCGCCGGATCAAGGCCGAAGCCAGTTTGAAACCGATGTATGACCCTAGCGGGGCGCGGACCAAAAGCTAGGCCGCCGCCTTACGAAAAACGCCCCCTTGGCAGGCTTATCGCCCCGGCTTTGACATAGATCAAAGCGGCGGCTTAGGGCTCATGCGATCCGTCTCCCAAAGATGAAGGGATTCGGAATATGTTCGATACGCTCAAGTTGATCGTGCTTGCGCTTATAGTGTTCTTTGCAGCACTCGGGGCGGATTGGGCGCGCGATCCGGCTTATATGGTTCACGCCCTGCTGGTCATGGTGGTGGCCGCAGGGTTGTTTTTTTGGCAGTTGCGCCGGATGCCTGTCGAGGACGCGGCGCCGGTCGCGCCTGCGCCGCCGCAGGGCTATATGGATGGCCCCATTCGCTATGGCGTCATCGCCACCGCCTTTTGGGGTGTGGTTGGGTTTCTGGTGGGCACCTTCATCGCCTTCCAACTGGCCTTTCCGGCGCTGAACATCGACTGGGCGCAGCCCTATGCCAACTTTGGCCGGTTGCGCCCGCTGCACACCAGCGCGGTGATCTTCGCCTTTGGCGGCAACGCCCTGATCGCCACGTCTTTCTACATCGTGCAGCGCACCTCTTCGGCGCGGCTTTGGGGTGGGAACGCGGCTTGGTTCGTCTTTTGGGGCTATCAGCTTTTCATCGTTCTGGCGGCCACGGGCTATTTGCTCGGCGCGACCCAGTCCAAGGAGTATGCTGAGCCGGAATGGTACGTCGACATCTGGCTCACCATCGTCTGGCTGGTCTACCTCGCCGTATTCTTCGGCACGATTCTGAAGCGGCGTGAGCGGCATATTTATGTCGCCAACTGGTTCTTTCTGGCCTTCATCATCACCGTGGCGATGCTGCATGTGGTCAATAACCTTGCTATCCCGGTATCGATCTGGGGCTCCAAATCGGTGCAGGTCTTTGCCGGTGTGCAGGATGCGATGACGCAGTGGTGGTACGGCCATAACGCCGTGGGCTTCTTCCTGACCGCGGGTTTCCTCGGCATGATGTATTACTTCGTGCCGAAACAGGCGGGGCGTCCGGTCTATAGCTACAAACTGTCAATCATCCACTTCTGGGCGCTGATCTTTCTGTATATCTGGGCCGGTCCGCACCACTTGCATTACACCGCCTTGCCCGATTGGGCGGCGACGCTGGGGATGGTGTTCTCGATCATCCTGTGGATGCCCTCATGGGGTGGCATGATCAACGGGCTGATGACGCTCGAAGGCGCGTGGGACAAGATCCGCACCGATCCGATCATCCGCATGTTCGTGGCCTCGCTCGCCTTCTACGGGATGTCGACCTTCGAGGGGCCGATGATGTCGATCCGGGCGGTGAACAGCCTTAGCCACTACACCGACTGGACCATTGGGCATGTGCATTCCGGCGCGCTTGGCTGGAACGGGCTCATCACCTTTGGCGCGCTCTACTTCCTCACCCCGCGGCTTTGGGGCCGGGCGCAGATGCACTCCATGGCGGCGATCAACCTGCATTTCTGGCTCGCGACCCTCGGGATCGTGCTCTACGCCGCGTCGATGTGGGTCTCCGGCATCATGGAGGGGCTGATGTGGCGTGAGGTCGATGCCAATGGCTTCCTTGTCAACAGCTTTGCCGACACCGTCGAAGCCAAATTCCTGATGTATGTGGTCCGTGGTCTGGGCGGGGTGCTCTACCTCGCGGGGGGTGCGGTGATGGTCTGGAACATGTGGATGACCATCCGCGCCCCGCAAGCCCGCCCCGTCACCGTCGCCCTGCCAGCGGAGTAAGATCAATGGCCAAGAACCCCCACAGCCCTAATTATAACCCCGCTGACGACCCCAAAGTCGTGACCGCCAGCGAAGGCTTAAAGAAGGGCAAAATCCCCAACGAACTGCCGCCCGAGACGGAGGCGATCACCTTTCACCAGCGGTTCGAGCGCAACGCGACGCTGCTGTTGATTGCCTCGCTCGGGGTGGTGAGCATCGGCGGGATCGTCGAAATCGCGCCGCTCTTTTGGTTGGAGAACACCATCGAAGAGGTCGAGGGCATGCGCCCCTATTCGCCGCTGGAACTGGCGGGGCGCGAGATCTATGTGCGCGAGGGCTGCTATGTCTGCCACAGCCAGATGATCCGCCCGATGCGCGACGAGACCGAGCGTTATGGCCACTACAGTCTCGCCGCCGAGTCGATGTATGACCACCCGTTTCAATGGGGCTCCAAACGCACCGGTCCCGATCTGGCGCGGGTCGGCGGGCGCTATTCGGATGAGTGGCATGTCGATCACCTGATGGACCCGCAATCGGTGGTGCCGGAAAGCGTCATGCCGAAATACGCGTTTCTGATGGACGCCCAACTTGAGCCCGAGGATGTGACCGATCTGGTCGCCACCCACCGCACGGTCGGCGTGCCCTATAGCGATGAGATGATCGCGAATGTCCGTGGCGACTTCCGGGTGCAAGTCGACCCTTTCGGCGATTACGACGGGCTGCTGGAACGCTACCCCGGCGCGCAGGTGCGCAACTTCGACGGCCAGCCGGGGGTGAGCGAGATGGATGCCCTGATCGCCTATTTGCAAATGCTCGGAACGCTGGTCGATTTCTCGACCTTCGTGCCTGACGCCAGCCGCTGAGGAGGCCGCAATGGACACCTATTCTTTCCTGCGTGAACTGGCTGATAGCTGGGCGCTCTTGATCCTGACGCTGATCTTTCTGGGCGTCATTGCTTGGGCCTTTCGCCCCGGCTCGCGCGCCCTGCACGACGATGCCGCCGCCGTCCCGTTTCGCAACAACGACCCCGATCAAGCCCGCAATGACGGAGCCCGCACATGACCGATAAACGCAAGATCGACCCCGCCACCGGGACCGAGACCACAGGCCACAGTTGGGACGGGATCGAAGAGCTGAACACGCCGCTGCCGCGCTGGTGGCTCTGGACCTTCTACGCGACCGTCGTCTGGGGCGTGATCTATACCATCCTTTATCCCGCCTGGCCGATGGTCTCAGGCGCGACGGCGGGGCTGCTCGGCTATTCCACCCGTGGCGAGGTCGCTGCCGAGATTGCGCGGGTGGACCTGTCGAATGCTGACTTGACCGAAAGCCTCGTCAACGTCGATCTGGGGGTGCTGAAGGACAACGAAGAGCTTCACCGTTTCGCGACACAGGCCGGGCGCTCGGTCTTTGCTGCCAATTGCTCGCAATGCCACGGCGCGGGGGCAGGGGGTGTGGTGGCCTCGGGCTATCCCAACCTTTTGGACGATGACTGGCTCTGGGGCGGCACGATGGAGGATATCGCCTATACCGTGCGCCATGGCATCCGCAACGAGGATGACCCCGACGCGCGTTTTTCGGAGATGCCGCCGTTTGATTGGATGGAGGAGGCCGAGCTCGACGCCACCGTGCATTTCGTGCGCAGCCTCTCGGGGCTTGAGCATGACGCAGGTGCAGCGCAGGCGGGGGCAGAGGTCTATGCCGACAACTGTAGTGCCTGCCATGGGGAGCGTGGCCTTGGTGACCGTGAGATGGGCGCGCCCAACCTTGCCGATGCGATCTGGCTGCGCGGCGGCAGTCATAAGGCGATCCTGCGGCAGCTCAAAGCGCCGCGCATGGGGGTGATGCCGCCGTGGCAGGCCCGTCTGGGCGAGGCCGAGGTGCGCGCCGTGACCGCCTATGTCCACGGTCTGGGCGGCGGCGAGGCTGCGGTCGATGCCGAGGGTGCCGCCGCCGATTAAACCGGTACGACAAATAATCTGCGGATTGATGCAGATCAAAGCGGCCTGCGCCCCACGGGTGTAGGCCGCAAGACGTAACACCGGAGCCTACTGCCCATGTCCAACGCCGCCCCTCCGCTTTTCGCCGCCCGCGAGCCGATCTTTCCCCGCCGGGTCAGCGGATTCTTTCGTCGGTTGAAATGGGTGATCCTGATCCTCACGCTGGGGGTCTATTACATCACCCCCTGGATCCGCTGGGATCGGGGGCCGAACCTGCCGGACCAAGCGGTTCTGGTCGATCTCGCAAACCGGCGCTTCCATTTCTTCTGGATCGAGATTTGGCCGCATGAATTCTACTTCGTGGCCGGGCTGCTGATCATGGCGGGGCTGGGGCTGTTCCTGTTTACCTCTGCCTTGGGGCGGGTCTGGTGTGGCTATGCCTGCCCGCAGACCGTCTGGTCTGACCTCTTCATGACCGTGGAACGTTGGATCGAGGGCGACCGCAACGCGCGCATCCGTCTGCACAACGCACCCTGGAGCCTGCGCAAGGCGCGGCTGCGGGGGGCGAAATGGGTGGTCTGGCTGTTGATCGCGGTGGCGACGGGCGGGGCTTGGGTCTTTTACTTTGCCGATGCGCCCAGTCTGGCGCGCGACCTCGTGACCCTGCAAGCCGCCCCCGTGGCCTATGCCACCATCGGCGTGCTGACGGCCACGACCTTCATCTTTGGCGGTTTCATGCGCGAACAGGTCTGCATCTACATGTGCCCTTGGCCCCGCATCCAAGGCGCGATGATGGACCCCGGCACGCTCACCGTCGGCTATCGCAAATGGCGCGGCGAGCCGCGCGGCAAGGGCGGGGTGAAGCGCCAGAAAGCGGCGGCAGAGGCGATCGGCAGCGGCGATGCGGTGGCGCGCTATGGTGCGGCGCTCGACAAAAACACCGCGGGCGACCGCCAGTCGCGGGACGGCGAGGTTTTGGGCGATTGCATTGATTGCAACGCCTGTGTCGCGGTCTGCCCGATGGGGATCGACATCCGCGAAGGCCAGCAGATGGAATGTATCACCTGCGCGCTCTGTATCGATGCCTGCGACGATGTGATGGCCAAGATTGGCCGACCGCGCGGGCTGATCGACTACCTCGCGCTGGATGATGAGCCGCCCACCGCGCCCAAGGAAAGCGCCGCCGTGGCGGGCCTTGCCGAGGCGCCCGCGGGCGATGTCGCCGGGGCCACTGCGCCGCCCTGGCAGCCCAAGCCGCTTTGGCAGCATGTCTTCCGCCCGCGCACCCTGATCTATACCGCCGCTTGGGCCGCCATCGGTGTGGCGCTTGTCGTGGCGCTCTTCATCCGACCCGAGATCGACATGACCGTGGCGCCGGTGCGCAATCCGACCTTCGTCACCCTCTCGGACGGGTCGATCCGCAACGCCTATGACATCCGTCTGCGCAACAAACATGGGGAAGCGCGGGATTTCCGGCTGTCTCTCGCCGGAGACCGTGGTTTGGACCTCAGCGTCGAGGGGGCTGCGGGTCCGGTGGTCTCAGTGCCCGCCGACACCACCCGCCTGCAACGGATCTATGTCATCGCCCCGCCGCAGAGTGACGCCGCCACCGCGCCGCGCAGCGATCTGCGGTTCTGGGTCGAAGATCTCCGCTCGGGCGAGCGGGCCTTTGGTGACACGATTTTCAATGGAAAGGACAGCCAATGACCGCAGCGCAATTACAACGGGGGCGCCCCCTGACAGGCTGGCATGTGCTGGCGATCTTCGTGGGCGGGTTTTCGATCATCATCGCGGTGAACCTCGCGCTCGCTTTCAATGCGGTGCGCACCTTCCCGGGAAAGGAAACCGAATCGAGCTACGTCGCCTCGCAGAATTTCGACAGCGACCGCGCGGCGCAGGAAGCGCTCGGCTGGGCGGTGCAGACCGAGTTGACGGAGGAGACACTCCGGGTGGCGGTGCAGGATGCCAATGGCGTGGTGCAGCCCGAGATCATCGCGGCGACATTGGGCCGGGCGACCACCGTGGCGGATGACATGACGCCCGACTTCGCCTGGGATGGCCGCGCGTGGACCGCGCCGGTCACCGCAGCGCCCGGAAACTGGAACCTGCGGATCGAGATGCGCGCCGCCGATGGCACGCTCTTTCGCCGCCGCATTCCCTTGCAGGTGACACGATGACCGTCGCCGCCTGTCCCGGCTGTGTCGCAGGCGCCCCCTCGGCTGAGGCTGCGGCGCAGCGCATCGCGGAGAACGACAAGGTCATCCATCTCGCCCTGCCGCAGATCCGCTGCGCGGCCTGTATTGCGGGGGTCGAGGGGGTTTTGGCCCGCTTGCCCTCGGTCAAAGCCGCGCGGGTGAACCTTGGGGCCAAACGGGTGCGGATCGTGCTGAGTCCCGGCTATGACGCCAGCGCCGCGCTTCAGGCGTTGAACGACGCGGGCTTCGAGGCGCATGAGCTGGACGCGACCGCCCTGCGGCCTGCGGGGGATGACACGGGCCGCCGTCTGCTGGCCCGCGCCGCCGTGGCGGGCTTTGCCATGATGAACGTGATGGCAGTCTCCGTCGCGGTCTGGTCCGGGGCGGGCGATATCACGCGCGAGATGTTTCACTGGGTCTCTGCCGCCATCGCGCTGCCCGCCTTGGCCTTTTCGGCGGTGCCCTTCTTCGCCTCGGCATCGGTCGCCCTGCGGGCGGGGCGGATGAATATGGATGTGCCGATTGCGCTGGCGATCCTGCTGGCGGCGGCGACCTCGCTTTATGAGACTTTCGCCGCCACCGGGGCGCATACTTGGTTCGATGCGGCGCTCTCGCTGACCTTTTTCCTGCTGGTGGGCCGCTATCTTGAGCATCGCGCGCGGGCCATGGCACGTTCCGCCGCGGCGGAGTTGACGGCGCTGGAACTGCCCCGCGCGACGCGGCTGACCGCGACGGGGCGTAAGACGGTGGACGTCAGCGCCCTGATGCCCGATGACCGCATCGCCCTTGCCGCCGGGGCGCGCGCGCCGGTGGATGGCATCGCCTTGGGCGCGGTGATGGTGGACCGCTCCGCCCTGACCGGAGAGGCCGACCCCGTCGCGGTGGCGGCGGGCGGGCCGATCTGCGCGGGCGAGGTGATCCTTGACACGCCGCTGACCCTAAGGGTCACCCGCCGGGCCGAGGACAGCACCCTGCGCCGCCTTGCGGCTTTGGTCGAGGTCGCCGAGACCGGCAAACACCGTTACAGCGGGATCGCCGACCGCGCGGCGCGGCTTTATGCGCCGGTGGTGCATGGGCTGGCGGCGCTGGCTTTTGTGGTCTGGTGGGCGCTGACGAGGGACCTCTATCAGGCGATTGCGGTAGCCACGGCGACGCTGATCATCACATGCCCCTGCGCGCTGGCGCTGGCCATTCCGGCGGTGACGGCGGCGATGACCGGGCGCTTGTTCCGCGCGGGCGTGCTGCTAAAATCCCCCACGGCCTTGGAGCGTCTGGCCGAGATCGATACGGTTCTCTTCGACAAGACCGGCACGTTGACCGAGGGCGTGGCGCGGCTGCCCGCGCTTGATGCAGAGGTGGCATCGGTCGCGCTTGCCCTCGCGCAGGCGTCTGACCACCCCGCCTCGCGCGCCTTGGCGGCGGCGTTGCAGGGGCAGATGCCCGCCGATCTGCACGACCTGCAAGAGGTGCCGGGCGAGGGCGTCCGCGGCCTTTGGCACGAGGCGCGGGTCTCTCTGCGCCGTGGGCTGGAGGGGCCGGAACTGCATCTGCCTGATCGCCGTATTCCTTTGCCCCTGTCCGAAACACCCCGCGCCGGGGCGGCGGAAGTCGTCAGCGCCCTGCGCGGGCGTGGGATGGAGGTGGCGATGGTCACTGGCGATACCGCGCAGCGTGCAGAAGTGCTGGCCGAAACCCTCGGGATCGCCACGGTTCATGCCTCCGTTCGGCCTGAGGATAAGGCCGGTCTGGTTCGCAATATGGCCGCGCGGGGCAAGCGGGTGCTCATGGTGGGCGACGGGCTGAATGACACGGCGGCGCTTGCCGGGGCGCATGCCTCTCTCGCGCCTGCCACGGCGCTGGATGCCGCGCGGGTCGCCTCGGACGGGGTGATGCTGGGCGGTGATCTTTCGGCGGTCGCCGATACCCTGCGGCTGGCCCGTCGGGCGCGCAGCCGCATTCGCCAGAACCTCGGGCTGGCCGCCGCCTATAACGCGGTCGCGATCCCGGTGGCGGTCATGGGCTTCGCCACCCCGCTAATGGCGGCGGCGGTGATGTCTTCTTCCTCTATCCTCGTGGTTTTGAATGCGGTGCGCCGATGAATATCCTGATCGTTCTCATCCCCGTCTCCGTCTGTCTTGGCGCGGCAGGGCTTGCGGCCTGTCTTTGGACGCTGCGCAGCGGCCAATACGATGATCTGGAAGGTGACGCCGCGCGGATTTTGTTGGAGAATGGGGAGACGCCCGACGGCAAGGACCGCGAGAGGAATGCTGAGAAGACCGCCTAAAACGCGAAACGCAGGCCGGAGCCTGCGTTTTCTGGGTTCATTGGGAGCTGGCGTTCAGTCAGTCGCCTGAGAGGCCGAGATCAGCGCGTCCATATCCTTGATCATCACGGTTTGGGAGGTCTCGAGCACGATGATATTTTGCTTGCGCAGGCGGGTCAGGGTGCGGCTCACCGTCTCAATCGTCAGGCCGAGGAAATCCGCGATGTCGCTGCGGGTCATCGGCAAGGCGCAGGTGGTGTAATTGCCGATCGGCCTGCCGGTGCGCTCCGCCAGCGTGATGAGGAAGGACGCAACCTTTTCCAGCGCGGATTTGCGGGCCAGCATCATGAAGTGATCCTGCATCGCCGAAATCTCACGCAGGGCAGCGTTCAACAGCCGCTTATGCGTCTCGTGATCCCCCTCGAAATCGTCGAGCGCATGGCGGCGGTGGGCGATCACCTCTGCCGTCTGGATCGCCTCGCAATCGCTGTGATGGAGCGCGCCATTGGGAAAGCCGATGATGTCGCCGGGCAGGCCAAAGGCGATGACCTGCCGCCGCCCGTTGTCGAGCACGCGGGTCAGGCGAAAGACGCCCGAGGTGATCTCATAGATATGGTTGGCGATATCGCCCTCGCGAAACAGATGGCTGCCGACCGCCTGCCGCTTGCGCGGCGATTGCGCGGCGGGGGTGCGAGAGCAAAGCTGCGCCTCGGGCACTTTGGTTGCGGGGGTGAACTCATTGGATAGCGTCACGTACATGCGATCGTCCTTTCTGCGGCGCGGTCACATTCTCAGGCGCATGTCGCAGAACGACCTTTGGTCTTGTATCCGTTTGTAACGCTTTGTCGCAGGGGATGGCGTGGCGGGTGGTGCTCGCTTGGGTTGCGGACTATACAAACGCAACTTTTGGGGTGATGGGCGTGACCGCGAAGAAGATCCTTGTTGTTGATGACGATGCGAAGATCCGGACGCTTCTGAGGCGCTGCCTTGAAAGCGACGGCTACCTTGTGACCGAGGCGCATGACGCGCAGAGCGTGGGCGCGGCCTTTGCGGCGGAGGCTTTCGATCTGGTGACCTTGGATCTGAACCTCGGCGCGGAGGACGGGCTGGACATCGCGCGCGACCTTCGCCGCGATCATGACGTGCCGATCTTCATGGTGACGGGCAAGGACGATGTGATCGACCGTGTTGTCGGGTTGGAACTGGGCGCGGATGACTATCTGACCAAACCCTTCCATGTGCGTGAGGTCTTAGCCCGTGTAAAATCCGTCCTGCGGCGCAGCGGCAAGCGCGAGGCGGAGGCGCCCGCACCGCAAAGCGCGGAGCCGTGGCTTGCGCTTGATGGGCTCAAGATCAACCTCGACCGGATGCTGCTGGTGGGCCGGAACGGGCAGGAGGGGGATTTGACCACGGCTGATTTCAAACTCTTGGCCGCCTTTGTGAACCACGCGAAAAAGCCCTTGTCGCGGGACCGGTTGATGGATCTGATCGACGGGCAGAACTGGGCACCCTTGGACCGAACCATCGACAACCAAGTGGCGCGGCTGCGCAAGAAGGTCGAGCGTGATCCGGCGCGTCCGCTTTTGATCAAAACGGTGCGCGGGGTGGGCTATGTGCTGACCGAAAGCCCCACCGCCACCTCGGGTTAGTCTTGTAACAAGGCGCGAAACGCTTCGGCCAGATCCGCTTGCCTATAGGGTTTGCGCAAGAGGGCGAAGGCATGGCTCTCTTCCTCGCCGCGCAGGACGTTTTCGGAAAATCCCGAGGTGATCAATATTCGCAGATCGGGCATTTCCGCCGCGACCCGTTTGGCCAGCGCATGGCCCGACAACTCCCCCGGCATCACCAGATCGGTAAAGACCACGTCGATGTCGTCACGGTCTTGCAGGATGTCCCAAGCCGCATCGCCGGTGGTTGCCGTGACGCAGTCGAACCCCAGCGACTCCAGCCGCCGTTCCGACAGGCGCAGGACCATCGGATCGTCTTCGACCAGCAACACGCGCAGGCCGGTGCCGATACCGGCGTGCTGCTCTGGCGCGTCGCTGGAGGCCGCCCGCGTGCTGGTGCTGTCCACGAGGGCGGGGAAATAGAGGCTGATCGTCGTGCCCTTGCCCAATTCGCTGTAGATCGCGATATGCCCGCCGGATTGTTTGATGAAGCCGTAAACCATCGACAGGCCCAGCCCCGTGCCTTGGCCGACCGGTTTGGTCGAAAAGAACGGCTCCATCGCGCGGGTGCGGGTCTCAGCAGACATGCCTTCGCCCGTGTCCGCGATCGACAGGCGGATGTAGTTGCCCATGTCGATGCCGATTTCCTGTGCGACATAGGTGTCGTCAAGCTGCATGTTGCGCGTTTCCAGCGTGATTTTCCCGCCCGAAGGCATGGCGTCTTGGGCATTGAGCGCGATGTTCAAAACGGCGGTCTGAAGCTGGGTGGCATCCACCTTGGCCTGCCAAAGGTCCTCGGCAAAGCCCGTCTCGACCGCGATATGCGCGCCGATGGTGCGTTTGAGCATCGCCACGGCTTTGGAGACTTCGGCGTTGAGGTCGATCTCCGCCGCGTTCAGCGTGGTCTTGCGGGCAAAGACCATCAGGCGTGAGGTGAGATCGGCCCCGATCTCTGCCGCCTCCAGCGCGTCCGAGATCAGCGCGCCGCTTTTGGCCGAGGTTTCCGACATCTCCAGCAGTTCCAGATTGCCGATCACGACCGTCAGAAGGTTGTTGAAATCATGCGCGATGCCGCCGGTCATCTGGCCGATGGCATCCATCCGTTGCGAGCGGGCGGTGGCCTCCTCGGCGGCTTTTCGGCGCGACAGATCGTGCATGATGCCGACAAAGGCGACCTCGCCCGAGATATCGGCGCGGCCCACGGAAAGATGCAGCGGGAAGACACTGCCATCCGCGCGCAGCCCTTCCACGTCGCGGCCCACGCCGATGATGCGTTTCTCTCCGGTCTCGAGATGGTGGCGCAGAAAGCCGTCGTGTTGAACGGCCATATCCCCCGGCATCAGCATGCGCACGTTCTGCCCTACCAGATCCTCGACCGGATGGCCGAAGAGCATGGCCGCCGCCTTGTTCACCCGCAGGATATTGCCCGCGTGATCCGCCACCACCATGGCATCGACGGCTGCGTCCAGAAGGGCCAGCAGAACGGGGCTTTCGTCGTTGATCTTCATGCAAGGGTTCCGTCTGTAGGGGCTGCGGGGCAAGGCATCCGATAGCGTGAGAGCGGGCGGGGGCGCAATGCAGGGCGGGGGCGCCTCAAGTGCCCGAGGGCTGCCTCCCGAACCACGCCGGCCCTACCACTGGATCGCTTCCAGATAGTCGAGCAGATTGGCGAAATCGGTTTCCAGCACCTCCCCATCCGCGCCGCCATTGGGGTAGACGTGGCGCAGACCCACCGCGGAAAAGTCCGGCATGGGCGAAGAAGGATCGTCTTTCGCAAGCTGGCCCATGACAAAGCGGCTGACAAACTCGCGCGGGAAGTAGCCGTCGTTGCGCTGTTTCAGCCCGGCCAAATCCGGTGGCACCACATCCAGATGCAAGGACATCGGACCGCCCCCTTCGCCCTGCGCCCCGTGGCAGGCGGCGCATTCCTTGGCATAGACCCGCTGGCCCGCGCGCACCCGGTCGGTGTCGTCAGAAGACCCCTCCGAACAGGCGGAGAGGAGGGCGCAGGATAGCCCGGTGAGGGCAGCGAGGTGAGGGCGCATAGGGGGTCCTTTCGATGGGCGTTAGTGTGACAGAAGCACAGGAAAGGCGCTTTGTTCAATCAGGCTGCGGGTCGTGCCGCCAAAAACCATCTCGCGCAGGCGGGAGTGGTCATAGGCGCCCATGACGATCAGATCGGCCCCGGTTTCTTTGGCGCGTTTCAGGATGGCGGTGCCGATGTCCTCTCCTCCGCTGGCATATTGTTGTACCGCGACCTTGCAGCCTTGGTGGGTCAGCCAGGCGGCGACATCGGTCCCGGGGTTTTCCCCGTCATAGGCCGAGATCGAGACCGGATCGAAAAGCGCCACCGTTACCTCCCGCGCATTGCGCAGGATTGGCAGAGCGGCGCGGATCGCCCGCGTGGCGGGAATGCCCGCTTTCCATGCGACGAAGACCGATTGCGGGGTCAAAGCCAGTTTGGCCTGCGCGGTGTTGAGCAAAACGGGCGCGGCGGACTCGAAGAGGGCGGCATGGACGATGTCCTCAAACAGGCGCTTGTCCTCGCGCAGGTCCGTGCCGATAAGCACCGCGTCACAGGTCAGCCCCGCCCGCGCCACCGTGTTGCGCAAGGCGGAGGCATCGCCACAGACCGCGCGCACATCCGCGCTGGCGCCTTGATCGGTGAGATACTGCGAAAATTCCGCGCGCTGTTTTTCGACCGCCTCGCGGGCCGCGTCCACATCCGCCTGCCAGCCCGCCGGGAGGGAATAGGTGCTGAGTTCGCCCACCCCCATCGAATAGACCGGGACGGCAGGGGTTTCGCTGAGCAGAAGAACGATCAGATGCGTGCCCCGGGTCTGCGCCTCGCGGGCGAGGGCCTCAAGCTGATTGGGCCGGGCATCGACCCCCAGAACGGCTGTGATGGTGGCATTTTGCATGGCGACGCTCCTCATGTGACCACGGCCATTATGGGGCAGGCTGGGCGCGGCTGCATTGATCTGGATCAAGCGGGAGGAGGACTGCGGAAAGAACCGTAGGCGGCATGCGCCGGAAAAGGGTATCGCCCCCGCGCAAAGGGGGGCGATACCTGCGTCAGTTAAAAGCTGATCGACGCGGTCAGGCTGACAGTGCGGCCCGGTTCGGTCAGGGGCACCACATTGGCAAGCCCAAGCCCATCGGAACTGCGGCTTGCATAGGTCGCGTCGAACAGGTTCTGCACGTCCATGCGCACGTTCAGGTTCTCCATCCGCCGCGGTTTGTATTCCGCGTAGAGATTGACCACCTCATAGCCGTCGAGCGACACATCGGTATCGTCGTTCTCCAAGGCGATCTGCGCGGTCGCGCCGATACGCCATTCCTCGGTCACGTCATAGCCCGCTTCGAAGCCAAAGATATGGCCGACCGGACGGCCAAGGTAATAGGCGGTCGTGGCGGTTGTCGCGTCGTTGGTTTGCACATCGGCATAGGTGTAGTTCAAGGTCGCGAAGCCGCGCGCGCCGGTATAGGTGACCGACCCGTCGAAGCCGCGCGATGTCAGATCGTCCACAGCACCGCGTGCGCCGCTCGAGGGCAGAACGGCGTTGATGTCTTCGATCTCAGTGTCAAACAGCGCGCCTTTGACCGCCCAAGGGCCACTGTCGTAACGCAGGCCCAAACGCACCGCATTGGCGCGCGAGGTGGTGAAGCCGTCATAATTCCACGGGGTGCGGAAGTTGACCAATGCAGCCTCGCCCAACTCATAACCGCCCCAGCTGGAGGCAGCCCCTGCGTTGAGGGTCCATTGATCGTTCAAGACGTAATCGATCGAGCCATTGACGCTGGCGCCGCTGGCGTCGAAATCGCTCCCATCCGCGCCTTCGAAGGATGCCCAATCATAGCGCCCGCCGTAGGACACGGAGATGCGGTCCGACAGATCCTGCCGTGCCTGCGCGAAGATACCGATGTTGCTAAGCTCTTCGCGGCCGCTCGAACTGCGCGGGCTGACCGTGTTGTCATAGCCTTCGGCGCTTTCATCAAAGAAATCGACACCGACATTGACGCTGCCGTTGCGCAGGGTGAATTCGTTGCTCAGCACACCGCTGAAGCTTTTGTTAACCCCGTAGAGCGAGCCCACATCCATCGCCTGCTCGTTATAGCTGAGCTGTGCATAGGGCGCCCAGATGCCTGATGGGTTCTCATCCTCATAGGTCAGCGTATAGGAGGTGCGCTGCGACAGCGCTTCGTAAAGCACCGTGTCGCGCCCGATCACATCGGCAAAGTCGGGGCGGATGAAGCCACCTTGAGACGCGCGCAGGCCATTGTCGGTTGTCTCAGACGCCGAAAAGCTCAGACGTTTGCCGCTTTGCGAGGTATAGGCGAATTTCGCGATATAGTCGGTCAGGTCCGCCGCCGTGCCGGTGATGGTGCTGCCCGAGCCGTCATCATAATCGTCGCCCGTCGCGCGCGTGCCGCTCAGCAGATATTCAAAACCGTCGTTCTGCCCGAAGAGGGTCAGGGTGTTGCGGAACCCTTGGCCATTGCTGCCATAGGACAGCGTGTAGCGACCCCCAAAGGGATCGTCCCCGTCCAACAGGTCGCGGGCGTCTTTGGTGGTATAGGCGATAGAGCCCGCCAGCGCGTTTGGCCCCTGATCCGCCGGGGCAAGCCCCGCGCTGACCTCAACGGATTTCAGCAAGGCCGGATCCAGCAGAACGTTGCCGGTATGGTGGAAGGCCGATTTGTTCTGTCGCGCGCCATCGATGGTGACGGAAAGCAGGCTTTCCTCGATCCCGTTCACATAGACCTTCTGCGCGATCGGCGCGCCGCCGCTGGCGGTGATCGCGGATTCGCCGGCAAAGACATCGGCCACGGTGGCCGGGTTGCGCTGTTCGATTTCGGTTTCGGTGATCTCGTCATTGCCCAAAACAGCCTGAGCGGCTGAGGTCTGAATGCGCAGCACACCGAGATCGAAGGCGGTGTCGTCTTGCGCGTAAGCGAGAGTGGCGGTCGAGCACATCAGCCAAGAGAGCGCGACGCGCTTGGCGGTATTGGTTTTCATTTTATTGTCCCTTGTAGAAATCCTTGGCTGGCTGGGACTCATGAAACCGCTTGCTTGCTCTGCGCGGATAGTTGCGACAATCCGCCGAAATGTTCAAGGCGCGGATTTGGCTAAAGCGGGAGGGTGGCGGCTGCGGCGTTGGATTTCTACGCGGGTGCCTGGTCTTTAAGCAGACCGGTTTGGAGGACGGCGACGTCGAGGCTTGCGCGGCGACTGACCAGCGTCTTCGTATCGGGGGAAATAAGCACCACGCCCAAGGCGTTAGTGGCGGAGAGACAGGGATTCGAACCCTGGGAACCCGTGAAGGCTCAACGGTTTTCGAGACCGCCCCGTTCGACCACTCCGGCACCTCTCCGCGGGGGTCTGGGGGGTCCGTTTAGTCGCCTTTTCCAGCAGTGGCAAGAGGGGTTTTGCGCATCAATTGAAAGTTTGGGGATTTTCATTGCGCCGAGGCTGGTAGAGCCTAAGTTTAAAGGCAGAATTCTGCGAAAGGACCGCCCATGTTTCGCCAAAACCGAATGATTGCAGCCCCCTTTGTCATGGCGTTGATGCTGCTCGTCGC
Organism: Sulfitobacter sp. 1A13368; assembly: GCF_043557275.1. Lineage (NCBI taxonomy): Bacteria > Pseudomonadati > Pseudomonadota > Alphaproteobacteria > Rhodobacterales > Roseobacteraceae > Sulfitobacter > Sulfitobacter sp. 1A13368. Next base: position 640,331 of record NZ_JBIFFR010000002.1, on the reverse strand, counting down.
GCTTGCCCTGCCGCTGCGGGCGGCGGATCGCGGCGCGTTGGAGCGGTTTTTGGAGGTAACCGGCTTTGACGTGGCGTTGGAGAGCATCCGCCTGTCCGCCGATTCTGCGCCTGAAATGTTGGGGCTGCAAAGCAAGGATTTCGGCTCGGAGTGGTCGCGGCTGGTGCGCGATGTCTTTGACACCGAGTTGATGCACGACATGGCGATGGATATCCTTGCCGAGACGCTCAGCGATGACCTGTTGGATCATGCCGCCGGATTCTATGCCTCCGATCTGGGCCAGCGTTTGGTGGTGGTCGAGAACAAAGCGCATATGGCTGAGGATGATGGGCTGAAGGCCGAAAGCGGTGCCGCCATCATCGCGGGGCTCGAGCGGATCGGCTCCCCCCGGTTGGAGACCCTGCGGCGCTTGAACGTGGCCAGCGATGTCGAGGAAATCTCGGTCCGGGCCGTTCAAGAGGTGCAGATTCGTTTCCTTCTGGCCGCCGCGGGCGCCGGGGTGATCGAATTGCAGATGGAAGAGCCGGACCTGCGCGGGGCGATGCGGGCGCAGGCGGATGAGCTGGGCGCGCAGATCGCCGCTAACGCGCTGGCCAACGCCGCCTATACCTATCAATCCTTCTCGGACGAAGACCTTGCCGCCTATGCCGAGGCGTTGGAGCATCCCAAGATGCAGCAAGTCTATACGCTGATGAACGCCGTCCAATATGAGATCATGGCCAACCGGTTCGAGGCCGTGGCCGCGCGACTTGCGGCCATGCAGCCCAGTCAGGACATCTGATGCGGGCTTGGGTTTTCGCGCCGCTTCTGTGGCTTCTGGCGCTGCCCGCTTGGGCCGACGCGCGGATGACCGTGCTGGTCGATCTGTTGGAGCTTCGGCAGGCGGCGGTGATCCTCAGCGACGAAGGGCAGGCCCATGCGGAGGTGCTGAACCAAGACATGCTGGCCGGGCAGGGCGGCCCAGCATGGCAGATGCAGGTCGAAAGCATCCACGATCCCGAGCGTATGGTCGAAATGGTTCGCCGCGCCTTGGAAGAGACGATGACGGCGGAGGAGGTCGAAAAGGCGATCGCCTTTTATTCCACCGAACTGGGGCGCCGGATCGTCGGGCTGGAGAATGCCGCCCGCGCCGCCATCGCCGAGCCTGAGATTGAGCAGATTGCGAGGGCGAACTATGGGGTCCTGGCGGGAGACGGTGATCCCCGGGTGACTTTGATCCGCCGGTTGATCGACGCTTCCGATATGATCGACCGCAATGTTGGCACGGCACTCAACAGCAATTTCCAATTCCTCCGCGGCATGCGCGATGGCGGCACGCTGGAGGACAGTGATGAAGACCTCTTGGCCGATGTTGGCGCCGATTTGGATGCGGTGACCGAAGACACCTCCGTCTGGTTGCACGCCTATATGCTGCTCGCCTATCACCCTTTGGCCAACGCCGAAATCGCGCAATATGCGGCCTTTGCCGAGACACCGGCGGGCCGGGCGCTCAATCGCGGGCTTTTCGACGGATTCGGTCGGGCCTATGAGGATATCTCTTACGGGCTGGGGCGCGCATTGGCGCTGAACATGGTGGCCGAAAGCCTCTGACAGGCCCAAGGGGCAGGGCCAAGAAAACCTACTTGACTTGCCCCGCCATTCCGAAGATAAGCCCGCATCCCGGCGGGTAATCCGTTTTCGGGATTGTTTTTTAATGACGCCCCATGGGCGCGCTGTTCGAGGCGGATCGGCCGGAAAGCCGTCCACAAACTCCCAAGCGGGGGCCACAGAACGCGGATGACAGAAAAGGAAGACGCATGTTTGCGGTCATCAAGACAGGCGGCAAGCAATACAAGGTTCAAGCGGGCGATATGCTGCGCGTTGAACGTATTGCAGCCAATGCTGGCGAAACAGTCCAGTTTAACGAAGTTCTGATGCTGGGCGGCGACAGCCCCGTGCTCGGCGCGCCCACGGTCAAAGACGCAGGCGTTCAGGCCGAAGTCGTTGATCAGATCAAAGGCGAAAAGGTCATCAACTTCGTCAAGCGCCGCCGGAAGCACTCTTCCAAGCGCACCAAGGGTCACCGTCAGAAGCTGACGCTGGTCAAGATCACCGACATTCTCGCCTCCGGCGCAGAGAAGTCGGGCGTATCCGAAGCTGTCGGCACAGGCTCCGTAAGCGCCGCCGCCGTGGCTGCCATCACCGGCAAGACCGATGAGGCTGCGCAGATCAAGAAGGCCAAGAAGGCGAAAGCCACCAAGGCCGCTCCGAAAGCCGAGAAAGCCGACCAGATGTCGGAAGCCGGCGCGGACGACCTGAAGGCGCTGAGCGGCGTTGGCCCCGCGCTTGAGAAAAAGCTGCACGAAGCGGGCATCACCTCCTTCGCTCAAATCGCAGCATGGACCGAAGCGGATATCGCTGAAGTTGACGAGAAACTGTCTTTCAAAGGCCGTATCCAGCGTGAAGGCTGGGTCGAACAGGCCAAAGAAAAGACCAAAGGCTAAGGAGAGACCGAGATGGCACATAAAAAAGCAGGCGGTTCATCCCGTAACGGGCGCGACTCAGCTGGTCGTCGCCTTGGCGTGAAAAAATACGGCGGCGAAGCCGTCATCCCCGGCAACATCATCGTGCGTCAGCGCGGCACCAAGTTTTGGCCTGCCGAAGGCGTTGGCATGGGCAAGGATCACACGATCTTTGCAACCGTCGACGGCGCTGTGACCTTCCACAAGGGTCTGAAAAACCGCACGTTCATTTCGGTTCTGCCACGCGCGGAGGCCGCTGAATAAGCCGTACCCCAAAGGGTTTGAAAAAATCAGGGATCGGCGATACCGCCGGTCCCTTTTTCTTTTCGGGAAGACCCCCCAATGTTTTTGTTTTCCAGTTCAGGGCCCATTGGCCTGCCGGGCCGTTTTTCCGCTCTTTGCGGGGTGCGGCTGAAATTTGATAAAGTCGTTACATTCGGCAGGGAGGAATATGTCGAATGTGTCAACGCCTCGGCGCGCGGCTTGCGCGTGATCGGGGCAGGGGCGGCCCGTTTGGCCAAAGGCCCCCAATCCAGTCTGTTCGGAGGAGGAACATGACGATGCAGTTGGAAGCGATTGTGAACCAACCCCTTATTGAGACAGAGCGGTTTGATCTGCGCCCGGTGCGCCGGTCCGACATGGGCATGATCGAGATGTATGCCAGCGACCCGCGGGTCGCCAATGCAACATCCTCGATCCCGCATCCGCTGCCGCCCGGCAGTGTCGAAGCCTATGTGAGCCGTGCGATGTCCGATGACCGTGAAGAAGACGTCTGGGTCATGGACGGTACCCGCGCGGATAGCTCCGAGGTGATGGGCGTGATCTCCCTCACCCGGCTTGACCGCAACCAATCCGAAATCGGCTATTGGGTGGCTCCGGCGTTCTGGAACACCCATCTGGCCTCGGACGCGGTGCAGGCTTTGGTGAATGCCAACCCTTTGGGCAATGATGCGCTTTTTGCCTCTGTTTTCCATGACAACCCGGCTTCGGCCAAGGTGCTGACCAATGCTGGCTTTGTCTATCTCGGCGACGCGGAAACCTATTGCTTGGCCCGCGATGCTGCCGTACCCACATGGACCTATAGCCGCAAGCTGTAGCTCCGTTTCCCGTGCCTGAAAGGCAAGACCATGAAGTTTCTCGACCTGTGCAAAGTCTACATCCGATCCGGTGCCGGGGGCGGCGGCTGTGTGTCGTTCCGGCGTGAGAAATATATCGAATATGGTGGCCCGGATGGCGGCGATGGCGGCACCGGCGGCTCGGTCTGGGCCGAGGCGGTCGATGGGCTGAACACGCTGATCGACTTTCGCTATCAGCAACACTTCTTTGCCAAGAACGGCCAGCCCGGCATGGGCAAACAGCGCACCGGTAAGGACGGCGAGGATATCATCCTGCGGGTGCCCGTGGGCACGGAGATCCTCGACGAGGATCAGGAAACCGTCATCGCCGATCTGACCGAGCTTGGCCAGCGCGTGCAGCTTGCGCGCGGCGGCAATGGCGGCTGGGGCAACCTGCATTTCAAATCCGCGACCAACCAAGCCCCCCGCCGCTCGAACCCCGGGCAAGAAGGGGTGGAACGGACGCTTTGGCTGCGGCTCAAGCTGATCGCCGACGTTGGCCTGCTGGGCCTGCCCAATGCGGGCAAGTCGACCTTCCTTGCAAGCACGTCGAACGCGCGGCCCAAGATTGCCGATTACCCATTCACTACGTTGCACCCCAACCTTGGCGTGGTCGGTGTCGATAACACTGAATTCGTGGTGGCGGATATTCCCGGCCTCATCGAAGGCGCCTCCGAAGGGCGGGGTCTGGGCGATCTTTTCCTTGGCCACGTCGAGCGTTGCGCGGTGTTGTTGCACCTTATCGATGGCACCTCCGAAACCGTGGCGGAGGATTACCACACCATCATCGGAGAGCTGGAAGCCTATGGTGGCGATCTGGCAGAAAAGCCGCGTGTCACTGTGTTGAATAAAGTTGATGCATTGGATGAGGAAGAGCGCGCAAGCCGTTTGAAAGAATTGGAAAAAGCTTCCGGCGGAAACGTGATGATGATGTCCAGTGTGGCTGGCGAAGGCGTGACGGAAGTATTGCGCACCCTGCGCCAGAATATCGACGAAGACCGCCTGCGTTTCCGCAGCACCGAGGAAGAGACGCCTTGGCAACCCTAAGCACCGCCCGCCGTGTCGTGATCAAGATCGGCTCCGCCCTTCTGGTGGACCGCGATAGCGGCAATCTGCGCCGGGACTGGCTGACTGGATTGGCGCAAGATGTCTTGTGGCTCAAGGGCTTAGGCTGCGATGTTGTGCTGGTATCCTCGGGCTCCATCGCGCTTGGCCGGGGTGTTCTGGGCCTTCCGCCGACCGTCTTGGCGCTGGAACAGGCGCAGGCCGCCGCGGCGGTGGGGCAAATCCGCCTTGCCCGGGCCTATGAAGAGGTGCTGGCCCCCCATGGCATCACCACGGCGCAGGTGCTGGTAACGTTGGAAGACAGCGCCAACCGCCGGCGCTACCTCAACAGCCGCGCGACCTTGGAGCAGCTGCTCTCGCTCGGCGTCGTGCCCATTGTGAATGAGAATGACACGATCGCGACCGACGAAATCCGCTTTGGCGACAACGACCGTCTCGCTGCGCAGATCGCGGTGACGGTGGGGGCGGATCAGTTGATTTTGCTCTCCGATGTGGATGGTTTCTACAGTGCCAACCCTTCGCAGGACCCTACCGCGAAACGTTACGATGTGATCGAGAGCATCACGCCCGAGATTGAGGCGATGGCCGGTGATGCCGGGTCGGGCCTGTCCAAAGGTGGCATGAAAACCAAGCTGATGGCCGCGCGGACGGCGACAACGGCGGGCTGTGCGATGGCGATCACCGATGGGTTCGTCATGCGCCCGCTCACCGCGCTCGAAGGTGGGGCAAATGCCACTTGGTTCAGCGCGCAAAGTGACCCACAAGCCGCGCGTAAGCGCTGGATTGCCGCGATGAAGCCGCGCGGGGCGGTGACCTTGGACGCCGGAGCCGTGGCGGCATTGGCGCGGGGCACATCCCTCTTGCCGGCCGGGGTGACCGCCGTTGAGGGGCGTTTTGAACGGGGCGATAGCATCGCCATGTATGACCCCGCCGGTCATGCGGTGGGTCATGGTCTCAGCCGCTATTCGGCGGGGGAGATCGGGCAGATCAAGGGCCACAAGAGCGCAGAGATCGAGGCGCTGTTGGGCTACCCGGGGCGTGCGGCTTTGATCCATCGCGACGATATGGCGCTCTAAGACAAGATGAAGACAGGGGCATAAGGCTATGAACGACATCGAGAATATCTCTGAGCTGATGGCCGATATTGGCGCCCGCGCCCGTGCAGCGGCAGCGCAACTGGCGACCGCCACAGCCGAGCGGAAACACGCCGCCCTGATCAGCGCTGCCGATGCGGTCTGGAAAAACCGGGCTGAGATCATCGCCGCCAATGAGCAAGACCTCACCTTTGGCCGCGACAAGGGGCTGTCGGACGCCATGATGGACCGGCTGATGCTGAACGAAGAGCGCATTCGCGGCATGGTCGACGGGCTGCGGTCGGTCGCGGAACAGGTCGATCCGGTGGGCGAGGTGATCGCTGAATGGGACCAGCCCTCCGGCCTTAACATCCAGCGCGTGCGCACGCCGCTTGGCGTGATCGGCGTGATCTATGAATCGCGCCCCAATGTGACGGCGGATGCGGGCGCGCTTTGTCTCAAAGCGGGCAATGCGGTGATCCTGCGCGGCGGGTCGGAAAGCTTTCATTCATCGCGCGCCATTCACGCCTGCCTGCAACAAGGGCTGCGAGATGCGGGCATGCCGGAAGACGCGGTGCAATTGGTCCCGACGCGCGACCGGGCGGCGGTGCGTGAGATGCTGACGATGACCGATACCATCGACGTGATCGTACCGCGCGGCGGCAAGGGGCTTGTCGGCTTGGTCCAGCGTGAGGCCCGGGTGCCGGTCTTTGCCCATCTGGAAGGCATCGTGCACATCTATATCGACGCCGAGGCGGATCCCGAAAAAGCGTTGAAGGTCGTGCTGAACGCCAAGACACGACGGACGGGCATTTGCGGCGCGGCGGAATGTCTTTTGATCCATGAGGATGTCGCCAAGACCATTGGCAATGGCGTGATCCGAGCGTTGATTGACGCAGGCGTCGAAGTGCGCGCCGATGCGGCCTTGCAGAATGTCCCCGGCACGGTCCCGGCCAGCGATGCGGATTGGGGGCAAGAATACCTCGATATGATCGTCGCGGCGCGGGTCGTCCCCGATCTGGACGCTGCGATGTCGCATATTCGGGAGTATGGTTCGGGTCACACCGATTGCATCCTGACCGAGAATACCGAGACCGCCGCGGCCTTCTTCAGCGGGCTGGATTCCGCGATCCTGATGCATAACGCCTCGACCCAATTCGCAGATGGGGGAGAGTTCGGCATGGGCGCAGAGATCGGCATCGCCACGGGAAAGCTTCATGCCCGCGGCCCTGTTGGTGCGGCGCAATTGACGAGCTTTAAATACCTAGTGCGTGGCGAGGGGACGGTGCGCGGCTGACCTTTAGAACGAGAGGGTCAGTGCCGTTTCGCCGCTGTCGAGCGTGATTTCTCTCCCCTGTGCTTCGGCCAGAATCGGCAAAAGTGCGAATTGAACCTGCGCGGGCTGTAGCCGCCTGTCCGCGCCGGTCTGCGTCAGCAGCGCCCAAAGTTCAGGGTCTATCGCGATCTTGTCAGCCTCGGCCCTTAGGGACCAGCGGCCCGCCTCTTCACCGATGGTGATCCGCCCGCCGTGGTGCAGGGCCGTCTCGATGCAGAGCAGCGCGAGGAAGGCCATCCGCACGCCATTGCGTGATTGCGGGCTTGTAACCTGCCAGTCGATCTCAACCCGTGAGTCGGCATAGAGATCGCGCAGGATCGATGTCACCTCGTTCTGGCCCATGGTCTGATCGCCCGCAGCCCCAAAGGCGATGCGGAAAAAGCGGATCCGGGCCGAAGCGCTTTCGACGCTTTGACCAATCAAGGCAAGCTCAGGCCCCGGTGCGGCGCCGGTTCCGGCCATTTGAAGCAGCTCTAGCCCGTTGTTGATGGCACCGATTGGCGATATCAAGTCGTGGCAAATGCGGCTGCCGATCAGGGCGGGCAGGTCGATGTTAAGCTGGCCCATGGTGGTCCCTTGGAATGATTGGAAAAGGTATGGATGATCTGAACGCGCTGCTGACGCCGGGCATGCTGGTCATGCATCCGCAACATCCTGAATGGGGCACGGGGCAGGTGCAAAGCAACATTGGCGGCAAAGTGACGGTCAACTTTCGTGACCAAGGCAAGGTGGTCATAGACAGCTTTCGTTTGGAATTAATGCCGGTCTTTGATGAGGGATGACCCTTTCCAAATCCTTAATGGTGGAAGAAAATTTTCTTAAAGCAACCATAGGGAGAGTAACCGATTTCCGCTTTCCCCGCAACTGTTGCGCCCGCGCAGCCGATTGCCTATCAGGCGGAGACTTTCATTTCGGGCATAGGATTGGCCGATGCCACGGGGCGTAGCAGCAGATTTTCAGGTCAGATTGGCGCAGACGGAGGCCGATGTGCAGGCGGCACAGCGGCTGCGGTACGACGTTTTCGTGCGGGAGTTGGGCGGCGGTGGGCCGATGGTCGATCATGCCGCCGGCTTGGAGCGGGACCGGTTCGATCCCTACTTTGACCATCTGCTTTTGACCGACCGGCGCAGCGGTAAATTGGCGGGCGTCTACCGGGTGATGCGGGGCGATATGGCCGCGCGGGCAGGCGGCTTCTATTCGGCGGCGGAGTACGATCTGGCGCCGCTTGTCCAGTCGGGGCGTAAGCTGTTGGAATTGGGGCGCTCTTGCCTTGACCCCGCCTATCGCGGCGGCACGGCGATGCACCACCTCTGGGCGGCGCTTGCAGGCTATGTCGCCGAACATGAGATCGAGGTTCTTTTCGGCGTGGCGAGCTTTCACGGCACCGACACCGCGGGTTTGGCAGAGCCGCTTTCGCTTCTGCATCACCGGCATTTGGCGCCGCCCGAACTGCGGGTCCGCGCGCGCGAATACGCGCCCATGAACCTGATCCCCGAGGCCGAGTTGGACCGGCGCAAGGCCATGTTGGCGGTGCCGAGTCTGATCAAAGCCTACCTTCGGTTGGGGGGCACCGTGGGCGAGGGGGCCTATATCGACCGCGCCTTCAACACCACGGATGTTTGCCTGATCCTTGATACGAAACAGATGAGCGCGCGGCAGATGCGGTTCTATAACGGGAGCGCTGCATGAGCACGACTTGGGACAGCGACCAGCCGCCGCCAAAGCGGCGTTTGACGCTTGCAGGGATGCTGCGGGTCATGCTGCGCGGCGCGGTCTTGGCGTTTTTGGTCTTTGGCGGGTTACTGGTCTTGCTGCTGCTGCGCTTGGTCGAGCGGCCAATTTTTGGCCTGCATCGGCCCATCACCCCGCATATCACGCAGATGGTATGCCGCGCGGCGTTCTGGGTGATGGGCATGCGCTTTATCCGCCGCGGCACCCTGATGGAAGGGCGCGGCGCAGTGGTGGCCAACCATACCTCATGGCTTGATATTTTCGCGCTGAACGCAGCCAAACGGATCTATTTCGTCTCCAAATCCGAAGTGGCGGGCTGGCCCGGCATCGGCTGGCTGGCGCGGGCGACGGGCACCGTCTTTATCCGCCGCGACCGGGCCGAGGCGCGCAACCAGACGGAAGTTTTTCGGACCCGCCTCTTGGCCGGGCATAAGCTGCTGTTTTTCCCCGAGGGGACCAGCACCGACGGGCTACAAGTGCTCCCCTTCAAGACCACGCTGTTCGAGGCCTTCTTTGACCCTGCCTTGCGGGATGAGATCGCGGTGCAGCCCGTCAGCGTCATCTACCATGCGCCGCAGGGTGAAGATCCGCGGTTCTATGGCTGGTGGGGGGATATGTCCTTTGGCGCGCATCTGCTAACGACGCTGGCCGCGGCCCGGCAGGGCGCGGTTGAGGTGGTCTATCACCCGCCGCTGCCGGTGGCGGAATTCACCGGGCGCAAGGCGCTGGCGCAACGCTGCGAAGCGATCGTGCGCACGGGCCATGCCCAGACAGGTGGTGATGGCGGGTCGGGCCCGCAATAAGCCCCTTGCGCTGCGCCGCGCGCTGGCCTATATGCGCCCCACTTGAACCCGCAGTCGGGGTTGGGCCTTTTGGGGAGAAATCCCAGATCGTCCGCCGGTTGGCAGCATAAGGCTGTCATACCCCCGATGAGGCTAAACCGGAAAGGTATAAAGACATGGCTCTTCCTGAGTTCTCCATGCGCCAACTGCTTGAAGCAGGCGTACACTTTGGTCACCAGACACAGCGCTGGAACCCCCGCATGGGCCCGTATATCTACGGCGCGCGCAACGGCATCCACATCATGGACCTCACACAGACCGTCCCCATGCTGGACGAAGCGCTGAAAGTGATCCGTGACACCGTCGCCAAGGGCGGCAGCGTTCTCTTCGTCGGCACCAAGCGTCAGGCCGCTCAGCCGATCGCTGACGCCGCAGAGAAATGCGCACAGTATTACATGAACCACCGTTGGCTCGGCGGTACGCTGACCAACTGGCAGACCGTTTCGCAGTCGATCAACCGTCTGAAAAACATCGACGAACAGTCCGAGCGTGGCTTCGAAGGCCTGACCAAGAAAGAGCGTCTTGGCATGGAACGCGACCAAGCGAAGCTTGAAGCGTCGCTGGGCGGTATCCGCGAAATGGGCGGCCGTCCTGACCTGCTCTTCGTCATCGACGTGAAGAAAGAGTCGCTGGCCATTGCAGAAGCCAACAAGCTGGGCATCCCGGTTGTGGCCGTGGTTGACACCAACTGCTCGCCCGACGGTGTTGACTACATCATCCCCGGCAACGACGACGCGGCCCGCGCCATCGCGCTCTACTGCGATCTGGCATCGCGCGCTGCTCTCGACGGCATGTCGGCTCAGTTGGGTGCGGCAGGCGTTGATCTGGGCGCCATGGAAGAAGCCCCCGAAGAAGAAGCCGTGAGCGAAGAGAGCACCGGCGTCGAAATCGGCAACGCGTCCGAAGAGACTCTGCACGACGATGCCATGGGCAAAGATGCACCGCTGGACATCGAATCCAAGAAAGAGACCGTCGCCAAAGCCGAAGGCTAAGCGTCACGGACCTGAAACACGGGGCAGGGTAACCTGCCCCGATTTCCACCAGAGGCGGGCCTTGAGCCTGCACCCGATTTCCAAAGGAGAACCAAGAGATGGCAATCACAGCATCCATGGTCAAGGAACTGCGCGACAGCACCGGCGCAGGCATGATGGACGCCAAGAAGGCACTGACAGAAAACGACGGCGACATGGAAGCCGCTGTCGACTGGCTGCGCACCAAAGGTCTGGCCAAAGCGGCGAAGAAATCCGGCCGTACCGCTGCCGAAGGTCTCGTGGCTGTTAAGGTCGAAGGCGGTCACGGTGTCGCGGTTGAGGTGAACTCCGAAACCGACTTCGTCGGCAAGAACGCCGAATTCCAATCCATGGTCAGCAACATCGCCGATGCCGCGCTGAAAGTGGACGATGTCGAAGCGCTGAAAGCGGCTGAGATCGACGGCAAATCCGTTGAAACCACCCTGACAGACGCCATCGCCAAAATCGGCGAGAACATGTCCCTGCGCCGCATGCAGAGCATCGAAGGCGAGACCGTCGTCTCCTACGTCCACAACGCCGCCGCACCCGGCATGGGCAAAATCGGCGTTCTGGTCGCCATGACCGGTGGCAACGAGGAACTGGGCAAGCAGATCGCGATGCACATCGCCGCTGTGAACCCCGCGTCGCTCTCCGAAGCTGATCTGGACCCGGCCGTGGTCGAGAAAGAAAAGCAGGTTCAGATGGACATCGCCCGCGAAAGCGGCAAGCCCGAAGCCGTGATCGAGAAAATGATCACCGGCCGCATGCAGAAGTACATGTCCGAAGTGACACTGGTGAACCAGTCCTTCGTCGTGAACCCTGACCTGACCGTCGGCAAGGCCGCTGAAGAAGCGGGTGCGACCATCACCGGTTTCGTGCGTCTGGAAGTTGGCGAAGGCATCGAAGTCGTCAAAGAAGACTTCGCAGCAGAAGTGGCGAAAGCCGCGAAAGGCTAAGCCTTCTCGACCTGAAGAATATGGGGCGGTGCATTCCGATGCGCCGCCCTTTTTCGTGGCCAATCACCGATAGGGGCGCAGACACAAACGACAGCTCGAAGCATCAGGGCGAGTTCTGGATGGGGCAGGGGAAGGATCCGGTCAGCCAGGCGAAAAATAAACCTGACTGAGACCGGCGAGCCAAAAAGCGCCTTGGTATTACAAGGATTTAAGGCCCGTCGTACCGCAGGTGCGAACACCCGCGATACTGGCGGACCATGGCCATCTACTACCTGAGGTGCCAGTAAGGTATTCCATACCCTAATATATCACGGATCCATCACGAACATCTGGTTCGCAAAGGCCGCTTTGAGCACCGCCTGAGCCGTCGTCTCGACCGACAAAGCCTCCCGCGCGAGGCGCAAGTGTTTTTCGACCGTAGGCGCCGTCAGGCCCATCAGCAGGGCAATATCCTGCGTGGTCTTGCCATCTCCGACCCATTGCAGCACCTCCAGTTGACGCCGCGTGAGGCTGCGGTTGGGGCTGCTATAGGGCAGGGAGAGGATCTTCAGATGCGCGATTTCATTCATCAGCTGAATGTCAGCGCCATGCTTCTTCCAAATCGCATCCACCTCATCCTGAGACAGGCCACGGCGCGCCGTTAGCGCAATCGCCCCCTTGGACCGGGCCGAGATCGAGCGGAAACTGATCGTATAGCCCGCCGTCACATCCATGCTGGCGTTGAAGTCGATCACCCGTTTTTCGGTCTCCGACAGGCCATCGCGCTGCGTGATCTCCGCCAGGGTGCCCCAGCTACAGGCGCCTTCGTTGTTGAGCGCCCAACGCAGCATCGGCGCGTTGAAGTAGAGCCCACTGTGCAGATAGCCGTTGAGGTATTCCGCGCTTTGGTTGCTCAATATCACGAAATCCGCCGGGTCGCCCAAAGAGGTCGGTGTCCGGTAGCGCGTAAAGCCGTAGATCAGCCGGTCGAACCCATAGTCAGCCATCTGTCGCGTATGGGCATCCCAGAGTGCTTCGATTGTCGGGCTATGCGCGATCTGATGCAGATAGTCGCGCAAAATCATTAGCTTACGATATGAGGTTGAAGGGCTTGGATGGCCAGAACATAGCCATGAACGCCAAAGCCGCAGATTTGTCCAAGGGCCACAGGCGCGATATAGGATGTGTGGCGGAAACTCTCGCGCGCGTGAATATTGCTCAGATGCACTTCGACCACCGGCAGTTCAACAGAGGCGATGGCGTCCATCAGCGCGATGGAGGTATGGGTATAGGCGCCGGCATTCAGAATGATACCAGCATGTTGGCCGCGGGCCGCATGGATCAGATCGATCAGGTTGCCTTCGTGGTTCGACTGCGCAAACTGCATCTCCAGACCCAGCCGTGCGGTTTCCTCGGCACAGAGTGCCTCAACATCCGCCAAGGTGGTCTTGCCATAGACCTCAGGCTGCCGCGTGCCCAAAAGGTTCAGGTTCGGGCCGTTCAAGATAAGTACAGACGCCATAATCACTCACATTAAATCATCTAGATAGTGTTAACGGAGCAAAACTGGCGCTGTCCAGCGTCAGGTGGCATTGCGGTGCTACTGTGGCGAGAAAATCGCAACAACAGGGCTGGCATGGCGATCTGTGAAACTGATAATCAGTATTATGTAAACAAAACGAGTCCTGAGAAGAGCTAGAAGAGTTTAACCCAAAGCATAACCCGCGCCGCGCACGGTTCGGATCGGGTCTCCGCCACCTTCGCGCGTCAATGCTTTGCGCAGTCGCGCGATATGAACATCCACCGTGCGGGTATCGACATAGATGTCGCGGCCCCAAACGTGGTCGAGCAGTTGATCGCGGCTGAACACGCGCCCAGGTTTTTCCAGCAGCGTCGTCAGCAGCCGATACTCTGTCGGCCCCAGTTTCAGCTCGTTGCCCGCGCGGCTCACGCGGTGACGCTCCGGGTCGAGCTGGATGTCGTCAAAGCTCAGCAGCGCGCCTGCGGCTGCGGGACGTGTGCGGCGCAACTGCGTGCGCACACGGGCCATAAGTTCGCGCAGGTTGTACGGCTTGATCACATAGTCGTCCGCGCCGGTTTCCAGCCCCCGCACGGTATCCACTTCCTCAGAGCGCGCGGAGAGCATGATGACTGGAATGTGCCGCGTCGCCTCGCGCGATTTGAGTTGGCGGCAGACTTCGATGCCGCTCATCAAAGGCATCATCCAATCTAGGATCACCAAATCCGGCGCGGCCTCTGAGACCAGAAGCATGGCTTCTTCGCCGTCTTCGGCCCGGCGCACCTCAAAGCCTTCGGCTTCGAGGTTATAGGCCAGTACCTCACGTTGCGCGGGTTCATCTTCTACCAGCAGAACCTGGGGGCGTGTGACGTCCATCGTCTCAGTCCTTCGTGGTGATCGAAGTGCGGTCGGCCTTGGGCCGGTCGTCCTCGGGAGTCTCACCGGTCACCAGATAGACAACCTGTTCGGCGATGGCGGTCACATGGTCACCCATACGTTCGACGTTTTTGGCGATGAAATGCAGATGCATACAGGCGGTGATGCTGCGCGGGTCTTCCATCATGAAGGTGAGGAATTCGCGGAAGAGCGCATTATACATCTGGTCGACATCTTCGTCGCGGGTGATCACATCCCGCGCAAGATCCGCGTCGCGCTGAATATAGGCGTCGAGCGCGTCTTTCAGCATCGCCTCGACCGCGCCAGCCATGCGGCGGATCGCGCCGGTGCTGTCGCTGACCGGCTCCATCTGGTTCAGGACGCTGGTGCGCTTGGCCATGTTTTTTGCATAGTCGCCAATACGTTCGAGGTTGGCGCTAATCTTGATGACGCTCAGCGTCAGACGCAGGTCGATCGCCGTGGGCGCGCGCAGCGCAATGACACGGGCGGCGCTTTCGTTGATCTGCTCCTCCAGCCCGTCGATGGCCTTATCCCCTGCCCGCACCTCATTGGCGAGCTCTTCGTCGCGGGTTTCCAGCGATTGCGCGCCGCGGCGAATGGCGTCTTCGACCAGCCCGCCCATTTTAAGGATCTGCGCCTGAACGGCTTCCAGATCGCGGTCGAATGCTGATGCAATGTGTTGATCTGACATGATATTATCCAATACGGCCGGTGATGTAGCTTTCGGTGCGCGGGTCTTGGGGGCGCGTGAAGATGTCGTCGGTGTCGCCAAATTCCACGAGGTTGCCGAGGTGGAAAAAGGCGGTTTTCTGGCTCACCCGCGCGGCCTGTTGCATGGAGTGCGTGACGATCACGACGGAGTAGTTCTGACGCAATTCGTCAATCAATTCCTCCACTTGCGCGGTGGCAATGGGGTCAAGGGCCGAGCATGGTTCGTCCATCAAAAGCACTTCGGGTTCGGTCGCCACGGCGCGGGCGATGCACAGACGCTGCTGTTGGCCGCCCGAAAGGCCGGTGCCCGGTGCGTGCAGACGGTCCTTCACCTCGTTCCAGATCGCGCCCCGGCGCAGGGCCTGTTCGACGATATCGTCGAGGTCGGCCCTATTGCGGGCCAGCCCGTGGATGCGGGGGCCGTAGGCCACGTTGTCGTAGATCGACTTTGGGAAGGGGTTTGGCTTTTGAAAAACCATACCCACTTTGGCGCGCAGCTGCACCGGGTCGACCCGTTTGTCATAGATGTCTTCGCCATCGATACGGACGTCGCCGGTCACGCGGGCCACATCAATTGTATCGTTCATCCTGTTGATACACCGCAGAAAAGTCGATTTGCCGCAGCCCGAAGGGCCGATAAAGGCGGTCACGGTCTTGTCGTTGATGTCGATGTCCACGTCGCGAATGGCGTGGCTGTCACCGTAGTAGACCTGCACGTTGCGGGCCGCGATCTTGACGGGTTGGGTTGTCACGTCACTCTCCGAATATCTGTTGTCTTTCATGGTCCCGTCCTTGGTTTACCAGCGACGCTCAAAGCGGCGGCGCAGCAGCACGGCGATGGCATTCATCGTGATCAGGAACACCAGCAAGATGATGATACCGCCCCAAGCGCGTTCGTAGAAGGCCGGGTCGGCGCGTTTGGCCCATTCATAGATCTGGGCCGGCATGGCGGAGTTCGGGGCCATCAGCCCTTCGGCGATGCTGTCGGGCGGGTTGGAGGCGATGAAGCCCACCATGCCGATCAGCAGCAAAGGTGCCGTTTCGCCAAGGGCTTGGGCAAGCCCGATGATCGTCCCCGTCAGGATGCCCGGTGCGGCGAGGGGCAGCACATGGTGGAACACCGATTGCATTTTCGAGGCCCCTACCCCAAGCGCCGCGTCGCGGATCGAGGGCGGCACCGATTTGAGCGAGGCGCGGGTCGAGATGATGATCGTCGGCAGGGTCATCAGCGTCAGCACCAGACCGCCCACCAGCGGAGCCGAGTTCGGCAGGTGCATGTAGTTTATGAAGACCGCGAGGCCAAGGATACCAAAGACGATCGAGGGCACCGCGGCGAGGTTCGATATGTTCACTTCGATGATGTCGGTGATCCAGTTCTTCGGCGCGAATTCTTCGAGGTAGATCGACGCGGCGACCCCGATGGGCAGCGCCAGCACCAGCACCACCAGCATCATCGCGAAAGAGCCGATCATCGACACCCCCATGCCTGCCGCTTCGGGCCGCGCGTCAGAGGCGTCGGCACCAGTGATGAAGTCGAGGTTGAACCGCTTTTCGATGCTGCCGTCGGCGATCAACGCATCGACCAGATCAAGCTGCTCGGCGCTGATGTTCTTGTCATTGGCGATGCTTTCGCGGGTCACGCGGCCCTTGAGGTAGCCATCGACACGGCTGTTGGTCAGGAACTCGAATTCGGCATTCGTGCCGATCAGCTCCGGGTTGGCCAAGACGTAGTTGCGCAATTGAGCGGCGGCGTCTTTCGACAGGATATCTGCCATCGCCTTGGGCTTGAGATCGGTCTCAACCTCGCCCGCTTCGACCTTGTTTTCAAAGGCAGCTTTTAGCAGCGGCGAATATCCGAAGGTCGAGACCTTCTTGATGTCTTCCAAATCGCGGTTGCCGTTTTTGTCGAGCTTGTCTTCCAGCAGCGGCACGGAAAGCGTCACATAGGTCTGCTGAAACGCGCCGGTCCCGCGGGAGATGATGGTGAAGAGCAGCGTCAGCAGCATCAAGAGGCCGATGACGATGGCAATGATGCCATAGAGCTTGAAACGGCCCTCGGAAGCGTTGCGGCGTTTGGTGCGCCCGTCTTGGACCAGCAGCGAAGCTCCGCGCGGGTCTGCGATGGGGGCTGCGGGGTTGGGGATATCGCTCATTCGTACTGCTCCCGGTATTTGCGCACGATGTAGAGGGCCAGCACGTTCAGGCCCAAGGTCAGGACGAAGAGGGTCAGGCCAAGGGCGAAGGCCACCAGCGTCTCGGGGCTGGCGAAATCGCTGTCCCCGGTCAACTGGCTGACGATGCGGGTGGTGATGGTGGTCATGGCTTCCAGCGGGTTGGCCGAGATGCGGGCGATGGCCCCTGCCCCCAGCACCACGATCATGGTCTCACCGATGGCGCGGCTCGCGGCCAGCAGCACGGCGCCCACGATGCCCGGCAGCGCCGCAGGAAGCACCACTTGGCGGATCGTCTCGGATTGGGTCGCACCCAGCCCGAAGGAGCCATCGCGCAGCGATTGCGGCACCGCGTTGATGATGTCGTCCGAGAGGGAGGAAACGAAGGGGATCAACATGATGCCCATGACCAGCCCGGCGGTCAGGACCGAGGTCGCCCCCGACATCCAATCGACGCCCAGAAGCCCCTCTTCTCCGCGTCCGAAGACTTGGACGAGGAACGGCCCCACCGTCAGCAGCGCGAAAAGGCCGTAAACGATTGTGGGGATGCCTGCGAGGATTTCGAGCAGCGGCTTGGCCGTGGCGCGCACCTTGGGGCCTGCATATTCGCTCAGGTAAATCGCGGCGAAAAGCCCGATGGGCACGGCCACCAGTAGCGCGATGAGCGAGATATATAGCGTCCCCCAAAGCAGCGGCAGGATCGACAGGTCACTGTCGCCGCGGAAGTTCGGTGCCCAGGAAGAGCCGAAGAAGAAGTCAGTCCAGGGATGCAGGTTGAAGAAATTGATCGTCTCGAAGAGCATCGACAACACGATGCCCACCGTGGTCAGGATCGCGAGCGACGCCGCGAGGATCAGCAGCGCTTTCACGCCCCCTTCGACCCGGTTGCGAGCGCGGAAGGTGGCATCGGTTTCGCGGTAGACCATGGCCAGCCCGGCCAAGGCGATCAGCGCCACGATGATGTGGCGCCAGAAATTGCCCGTCGCCGTCATCTCGCGGTAAGCCTGCGCAGCTTGCAGCACCTCGGGGCTGATCTCGGCACCCAAGGCAACGCCCTGTTCGCCCAGCCATGCGCGCAGGTCATCGGCAGCGGAAAGATCGGTCGCATCTGCCGCGCTAAGCGCGCCGGAAGAGACGGCCGCGTCCAGCCCATCGGCCAGACGACGCACATCGCTCATGATCAGATTAACGGAGGAGCCTTCGGGCACAGCCTCGGCGGGGATCATATCGACCACCGAAGATTGCACCAGCATCGGCTGGACCAGCAGCCAGATGCCCAAAACCAAAAGCGCGGGCACCGCCACGCTCATCACTGCATTATAGCCGTAGTAGCTTGGCAGCGAATGCAGCTTGCGGCTGTCGCCTTGGGCAGAGGCCAAAGCCCGACGCCGCGCAAGGAAATACCCGCCCAGTGCCAGGGCCGCGATCAGGATGACCAGCGGCAGCACCGCGCCTGTTGTCAGTATTTGTCCCACATGTCCCCCGGTGGATCAAAAAGCGAAAAACCGGGGGCAGTCACCCGCCCCCGGCGATAAGGGTAAAGGCTTAGGAGCCGCTGCCCATCACGGTCTCATCCGCAACCACGGACTGGGTGTCGGCCAGTTCAGGGTCGGAGACCAGACCGTATTCGGCCAGCGGGCCGTCGGGGCCGGCAACTTCGTCGGCGACGAAGAATTCAGCGTATTCCTTCAGGCCGGGGATCACGCCGATGTGGGCTTTCTTGACGTAGAAGAACAGCGGGCGCGATACGGGGTAGTCACCCGAGGCGATGCTCTCGGTGGTTGGCTCGACGCCGCCCATGGTGGCAACTTGCAGCTTGTCGGTGTTGTTCTCGTAGAAGGCCAGACCGAAGACGCCGATGCCGTCTTGGTTGCTTTCGATGCGCGCCAGCGTCTCGGTGTAGTCGCCGTCGATGTCCACGGACTTGCCGTCGGTGCGCAGGCTGATGCACTCTTTCTCAGCGGCTTTCTTGTCGCCATCCGCGGCTTCGAGGAAGGCTTCGAAATCACCGGTTTCTTCGCAGCCTGCGAGGATCACCTTGTCTTCAAACACTTCACGCGTGCCGTGTTTGGTGCCGGGGATGAAGGCTTGGATCGGCTGGGCGGGGAAGTCGGGGTTGACCTGATCCCATGTGGTATAGGGGTTCTCGGTCACTTCGCCGTCGACGACAACTTTGGCGGAGAGGGCTTTGTACCAATCGACCGGCGTGAACTCGAAGGTCTCGCCATTGATGTCGGAGGCGAAGACGATGCCGTCATAGCCGATGCGCACTTCGATGATGTCGGTCACGCCGTTCTCGGCACAGGCCGCCACTTCGGCGTCTTTGATCTGGCGCGAGGCATTGGCCACGTCGATGGTGTTCTCGCCCACGCCTTCGCAGAAACGCTTGAGGCCAGCCGAGGAGCCGCCCGATTCCACGACCGGTGTCGGGAAGTCAAAGTTTTCGCCAAAGGCTTCGGCGACGATGGAGGCATAGGGCAGCACGGTCGAGGAACCGGCAACCTGTACTTGGTCACGCGCGGCAGCAGCGGTTGCGGATACGGCGGCAATCGCCAGGGCGGATGTGGTGAGTTTTGCGAGTGACATGATATCTCCTGTCAGATGCGAATTGGTGACCACCCCATGGTGATCTGCGCCCCGTCTATGAAGGCGGTGCTGTGCTTTTGTGACAGCAACGTTACAGTTTCATGACAGTCGGCCTGAATCACCAAATTTCTGCAAAAATCAGTCAGAACCCGGTTTCATCGGCAGAATCACGCGGAATTCGGCCCCTTCGCCGGGGGTGCTGGTGATCTTGAGACGCCCGCGGTGGCGATTCATGATGTGTTTGACGATGGCCAAACCCAGCCCCGTTCCGCCAAGCGCACGGCTGCGGTGGCTGTCGACCCGGTAGAACCGTTCGGTCAGCCGCGGCAGATGGATGGCGTCGATTCCGGGCCCATGGTCGCGCACGCTGACATAGACCGCGGGGCCGCGCATCGCCGGGTCATGGGCTGTGCGTTTGACCGAAATCTCAACCCGGTTGTCGCGCCCGCCATATTTGATCGCGTTCTCGATGAGATTGGTAAAGACCTGCACCAACTGATCCGCATCACCCAGCACAAGGGCCGGTGCATCGCCCAGTTTGGGCGCCAGTGTCACATTG
This sequence comes from Sulfitobacter sp. 1A13368, assembly GCF_043557275.1. Classification (NCBI taxonomy): domain Bacteria; kingdom Pseudomonadati; phylum Pseudomonadota; class Alphaproteobacteria; order Rhodobacterales; family Roseobacteraceae; genus Sulfitobacter; species Sulfitobacter sp. 1A13368. The sequence continues at coordinate 620,280 of NZ_JBIFFR010000002.1, read as the reverse complement.
CTATCGACCGCCAGCGGCGCGAGGTTGCGCAGGGTGCCGCGCAGCACGTCGCGCACATCGATCGGCGCTTCGGGGCGCACGCGCTCTTCGGCCTCGACCCGGCTGAGGGACAAAAGCTCTCCCACCAGCCGATTCATCCGCTCGGCCTCTTGCGCCATAATCCCCAGAAACCGCTCGCGCGCCGCCGTGTCATCGCGCGCCGGACCTTGCAGCGTCTCAATGAAGCCGATCAGCGCGGTCAGCGGGGTGCGCAACTCATGGCTCACATTGGCCACGAAATCGCGGCGCATCTGGCCTGCCTGCGCCATCTCCGTCACGTCGTTAAAACTGAGCAGGACAATCCCGTGGTCGCCCACCGGGCGCAGGCTGACGTCATAGGTGGTGCCATGTTCGCCGCCGGTGCTGGTAAAGCGCGCTTGGCAGGGGCCCGCGCCCGCAAGACAGCGTTCAACCGCTTCGACCAGCCCCGGCTGGCGCAGCGCGGTGACGAAATGGCGGCCCAGCAGCCCCTTGCCCAGCAGATCCTCGGCGGGCGCGTTCAGAACGGTGATCCGCTCTTCGGCATTGATGGCCACGCTTGGCAGCGGCAGCGCCGCCACCACATCGGAAAGGGTTACGGCGGTGCTGCCCATGTCAGAGCGGTTCAAGATCGCGGCGGAAGCGCGCCGCGTTCTCGGCATAGTGTTTGGCGCTCGCGGTCAACTGTTGGATCGCCTGCGCGTCAAGCTCACGGACCACTTTGCCCGGCACGCCCATGACGAGCGACCCATCGGGGATCACCTTGTTTTCGGTGATCAGCGCCCCTGCCCCGATCAAGCAGTCCTTACCGATCTTGGCACCATTCAGCACCGTGGCCCCCATGCCGATCAGAGAGTTGTCGCCGATGGTGCAACCATGCAGCATGACCTTATGGCCGATGGTGCAATCTTCGCCCACGGTCAGCGGATAGCCCATATCGGTGTGAAAGACGCAGTTCTCCTGCACATTGCTGCCGCGGCCCACGGTGATCATCTCATTGTCGCCGCGCAGGGTGCTGCCGAACCAGACAGAGGCTTCGGGGCCGAGCGTCACCTTGCCGATGACATTGGCGTCCGGGGCGACCCATGCATCGGGGGAGACTTCGGGGCGGGCATCGGCGAGGGCGTAGAGGGTCATTTCAATTCCTCGAATTCGGATTGCAGACGGCGAACGTGATCCTTGATGGCGGGCTGTTGGCTCAGCCGCAGGCGCGCGGCGGTGATGATGGACTTCAGCCGCGCCTCGGTCTGGTCGAGATCGTCGTTCACGAGCACGAAGTCATAGCCGTCCCAATGGCTGATCTCATCCCAGCTTTTGCCCATGCGCTTGGCGATGGTTTCGGCATCGTCCTGCCCCCGGCTTTCCAAACGGCGTTTCAACTCGGTGATTGAGGGCGGCAGTAGGAAGATCGACAGCGTATGGGTGTTCAGGTCGGAGTTGCGGATCTGCTGTGCGCCCTGCCAGTCGATGTCGAAAAGGATGTCCTGCCCCTCGTCGATCGCTGCCTGCACGGGGGCCTTGGGGGAGCCGTAGAAGTTGCCAAAGACATGGGCGTGTTCCAGCATTTCGCCCTCAGCCACGGCCTGCCGGAACTCCTCTTCGCCGACAAAGCGGTAATCCTTGCCGTCCTCCTCGCCCGGTCGGGGGGCGCGGGTGGTGGCAGAGACCGAGAAGTTGATCGTCGGATCCCATGCGCGCAGGGCGCGGGCCATGGTCGATTTGCCCGCCCCGGAGGGGGAACTGAGGATGATCAGAAGGCCGCGTCGGCTTGGGTTTGTCACGTCTTACTCCACATTTTGCACTTGTTCGCGCATTTGGTCGATCACCGCCTTCAGGGCCAGACCGACAGTCGTCAATTCGGTGCTCTGCGCCTTGGAGCAGAGCGTGTTGGCTTCGCGGTTGAATTCCTGCATCAGGAAATCCAGCTTGCGCCCCACCGGCCCGCCCTGCCCGATCAGCGCACGCGCGGCGGCGACATGGGCGGCAAGGCGGTCGATCTCTTCGGTGACATCGGCCTTGACCGCGATCAAGGCCAGCTCCTGCGCCACCCGGTCCGCATCCGCGCCCTCGCTGTTGTCGAGCACGCGCGCGAGGTTGCGGCGCAACTGGGCAGCGGTTTCTTCCTTACGGGCCTCGGCCAATGCGGCGGCTTCGGCGGCGCGGTTTTCGACCTCGGTCAACTGCTCTTGCATCACACTGGCCAGCGCCGCGCCTTCCTGCGCGCGCATCTCGTTGAAATCACGCAGCAGGGTCGGCACTTCCGCCAGCAAAGCGGCGCGCAGCGCGTCGATGTCCTGTGCCTGATCGGCCTGTTCCAGCACGCCGCGCATGGAAAGAATGTCGCTAGCCCGCGAGGGCGCCAGCGATACGCCGGCATCCATCGCACGGGCCTCAATCTCATGCAGGGCGGTCAGCAGCGTGTCGACATGCGCCTCGTTGATCTGCAAGCTGCCGTCACTCTCAGCCGAGGAGATGCGCAGGTTGCAGGTGATATTGCCCCGCGCCACCTCCGCCGAAATCTCCTTGCGCAAGGCGGCCTCAAGCCCCACGATCCAATCGGGCACGCGCAGGCGCAGGTCGAGCCCTTTGCCATTGACCGCGCGCAGCTCCCAAGACCAGCTCCAACCCTCCAAAGCGCCGGAGGCAGAGGCGAAACCTGTCATGGACCTGATCATCGGCGCGTTCCTTGCAAGGGCGGTCATGTCCTGCCTTACGGCGAAACCCCCGCGAGGGGCAAGCCCCCGCCCCCTCGGCCCGGCGGATCCCGTGGCTCAGGCGTTAACCACTTCAGCGAAAGCGTAACGAAATCCTTAACCGCCTGCGGTATTAATGATTTGGTAATCATTTCGGCCGCATTGTGCCGCTGTCGTTTCAAAAACGGCTGCTGTATTGGCCAAGTCCTTATGGGTGAGTTTCAATGGGCAATACAGGCCACACCGCGCAGAATGTTGTCGCCATGTCAGATCATCGGACGCATGTTGGCTATGGCCCGCTCGCGCAGGTCGAAGCCTATTGGGAGGCCCTGCGCGGCAACAGATTGATGCCGCGGCGGTCGGATATCGACCCGCGCGGGATCGAGCAGGCATTGGAATATGCCTTTATCCTCGAACGCGTCGCCGTGGGTGTCGGACGGTTGCGGATTGCGGGCGGCCATCTGCGCGATCTCATGGGGATGGAGGTGCGCGGCATGCCGATCACCGCCTTTTTCGGAACGCAGTCACGCCCCCGCGTCAGCGAAGCGCTGGAAGAAGTGTTTCAGATGCCCGGCCAAATCACACTGCACCTGGGCGCGGCGGCGAGCTATGGGCGGCCTGCCTTGACGGGGCGGATGTTGCTCTTGCCGCTGAAAAGCGATCTGGGCGATGTCAGCCGGGTGCTGGGCTGTCTCGTCGTGCTGGGGGAGATCGGACAAACCCCACGGCGTTTCGATCTGGCGCAGGCCACGCGGCAGAGCGCCTTTGGCGGGGTGGCCAAACCTCTGCGCCATGCCGATCCGTCGCCGCAGCCGCTTTTGCCACGCGAAACCGGATTCGCAGAGCCGAAAGCAAGCTTCACCGCCGTCCCGGCGGGTGAGATTCCGCCCTATCTCCGCCTAGTGAAGTCAGAGCAGGAATAGCCCGTCCGCCGCCCTCGGAACGCGAAAACGCCGCCCCGCAACTAGCGGGACGGCGTCTCTTTCGTCACAATCAAGTGCAGCCCGGGGCTGTTACCCTGCCGCCCGCGCTGTCTGTGCCACGCGGCGGTTCGACAGTTCCTCGGCCACGAGGAAGGCAAGTTCCAGCGACTGGCTGGCGTTGAGCCGCGGGTCGCAGGCAGTGTGGTAGCGATCCGACAGGTCTTCGTCGCTGACCGCCCGAACACCGCCGGTGCATTCGGTCACGTCTTGGCCGGTCATCTCGAAATGCACACCGCCGGGGACGGAACCTTCGGCGTTATGCACGGCAAAGAATTCATGCACTTCGCGCAGCACGGAATCGAAGGGCCGGGTCTTGTAGCCCGTGGAGGATTTGATCGTGTTGCCGTGCATCGCGTCACAGGTCCAGACGACATTCGCGCCCTCTTCCTGCACGGTCTTGATCAGACGCGGGAGGTGATCGCCCACCTGCCCCGCACCAAAGCGCGAGATCAGGGTGAGACGGCCCTCTTCGTTCTCGGGGTTCAGCTTTGCCATCAATTGCTTAAGGTCATCGCCGGTCATCGAGGGACCACACTTCAGGCCAATCGGGTTTTGCACGCCGCTGGCAAACTCCACATGCGCCCCGTCGGGCTGCCGCGTGCGGTCACCGATCCAGATCATGTGACCTGAGCCCGCAAGCCATTTGCCGGTTTGGCTGTCACGGCGGCAAAGCGCCTCTTCATACTCCAGCAGCAGCGCCTCGTGGCTGGTGTAGAACTCCACCGATTGCAGCGTATGCGCGGTTTCGGCGGTCACCCCAGCGGCGGCCATGAAATCAAGCGTGTCGGAGATGCGGTTGGCGATCTCACGGTATTTCTCGGCCTTTTCGTCATCGGTGAAGCCCAGTGTCCAGCCGTGGACCTGATGCACATCCGCATAGCCCCCGGTCGAGAAGGCGCGCAGCAGGTTCAGCGTGGCGGCGGCCTGCGTATAGGCGCGCAGCATCTTTTGCGCGTCGGGGATACGCGCCGCTTCGTTGAAGGCCAGATCGTTGATGATGTCGCCGCGGTAGCTGGGCAGTTCCACGCCATCCACCACTTCGGTCGGGGCCGAGCGCGGCTTGGCGAATTGACCGGCCATGCGGCCCAGTTTGATCACCGGCACCTTGGCCCCATGGGTCAGCACGATGGCCATCTGCAACATCACCTTAAAGGTGTCGCGAATGGCGTCCGAGCTGAATTGCTCAAAGCTTTCGGCGCAATCACCGCCCTGCAAAAGGAAGGCTTCGCCACGGCCCGCGGCGGCCAGATGTTTCTTCAACCGGCGTGCTTCGCCCGCAAAAACGAGGACCGGATAGCGTGCCAGCTGTGCCTCAACCGCTTCCAATGCGGCTTGGTCAGGGTAATCGGGCATCTGGACGCGCGGTTTGCTGCGCCAGCTCGAGGTGCTCCAGTCTGTCATCTTTCTACTCCGCTCCACAGCGCCGAGTGTCGGCGCTTCGTGATCTTTCTCTATACAAAGGCGCGGGGAAAGTGACCAGAACCGAAATGCGCCCTATTGACGTGGCGTGAGGCCCGTGGGCAATGTTTCCGGCAAGTTCTGGCGGCCATGGCACATGTCGACAGAGACGACCTGAATAGAAAGACGCCGTGATGTCCCAACCGCGCCCGGCCACCCGCATGCCCCCCCAGACCGACAAGCCGCGGCGCTTCGTCTTTGTGTTGTTGGAGAATTTCACCCTTCTGAGCTTTGCCTCGGCGGTGGAATGCCTGCGGATCACCAACCGCATGCTCGAACGCGAGGTCTATGAATGGCAGGTCGTGGGCGAAAGCGGTGAGACCTGTGTAAGCTCATCCGGCGCGGTTTTCGCGCTGGACGGCGGGCTTGAAGAGTTGGGCCGCGACGACACCATCATGATCTGCGGCGGCATCGGCGTGCAGGCCGCGACCACCAAAAAGCTGCTGGCATGGCTGCGCCGCGAGGCGCGCAAGGGGCTGGTTGTCGGCGGGCTGTGCACCGCGGCGCATACGCTGGCCAAGGCGGGTCTGCTCGACGGCAAACGCGCCACGATCCATTGGGAGAATCAGGACAGTTTCGGCGAGGAATTCGAAGAGGTCATTTTGACGAAATCGGTCTTCGTGGTCGACGGCAACCGGCTGACCACGGCGGGCGGTACGTCTTCTCTGGATATGATGCTGAAACTCATCGCCGATGATCATGGAGAGGAGACGGCCAACGCCGTGGCGGATCAGCTCATTTATTCCTCGATCCGCACCGACCAAGACACGCAGCGCCTCTCGGTGCCCACGCGAATCGGCGTACGGCATCCGAAGCTCTCCCAAGTGATTCAGCAGATGGAGCGCAATATCGAAGAGCCGATCAGCCCATCCATCCTCGCCCGTGACGTGGGCATGTCGACCCGCCAGCTAGAGCGTCTGTTTCGGCGCTACCTGAACCGCAGCCCAAAACGCTACTATATGGAATTGCGGCTGCAAAAGGCGCGCAACCTGCTGATGCAGACGGATATGAGCGTGATCAACGTGGCGCTGGCCTGCGGCTTTGCCTCGCCCTCGCATTTCTCGAAATGCTACCGGGCGCATTACCAGACCACGCCTTATCGTGAGCGCGGAAGCCAATCCACCCGGCAGCCCGCCTGAGGGTCAGGGCGTGATCCGGTAGACGGTGCCGTTGACCTCTGAGATGAACCAGATTCCGCCCTCCGGCCCTTCGACGACATCGCGCACGCGGGCGGTCTCGTCGGTCTTGATCTGCGCCACCTCTTCTAGCGGCGTGCCGCTTAGCCGGGCAATATAGTCGAACTTGAGCGAGCCGACGAAAATGTCACCTTCCCATTCAGGGAAAAGCGCGCCGGAGTAGACCATCAGCCCCGCAGGCGCGATGGAAGGATCCCAGTAGAAATCGGGCTGCGCCATCCCTTCTTTCGCCGTGCCCTCACCGATCTTCGCGCCCGAATAATGTTCACCGTAGGAAATCACGGGCCAGCCGTAATTCGTGCCTTTGGTGATGCGGTTCACCTCATCCCCGCCCTTGGCCCCGTGTTCCGAAACCCAAAGCCGACCGTCCAAATCCAGCCCCGCCCCTTGTGGGTTGCGATGGCCGTATGACCAGATTTCGGGCAGCACGTCGGGGGTGTCGACAAAGGGGTTGTCATCGGGGACCGAGCCGTCGCGGTTCACACGGATGATGCTGCCGTTATGGGTGCTGCGGTCCTGCGCCGCCGGACGATCGCCGCGTTCGCCGATGGTCACCAGCAGCGTACCATCCGGCGCTTCGACCACGCGCGAGCCGAAGTGCTGGCCGCCGCTGCTGCCCGGCTTCATGACGAAAAGCCCGGTTAGGTTTTCCAGACTGCGGCTATCCTCTGACAAGCGCGCGCTGGCCAGAGCGGTCCCCGCGCCGCCGCCCTTTTGGGGTTTGGCGTAGGTCAGGAACAGCAGGCGGCTTTGCGCGAAATCCCCGGCCACGGTGATGTCCAACAGACCGCCCTGCCCGACAACAGCCACTTCCGGCAGACCCGAGACTTCGTGCCGTGTGTCATCTTTCTGGTAGATCAAACGCCCGGCCTTCTCTGTCACCAACAGACCGCCACCGGGCAAGGGGGCAACGCCCCAAGGGGCTTCGAGATCCTCGGCCATGGGGGTGATCGAGAGACCGCTCTGCGCTGTGGCGGCACCCGCAGCGCAGAGGCTGCCGAGGCTGATGAAGGCGGCGGTGGCGAGGTGTTTTGCGCGGGTCATGGGCAGGCTCCTTTGGGTATGGGGGCTTGGTTCAAGACATAGCCAGCGCACCGCCCATTTCCACCATCGTTCCCGGTCCACGCGAAAACCTGCCCGCGAAAAACACTTTATAAATCGCCTTTTCTTTTTCGAAACCACGACCTAACGTTCGATCAGAACGGGAGTTCAACTAAGGGAGAGTACCAAATGAAAAAAATACTGATGGCCACAACGGCCGTTGCTTTGCTCGCCACGGGCGCGCATGCGGAAGACACCAAAATCGGCATTCTGCTGGGCTTCACCGGCCCGCTGGAATCGCTGGCCAATGACATGGCCGCCGGTGCCGAACTGGCGATTTCCGAGGTTAACGAGAGCGGCATGTTCCTCGACGGCGCCACCGTGACCTCCGAGCGTGGCGACACCGGCTGCATCGACGCGGGCCTCGCCGTGGCATCGGCTGAGCGTCTGATCACCTCCGACCGCGTGAGCGGCATCGTGGGCGGCATGTGCTCGGGCGAGACGACAGCCTCGCTGCAAAACGTCGCCATTCCGAACGGCATCGTGATGATCTCGCCCTCCGCGACATCCCCGGCCCTGTCGACGGTCGAAGACAACGGCCTGTTCTTCCGCACCTCGCCGTCGGACGCACGTCAGGGTCAGGTCATGGCCGACATCCTGAACGACCGTGGCATCAAGGAAGTCGCCGTCACCTATACCAACAACGACTATGGTAAAGGTTTGGCCGACAGCTTTGAGACCGCCTATAAGGAATCCGGCGGCACCGTGACCATCAACACCTCGCATGAAGACGGTAAAGCGGACTACTCCGCCGAAGTCGGCGCGCTGGCCTCTGCCGGTGGTGAGGTTCTGGTCGTGGCAGGCTATGTCGACCAAGGTGGCGCGGGCATCGTGAACGGTGCGCTGGACGCCGGTGCATTCGACGTCTTCATGTTCCCCGACGGCATGGTCTCCGACACGCTAGAAGAGAAATTCGCCGAGATCGCGGATGGCTCCTTCGGCCAGAACCCGAGTGCTGCTGGCGAAGGCCCGGACAACTACAAGAAGATGGGCAAGGAAGCCGGCTTCGAGCCGACCAACGCCTTCTCGCCTGAATCCTATGACGCGGCGGCGCTGATGCTGCTGGCGATGCAGGCCGCAGGCTCCAACGATCCGGCGGAGTACAAGGAAAAGGTGATGGAAGTCGCCAACGCCCCGGGTGAGAAAATCTTGCCGGGTGAACTGGGCAAGGCGCTTCAGATCATCAAAGACGGCGGCGACGTGGACTATGTCGGTGCCTCGGCGGTCGAGCTGATCGGACCGGGCGAGAGCGCGGGCAACTACCGTGAGGTCGAGATGAAAGACGGCAAGATGGTCACGGTCGGCTACCGCTGATCCACGCCACCATCTAACCGCTAAGATAGGCCCGGTCGCAGTGCGATCGGGCCTTTTGCTTAGGAAATCGGCTTTTCTTCCTGGGTTGCAGCCAGTACAAATCCCCTATTGAGGACGTGGAAAACACGTCCCGTCTGGGAGGACAGGATGAAAAAGCAACGTATGGCCGTCTCGGTCAGGGCTTTGGGCATGTATTTTGCTGAACGCGATTTCGGCAATACGGCGCAATCTGCCTCTGACAAGGCAGCGCAGGGCTTTCTTCAGATCAGGACCGCAGCGGCCCCTTCCAAGAATCTCAGCAAATTGTAAACAGGTATGGCGGCGCGCATCTGCCTGCGCGGCCCATATGACGACCGATAAAAACCAGCCACAAGGTGGCGGACACGGGGATGGACATATGATCGTCGTAGACGACGTACACAAACACTTCGGCGGGTTTCACGCCGTCGACGGGGCAAGCCTGTCGATCGAGAAAGGATCGATCACCGGTTTGATCGGCCCCAATGGCGCGGGGAAAACCACGCTGTTCAACGTAATTGCCGGCGTGCTTCAGCCCACATCGGGCCGCGTCACCATGGATGGGGAGGACATCACCGGCCTGCCCCCGCATGAGCTTTTCCATAAGGGGCTGCTCCGCACTTTCCAGATCGCGCATGAGTTTTCTTCGATGTCCTGCCGTGAGAACCTGATGATGGTGCCCGGCAACCAGTCGGGCGAGACGCTGTGGAACACATGGTTCGGCACCAAACGCATCGCCAATGAGGAACGCGCCCTCAAGGCCAAGGCCGATGAGGTGCTGGAGTTTTTGACCATCGAACATCTGGCCGAACAGAAGGCGGGCCAGATCTCGGGCGGGCAGAAAAAGCTGCTGGAGCTTGGCCGCACCATGATGGTGGATGCGAAAATCGTCTTCCTCGACGAGGTCGGCGCGGGCGTGAACCGGACGCTGCTGAACACCATCGGCGACGCGATCATCCGGCTTAACCAAGAGCGCAATTACACTTTCGTCGTGATCGAGCATGACATGGATTTCATCGGCCGCCTTTGCGACCCGGTGATCTGCATGGCTGAGGGCCACGTTCTGGCCGAAGGCACGCTGGATGAGATCAAGGCGAACGAACAGGTGATCGAGGCCTATCTCGGCACCGGTCTGAAGAACAAGGACAAGGTAGGCGCATGAGCAATGATCCCTACGGCGACCGCGGCAACAAAGATTGGTCGGTCGGCAACGCGAAGGGCCAAGGCAGCATCATGCCCAAGGCCAGCGGCAAAACCCACCCCGCCCCCGGCGGCCCCTTCCTGATTGGTGACGGCATGACGGCGGGCTACGGCAACGGCCCCGACATCCTGCATGACTGCACCATCGCCGTGGACCGCGGCGAGATCGCGGTGATCGTCGGCCCCAACGGGGCGGGCAAATCCACCGGCATGAAGGCGGTCTTCGGCATGCTCGATATGCGCAAGGGCCATGTGCGGCTGGATGGTGAAGACATCACCGAACTCAGCCCGCAGGACCGTGTGGCCAAGGGCATGGGCTTCGTGCCCCAAACCTCGAACATTTTCACCTCAATGTCGGTCGAAGAGAACCTTGAGATGGGCGCTTTCATCCGCCGCGATGACTTTCGCGATACGATGGCACAGGTCTATGACCTTTTCCCGATCCTTAAGGAAAAGCGCCATCAGGCGGCGGGTGAACTGTCGGGCGGGCAACGCCAGCAGGTGGCCGTGGGCCGCGCGCTGATGACCCAGCCCAAGGTGCTGATGCTGGATGAGCCGACGGCGGGTGTCTCGCCCATCGTCATGGACGAGCTTTTCGACCGGATCATTGAGGTTGCCCGCACCGGCATCCCGATCCTGATGGTCGAACAGAACGCCCGTCAAGCGCTTGAAATCGCGGACAAAGGCTATGTGCTTGTGCAGGGGGCGAATGCCTTTACCGGCACCGGCAAAGAGCTTTTGGCCGATCCTGAAGTCCGCAAATCGTTTCTGGGGGGCTGAACATGGATCTGCTCAACGCTTTCATTGCACTTTCGAACTATGTGCTCATTCCGGGCATCGCCTATGGCTCGCAGCTGGCGCTTGGCGCGCTTGGCGTGACGCTGGTCTACGGCATCTTGCGGTTTTCCAACTTCGCCCATGGCGACACAATGGCCATGGGCACCATGGCGACGATCCTGATGACATGGCTGTTCCAGTCCATGGGCCTCAGCCTCGGCGTGCTGCCGACGGCGCTTCTGGCCCTGCCCTTCGGCATCGCCTTTACCATGCTGCTGGTGCTCGGCACCGACAAGGTGGTCTACAAGTTCTACCGTGAACAGAAGGCCAAGCCGGTGATCCTCGTGATTGTCTCTCTCGGCGTGACCTTCATCTACAACGGGATCACCCGCTTCATCATCGGCGCGGATGACCAGAACTTCCTTGACGGCCAGCGCTTCATCATGTCGGCGCGGGATTTCAAAGAGATGACTGGCCTGCGCGAAGGTCTTGCCTTTAAGACCACCCAAGGCATCACCATCGTTACCGCGATCATCGTCGTGGCGCTGCTGTTTTGGTTCCTTAACAAGACGCGGGCGGGCAAATCCATGCGCGCCTATTCCGATAACGAGGATCTGGCGCTCTTGTCGGGCATCAACCCCGAGCGTGTGGTGATGATCACATGGATGATCGTGGCCGCCTTGGCGACGATTGCGGGCACGCTTTATGGTCTTGATAAGTCGTTCAAACCCTTCACCTATTTCCAACTTCTGCTGCCGATCTTCGCAGCGGCCATCGTCGGCGGGCTCGGCTCTCCGGTCGGGGCGATCGCGGGCGGTTTCGTGATCGCATTCAGCGAGGTCACGATCACCTACGCGTGGAAAAAGGTGCTGGGCTATGTGATGCCCGAAGGGTTGCAGCCGGACGGCTTGGTGCAGCTCATGAGCACGGATTACAAATTTGCGGTCAGCTTCGTCATTCTTCTGATCGTTCTGCTGATCAAGCCCACCGGCCTGTTCAAGGGGAAATCGGTATGACCCAGACTGTGAAAAACACGATCCTTTTCGCGATCATCGCCTTGATGATCATCTACACCGGCTTTGCGCAAAGCTGGAACTCGGCTCTGCTGATCATCGCCATGGGTCTGATCTCTTCGATCATGGCGCTTGGGGTGAACCTGCAATGGGGCTTTGCGGGCCTGTTCAACGTGGGCGTCATGGGGTTTGTGGCGCTTGGCGGTCTGGCGGCTGTGCTGGTTTCCATGCCCCCGACCGAGGGCGCTTGGTCCACCGGTGGTTTCGCCATTCTGGGGGCGCTGGCGCTTGGGGCGGCCACCGTGGTGGCGGCGGTCATGCTGATGAAACGGATGGCCCCGGGCACGCTGCGCACGCTTTCGGTGATCGCGGTCTTGGTCATCGGTTTCTTCATCTTCCGCGCCCTGCTCGACCCCGCCGTTCAGGCGGTCGAGGCGATTAACCCCGCGCAGACCGGCTATCTCGGGGGTCTTGGCCTGCCGGTGCTGATCTCTTGGCCCGTGGGCGGTCTCTTTGCCGCTGGCGCGGCGTGGCTGATCGGCAAGACGGCCCTTGGCCTGCGGTCGGACTATCTGGCGATTGCGACGCTGGGGATCGCCGAGATCATCATCGCGGTCCTAAAGAACGAAGACTGGATGAGCCGCGGCGTAAAGAACGTGATCGGCCTGCCCCGCCCTGTTCCTTATGAGATCGACCTGCAAAACAACCCCGCCTTCGTGGAACGTGCGGCGGGCCTTGGCTTCGATCCGGTAGACGCCTCGACGCTTTGGGTCAAACTGCTCTATATCGCGCTCTTCGCCGCTGTTCTGATCGTCCTGTTGTGGATGAGCCAGCGTGCGCTGCACTCGCCATGGGGCCGGATGCTGCGCGCGATCCGCGACAACGAAGTCGCGGCAGAGGCCATGGGCAAAGACGTGACCGCGCGGCATTTGCAGGTCTTCATCCTCGGCTCCGCGATCTGCGGCATCGCGGGGGCGATGATGACGACGATGGACAGCCAGTTGACGCCCGGCACCTACCAGCCGCTGCGCTTTACTTTCCTCATTTGGGTGATGGTGATCGTTGGCGGGTCGGGCAACAACTTCGGCGCGATCCTTGGCGGCTTCCTGATCTGGTTCCTCTGGGTGCAGGTCGAGCCGATGGGCCTGTGGCTGATGAACCTGATCACCGCGGGCATGTCCGAAGGGTCGGCCCTGAAGGCCCATCTGATCGAGAGCGCGGCGCATATGCGGCTTCTGACCATGGGCATTGTGCTGCTTCTGGTCCTGCGCTTCAGCCCGCGTGGGTTGATCCCCGAGCGGTAAATCCCGCTGAGCTTCACGATATAAAAAGGGGCGCGGTCGCAATACCGCGCCCCTTTTTCACTTCTCAGGCCGCTTCAGCGCCCCTTGAACAATCCGCCCAAGATGCCGCGCACGATCCGGCGCCCGGTGGTGCCTTTCAGCTCTTTGATCACCGCGCTTGCGATGGCATCGCCGAAACCGTCCGTCGCCTTGCGGCTTGACCGGCTGCCGCCGCTGCGTGCCCCGCCATAGCGGCGGGCCTTCTGGAACTCAGTCGCGGCTGCGTCCTCGGTCTCTGCCGCGGCTTCGATCTTTTCCGCCTCTTTGGCCGCCGCCTCTGCGCGGGCCTTCAGCATTTCATAGGCTGACTCGCGGTCCTGCACGGTCTCGTATTTCCCTGCCAAATCGGAGTCCGCCAGCACCGCCGCGCGCTCCGCCACGGTGATCGGGCCGAGCCGCGAAGACGGGGGCCGGATCAAGGTACGCTCCACCACGCCCGGCACGCCCTTGCGTTGCAGCATGGAGGTCACGGCCTCCCCAACACCGACCTCGCGGATCGCCTCTTCGGTGTCGAAGCGCGGGTTCTCGCGGTAGGTCTCGGCGGCTTGGCGCAGTTCCTTACGGTCACGCGCGGTAAAGGCGCGTAGCGCGTGTTGGATACGGTTGCCAAGCTGGCCAAGGATATCGTCGGGCACATCGGCGGGGTTCTGGGTGACGAAATAAACGCCGACGCCTTTGGAGCGGATGAGCCGCGCCACCTGTTCCACCTTGTCGACCAGCGCCTTGGGCGCATCGTCAAACAGCAGATGTGCCTCGTCAAAGAAGAACACGAGTTTCGGTTTGTCGGGGTCGCCGACCTCGGGCAGTTCCTCGAACAGTTCGGACATGAGCCACAGCAGGAAAGTCGCATAAAGTTTGGGCGAGGCCATGAGCTTGTCAGCGGCGAGGATATTGATCCGCCCGCGCCCTTCGGCATCGCAGCGCATGAGGTCCGAGAGCGCCAGCGCCGGCTCGCCAAACAACTGCGCGCCGCCTTGGTTTTCCAGCACCAGCAGCCGCCGTTGAATGGTGCCGACGGAGGCGGTCGAGACATTGCCATAGCGCAGCGCCAGGTCCTTTGCATTCTCGCCGACCCAGACCAGTAGGGATTGCAGGTCTTTCAGGTCCAAAAGCGGCATCCCTTCCTCATCGGCCACGCGGAAAGCGATGTTCAGGATGCCCTCTTGCGCCTCGGACAGGCTGAGCAACTGCGCGATGAGCAGCGGCCCCATCTCGGAAACCGTGGTGCGGATGGGATGGCCCTGCTCACCAAAGAGATCCCAAAAGGTGACCGGGAAGGATTGATAGCTATAGTCGTCAAAGCCGATCTTGGCCGCGCGTTCGGTGAAAGCGCCGTGCAGTTTGGCGGCCTCGCTCCCCGCGACGGCAAGGCCGGACAGATCGCCCTTCACATCCGACAAGAACACCGGCACCCCGGCATTGGCAAAGCCCTCGGCAAGGATTTGCAGCGTCACCGTTTTGCCCGTACCCGTTGCGCCCGCGATCAGCCCGTGGCGGTTGGCATAGCCGAGATCGAGGAATTGCTTTGTCGCATGGTCGGGACCGCCGCCGCCGATAAAGATGTCACTGCTCACGCTGGGGCCTTTCTGTCAATTTTAGCCATTCGTCCGTTCCACTAGAGCATACAAACTTAACCTTTGCGCGCCATAGTGAAGGCATCCCGCTCGCATGTCCTTTCATCGGGTGGGTGTACTTCCTCCCTGTTAGACTTGGCCGCGCCTTCGGGTGCGGCCCTTTTTCTGACCGGGACCTTGCTAAAACCCTGACAGATTGTCGCATTTTTCCTGTTGACCGGCATCACGCGCTTGCCTAACGTGGCATTAATAAGTCGGCCCAGTCCGACGGGGAGAAAGTACACGGAAAGGGGGCGCGCTGCGTCCCCTTTTGCATTTCTGGTCTTTAAGCCTCTGACATCGCGGGAAAACCGCGATTGCGGGGTCGGCATGAAATTGCCCGAACCTTGATCGAAATGCGGCCCTTGGCACTGACAATCCCGGGGCGGCGTGGTAAGGGGCGGTAACGCAACAAATGTGGATATGACATGAGCAAGTTTATGACCGCCCTGCCGCTTTGTGCAGCGCTTGCACTGACGGCCCCAATGACGGCTTTCGCCCAGACAGCCACGGAAGAAGACACCGCCCAGACCGAAGAGCAGCAGCCCCAGCCCGGCACCAGCGGGAATGCTTCGCAGATCGAAGAGCAGCTGAGCCTTGGTGAAGATGCGGACAAAGACCCCGATCTGGGCAAGCCCTACACCAAGAAAGAGATCGGTGCTTGGGAGATGCGCTGCATCAAGACCGAAGAAGAAGTCGACCCCTGCCAAATGTACCAACTCCTCGCCGATGGCGAAGGCGCGCCGGTTGCCGAAGTCTCGCTCTTCCGTCTGCCAGATGGGGGTCAGGCCAAAGCCGGTGCCACGGTTGTCGTCCCGCTTGAGACCGCCCTGCCCGCGCAGTTGACCCTGTCGGTCGACGGTGGCAAGGCCCGCCGCTATCCCTATGCCTTCTGCAACCCCGTGGGCTGCTATGTACGCATGGGCCTGACCGATGCCGATATCGGCGCCTTCAAACGCGGCAAGGAAGCGGTGCTGACCATCGTGCCCGCGCTGGCCCCGGATCAGGAAGTGAAACTGACCCTCTCGCTCGACGGCTTCACCGCCAGCTACGACGAAGTCTCCGTGATCGAGCAGTAAGACTGGATTCTACCGATTTGAATGCCGCGCCCGACCTCGGGGGCGGCATTTTTTATGGCCGCGCGTGGATCAGGCGCGGCGCAGCGCCAGCACGGCGTTCATCCCACCAAAGGCAAAAGCATTGCTGAGCGCCACATCGACCTGCGCCTCGCGTGCCTCATTGGGCACCACGTCAAGCGCGCATTCCGGGTCGGGTTCCTCATAGCCAATGGTCGGCGCGATCACCCCGTCGCGCAGCGCCATGATACAGGCCAGAAGCTCAACCGCCCCGGTGCCACCGATGATATGACCATGCATCGACTTGGTGGAAGAGATCATCAACCGGTCCGCATGGGTGCCGAAGACATCCGCCACGGCGGCGCATTCGGTCTTGTCATTCGCCGCGGTCCCGGTGCCATGGGCGTTGATATAGCCGACCTCTTCGCGGTTGATCCCCGCATCGGCCAGTGCGCCCTGCATCGCCCGCGCGGCCCCGGCTTTGGAGGGCATCACGATGTCGCTGGCATCCGAGGTCATGGCGAAACCGGCCACCTCGCAAAGGATCTCGGCCCCCCGCGCCCGGGCATGTTCATAGTCTTCAAAGACAAAGAGACCCGCGCCCTCGCCCTGCACCATCCCGTTGCGGTTGGCCGAGAAGGGGCGGCAGGCATCGCGGCTCATCACGCGCAGCCCTTCCCAAGCCTTCACCCCGCCGAAGCAAAGCATGGATTCGGATCCGCCCGTCACCATCACAGGGCTCATGCCGGAGCGGACCATGGCAAAGGCCTGCGCCATGGCGTGGTTCGACGAGGCACAGGCGGTGGAGACGGTGAAGGACGGCCCGCGCAGGTTCCATTCCATGCTGACATGGCTGGCGGCGGCGTTGTTCATCAGCTTGGGCACCACGAAGGGATGCACCCGGTTTTTACCCTCTTCATAGACTGCGCGGTAGTTGTCGTCCCATGTTGAGACACCGCCCCCCGCCGTGCCCAGCACCACCCCTGCGCGGGCGGCAAGCTCATCGGTGAAGGTCAGGCCCGATTGTTCGATCGCCTCGCGGGCGGCGGTGAGGGTGAATTGCGTGAACCGATCATAAAGCGCGATTTGCTGGCGGTTGTAGCGGCCCTCGGCCTCGAACCCGCGCACCTGACCGCCGATGCGGATGGCCAGCCGCTCCACATCCCGGAACTCAAGCGGGCCGATGCCGCATTTGCCCTCGCGCATGGCCGCCAGCGTTTCGGGCACCGACAGGCCCAGAGCGTTGATCGTGCCCGCGCCGGTGATGACAACGCGCCGCATCGCTCAGCTCTGTTCGGCTTGTAGCCGTTCCACCCCGGCGACGATGCTGCGCACGGTCGAGATGTCGAAATCGCTTTCGCTGGGGCTGTTGGCGTTGAAAGGCACGCTGATGTCGAATGTCTCTTCAATCGCAAAGATGCATTCCACGACCCCCATGCTGTCGATCCCGAGGTCTTCGAGCGTGCTGTCGAGCGTGACATCCTCCGGCTCTATCATGGCCTGTTCGGCGAGGATGGTAATGACCTGATCCTGAGTGCTCATGCGGCGTCCCCCAACATATGTCCGCGGCAGGTTTAGTCAGCCTTGTCGGCTTTGGAAACCACCTTTTGCAGGGCCGCGACATCGCGCAGCAGCTTGGGCAAACGGCGCAGCGCTTTGTAGATTTCGGTCTGCTTGCTCATCTGGGTGGCGGGGTAGCCCAACATGGTGCGCCCCTCGGGCACGTTGGAGAGCACGATGGTCCCCCCGCCCGCGATCACCCGGTCACCAATGGTGATATTGTCGGCCAGACCGACCTGCCCGCCGAGCACCACATTGTCGCCCACGCGGGTCGAACCGCCCACGCCTGCCTGTCCGCAGAGCAGGCAGTTTTTGCCAATCACCGCATTGTGCCCGATATGCACAAGGTTGTCGATTTTCGTGCCGTCGCCGACCTGCGTGTCGCGAATGGTGCCGTTATCGATGGTGGAGCCCATGCCCATTTCGACATCCGCGCCGATGGTCACGGCGCCAAGCGAATGGATACGGGTCCAAGGCTGCGGGGCGGCATCGCCCTGATCGCCGAGCGTTTGCCGCGCGCTTTCCACGGTGGACAGCTCAGCCGTCACGAAAGAGAAGCCGTCGCCGCCCAAGCGCACGCCCGATTGCGCGATGAAACCCGACCCGATGGTGACCCGCGCGCCGATGCTGACATGTTCGCGCAGAAAACAGCCATCGCCCAATGTCGCATCCACGCCGACAAAACACAGCGGCCCGATGACGCTGCCCGCGCCGATCCGCGCCCCGGCAGAGATCACCGCCAAGGGGCCGACCGAGACGCCTTCGCCCAGCACGGCCTCGGGGTCGATCACGGCAGTGGGGTGGATGCCCGGCTTGAACCCCTGCCCCTTGTCGAGCATCCGCGTCACGCCGGAAAGCGCGTAGCGCGGGCGGTTGGGCAGGATCGCGGCCTTGAGGCCCAGAGCGCGCCAGTCGGCCCCTTCCCAAAGCATCGCCACTTCGGCGGCGCCATCGGAAAGGCTTCTGGCATAGCGTGGGTCCATCGCCAGCGCCATTTCGCCCGATTTGGCGCTGGCGGGTTCCGCGACGCCGCTTACCTTGAGTTCGATGTCACCCTCGGCGCTGGCGCCGACGGCTTTGGCGATTTGCTGAACACTATAGGTCATTTCGGGCGGCCCTTACTTGTTGCGCGCCCGAGAGTTACCCCTGAACGCCGCGCAAGGCCACCCCCGCCTTGGAGAGTGCGTTCCAGATCAGCGCATCCCGGCCATATACGTCATCGCGGTATTCGGTATGGCCACGGGCGTTGGTCACGGCGGTGCGGTAGATCAGATGCACCGGCACCTGCTCTTCAAGGACAACCCGTGTCTCACGACCACTGCGCAGAATGGCTTGGAACTCGCCTTCGGGATCCGCCGATTGCGGCGCGAGCAGCGCATAGGCGAACTCGAACGGTTCGGCCAGACGCACGCAGCCATGGCTAAAGGCACGAACATCGCGGGCAAACAGGCTCTTGGCCGGGGTGTCATGCAGGTAGATGTTGTATTTGTTGGGGAACATGAACTTCACCAGACCCAAAGCATTGGTGTCGCTGGGCGGTTGGCGCATGGAGAAGGGGAAGGTCCGCGCGGTGTAGCGGTTAAAGTTCACGGCGCCGCGGTTCACCTTGCGGCCCCGGCTGTCGGTGATCTCGATATGGCCCACGGCATAGGGGTTGCGTTTGAGCTGCGGCAGGTATTCCCCAGTGACGATCGACCGCGGCACATACCAGCTGGGGTTGACCACCATATGCTCCATCACGTCCGAGAATTCGGGCGTCGGACGGTCCTCGCGGGCGGCCCCCACGACCGAGCGGGTCTGGAAGGTGATCTTGCCATCGTCGATGATCTTGGCCGAGAAGTCGGGGATGTTCACAAGGATATGGCGTTTGCCGCGGTCGGTGTTGAACCAGCGCTCACGCTCAAGTGCGACCATGACCGATTGCAGCCGCTGCTCGACGCCGATGTTGATCTGTTTCATCGTGGCCGGACCGGCAACGCCATCGGTGTTCAGCCCGTGGGCCTCTTGGAACTGGCGCACGGCTTCGGTCAGGCTGGCGTCATAGCCCACGGCGTTGGACCGCTTCAGAAAGCCCATGGCGATCAGGCGGTTGCGCAGGGCAATCACGTCATTTCCGGTATCGCCCGGCTCAAGCTTGCCCGCGGGCACCGAGGGCCCCCAGCCACCCTGCGACAGCAGTTTTTCCATCGCGATCTTCTCTTTCAGCAGCGCATTATACTCAAGGCTGCGCGGCGGCAGGGCGCGGAAATAAGCGGCGGGCGTGGATTTGGGCAGGTCTTGCAGATAGGTCTTGCGGTCACGGTATGGGATTTCCCGCACGATCTGGCTGATGATCCGTTTGGGGATCAGCACACCGGTCTGCACGTCGCGGGCATAGCGCAGGAACACGCGGCTCAACTCCACCTCGGCGAATCCGCGATCACGCGGGGTCTTGGCTGTGCGCAGCATCTCCAACACCGCATCGGGGTTGTAGCGCGTGACCGGCAGGCCATGATCATCCGCCGTGGTGATCGCTCGCATCAGTTCCGACCGGCGCGCGTGGTGCTCTTCGGCGGCCCCTGTCCAGATGGCGGTATAATCGTTCTCACGATAGAAGGCGGCGATGTCATCGTCTTGGGCAGCAGCTTCGGCGACGGCTTGTTTGAAAGCGGTGACCTGCGCCGTGGCAGGCGCGGCAAGGACCAGTGCCGAAATCAACAGGGCAAACCCTGCGATGAATTTGGACAGTTGCCGTGAAAAAGTCGCGCTAAATCCCATGTCGTACCCCGTGAATATACCATTGCCGCCGCGCGACCCTATTGCCTGCCCGGTTTGCCAATAATACTACGCGCAAGTCCATTCAAATTTCCGTTCGCAGGAAAAACGCGTTATGGGCTGTGCGGATTGCGCATCGGTTGCCCCTGCAAACATTGGGTTTTTTAACCGCATTGCGCAAAAACTTGCCTAAATTTGAACCACTCGGGAACCATTCCGATTCAGCCCTTGGTCAGGTTTTCCCGCTATGCAATAATAATGTTGCATCTGGGGATGAGATGAATGGCCCATGTAACATCTTGGGTAACTTAGGCAGACGACGGGACAGAGACACATGACAGGCAAAAGCTCCTCGGGGATGACCCGGCGCGCCCTTCTCGGCGCATTCGCAGCAACCACCGTTGCAGCAGCTCCCACCTTCTCGAACGCGGCAGGCTTTCTGCGGGGCGCAGGCGACATTCGCCGCATCCGCATGTATTCGGGCCGCACCGGTGAGCGGTTGGACATGATCTATTGGATCGAAGGCCACTATATCAAAGACGCCTTTGCCGAAATTAATCACTTCATGCGCGACTGGCGGACCGACGATGTCATCAACATGGACCTGCGCACCATCGATATCATGGCCGCGTCGCACAATCTGCTGGATGTGAACGAGCCCTATATGCTCCTCTCCGGCTACCGCAGCCCGAAAACCAACGCGATGCTGCGCTCCCGTTCCAGCGGTGTCGCCAAGAATTCGCTGCACCTCAAAGGTCAGGCCGCTGACCTGCGCCTCGCCTCGCGCTCGGTGCATCAGGTGGCCCGCGCGGCGATGGCTTGTCGCGGTGGCGGTGTCGGGCGCTACTCCGGCTCCAACTTCACCCATATGGACTGCGGCACAGTGCGCAGCTGGGGCGGCTGATCGCAGCCTCTCGGGCGGGATGAGTGAATTGTTAAGGGCGCCTTCGGGTGCCTTTTTTGTTGCCCGATTTTGTCGCCGGTGGGCTTTCGCTGGCCGTGGTACGGCTCTACGGTCGCGCCAAACACATGCCGGGGAGAGAGATGCAGATAGAAGCGGCGCGCATTGCGGTGATCGGTTTCGGGCCGCGCGGCCTTGGCGCGTTGGAGGCTCTGTCGCAACGGCTTACGGGGACCGAAGGGCGGATAGAGATCGACATTTATGAACCCGGCCCCCATCCCGGCGCGGGTCCGAACTTCGCCCCCTCGGAGCCCACCTATTGTCTGCTTAACATCCCAAACCGAGATATCGCGATCCGCCCGCCAAAGGGGTCGCGGGTCGGACATTTCGCGGAGTGGCAAGACCGCGCCGTAGATCCCGACAGTTTCCCCTCCCGCGCCGAGATGGGCCGCTACCTCATGGCGCGGCGGGATGATCTTTTTGGACGGGGTTTTACGAAAACCGGCGTGACTTGCAGGGTGATCCCCGCCGCTGTGGCGCGCATCTCGCCCGAGGGGGCGGGTTGGTGCGTGCAATCGGAAAGCGGGGCGGAGGCGCCATATGACGAAGTCCTCCTCACCCTCGGGCAGCCCCCTGTCGAGCCGGACGCGCAATGGGCCGATTGGCAAGAGCACGCGGCGCGGAGCGAGGCGGAAGCCGCGCAGGCCTATCCAGCGGCGGAGCTGCGCGCGCGGGCGGCGGCATGGCGGGACAAGCACGTCGCGATCCGGGGCTTGGGGCTGTCGACCTATGATGTGTTGCGTGGTCTGACCATGGCACAGGGCGGGCGCTTCGACGCGGCGGGCTATCATGCCTCGGGCCGGGAGCCCTGCCGCATTCTGCCCTTCTCGCTCAACGGGCAACCCCCCTTCCCCAAGCCACAGGCTGCTGCTTTCGACGCGCTTTTCAATCCCACATCGGAAGAGACCGCAGGTTTCTCAAAAGCCGCCACGGCTGCGGTCAGTGCGGCACGCGAAGCGGCGCCTTCGTTGATCTCTGACGCCCTCCTGCCCGTGGTCGCGCGCATCCTCGCGCCCCAGAATGTGCGGGCGGCGGAAATTGCAAACTGGCTCAAGGTGGAATGGTCAGACCCCGGCGCGCAGGACCAGTTGCCCCCAATGAAGGCGCTGCGTCACGGGATAGAACTGGCCGCCGGAGAGGTCGCGCCGAGTATTGGCTACACGCTCGGGCAGGTTTGGCGCAAATGGCAGGACGCATGGCGCGCGGCCTTCAACCCGGGCAAGGCGTCGCCCCAGACGGCCAAGCGGCTGATAGACTTCGATGAGGGGCTGAAACGATATTCCTACGGCCCGCCCCTCGCCTCCGCCCGGGAGCTTTTGGCTCTGATCGACGCGGGGCTGGTCGACCTGTCCTTCGCCACTAATCCAGAGATCACGAATAGCGCGCACGGCTGGACATTGCAGGTGAAGGGGCGCGCGGCGGAGGTGTCGGTCATCGTCGATGCGGTGCTGCCTGCGCCGAACCTCTCGGGCATCGCAGCACCGCCCCTGCCCGATCTCATCTCGCAAGGTTTGCTCTCCCCGATGTCATCCGATCTGGCCGCAGCGACCGCACCTGACGGGACGCTGCGCGCCGTTGACGGACGCCCTGTGCCGGGCCTTTGCCTGCTGGGGCGGCTGGCGCTCGGCAGCGTGACGGCGGTGGATTCCCTGCACGATTGCTTTGGCCAATCCGCCGACCGTTGGGCGCAGGGCGTGATCGACAGGCTGTCGGTTTGACACGCTGCCGCTTGGCTACAACAGTTTGTGATCCGGCCCGCACGATGGAACGGCAAGGCGCTGAAACGGTTTCCCTTTCAACACGAGATTGAGGAATAGGGGAACGACGCAATGAAGAGACGACATTTCATCACCGGTGTAGCCGCCAGCGGTGCCGCATTCGGCGGTGTTCTTGCCACGCCTGCACTGGCGCATCCGCCCAAGGAAATGCCGAGCTATGACGTGCCGCCAGAGATGATGCCGCGCAAAGTGCCAATCGCGGCAGGCGCGCCGCCCTATGAAATCCACGTCGATCCCGACAATTTCGCGCTCTACTGGACTCTGCCCGACAATATGGCGTGGCGCTATACCGTGGGCGTGGGCCGCCCTGGTCTTTATGAATCCGGTGAGTTCTACGTCGGTGCCAAAAAGGAATGGCCGAGCTGGACCCCAACCCCGGGTATGATCGACCGCGAGCCGGAGAAATACAAGAAATACGCCGATGGTATGGAAGGCGGTTTGGACAATCCGCTGGGGTCGCGTGCCCTCTATCTCTTTACCGAGGAGCGCGGCGATACCTTCTTGCGCATCCATGGCACCAATGACCCCAGCACATTGGGCAAACGCGTCTCGAACGGCTGTGCCCGTCTGGTGAACGATCAGATGGCCGAGCTTTATGACCGCGTGCCGATGAACACCCGCGTGGTGCTTTACGAACCCATCGGCTGAGTTTTCTTTCGGCCACATCAAGCAGCCCGGAGCGGAGAATATCCGCTTCGGGCTTTTTTGTGCCTCTCGGTCGACCAGTAGGATTGAAACATTTCACACGGGCCAAAGAGGTTTGCCTGCGGTGGCGGCACACACGTTTCTGCGACGACTGTGTAACAGGTCTTGAACGCTCTTCGCGGGGCCGACTAGCGTCATGGGCCCCGGCCCAGGACGCAGGTATAACCTATTAATAACAGTATCTTATGCGGCTATGGCAATTTGTTACGATCTGATCGCGCCCGGTCTCGCTCTAACACTGGGCCGTGATCCGAGTTGCTTTGTAACCGCCCCTCGCCGCGCCTTAATATCATTGTATCGAACGGGCCTCCCGACCTCCCCGCCTCTCCCCAGAGCGAGAAAGCCGACGCCCTTTCCCAAACCTAAAAGGACTAGAACAATGAAACTCTTTATCGCAACCGCCGCCGCCACTCTGATCGCCACCGCGAGCTTCGCAGGCCAGTCGACACGCTACGAAGACCTGCGCTTGGACACGTCCCTAACGGCTGATGTCGTCCATGCCGCGGATGCCGGTGAAACCCGCCCTAATGAGCGCGCCGCTGACCTGCGGTTGGAAACATTCTCGGACGAGAGTGCGCCGGTCGCCACCTTCTCGACCAGCGGCCCCGTGAGCAGCTCGGGCGAAGGTTTCGCCTATGGTGGTTATGGCGCGGGCAACGACTCTCGCTAAGCTTTGACAGACAGAACTGAGAGAGCCCGGCCCGAAAGGTGCCGGGCTTTTCTACATGTGAAGCCGCATGGCCCGATGGGCAACAGCTTCTTTCTGCAAAAAAGGGAAAATGGCGGAGCGACAGGGATTCGAACCCTGGAGACGGTCTCCCGCCTACACACTTTCCAGGCGTGCGCCTTCGACCACTCGGCCACCGCTCCGTTGATGCGGGGTTTAGCTTGGGGGGACAGTGAGTTGCAAGAGCGAATTCCCCCCAGAGAGGATAAATTTATCTAACCGCCCAGATGAACATAGACACGGCGGTTCAAACGGCCCTTTTTCTCAATCTTTCCAAGGCGAAGCCCGCCGATCTCGCCGGTGCGGGCGACATGGGTGCCGCCGCAGGGTTGCAGATCGATGGGGTCCGGCGCCTCTCCGATGCGGATCAGGCGAATGTCCCCCCGTCCGCGCGGCGGGGCGACGGACATGGTTTTGATGAGTTCAGGCGCGGCGTCCAATTCGGCCTCGGTGATCCAGTCCTCGCTCACCCGCGCATCGAGGGAGACGAAGTGGTTCAGCGCTTCCTCCAGTTCCTCGCGGTCCTGCGGCGCATCGGGCATGTTGAAATCAAGCCGCCCGTGGGTGGCCGAAATCTGCCCCCCCGTGACCGGATGGGGGATCACGACCGACAGAAGGTGCAGCGCCGTATGAACGCGCATGTGCTTGTGGCGGCGGTCCCAATCGAGTTCCTGTTTCACGAATGCGCCCACCGGCGGCAAGGGACGCGGCTCTGCCGGGACCAGCGCGATGCCGCCGCTGTCGCGGTCGCGCACCGTGGTCGCGATGGTAAGCTCTTGCTTGTCCCAGGTCAGCCATCCGCTGTCGCCCGGCTGCCCGCCGCCCGTGGGGTAGAACAGGGAATTGTCCAAGATCACCCCACCTTCGGGCGTATGGGCTGCCACGCGGGCCGGGGCGTCACGCAGGTAGGTCTCGGTCCGGTACAGCTCGCCCGTCATGCCTGCGGCTCCGGTTTTGCGTCATCTTCTATTTTCGGTGCTTCGGCCTTCAAAGTCTCAGGGTTGCGCAGCCATAGGTCGCGTTGGGCAAAGGGAATTTCGATCCCTTCCTCTTTGAAACGCGCGGCGATGGCGTGGTTGATATCGTTCTTGACCTTCATCATCCAGTTCACATCCCGCAGGTAGCAGCGCACCTCGAACTCCAGCGCATCGGCGCCGAAGTTCAAGAACAGGACTGCGGGCGGCGGGTTGGTCAGCACGATGGGCTGCGCCTCGGCGATCTCTTGCAGGATGCCTTCGATCCGTTTGGTATCGGTACCGTAAGCCACGCCCACGGGCACGATGAGGCGGCCCACGGTATTGCCGCGGGTATAGTTGGTGACCGTGCCGCTGATCAGGTCGGCATTGGGCACGATCACATCGGTGCGGTCGAAGGTCTCGATCCTTGTGGAGCGCACCGAGATGTCGCGCACATAGCCCATCTGGCCGCCCACCTCGATCCAATCCCCCTCGGAAATCGGGCGTTCGATCAACAGGATGATGCCCGAGACGAAGTTCGACACCACGTTTTGTAGGCCAAAACCAATACCGACCGACAGCGCACCGGCGACATAGGCCAGCGCGGAAAGGTCGATCCCCGCCCCGGTGATGGCGAGCAGCGCGGCGAGGAAAATCCCGACATAGCCGATCCCCGAGACGATGGCGTTCTGCCCGCCGATGTCCATCCGCGTCTTGGGCAGGACGTTGCTGCGGAGTGCCCCTTGGATCAGACGGGTGGCGGCATAGCCGATCACGAAGATCACCGCGAAGGAGAGGAAATCCGTGGGACGGATCCGCGTCTCGCCAAAGGCGAAGCCGCGGCTGAACAGCGCCCAAAGCTCGGTCAGGTCGGTGACCCGCGCGCCCCATGCCAGCGCCATCACAGGCAGCGACAGCAGCAGCAGGATCAGGCCAAAGAAGACGGGCATCAGCGCGTCGCGTGCCTGCACCCCCTGCCCGGTCATGGCACCGTAAACATCGGCCAAGAAGCGTTGCAGCGTCATCACCAGCCCCAGAAGCACCAGCGTGGTGACATAGGGCGGCAGCAGCGAAACGGCGGCGTTGTAATAGCCGCTGATCAGCAAGAGGGGCGCGACCACGGCCACGATCATCGCGCCCAAGCCCAGCCCGCGCACGACGCGGTTCAGGGTCGAGGTCCGCGGCTCTTCGGCGGCGGAGACGTCTTCCGCCACCGGATCGCTGTAACCGCGCAGGATTTTCCCGATGCGGAACAGGGCAAAGGCGCTCAGCAGCATCACCGGCAGGCGCAGTACGGCCTCGGTGGTTTCCGCCGGTTGCTGGCCGTCGAAAATGGCGGTGATGATGGCGCCAATGATGACGGTGACGGTGATGATGCTGACGTAGAAACGAACCGCTTTGCGCTCAGCCGCGGGCAGCAGGATCAGCGCCTCGTCCTCATCGCGAGAGAACACCCGTTCGGCGACCCAGCGAACACCCAGCATCGCGCCGCCGATCACCGGGATCAGCTGCACAAGGGTCGAGCCGCGGGGGCCAAGCCAATCGGTCGCCAAGACGGCCATGGCCAGCAAGACCAGACCGACCGTGGGCAGGATGATCCGCAAAAGAGACACGACAAAGCGCCAAATGCCAAAGCCGCGCGCGCCGAATTGCTGAAGCCGCCCCACGATCGCGGTCGACCAATGGTGGCCGCGGAAAATCAGCACCAATCCCAGAATGGTGAAGGCCAGAACGGCAGGAAGCGAAGAGCGCAGGCTGCGCCGCGCCGTATCGGCATCGTCTGGGGCTTCGGCGGCAATTTCGCCAGCGGCGGTGGCCAGATCGTCAACCGCGGTGCGCCAATGCACCGGGTTAAGCGGCGTCGGCACCACCTCCATCAACTGCTCGGTCTGGCGTTCGCGTAAGGCAACGTCGATCTGCCCGATGAGCGCATCGGCGCGCAGATATGCCGCTTCGGCCCGCTGAACCGGGGTCAGCAGGGTGTTGAGCTGTCGGTTCAACTCTTCACGGTTGGCGGCGACTTCGGGGGATTCCGGCTCGGCCCCCTCGCCCTCGGGCGGGGTTCCGAGCGCGGCCAATTGTTCGCGCAGCGCGCTGATCCGCGCCGCGTTCAGGTTGCGCGCCGCGTCGAACTCGGCGCGGTAATCCACCAGCCGGGCGCGCTGCACCTCCAGCATGGTCTCAGTGGTATCAGGGGCGTCCACCGCCTCTTCAGCCGAAGAGGCGACGGTTTCCCATTGGTCGAAATCCGGCAGAACCGGTTCCTGTGCGACAGCAGCGCCGGTCAGCCAGACCAGCAACGCGGTAAGGCCAAGGGCGAAGCGGAGCATTTGGGTCATGTATCCTCGAAAACACCTGGGATGGATTGCGGCGCGGCATCAAGCCAACCGGGCGTCGGCAGCCCCTTTTCGCGCAGGAACTCGGGGTTAAAGAGCTTGGATTGATAGCGCGTGCCGAAGTCACACAGCACGGTCACGATGGTATGGCCCGGCCCCATCTCTTTCGCCAAACGCATGGCCCCGGCGACGTTGACGCCCGAGGATGCACCAAGGCAGAGTCCCTCATTCTCCAGCAGGTCAAAGACGACCGGCAGCGCCTCTTCGTCTGAGATGTTGTAGGAATAGTCAGGCTTGAACCCTTCGAGGTTCGCGGTAATCCGCCCCTGCCCGATCCCCTCGGCGATGGAGCTGCCTTCGGATTTCAACTCGCCTTCGGTATAGTAGCTGTGCAGCGCCGCGCCATCGGGATCGGCCAGTGCGATTTTTACGCCCTTGGGTTGCAGCGCCATGGCCACGCCAACAAGCGTGCCGCCCGAGCCGACCGCACAGCAAAAGCCATCGACCTTGCCGCCGGTCTGTTCCCAAATCTCGGGGCCAGTGGTTTCGATATGAGCTTGCCGGTTGGCGGTATTGTCGAACTGGTTGGCCCAGATCACCCCCTCGGGCGTGGTCTTGGTCAGTTCCTTGGCCAAACGCTCGGAATAGCGGACGAAGTTGTTGGGGTTTTTGTAAGGAGCCGCAGGCACCTGCACCAGTTCGGCACCGGCCAGCCGCAGCATGTCTTTCTTTTCCTGAGATTGCGTCTCAGGGATGACGATGACGGTCTTGAACCCCATCGACGCGCCCACCAGTGCAAGCCCGATGCCGGTGTTGCCCGCGGTGCCTTCGACAATGGTGCCGCCGGGCTTCAACTCACCCCGTGCGATGGCGTCGCGGATGATGAACAGCGCCGCGCGGTCCTTGACCGACTGGCCGGGGTTCATGAACTCCGCCTTGCCCAAGATTTCGCAGCCGGTCTCTTCGCTCGCGCCGCGCAGCCGGATCAGCGGTGTGTTTCCAATGGCCTCGGCCAGATCTTTAGCAACCTGCATGTTTGCCCCCAGTTCATGTTCCGTCCGGTTTAGCTGTCGCGCCTTCGGACCTCAAGCGTTCGCGGTGGCGGGCCAGCCAATAGGCGCTTGCCACCAATGGCGCATTGGCAAGCGCCTGCGCATCGGCCAAGGCCATCAGATCATCGGATGACATCAGATGCGACCGGATATCCTCGCCCTCCGCAGCCAAACCGCCGGTGCCGATGATATGATCCGGCAAATCTGCCAATCCCACGAAAATGTGAAAGAATTCCGTCGCATTCCCGGGGGAGGCATAGACGTTTCCGACCGGCTCCAAGGCGCCCACGGTGATGCCCGCCTCTTCCTGCGCTTCACGCCGGGCGGCGGCCTGCGGTGTCTCGCCGGGGTCGATATGGCCTGCGATGGGTTCCAACTGCCAGCGGGTATGATCACCCCGCGCCAGCGGGCCCATGCGGATTTGCTCAACCAGCAGCACGCGGTCGCGCAGTGGGTCATAGGGCAGCACCAGTGCTGCATCCGCGCTGACAAAAACCGCGCGGTCGATCTGCGCGGACATGCTGCCGTCAAAGGTCTCATGCCGCAGCGAGATTTCGTCGAGAGCGAAGAAATTCGCGTAAACGCGGCGGCGGTCGGTCACTTCGACCTTGCCATCGAGCGCTAGCGGATCATGCATGCCCTGCGCCGCCAGCACCTGCTGATGGGCTCGGCGGCGGATCATTGGGAACATCGCATCGACCTCGGCCCGCGTGCGCTTGCCCATATAGCTCATCACTTCGCGCGCGGCGTGGCAGGAAAGCGCGGCCCAATCACGCTCCCACTCAGGCAAGGACCATGGCCCCTGCGCGGTCCAGCGCCCGGGCTGGGGCAGATAGACCTCAGCCCCCTGCCCGTCTGCCAGTGTCACCGGCACCAAATCATAGTCGAACGCGCCTTCATAGAAATCGAGCCGCGCGAAATCATCCGCGCTCAGGCCCCGCACCAGCAAGCCCTCGGCCTGCGCGCCATCGCGCGTCTCAATCGTGGGAAACGGGCCTTCGGCGGCGGCAGAGACTTGGTAGCCGGACAGATTGGCGGGGCTGAGGTCAATCGCCTCGGCGGAGCGGCCAAGCACGATTTCCAACAGCGGCAGATGCCGCAGGGTGCCATAGATAAAGAGATGTCGCATGGGGATCAGGGCCAACGGTTATAAGCAAATTCTGTCAAAAGCCCTGCGATCATGCCCCCGACGACAAGCGCCACGCCGATGGGCACGGTGGCGATCATCAGGCCGAATTCCGCGCCGATCTGAAACACAGCGACGATGGCCTCGAAGGGATCGTCATAGCGGTTGCGCAGCGCCAGCCGGACCATTTCATTCGCCGCCTGCAAGAAGATCGCCCAGAGCATCAGCACAAAGACACCGGCGAAACCGTTGTTGATCGCAGCCACGATGCCCCGGCCCGCGCGCCGGCCCATCACGCGCCAGCCCACGATGAGGCCAAGCACCACGTTAAGCGGCAGGAAATACCCGAAATCCGTGCTTTCCGGCATCAGTGGCACCACCATGCCCGACAGGACAAAGGCCAGCACGGCGAGTGAGATCGCCGCCATAAGTCGTGCACCAGTCGGCATTTTTCGGCTCCTTGCGGGGTTGGACCGCAGGGGCGGTCACACAGGTCGCCGTACCGTAATCTGCGTCACGTCGCAATTGCCACTGTCAAATGTCGCGGCACAGGAAGTGAGGTAAAAATTCCACATCCGGCGAAAGCGTTCGTCAAAGCCAAGCGCGGTGATCTGATCCCATTTCTCGTTAAAGGTCTCATGCCAACGGCGCAGGGTGATGTCATAGCTTTTGCCAAATTCGATCGACCGGTCGACCACCAGCCCTGCCCGCTCTACCTGCTCCCGGAGGATCCTGGGGCTGGGCAACATGCCGCCGGGGAAGATGTACTTTTGGATGAAATCCACCCCGCGTTTGTAGACCTCCCAACGGCGGTCGGCGACGGTGATGATCTGCAAGGTCGCGGCGCGGCCCGGTTTCAGACGTTGGTGCAGCGTGTCGAAATAGACCGGCCAGTATTTCTCGCCCACCGCCTCGAACATCTCGATGCTGGCGATGCCGTCATAGCTCTCGGTCTCATCGCGGTAGTCTTGCAGTTTGAAGGTCACGCGGTCCGAGAGGCCCGCCTTGGCAATCCGCTCTTGTGCGTAGTTGAACTGCTCTTGGCTGATGGTCAGCGCGGTCACCTTCAACCCGCGTTCGGCGGCGGCATATTCCGCAAAACCGCCCCAGCCGCAGCCGATCTCCAAGACATGATCGCCGGGCTGCACACCCATCTGATCGACCATGGATTTGTATTTCGCCCGCTGCGCGGCTTCCAGCGACTGCTGGGCGTCGCCCTCGAAAATGGCCGAAGAATAGGTCATCGTATCGTCCAGCCAGAGGCTGTAGAACGCATTGCCCAGATCGTAGTGATAGCTGATGTTGCGCTTGGCCTGTTTGCGGTTGTTGCGCTGAAGCCAAAACCGGAACTTCTCGAACTGGCGCAGCAGCCCTTGGCCGGGAAAACCGTCATAGACCGTCTCATTCCCCGCATGGACCAAATCCATAAAGGCTTGCAGGTCCGGCGTCGACCACCACTCATCCAGATAGGCATCGCAAAAGCCTAGGTCCCCCTCGCGGATCAACCGGGCAAAGAGATCATCGTTATGGATATGCAGTTCCGCCACCGGGCCGGGCTTGGCCCCTTCGGCACGGAACACGCGGCCATCGGGCAGGACAAAGTCCACCCGCCCGTGCTGCATCTCCTGCGCCATGGCGAAGACCTGCGGGAAATAGCGCGGCAGACCTTTCTGCCCCTCGGTGGTCGTAAGCTTCATACCTCGGTTCCGTTCTTGTTCTGGCCTACTGTAACCGCAGGCTTCTGTTTCGCAAAAAGTTAAAAGTCGCGGTTGCGGTAGGCGTCGAGCGCCCGTTCCCGCCCTTCCGACAGATCGACGATCGGATCGGGGTAATCGTCCTCTGGGCTTAGGCCCCAGCGGCGCGGGATCGCGTCGAAATAGGCCAGCGCCTCGTCACTCGGTTTCGCGCGGCCCTCGGCGATCCAACGGCGGGTGTAGTCGCGCCCCTTGTCGAACCGATCAAGCTGGGTCTCGGGGTTGAAAATGCGAAAGAACGGCGTCGCATCGGGGCCAGAGCCTGCGGCCCATTGCCAGCCCATCGCATTATTGGCCGGGTCCCAGTCGATCAGGTGTTCTTCGAACCACTTTTGCCCGATCCGCCAGTGGCACATCAAATGTTTCGTCAGATAGCTCGCCACGATCATGCGGCCCCGGTTGTGCATGCGCCCCGTGACCTGCAACTCGCGCATGGCCGCATCGACGAATGGCACCCCGGTGCGCCCCTGTTTCCACGCCAGCACCTCGGCGCGGCGCTCGTCCTCATTCCACGGGAAAGCCTGCCATTCCTCGCGCCAGTTTTGGTCAAGGATGCGCGGCGTGTGATACATCAGGTGATAGGCAAACTCGCGCCAGGCGAGTTCCTTGAGGAAGGTCTCAGCCCCGCGCTTGCCCTCCTGCATCGCCCGCTGGCCCGCGTGCCAGCACTGGGCCGGGCTGATCTCACCCAATGACAGGTTTTCTGACAAGGCCGAGGTGCCATCCTCGCCCGGCATGTCGCGGCTTTCGTCATAGCCTTCGACGATATGGGCCATGAATGAGCCAAGCCGAGCCTGTGCCGCGGCCTCCCCCAGACGGACATAGGGGCGCACCACGCCGCGCCCGCGCTGCATCTCGTCGTCCATTTGCCAATCGTCGAGCGCGGCGCTCTCGGGCCAGCTTTGCGGGGCTGGGATGTCGCTTGGGGTGTCCGAAGGGGCGGCCACATCGCGGCCCCGGACCGCCTTCCAATAGGGGGTGAAGACTTTGTAAAAGCCGCCGGTCTTGGTCTCAACCGTCCAAGGCTCGAACATCAGATGCCCGGCAAAGCTACAGGCCTCGACCCCATTGTCCTTTAGCGTCTCTTTGACCTTGGCGTCGCGGTCGATCGCGGCGGGATCGTAAAGGCGGCTCCAATAGACCGCGCCCGCGCCGGTTGTCTCGATCACCTCGCGCAGTAGCTCAAGCGTATCGCCACGGCGCAGGATCAGGCGGCTGCCCTTCTCGGCCAAAGTCTCTCCAAGACGGCCCAAGGCCAGCCCGAGGCGGAACTTTGGGGCCGCGCCCAAAGCCTCCGATTGTGCGTCGTGGATGAACAGCGGGATGACCGGGCGGCCCGCCTGGCAGGCCGCCGTCAGGGCGGGATGGTCGCTCAGCCGCAGATCGCGGCGGAACCACATGATAATCGGGGAATTGTCGCTCACGTTCGGGGTCTTGCTCCTGCACTTGTCCCGAAACATAGCGCCCCTGCGCCGGGGTCAAGGATCAGAGCAGATCATCCAGCGCGTTCAGCAGTTTGTCCATTTCATCCTGCGTCGTGTAATGGGTGAAACTGAGGCGGAGCACGCCTTTGGCCTCATCTACCCCAATCGCACCAAGCGCCCGGCCTGCGTAGAAGGTGCCACCCCCAGCCATGATGCCGCGCGCGGCTAGTGCCTGCGCCATCTCGACCCCCGGTCGATCAAGCGCCAATGCCACCGTGGGCGCGCGAGTTGCCGCATCGGTGGGGCCGATGACCCGCACCGAGTTGCGCGCCGCCATGGCATCCAGCAGCGGTTGCAGCAAAGCCGTCTCATGGGCGCGCATCGCGTCATGCACAGCGACACCGCGCGCCGTGGCCCCGGCAGTGCCGCCGATATGGTGGGCGTGGAAAGCGTCGATATAGTCCGCCATGCCCGCGCTGGCTGCGATCTGCGCGTGATCCGGCCCGGCGGGGGTGAAACGTTTGTAAAGCACGTCCCCGTTGAAGTGATGCGCTTGGTTCGGCAGCAGTTCGGCGAGCGCCCGGCGGATGACCATAACACCCTGATGTGGCCCGAAGGTCTTGTAAGCCGAAAAGAGGTAGATATCTGGCCCCAGCACCCCGACATCGGCAAAGCCATGTGGCGCATAGGAGACGCCATCGACGCAGACGAAAGCGCCGGCGGCATGGGCCAGCGCCGTGATCTCGGTCACCGGGTTGATCTCGCCCACCACGTTTGAGCAATGCGGGAAGCAGACCAGCCGGACACTCTCGTCGAGTAGGTCTTCGAGCTTTGCCGGATCGAGATGCCCGGTGTCAGGGTCGATTTGCCATTCACGGATCTCGATCCCCCGCTCGGCCAGCCGGCGCCACGGGCCGGTATTGGCCTCATGGTCTTGATTGGTCACGACGATCGCCTCACCGGGCTGCATCATCTGGCCGAAAGCCTGCGCCAGCACATAGGTGTTCTGCGTGGTGGAGGGGCCAAAGCTCAGCTCCTCCGGCGTCACGCCTAGGATCGCGGCCATGCGGGTGCGGGCTTCGTCCATCTCCTCCCCACCAAGGCGGCTGGCCTCATAGGCGCCGTAGGGCTGCACCTTTCGCTGGGAGTAGAAGCGATGCAGCCGGTCGATCACTTGGCGGCAGGTGTAAGACCCACCGGCGTTCTCAAAGAAAGCCTGCCCCTGAAGGCTCGGCTCGGCGAAAGCGGGAAATTGGGCGCGGACCCATTCGGAATCAATATGCATGGCGGGAAGGTCCACCGCGGCGCGGCCAAGGTCAAGCGCCCAAAGAAAACGGCGGCCCCGAGAGGCCGCCGTCATCCGTGTCTTAAAGGCTGTGCAGGTTAGCGGATTTTACGCTCGTCCTGCAGACCGCGGAAGATGCAGAAGCACATGAAGAGCAGCAGCAGCGTGAACAGCAAACCGGTGGAGATCACCATGGATTGCAGCGCTGCCAAGCCGCCGCCGATCAACAGCGCGATGGCCACGGCACCCTCGAAGATGCACCAGAACACCCGCTGCGGCACCGGCGCGTCGACCTTGCCGCCTGCGGTGATCGTGTCGATCACAAGCGACCCGGAATCGGACGAAGTGACGAAGAACACCACCACCAGCACGATGCCGATGAAGGAGGTGATCGAGGCCAAAGGCAGCGCATCGAGCATTTTGAAGAGCTGCAACGGCAGTCCCGCATCTTGAGCCGCGGTGTAGCCGTCATTCAGCACCTGATGGATCGCAGTGCCGCCAAAGATCGACATCCACAGCACACAGACAAGCGATGGGATCAACAGCACGCAAACGATGAATTCGCGCACGGTACGGCCCCGGCTGACGCGGGCGATGAACATTCCGACGAAGGGTGACCAGCTGATCCACCAAGCCCAGTAGAACGCTGTCCAGCCTTGGGAGAAGTTCACGTCTTCACGGCCAAACGGGTTCGCGAGTGCAGGCAGATACTCAATGTAAGCGACCAGCGAGTCCCAGAAGAAGGACAGCAGGAAAACAGTTGGCCCGACGATCAAGGTGAACAGTGCCAGCAGTGCTGCCAGACCCATGTTAACCTCACTGAGGACTTTGACACCGCCATCAAGACCGCGCAGCACCGAAACCAGCGCCACGGCGGTGATCAGCGAAATCAGAACGATCTCAGATGTGGTGCCAACGGGAATCCCGAACAGCTCGTTCAGACCGGCGTTGGCCTGCGTGGCACCCAGACCCAGCGACGTGGCCAGACCAAAGAGCGTGGCGAAAACAGCGATAGTGTCGATGATATGCCCGGGCCAGCCCCAAACACGTTCGCCCAGAACCGGGTAAAAGGCCGAGCGGATCGTCAGCGGAAGACCTTTGTTATAGGTGAACAGCGCCAGCGCCAGCGCGACGATGGCATAGATCGCCCAAGGGTGCAGACCCCAGTGATAAATCGTCGCCGCCATGCCAAGGCGCAGCGAACCGGCCTCGTCACCCGTGGCGGCACCCAAGGGGGCCCAGTCGGTGCGCAATCCGTTCTCTGTCGTGATCTCGCCCATGGAGGTCGAGAAATGGGTCAAAGGCTCGGCCACGCCGTAGAACATCAAGCCAATGCCCATGCCCGCCGCGAAAAGCATCGCGAACCAGCCCAGATAGGTATAATCCGCGACCGCTTCATTGCCGCCAAGGCGGACACTGCCAAAGGGCGTGACGATCAGCAAAAGTGCAAAAATCACCACCAAGTCGGCAGAGCCGATCAGGAACCAGTCGAAGTTCTTGGTGGTAAAGTTGAACATGGCCGAGAAGATCGCGGCGGCCTGTTCCGGCAATGCGATGGTGTAGAACACGAAGACCACGACCGCGATCCCCGAGATTAGAAAGACCGGGTTGTGAATATCCAGCCCGAACGGCCCGATCTGCCGTTCGATATTGTCCTGACCGATCTCATAATCGGTATCGATCACATCCGCCTTGCCCTCAGGCTCGGGGATGCCGTGCGAATTGGTATCGCTCATAATCTGTTCCCTCTTTGATGACAGATTACCGCGCAAAACGCGGCCTTCTGTTTTTCTCATCCGTGCGCAACAGGATAGAGGCCTGCGACCATTGGGCAAGCCATTGCGGCCAAGCCCCCTTGGAAACTTGGCTAAAACGACCGTTTCGGTATCTGCTGCGACGTAAGTTTGGGGGGACTACCCTGTCCCGAGCGCGGCTGCAATCGCATCGGCCTGTTCGCGAATCCGGTCCATGTCCCCTTGGACACCGGGCGGACGCAGCTTGTCGCCCTCATGCCGCGGCAGGATGTGGTAGTGGAGGTGAAAGACCTCTTGCCCGCCCGCAGCCTCGTTAAACTGCTGCACGGTGATGCCATCGGCGCCAAAGGCGCGCAGGCAGGCGTTGGCGACTTTCTGAACCGTCGCCAGACAATCCGCCAATTGTGTAGGGCTCGCGTCGAGCATGTTGCGGCAGGGAGACTTGGGGATCACCAGACAATGCCCTTCGGCGCGGGGCATGATGTCCATAAAGCAATAGGTCTTGTCGTCCTCATAGACCTTAAAGCTTGGGATCTCTTTGCGCAGAATCTTGGCAAAGATATTGTCGTCGTCGTAGCTGGCCATCATGCTCTCCTTCTGGCGGTCGGGGCGGCGCGGACCATTAACCACACCGCCCCGCGCCGAGGCAATATCAAGCGTTTACGTCGACGACCACCCGGCCTTTGACCTGCCCTTTCAGGATGTCCGCCCCCAGTTGCGGCAGGTCGCTGAGCCCAGCGGGTTGGACCATCGCCTCAAGCTTGTCCATTGGCAGGTCTTTGGCCACCCGCTTCCAAGCGCGCAGACGGTTGTCATAGGGCTGCATGACGCTGTCGATGCCCAAGAGGTTCACGCCGCGCAGCAGGAAGGGGATCACCGTGGCAGGCAGGGCGGCACCGCCCGCAAGGCCCACGGCCGCCACGCTCGCCCCGTACTCCATCTGGCCCAACACGCGGGCCAGCATCGCGCCGCCCACGGCATCGACGCATCCGCCCCATGTCTCGCCCTCAAGGGGGCGTTTGACAGTCTCGTTGATCTCTTCCCGCGCGACGATCCGGGCCGCCCCAAGGCTTTTGAGGTAATCCTCGGTCTCGGGCCGACCGGTGACCGCCGCCACTTCATAGCCGAGGTTGGCAAGGATCGCCGTGGCGACGGAGCCGACGCCCCCCGCAGCACCCGTGACCAGAACCGGGCCTTTCTTGATGCCGTGATCCTCCAGCGCCATGACGGCCAGCATCGCGGTGAAACCTGCCGTGCCAACGGCCATGGCTTGCCGCGTGTCCAGCCCTTCGGGCAGCGGCACCAGCCAATCGGCCTTGACCCGCGCCTTTTGCGCATAGCCGCCCCAATGCGCTTCGCCCACGCGCCAACCGGTCAACACGACCTTGTCGCCGGGCTTGTAGCGTTCGTCATTCGAGGTCTCGACCGTGCCGGCGAAATCAATGCCCGGCACATGCGGATAGTTGCGGACCAAGCCACCACCCGGCCCGATGCACAATCCGTCTTTGTAGTTCACGGTGGAATATTCGACCGCGACCGTCACCTCGGCCTCGGGCAGTTGGTCTTCGGTGATCTGGGTGACCTCGGCCTGGGTCTGGCCTTGGTCATCCTTGTTTACAATCAGCGCATTAAAGCTCATCTCTCATCTCCTTTTCAGGTTTCAATCGACCGGACCTCAGGCCCAGAAACTGTCCCGTACGGTCACGTCACGCGCGCCATCGGGGGTGCGCGCCTGCAACCGCGTGCCCGGGTCCCAATGGGTCATCCGCACCATCCCGATGGCGACATTCACGCCAAAGTCGGGGGACCAAACCGCCGAGGTCACCTGCCCCACGCGTTCGTCGCCCGCCATCAAGGGCCAGACACGATCACAAAGCGGCACCGGATCGCCCGCGATCTCTAGGGGACGTATCTGTTGCACCGGCCCCTCTTTCGCCACCCGCAGCAGCGCATCTCTGCCGATACAGCCCATCGCCGCCTGCGTGTCGCAGAGCTTGCCAAGACCGCATTCGTGGGGCGTGTTGTCATCGGTCATGTCATTGCCATAGCTCAACAATCCGCCCTCGATCCGCTCAATCAGGTTCGGACAGCCGGCCCGCACATCCAGATCGCGCCCCGCCTCGATAAGCGCCTCCCAAAGTGGCATCGCGATATCGGCCCCTTCGGTATAAATCTCAAAGCCGCCCTGTTTGGAGTAGCCGGAGCGCGCAACATTCATGGCGCGGCCTTGAAACTGGAACCCCTCGAAGCGGAAGAACTTCACCTCCCGCACCGCC
The DNA here is from genome assembly GCF_043557275.1 of Sulfitobacter sp. 1A13368. Taxonomy (NCBI): domain Bacteria; kingdom Pseudomonadati; phylum Pseudomonadota; class Alphaproteobacteria; order Rhodobacterales; family Roseobacteraceae; genus Sulfitobacter; species Sulfitobacter sp. 1A13368. The sequence goes on along the minus strand of NZ_JBIFFR010000002.1, from coordinate 582,029 downwards.
GCGCCAAAGATGCGATCCATCAGATCTTCGGCTTTCGGCCCCTGCACCGCCAGTAGGTTCACATCCGGCTCATCGACCAAAACATCAAGATGATAACCGTTGCATATCCCCTTGGCCCACAATAACAAATCGCTATCTGCGATGGAAATCCACCAACGATCCTCGGCCAGTTTTACCGCCACCGGATCGTTAAGCATCCCACCCGTCTCATCCACGATCGGCACATAGACACAGCGGCCCGGCGCCACATCGCGCAGATCACGGGGCGTCAGCATTTGCATCAGTCGGGAAGCATCGGGCCCGCGCAGTTCAACCTGTCTTTCGCAAGCCACGTCCCAGACTTGCACGGCTTTCTTCAAGTGGTGATAATCCGCCTCGGTGCTCTCAAATACGGTCGGCAGCAGCATCCGGTTGTAGACCGTATAGGCTTTCACACCCGCTGCCTCGACCCCGGCAGAGAATGGCGTGCGCCTGATCCGGCGCGAGGGAGAGAGTTCGGCCATCAGCCCTCCTCCGGCATAAAGATGAAATCGCTCACCGGCGCGTCACATCCTGCGTCGGTGAGCATGGCGTGCACTTGGCCGCGGTGGTGGGTTTGGTGGTTGAAAAAATGCACCACACATCCCGCCATTGGCTTGGAAACATCGCGCTGCAAGATACCGGAATGCCAAGTTAAATCTCCATCCAGCATCGACTGGTCGAGCCCCGACGCCCAGTCAGAAATAGCAAGATCGCATTGCCCTCGCGCCAAAACCCAAGCGTCGCCGGAGGGGCAAAGCTCGGTGTCTTTGCCTTCCGGTTTTGGCGCTGCAGGGTCGAACCGCGACAGCCAGAGTTGATCGCACCACAGAAGATGGTTCAACGTGCCGAGCATGGAGCCGAAGAACGCCCCGCGATCCTGCGTTAACGATGCTTCATCCAAAGTCTGAACGAAATTTGACAACTGTCTGTTTTGCCAGGCATTATAGCGCGCCATTTCCTTGGCATAGGCGGGGGTGATCACCGCGCCCCCTGCCAATCAATCGCGCAGACCTCAGCCGATTTACCACCGAAATCCCAGACCCGGCCATAGTCGCGGACCTTGGATTTTACGCCGCGCGCGGCGACGATATTCGGCCCCATCCAGTATTTCGAGTTGGTGATCGTCACCGGCTCTCCCGGTTCGGTCCCGGCCAGCATCTCGATCTCGCCGTTGATCTTTCGGCCAATGTTGATGACCCGACGGTTGCCGTCGCGAATGATCTCAACTGGGGCGCGTTCGGCGCCGATGATCTCGCTCACCAACATGGTGAACAGCCCCGTGGTGCCGCCCGCAGCGCCCGAGAAGATTTGCAGCAACCCGTCATAGGCCGCCTCGCTCGCACGGTCGTCCACATAGGCGGCGACCTTCCAATTTCCCTCGCCCATGCGGCCCGGGATGTCGACCAATAGCCCGACGTTCAGGCCGGCCAAATCCTCCCCCTCGAAATGGCCCTCGTCGATCACGATGCCCATCCATGCATGGCAGTGGCCTTCGGTCGGCAGATGCGCGCCAAGGCTGACCACGCAGGGGCAGAAGACATCGCAAGAGCAATTTAGGAAAAGCTCGCCCTTGATCGCCCAATTGGCGGGTGTCATCTCTCTGTTTGGCATATCATCCTCCTGTGATCACGGGCCAACCCGCCACGACACCTGCGCCGAGGATCAGGGCGAAACCCATTGGTTTTGTTACGTAATGCCCTATTTGGGGCAGTTTTTCGATGACCATGAAAAGCGTGGCCAGCCCCATCCAAGCAAGGTTCATGACCCCGCCGGCAAAGCCCAGAAGCATAAAGCCCCAGCAGCAGCCCGCGCAAAAGGCGCCGAGGCCCAGCCCCATCCGAAAGCCGCCCGCGGCGCCGGGGCGCCAGTGGCCCATGAAATACATCATCGGAGAGTGGCAGACGCCGTGGCAAATCTCCTTGGCGCGGGTAAATTGGAAGAGGCCCACAGCCAAGAGCAGCGCCGCCGCCGTCCAACGCGATTTGGCGATGCCGAGCATATCGATGACGCCGCCGTGCAGCAGCAACAGTTGCAAACCCGCGATCCCCGCCGCGAAGACGAGCCAGACCGCGAGGTAGCCCGCAAGCACCGCCAGCCAGCCCGCGCGCGTGCCATTGGCCGAAGTCATGAGGTCTTCGTAGGCGCGTAGCGTCGGCACCATGGTCGGGACCATCATCGCCGCCATCATCGCGCCCCACATCACGAACAGCGGAAAGAAACGCGCCATGGGCATATACATATCCATGCCCGGATCCATCTGCCGCATGCGTTCGCCCATGGCACCGGGGCGGCCCAGCAGATCGAGGTCCATCTGCATCGCCATGCTGTACATCATCCACCAGGCGGCGAGAATTAGGGCGAAAAAACCTAGCCATAGTGTTGATCGTACCATCCCGGTCATCGCCGCCCTCCCCTGCGTGCTCTTGTAGATTTAATGTCAGACAATTAAAGTCCTCGCAAACACTAATTGTAAGACATATGAAAATTGACCCAAGCAACCCCGCCGATCTATCGGCCCAGATCGCCACGGCCATTCGCGACGCCATCATCGGCGGGCATCTGATCGTCGACCAGCGCCTGCCCTCCGAGGCGGAGCTGGCCGAGCAGTTCGAGGTCTCCCGCCCCACGGTGCGCGAGGCGTTGAAGCGGCTTGCCGCGCAATCGCTGATCCGCACGCAGCGCGGGGCCACGGGGGGTGCTTTCGTTAACCGGCTGAGCTTTCCGGATGCCTACGCGCAGCAGATCACCACATCGACTCTGCTTCTGTCGATGAACGCGGTGAGTTTTGAGACCGCTTGCGAGGCACGCTTCGCCTTGGAACGCGCCTGCGCCCCACTATCGGCAGAGCGGCGGACGGCGGACCACCTTGCCACCATGCGCGCGGAGATTCACCGGCAGGCGCAGCCGGGGCTGACCGATGAGGCCTTTTGCGCCTCCGACGTGGCATTTCACCGGGCGCTGGTCGATGGTGCGGGCAATCCGGTGCTAAGTTATCAACTTGCGGGCGCGGTTGAGGCGATGCAGCCCCTGATGAATATGATCACCTTCACCGCGCGGGATCGCGCGCGGATCGTAGCTCTGCATCAAGAGATCGCGGATGCGGCAGAGGCCCATGACGGCAAAGCGGTGACGGCGGGGCTGACCGCGCTTGAGGCCGAGACGCAACAGCTTGCCCAAAGCGTTTTCGCCGCGCGTGCGGCGCGGAATGCCGAAGTTGCGGGCAGACGCTAGGTTGGGCCATATAAACAACGCGATACGCGCTTATCTTGACGTGAAAAATTCACCGCATCGCACCCCTTGCAATTCACCCATGGCAGCCCTACTTTAATCCTGTCCTTCGGGACTATGGACATAAACGCGCTCGTAATAAGCGGTTCGGACCCGGGGGCGGTACCCGGCGGCTCCACCAAACATCCTTCATTTGGGGATCATGGGGCCGAAATAGGATCGACGAACGTCTAAAGGGGTTGCTTTGTCTCGGTGAGATACCACCGTTATCGGTTCAAACTGTACAATTGCAAATGACAATCGTGCTCCAGTTGCGATGGCCGCGTAAGCGGTTTCAGCGACTGAAATCTTAAGTCCTTAGGCCTTGCAGCTTAAGGCGGGGTTCGCAGGTACCTGGCAACAGAAACCTGCACTTTTCCCTTCCGTTCCATACCCGTTAGACGGCGCTCTTGCCTTAACTTGACCGCGCTTTTCTCTGGCCCTATCCGTGACGCAGCGAAGCCGTAGTGGCTTGATGACGCAGGATGGCCCCGATGACCCCACCTAGTTGGCCCGATATGTTTCGCGTGTTTGGCCGGATTGGGTTGATGTCCTTCGGCGGCCCCGCAGCCCAAATCGCCGTGATGCACCGCGAGCTGGTCGAGCATCGCCCGTGGCTGAGCGAGCAGACCTACCTGCGGGCCCTTTCGCTCTGTATGCTGTTGCCCGGACCAGAGGCGATGCAGTTGGCGACCTATGCAGGCTGGCGCCTGCGCGGCGTCGCGGGCGGGCTGCTCGGCGGGTTGCTTTTCGTTGTGCCGGGGGCGGTATTCATCGCTGCTCTTGCGCTCTTATACGCATGGTACGGGCAAATGCCCTTGGTCCAAACGGCCTTTCTGGGCATCAAGGCCGCTGTCATTATCGTGGTATTCCAAGCGCTTCTGAAGGTTTCTTCAAAGGCGCTGCACGGGCGGCTCGGCTGGGCGTTGGCTTTCGGGTCTTTCATCGCCCTCTTCGTGCTGGGCCTGCCGTTTCCGCTGATCATTCTGGTGGCCGGGGCCATTGGGATGCTGAGCCGAGGCCCGACGCCTGAGACCGAAGCCGCCGACCTGCCGCCGGCGCATAGCCTGCGCACCCTGCTCATCTGGGGTGGTCTTTGGGCCGCGCCGCTTCTGTGCCTTTCCCTCATCGGCGACGACTTCCTGCTGCAACTGGGGCTGTTCTTTTCCAAACTGGCCGTGGTGACCTTCGGCGGGGCCTATGCGGTGCTGGCCTATATGACCCAGACCGTGGTGCAGGATTTCGGCTGGATCGAGACCGATCAGATGATCGACGCGCTTGGCTTGGCTGAGACAACCCCCGGCCCACTGATCCTTGTGACGCAATTCGTCGGGATGTTGGCGGGATTTGCGCAAAGCGGCCCCGCGGGGGCGGTGGCTGCCGGGCTGCTGGCGCTTTGGGTCACTTTCACGCCCTGTTTCCTGTGGATTTTCCTTGCTGGCCCGTATCTTGAGGCGCTCTCTGAACAGCCGCGCATTGCAGGCGCGCTGCGGGCGATCACGGCGGCTGTGGTGGGGGTCATCGCCAATCTCTCGGTTTGGTTTGCGCTGCATGTGCTGTTTGATCGGGTGGGCGCTGATGGCCCGCTCGCCCTGCCCCTGCCCGTTTGGGACAGTTTCAACCCCATGGCCGCCGCGCTTACCATCTTGGCTTCTGTGCTGATGCTGGCGCTCAAGCGTGGTTTTGTCCTCACGATGGTCTTGCTCGCGGCGCTGGCGCTGATCCTTCACGCGATTTAGCGCGGGACCCCCTTTCACTCGCCCCTGAATGGGGTATGCTTACCCCTGCCCAACGCCCGGACCGGAGAGAAGAATGAGCCGCAGCATTGATTACGGCAACCTGATGCACGAAGCCATGCGGGGCCTGATCCGCAGGGTCTTGCAAGACGTATCGGACAAGGGACTGCCGGGGAATCACCACTTCTTCATCACCTTCGACACCTCGCATCCGGATGCGGAATTGGCCGATTGGCTGTCGGACCGCTATCCCGATGAGATGACCGTGGTGATGCAGCACTGGTACGACGGCCTCGATGTGGGTGAAGACGGTTTCGCCATCACGTTGAACTTCGGCGATGCGCCAGAGCCGCTTTATATTCCTTACGACGCGATCCGCACCTTCGTGGACCCTTCGGTTGAGTTCGGCCTGCGGTTCGAACAGCAAGAGACCGAAGAGCAAGACGTGGCGGAAGACGAGGCCACGCTCGACCAGACGGATGAGGCAGAGTTGGAAGTCGCGGAAGAGCCGGTCAAAGATGCTGAGATCGTCTCGCTCGATTCCTTTCGGAAGTAGCGCCGGAATGGCCGTTAGCGCCATCCCCGCATTGCGCAGCGCGTAAGGCGCAGGTACACCGCTGGACAACGATAAGTCACAGCAGGAGCCGCAGAATGGCCGATACCCGCACCGAAACCGACAGCTTTGGTCCGCTTGAAGTCCCCGCCGATAAATACTGGGGCGCGCAGACGCAGCGTTCGATCATGAACTTCCCGATTGGCTGGGAAAAGCAGCCCATCGCCATCGTGCGCGCGCTCGGCGTGATCAAAAAAGCCTGCGCGCAGGCGAATGTGGCGCAGGGCGCGCTGGACGAGGAACGCGGTCGCGCGATCATTCAAGCCGCTGGCGAAGTGTTCGAGGGTAAGTTCGACGACAACTTCCCGCTGGTGGTCTGGCAGACCGGTTCCGGCACCCAGTCGAACATGAACGCCAATGAGGTCATCGCCAACCGCGCAATTGAACTCATGGGCGGCACCATCGGCTCCAAGGACCCGGTGCACCCCAACGATCACTGCAACATGGGCCAGTCCTCGAACGATACTTTCCCCACCGCCATGCATATCGCCACCGCGATGACGGCGCGTGACGTGCTGCTGCCGGGGCTGGAGAAGCTGCACGGCGCGTTGCAGAAGAAGGTCGAGGAATTCGAAGGCATCATCAAGATTGGCCGCACCCATACGCAGGACGCGACACCGCTGACGCTGTCTCAGGAATTCTCGGGCTATACCCATCAGGTCGCAATGGGCATCGCCCGCGTGCGCGACGCGCTTGGCCGTATCTATGAGCTGGCACAGGGTGGCACCGCCGTGGGCACCGGGCTGAACACCAAGCAAGGCTGGGCGGAAACCGTGGCGCATAACATGGCCGAGATCACCGGCCTGCCCTTTGTCACCGCGCCCAACAAGTTCGAAGCGCTGGCCGCCCATGACGCGATGGTCGAGATTTCCGGCGCGCTGAAGACCGTGTCGGCGTCGCTGTTCAAAATTGCCAATGACATCCGCCTTTTGGGCTCCGGCCCGCGCTGCGGTCTGGGCGAATTGATCCTGCCCGAGAACGAGCCCGGCTCATCGATCATGCCGGGCAAGGTGAACCCAACGCAATGCGAGGCGCTGACGCAGGTCTGTGCCCATGTCATGGGCAATGATGCCGCCGTCGGTTTCGCCGGGTCGCAGGGCCATTTTGAGCTGAACGTCTACAAACCAATGATGGCCTATAACGTGCTGCAATCTATGCAGCTTTTGGGTGATGCAGCCTCGGCCTTCACCGACAATCTGGTGGATGGCCTTAAGGCCGACGCGGACCGGATCGAGAAGCTGATGCGCGAGTCGCTGATGCTGGTCACCGCGCTGGCCCCCGAGATCGGTTATGACAACGCCACCAAGGTCGCCAAGACCGCGCATAAGAACGGCACCACCTTGAAGGAAGAGGCGATTGCTTTGGGCTTCGTCGATGCCGAGACATTCGAGCGTGTGGTGCGCCCCGAGAACATGATCGGCCCGAAATGAGCCAGCCCATCAACCTGAACAAGGCGAGAAAGGCACGCGATCTTGCGGCCCGCCGCGCTCAGGCGGATGAGAATGCGCTGCGCTTTGGCCGCAGCAAAGCCGAGAAAGAGGCGGCGCGCAAAAGCGCCGCCCAAGCCAAGGCGACGCTCGACGCGCATAAGCGCGAGACATGAGCACCCGGCCCCGCAAACATTCGGTGACCCTAAGGGGCCACCGGACATCAATCTCCCTCGAAGACGAATTTTGGGAAGAGTTCCGCGCCATCGCCGCCGCGCGGGGCGTGCCGATCAACGCATTGGTGGCCGAGATCGACGCCGCCCGTGGGCTGGACATCGGGCTGGCCGGGGCGATCCGGCTGTTTGTGCTGCGGTCGTTAAAGGAACGTTTACCAAAAGCGGATTAGCGTCCGGTCATGACTTTGGCCTCTCCCCTTTCGCCACAGGCGTGGCTCCACAGCCTCTTTGCCTCGCGCGCCGCGATCAGCGGTCAGGTGATCCGGCGCAAAGCGCGGGATATCGAGAAATTCGTCGGACGCCGGGCATTCGAAGCGGAATTGAAGCGCCGTGGGTATCAAGCGGTGGAAAACGCCGGACAGGTCATCATATTTTGCAATCGTGAATCCATCCGGCGGATCGTGTAGCCGTTTTCTTTAAAAGAAAACGGCCCCGGAATTTTCAAAAAATTCCGTTTAACAGATCGACGCTTGGTAGATTTTCTCGATGTTCTGCCCGAGCGCCTCATTGAACTCCGCGTCCGTCATCTTGACGTTCAGCCCTTCCGTCAAAGCGCGGGAGAAGCTAGCGATCATGGTCCGGTTCTTGCCCAGCCGTTCACAGGCTTCCGCTGTGGAATAGCCACCCGACAGCGCCACGACGCGCAGAACATTGGCATGTTCGGCCAGATCGTCATAGAGACCGGCCTTTTCGGGGATCGTCAGCTTCAGCATCACCATCTCACCTTCGGGCAGCGCCTTCAGGTGTTTCGCGATCTCGCCGTGCAGGATCTCTTCGGCCTCGGCCTTGCTCTCGGAGTTGATGTTCACCTCGGGCTCGATGATCGGCACGAGACCGGCGGCACAGACCTGTTTGGCCAGTTCGAACTGCTGCGCCACCACGGCGGCGATGCCGTTTTCGTTGGCCTCATGAATGACAGAGCGTTCCTTGGTGCCGAAGATGCCGTGTTTCACGGCACGGGCCAGAAGATCGTCGATCTCCATGATCGGCTTCATCATCTGCACGCCGTTATTGGTCTCTTCCAGACCCTTGTCGATCTTCAGGAAAGGCACCACGCCGCGGTCTTCCCAAAGCAGCTGTGCAACAGGTTTGTCATTGATCGTGTCATCCATCGTGCGCTCGAAAAGGATCGCGCCAATCACTTTTTCAGAGGTGAAATCATCGGCCAAGATGATCCGCGCGCGCATGTCATGGACGGCTTTGAACATCTCTTCGTCGCCGTTGTAATCCGACGGTTCCACGCCATAGAGGCTCAGCGCCTTGGGGGTGGAGCCACCCGATTGATCAAGCGCCGCGATGAAGCCCTTGCCGCTGTCCATTTGCTCAAGTTGCGCCTTGTCGTAGCCCATGTCACCCAGGTCCTATTTTGATTCCGTTCGCTGCGTTTCTAATTGAAACGCAAAGCCGATGATAGCAGCTAGCGTCTTGATAGCGCTAACCAAATGCCCTGATCTGAACGGACGGTCAAATGTGCGACAGGCACTGGCACGCGGTCCGGTTGGGCGGTCACGCGGAAGTCGCGCAGGATGCGCGACAGGATCAGCGGCCCCTCGACCATGGCAAAGCCCGCCCCGGTGCAGACCCGCGGCCCGGCGGAGAATGGGATGAAAGCGTCGCGCTGGCACTGTTTGCCATTCTCGGTATGCCAACGGGTCGGGTCAAAGCCGTCGGGGTTGTCCCAAAGCCGTTCGTGGCGGTGCAGATGCCACGGGCTGAGCACCAGTTGCGCGCCCTGTTTCACCTGTCGGTCACGGAAGCGTTCGGGGCAGCGGTTCTCGCGCACCATCATCGGCACGGGCGGGTAGAGGCGCAGCGTCTCGCGAAAAACATCGCGGCTGAGCTTGAGTTTCGACATCACCGCGAAATCGCAGGTCTCAAGCGCCTGCGCCTCTTCCGCCAGTCGCTCTTGCCACGCGGGATGGGTGGCCATCAGGTACAGCGCCCAAGCAAGGGCCGAGGCGCTGGTCTCATGCCCCGCAAGAAAGAAGATCGCGACCTGATCGACCATCTCTTGGGTGCCGAAGCGCTCTCCGGTTTCGGGATCGGCTTGGGTCATGATCTTGGTGGCAAGATCGTCGGGCGCGGTGCCCGCCTCGATCTGCGCCATGCGCGCGCGAGTCAGATCGGTGATCAGTGTCCTGATCCGCGCCGCGCTGGCCCGTGTGTCGCGGCGAAACAGGCGCGGCATCCAGCGCGGCAGCGGCAAAAGCGCCCCGAGGTTCAGGATCGGCTGGCTGCGCTGGTAATTGCGAAACTCGTCAAAAACCGCGCGGGCGACCTCATGTTCGATCGGCAGGGAAAACAGCGTGCGAAAGATCACATCGGCGGCGGCGTGGCTTGTCTCAGCCTCGATCTCGACCACCTGGCCCGCCTTGGGCTCCAGCCGTGCCGCAGTCGCCTCTGCCGCGTCCCACATGGCTGGGAAAGTCTCACGCAGGCGCCCGCCCTCGAAGGCTGGGTCGATGATGCGGCGCTGGCGTTTCCATGTCTCGCCATTGGTCAGAAAGACGGAGTTGCCCAAAAGGGGCCGCAGCCCCTCGCCGATACGGTCGGACTTGGGAAAATCCTCGGGCCGGTCCTTCAACACGGTTTTCACCAGTTCGGGCTGGTTCATCAGGTAGCTGCGAAAGAACGGCGTTTTGAACTCGGCCATCCATGCCCGATAGAGCCGCGCGGGCTGGGCCGAGAGGATGTCGGCGCGAAACAGTTTGGCATAGCGCCAGAGCGACACCCGGTCGGGGCGCGCAGGGGGTTTGGGCGGATGGCTCATGCGGCGACAGAGGTGTATTTGCTGACCGCCTGGTCGATCCGCGATTTCGACGCAGGCCGCCCGTCATAGCGCGCGGCGAGTGTCTGGGGCCCGGCGGTAATCTGGAAGTAATCGTAGTCACGTGGACGGTCGAAGGCACAAAGATACTGGAAATGCAGCCGGAAGAAGCGCCAGCGCAGCGCCTTCCAACGCACGGGGCTGAGGGTTTGCGTGAAGGCGGCGGAGAAGACCAGCGGCCAGCGTTTCCCTTCGGGCGCGACGCCGGACACCGACACCGGATCGCAAAGCGCAAAGGCGCAGCCATCGCCCGGGGCGGTGACATCGACCCAAGCCAATTCATCACGCGCCGAGAGAAAGCGCAGATCGCTGCGCAACCGCTCGGCCCGGGGCAGGAAAGACACCATTGGCACCACCTGCCCCAGCGTGAGGAAACCCAGAGCAGGCCCGCCTTCGGCCACCCTGCCCGACCGGATCAGATCGGCAAGCACCGAAACCCCCAGATGCGCGCCCGAGGAATGGCCGATGACCAAGACCTCGTCGACATCATCGGTCAGCGCGGCGGCAATGGCATCGGCAAAGGTCGCCATCCGGGCCTCAAGCTGCGGCGGATTCGCGCCCTTGGTGGCGGCGGAATAGGCGTAGTCATGCATCAGGTAATAGGCGAAAAACTTGCCGTCCTTCTTTTTGAACCAGCGCAGCAGGGCAATGCCCAACCCCATGCCCAGTGCCGCGAAGGCGAGCCGCGCGGCCCAATGATCGCTGAGCATGCCGAGAAGGCCATAGGTCAACAGGCTAAGCGCCACCGCCAGCAGCGCCTGCGCGATCAACATGCCAACGGGGTAAAGTGCGGCGATCACCGGCCCCTTGCGCAGCCGCATGAGCCGCCAAAGCGCACCCGATCCGATGTAGACCCAAGCGGTGCGCAGCAATTGCAAATAGGTCGCGGGGATCGAACTGCTCATGCTTTCGCGCACGATGTCGGACCAGACCAGAACCTCGACCTGCGCGCTCACCCGCTGCCCGTCGATCTCAGCATCCACCTGCCAGCCGTAATTGCCGCGGCCCGCCTTCGGCTTCAGCCCGATCTCATAACCCGAGATCGCCGCCTGCGCCGCGCTTTCTTTGCGGTACAGCTCGCGGTAGCGGCGCGGGTGAATCGGGTCGTAGCCGGGGATGTAGAACACCCGGCGCGTTTTCACCGTCTTTCCCTGCGCTTTGCTTACCATGCCCGCCCTCTTCTTCGGCATAGTCTAGCCGTAATTCGGGGCGAGAATAAGGCTTAACCCACGGTTGCGAGGATCGGGAAGGTTTCGAGCAGCCAGAAGGAGAAGGCGGTGAAGGCACCGGTCAGCAAGGCCAGCCCGACGAGCACGAGAAGCCCCCCCATGATCCGCTCAATCAGCTTCATATGCGGTTTGATACGGTTCATCAGCGTCATTGCGCGGGTGATGAACATCGCGGCCAGCAGGAACGGGATCCCCAGCCCTGCCGCATAGACGCCCAGCAAAAGCGTACCGCGAGAGACGGAAGCCTCGCTCGCCGCGAGCGACAGGATCGCGCCAAGCTGCGGGCCGATGCAGGGCGTCCAACCAAAGGCGAAGGCCAGCCCTAGAACATAGGCGCCAAAGCTGGAACCGCCCTTATCGCCCGCGTCCAACCGCGCCTCTTGGTCCAGAAAGGGAATGCGGAAAAGGCCGATGAAATGCAGGCCAAAGACGATGATCACCACGCCGGAGATCTTGGCGAAAAGCGCCTGATTCTGGAGAAAGAACATCCCAAAGGCTGAGGCCGTGAAGCCCAAGAGCACGAAGACGGTGCTCAGCCCCAGCACGAAGAACAGCGCCGCCACCACCGCCCGCCGCCGCGCGCTGGATTGGCTCGACATGTCATTGATCGACACGCCCCCCATATAGGCCAGATAGGGCGGCACGATGGGCAGCACGCAGGGCGACAGGAAACTGAAAATCCCGGCGACAAGGGCGATGGTCATGGCCGGCAGGATCCCGGCGTCGAGGAGGCTTATTTCAAACATGACCGACTCCTAGACCGACATGGCCCCGGCGTCACCTGTCATATTGTCACAAGATCGTGGACCTCGGGACCGGCTTGGCTTAACTGATCTTATGAAGATCGAAAAACTGGATGCCACGGGGCTTCTCTGCCCCCTGCCCGTGCTGAAAGCACGCAAACGACTGGCCGCGCTGGCGCCGGGCGATCAGCTTCACATGACGGCGGATGACCCCGCCGCCGTGATCGACGTGCCGCATTTCTGTACCGAGGCGGGCCATCAGCTGACCGAAACCCGGACCGAGGGCGCGGCAGAGCTTTATATCATCACCAAGGGCGGCTGAGCGGGCGCGGTCGCGCCGTCTTTCTTACCCTATCGCCAAACTGAAAACGGCGGGCCCGAGAGCCCGCCGTTTTCCTTATCTAGAGCACTTTAGCTGCCCAGCGACCACCAGCCACGCCGTTTGGGCTTGGGCTTTTCGGCGGGCTGCTCTTCGACCTTTTCGGCCACTGGCTCAGGAGCGGTTTCGGCAGCGGGTGCCTCTGCCTCGACCGGCTGCGGCGCGGGGTCGGGCTGCGGCTCAGGCTGAGGCGCTTCCGCGACGGGCGTCGCCGTCTCCGGTGACGGGGCCGCGATGGGCGCTTCACTCGGCAGGGCTTCGGCCATCGCATCGGGCGTGGCTTCGGCGACCGGCTCGACCGGCTTGGCCTTGGCCCGGCTGCGGCGCTTGGGCTTCGGCGCGGGTGCGGCCTCTTCCTCACTTGCCACGGCGTCTGCGCTTACGGTCTCTTCCGCTGCGTCGGCTGCGGGTTTCTTGGTCCGACGGCTACGCTTGGCCTTGGGCTTGGGCGTCTCCTCCCCTTCGGCCTCGGCGCTGACCTTCGGCGCTTCGCCTTCTGCGGCGGCAAGGGCTTCGGGCGCGGGTTCAGCTTCGGGAGCGATTTCGGCCTTAGGCTTGCGCGAGCGGCTGCGGGATTTCGGCTTGGGTTTCTCCTCGGCAGCAGGCGCCGCTTCCGCTTCGGCCTGCGGGGCTTCCGCCTCTACCGGCGCGGTTTTCTCGCCCTCGTCCGATTTCGCTTCGTCCTGCTGCTGAGCACCGTTTTGATCCTCTGCACCGTTCTGCTGATCGCCATTGCCGTTGCGGCCACGGCCACCCCGGCTGCGGCGACGGCGGCGGCGGCGCTTGGATTTGCCCTCACCCTCTTCACCATTGCCATTGCCGTTCCCGTTGTCAGAGGGGCTGGCGTCCTGTGCGGCGGGGGCCTCTTCGGCCTCGGCGGCGCTCTCATCCTCGTCGATTTGATCCATGAGGGAAGTATCGACCGAGACGACGTGATCCGAGACGGGCGGCACAGTGCGCGTGGCCGTCTTGAACTTCTCGATGTGGAAGTCGGGGCTCACCAGCGACGGATCGCCTTCGATCCGCACGGACATGCCGTAGCGCATTTCGATATGGGCGATATGCTCGCGCTTTTGGTTCATCAGGAAGTTGGCGATGCCCACGGGCGCGCGTACCAATACCTCGCGGGAGCGGCGGCGGGTGCCTTCTTCCTCGATCTGGCGGATAATCGACAGGGCGAGGTTATCGTCCGAGCGCACGAGGCCGGTGCCGTGGCAGGCGTGGCAAGGCTGGGTCGTCGCCTCGATCATGCCGGGGCGCAGACGCTGACGCGACATTTCCATCAGGCCGAAGCCCGAGATGCGGCCCACCTGAATGCGCGCGCGGTCGGTCTTGAGCCGGTCCTTCATGCGCTTTTCGACGGCAGCGTTGTTCTTGCGCTCGTCCATGTCGATGAAGTCGATCACGATGAGCCCGGCAAGGTCACGCAGACGCAGCTGGCGTGCGACCTCATCGGCGGCTTCAAGGTTGGTCTTGAGCGCGGTCTGCTCGATCGAGCCTTCCTTGGTGGCCCGGCCCGAGTTCACGTCGACCGCCACCAACGCTTCGGTCACGCCGATCACGATATAGCCGCCCGAGGGCAGTTGCACCGTGGGGTTGAACATGCCCGAGAGGTAGCTCTCGACTTGGTAGCGGGCAAAGAGCGGCAGGCTCTCGTTGTAGAGCTTCACGTTCTTCGCGTGGGACGGCATGATCATCTTCATGAAGTCCTTGGCGATGCGGTAGCCGCGCTCGCCCTCAACATGAATCTCGTCGATCTCGCGGTTGTAAAGGTCGCGGATCGAGCGTTTGATCAGATCGCCTTCCTCGTAGATTTTGGCAGGCGCGATGGACTTCAGCGTCAACTCGCGGATCTGTTCCCACAGCCGCTGGAGGTATTCGTAGTCGCGCTTGATCTCGGCCTTTGTGCGTTTCGCCCCGGCGGTGCGCACGATGAGGCCGGCACCTTTCGGCACCTCGATCTCGGTCGCGATCTCTTTCAGCTTCTTGCGGTCGGCAGCATTGGTGATCTTGCGGCTGATGCCGCCACCGCGGGCGGTGTTGGGCATCAGCACGCAGTAGCGGCCCGCGAGGCTGAGATAGGTGGTCAGCGCCGCACCCTTGTTGCCGCGCTCTTCCTTGACGACCTGCACCAGCAGGATCTGGCGGACCTTGATGACTTCTTGAATCTTGTAGCGGCGCGGGCGCGGTTTGCGCACGGGGCGGATGTCTTCGCTGTCGTCTTCATCGGCGACGGATTCGATGGAATCGTCCTTCGCCGTGGCATCGCTGCCTTTGTCCTCGCCATCGGCGTCTTCACCGTCGGCCTGCGCGTCATCCTGGGCGTCGGCATCCTCGGCCTTTGCCGCGTCATCCGCCTTGGCCGGGGCCGCGTCATCGGCCTTGGCGATATCACCCTCCGCCGCATCATTCTCGGGCTCTTCAACCGGCGTCTCCGCGACCCGCTCCATGGGCGAGCTGCCCTCTTCGCTGTCGAGATCGACGGTTTCCATGCCCGCGATCTGATCGCTGTTTTCCTCGGCGACCTCGGCGGTGGCTACGGCATCATCGCTGTTGGTCTCGGCCGCTTGGCTTTTCGACCGGCTACGCGACCGCGAGCGGGTCCGCTTGGGTTTTTCTTCTTCGTCATCTTTGGCGGCCTGCGCTTCGGCATAGGCGCGCTCTTCTTCCAGCA
Source organism: Sulfitobacter sp. 1A13368 (assembly GCF_043557275.1). NCBI lineage: Bacteria > Pseudomonadati > Pseudomonadota > Alphaproteobacteria > Rhodobacterales > Roseobacteraceae > Sulfitobacter > Sulfitobacter sp. 1A13368. The sequence goes on along the minus strand of NZ_JBIFFR010000002.1, from coordinate 566,877 downwards.
GCGCCTGACGGTCGGCCACGGGAATCTGGTAATAATCGGGGTGAATTTCCGAGAAAGCGAGGAAACCGTGACGGTTGCCGCCATAGTCGACAAAGGCCGCCTGAAGCGACGGTTCGACCCGTGTAACCTTGGCTAGATAGATATTGCCAGCAAGCTGGCGTTTGTTTTCCGATTCAAAATCGAATTCTTCGACCTTGTTTCCGTCCACGACCACGACCCGAGTTTCCTCGGCGTGGGTGGCATCGATAAGCATTTTCTTAGACATAGATCCATTATGCACAGCACCCGCGCACAAAATGCCCCTGGCGGGGCTTCGGGCTGGGAGGTGTGACTTGTCAGGGCGATGGAGGACGCGGCAACAGCAGGGCCACGAATGGCCCCCGACTGTCTGCTCTGAGCATCTGCGCGCGTCATCGCGGTTCTTCTCCGATGCGAGGGCTCTGCGGCCTCTCCCATCCATTAATTAGCTGTGCTTCGGTCGGGCTAACCCTCGCGAATATCAGCGGTTCTTCGGCCGTTTCCGGCCCAATCGGTCTGCTGGCCCCCCGGTGTCGGGCGGGCACGGCAGCGAAACTGTCAAAAGTCACCCCACGCCGGTCGGGCGTTACGGGACTTATCCGGCTAGTTAAGGGCTTTACGGGGTGAAACACAATGGTCAATCGAATGAGCAACAGTCAAATGCGCTTTATCCCCGGTCGGTTGACAAGGCGCATGGGCTTGGAAACATTCAGACTGTCACGGCGGCTGTCGCCGGGCGACACCATAGAATTGCCTTGCCGCCGATGCGGCCCAGAGTTTCAAAGGACCGCTTTCATGCCTAAATTTCTGCGCCCCGCGCTTTGTCTGACCCTTCTGGGCCTGGCCGCCTGTGATGAGATCGCCGTGGCCGACGACCCCGCAGCGCTGGCGGAATTGCGCGGGCAGAAAAGCTGTGTCTCTGCGGTGGCCCAGCAAACCGGAGCGGCGGGGGTTGCGATTAACACCACCCGTCCGGTCGTTGAGCTTTACCGCCATATTGTAGATGTGCCCGGCGCGGCGAGCTGGTCTTGCATCACCGATCCGAATGGCAAAGCGGTCGAGATCGCGGAGCAGCGCAACGGTTAAGCCGCGCTGCTTGCCGGGCGCGGTCAGAGGTAATCTGACCGCTGCAACCCGTATTTCGCCATCTTCTCATTCAATGTCCGGCGCGGCAGGCAGAGCTCGTCCATGACGCTGGCGATCGAGCCCTTGTGGCGGCGCATGGTGTTGTCGATCAACATACGCTCAAAGGCTTCGACATATTCTTTCAGCGGCTTGCCCTCGGTGGTCATCACCGGCTGCATTTCGTCATGGTCACTCATCAACAGCGAGGCAATGGTGCCCGAGCCGCGGCGCGATTGCAGCACGGCGCGTTCGGCGACGTTGATGAGTTGACGCACGTTGCCGGGCCAAGGCGCCTGCAACAGCTGTGCCGCCTCTTGCGCGCTAACCTGAGGCGCCTCGCAACCGTATTCATCCGCGAATTGATCGCTCAACCGAGTAAAGAGCGTCAGAATATCCTCGCCCCGTTGGCGCAGCGGGGGCACGGTGATGCGCAGCGCCGCCAGACGGTAAAACAGGTCCGAGCGCAGCGCGTCTTCCGAGGTGCGCCCCGCCTCTTGCAGGTTCGAGATGGCGACGATCCGCGTCTCCGCCGGGGTGCCCTGCTCGTTGATCGCGCTCAGCAGCCGGGCTTGGAGTTGCTCAGACAGCGCTTCGATATCCTCCAAGACCAAAGTGCCGCCACGGGCTTCTTCGATAGCAGGCAGTTGCGCGTCTTCGGGCTGCATCGGGCCGAAAAGCCGTTTGGCCAGCGCTTCTTCCTCCAAGGCGCCGCAGGAGACGAGCACGAATTTCTTGCCCGCACGCGAGCCTACGGCGTGCAGCGCATGGGCGACCAAAGTCTTGCCCGTCCCGGTCTCCCCGTCGATCAGCACATGCCCATCGGCCTGCCCCAGATCGAGAATATCTTCGCGCAGGCGCTCCATCACCGGGGATTGGCCGATCAGCTTTTTCATCAACTGGCCACCGTCCGACAGTTCACGCCGCAGCGCGCGGTTGTCCATCACCAGCCGCCGCGCGTTGGTGGCTTTCTTGGCCAACTCGCTCATCCGGTCGGGGTTGAAGGGCTTTTCGAGGAAATCGAACGCGCCCACCCGCATCGCCTCAACCGCCATCGGCACATCGCCATGGCCGGTGATCATAATGACCGGCAGGGCCGAGTCGCTGCCCATGAGTTTTTTCAAAAACTGCATCCCGTCCATGCCCGGCATCTTGATGTCGGAAATGACGATGCCCGGATAATCGGGCCCCAATGTCTTGAGCGCGTCCTCGGCGCTGCCGAAAGTTTCCGTGTCATAGCCTGAGAGGGCCAGCCACTGGCTGATCGACTGCCGCATGTCCTGTTCGTCATCTACAATCGCGATTTTCATTGCCTGAGCCATGCGTTCACTCCGCCGCTTCTATCTTCGTTTCATCTGCCAATATGGGCAGTTGCATTTCAAAAACAGCGCCACCGTTCTGTCCGTTGCGCGCCGTCAGCCTTCCACCGAGGTCGTTCACGATCCCCGATGAAATGGCAAGACCCAGCCCAACGCCATCGCCGGGCTGTTTGGTCGTGTAGAAAGGTTCGAACAGCGCGTCCAAGTCTTCGATCCCCGGGCCATTGTCGCGCACGGTCAATGTCGCCGTCTCCCCCGCTGATAGTATAATGTCCACCTGAGGGTTTCGTTCCGATTTTGTTGCGTCCAATGCGTTTCTTAACAGGTTTACCATAACTTGCTCGATCCGCATACGGTCTCCCATCACCATGACGGGATTATCGGGCAGAATCCGGCTGATCTGGACCTGTCGTTGGCGCAATTGTGGCTCCATCATCGACAAGGATGAGGCCAAGGCCGCGCCCATGTCGACCGGAGAGAAGGCTTCCTGCCCCTTGCGGGCATAGGATTTCAGCTGCCGGGTGATTGCACCCATCCGTTCGATCAGATCGTCGATCCGCCCAAAGGACGACAGCGCCTCATCCTGCCGGTTGCGATTGAGCAACAACCGCGCGCCCGCCAGATAGGTCTTCATCGCGGCAAGCGGTTGGTTCAACTCGTGGCTTACGGCGGCGGACATCTCGCCCAAGGCGGCGAGTTTCGATGACTGTTCAAGCGTTTGTTCGGCCACGGCGAGGGTCTGTTGCACGCGCTTTCGTTCGGCAATCTCACGTTGCAGGGCAAGGTTCAGCGCCCTGAGTTTTGCCGATTCCCGTTGGAAGATCGCCAGCCTTCCGGCCGTGCGACGGCTAAGGAAGTAGAACGCCAAGGCCAGCAGGATCGCAAAACCCATCACCTCAAGCGCCAGCACGCCGTTCACCTTCTCGCGGACCGAGGCATAGGTGGTGTAGCTACTCATCCGCCAGCCGCGGAACGGGATCCGGTTCTCCAGCCGCATCACCGCTTCGCCTTGCAAGTAGGCATCGGGCGGCAGCGCGGTCCAATCGGTGGTGGCTTGGATGGCGCGCTCAATCGCGCTTTGCGGCGTGTGGTTGGCCAAGGCTTCGGGTTCGGTCAGGCCGCGCCAGCGCGGCTCAGTGGCGAGGATGATCTGCCCGGTGCTGTCCATGACGATCACCGCATCGGAAATCCCGGCCCATGCGCGCTCGAACTTCTGCAAGTCGACCTCGACCGCGATCACCCCCAGCGTCGTGCCGCCCGACTGCATCCGCCGCGAATAGAGGAAACGATAGCCGCCCTGCTCCCGCTCAATCGTCGAAAAGATTGTGGCGTTGGAGCGAATGGCGTCGACGAAATAAGGCTCGGATTTATGCGCAGAGCCCAAACGGTTGCGGTCGGTCGCCGCCACCGTGCGCCCGTCGATGTCATAAAGCATCAAAGAGGCCGCGCCGATCTCCTCCACGAAGGAGATAAGCCGTTGCGTCGACAGGGAATAATCCGCCGTTTGCAGCGCCCCGATCAAGGTGGGGTCGCGCGCCAAAAGCTGTGGGACGATGGCATTCTGGCGCAGTTCCGCCAGCAGGTTCCCGCTATAAAGCGCGATGCGCAGTTCGGCGCGGTTGCGAGTGCTCTCGGTAAAACGGTCGGTCAGCAGTTTGTTGGTGATCGAAATGGTCACCACGGCAAGGATCATCAGCGCCGCGATGGCGAACCGCACCCGCCAGGATACGGCCATGCTATTGCCTTCGGAACCGGATGTATCACTCATCGCGGCAACCTACGCGCTCCGCGCGCCGCACTCAAGTCAGGCGGTTTGCAAAGCACCGGTCAATGCGCGGAAGAGCGCCGCCCCATCCGTATTGCCATGCGCCGCTTCCGCCGCCCGCTCAGGGTGCGGCATCATGCCCAGCACCCGGCGGTTTTCCGACAGGATGCCCGCGATGTCATCGCGCGCGCCATTGGGGTTCTCGGCATAGCTGAAGGCCACGCGATCTTCGCCGCGCAGTTTCGCAATCGTCTCGTCATCCGCGAAATAGTTGCCATCGTGGTGGGCGATCGGAATGTCGATGACTTGACCGGCGCTGTAGCCGTTGGTGTAATCGCTCGCTGTAGTCTCGACCTTCAGACCAACGGTCTTGCAGATGTATTTTAGCCCTGCGTTCCGCAGCAACGCGCCCGGCAGCAGGCCGGTTTCGGTCAGCACCTGAAATCCGTTGCAGATGCCCAGCACATAGCCGCCCCGCTCCGCATGGGCGGCCACTGTACGGCAGATCGGCGAATTCGCGGCGATGGCCCCGCAGCGCAGGTAATCGCCATAGGAGAACCCGCCGGGGATCCCCACAATATCAACGCCTTGCGGCAGTTCGCTGTCCTTGTGCCAGACCATGGAGACCTTGGCACCCGCGGCTTTGAAAGCCACGGCAAGGTCGCGGTCGCAATTGGACCCGGGAAAGACAACCACCGCTGCGTGCATCAGGCCAGCTCCACCGAATAGGATTCGATCACCGTATTGGCCAAGAGCTTTTCGCACATGGCGTTCACATCGGCCTCGGAGGTGCCTTCGGCGAGGTCAAGTTCGATCACCTTGCCCTGACGCACACCGTTCACCCCGTCGAAGCCCAAGGCTCCGAGCGCGTGGCGAACCGCTTCGCCCTGAGGGTCGAGCACCCCGTTCTTCAGCATCACATGCACCCGTGCTTTCATGGCGCGACACCCCTTTGTAACATCTGCAAATTGAACGGCGAAGCCGCGTTAGTTGATCAGCGTCGGCTTGGTCACCGGCGCGTTGTTCTTGGGCATGACGCCAAGGCGTTTGGCCACTTCGGTATAGGCATCGGTGAGCGAGCCGAGATCGCGGCGGAACACGTCTTTATCGAGCTTCTGGCCCGTTTCGATGTCCCACAGGCGGCAGCTGTCGGGGCTGATCTCATCGGCGACGATCAGACGCTGGAAATCACCGTCGTAAACGCGGCCAATCTCGATCTTGAAGTCCACCAGCTTGATGCCCACGGCCATCATCACGCCCGACATGAAGTCATTGACCCGCAACGCAAGGCTCAGAATATCGTCCATGTCTTGCTGGCTGGCCCAGCCGAAGGCGGCGATATGCTCTTCTGTAACAAGCGGATCGCCGAGCGAGTCGTCCTTGTAGCAATATTCGACAATCGGGCGCGGCAATTGCGTGCCCTCTTCGATGCCAAGGCGCTTGGACATGGAACCGGCGGCATAGTTGCGCACGATCACTTCCAGCGGAATGATCTCAACCTGCCGCACGAGCTGTTCGCGCATGTTCAGGCGTTTGATGAAATGCGTCGGCACGCCAATGCTGTTCAGGCCAGTCATAAAGAACTCGGACAGGCGGTTGTTCAACACGCCCTTGCCTTCGATCGTGGCTTTCTTCTCGGCGTTAAAGGCCGTGGCATCGTCTTTGAAATATTGAACGATCGTACCGGGCTCGGGACCTTCATAGAGGATCTTTGCCTTGCCTTCGTAGATCTTGTTGCGCCGGGCCATGGGCATCCTTTCCAACAGGGGGCCGGGAACATCCCCGCCGCTTGCGCTTCTCTTAGTGCAAGCACCCCGCTGCTGCAAGCATGGCCCGCCACCTTTGCCCTGCCACTTGCGAGAACGGGCCCGCGTTCGCATATCGAAAGAGTAACCGCAGCAATCGGAGACCGGCCATGAGCAACTTTGACGACCGTGCAAATGCCTTTGAAAGCAAGTTCGCCCACGACGCGGACATGCAATTCCGCGCCGAGGCGCGGCGCAACAAGCTTTTGGGCCTCTGGGCTGCTGAACTTTTGGGCAAATCCGGCAGCGATGCCGAGGACTATGCCAAAGAGGTCGTGAAATCCGATTTCGAAGAGGCGGGCGACGAAGACGTTTATCGCAAAGTCTCGGGCGATCTGGGCGACCGCGCGGATGAGGCAACGATCCGCGCCAAGATGCAGAGTCTGATGGCCGAGGCCAAGGCGCAACTGCTGAGCGAGACAAGCTGAGCCCCTGCGCTCCGGTTTTGGCACCGGGGCGCAGCCTTCCCGCCTGCCCTCATAATGAAGATGAATATTATGAGATTGCCCCCAAGTGGCCGCCATGACATCAGGCGAAATTCTCAGACCTAACAGGAGCCCCCATGAGCAACGCATTCACCGATCTTCTCGCTGAAAAGGGCACATTGCTCGCCGATGGGGCCACGGGCACCAATCTGTTCAACATGGGGCTGATGTCGGGCGATGCGCCCGAATTGTGGAACACCGACGAGCCCGCCAAAATCACCAAGCTCTACCGTTTCGCGGTGGATTCAGGCAGCGATCTGTTCCTGACCAATTCCTTCGGCGCCAATGCCGCCCGTCTCAAGCTGCACGACGCGCAGAACCGTGTGCATGAGTTGAGCCGTGTCTCCGCCGAACTGGCGCGCGAAGTGGCCGATACCGCCGAACGCAAAGTGATCGTCGCAGGCTCCGTCGGCCCGACGGGCGAGATTATGGAGCCTGTGGGCACTCTGTCCCACGCCCTCGCCGTCGAGATGTTCCACGAGACCGCCGATGGCCTCAAGGCAGGCGGTGCCGATATCGGGTGGCTAGAGACGATCAGCGCCCCCGAAGAATACCGCGCCGCTGCTGAGGGGTTTCAGCTTGCCGGTCTGCCGTGGTGTGGCACGATGAGCTTTGACACCGCGGGCCGCACGATGATGGGGCTGACCTCCGAAGGAATGGTCGACTTGGTGCATGGGCTCGATAACATGCCGCTGGCCTATGGCGCCAACTGCGGCACCGGCGCCTCTGACTTGCTGCGCACCGTGCTTGGCTTTGCTGCGAAGAACGGCACGCTGCCGATCATTTCGAAAGGCAACGCAGGCATTCCGAAATACGTCGAAGGCCACATCCACTATGACGGCACGCCCGAGTTGATGGCGCGCTATGCGGTGATGGCCCGCAACGCAGGCGCAAGCATCATCGGCGGTTGCTGCGGCACCCTGCCTGAGCATCTGGTCGCAATGCGCGAGGCGCTAGACAGCACCGAAAAAGGCCCGGCCCCGACGTTGGAGCAGATCCGCGAAGAGATCGGCGATTTCTCTTCCGAAAGCGATGGCACCGATGGCCAAGGCCCCACCCGCGCACCGCGCCGCGGGCGTCGCCGGGGCTGAGGCTCAGAACAAGCTCAATTGATCGCCCTTTTCGGAGGGCGGTCGAAACAGATCACAGCGCAGCGGCACGCCGGAACGGGCCAGCCCCAAACGCTTTACCGCCAGATCAAAGCGTTGCGCTACCATCTGCGCATATGGCCCCTCGCCCCGCATCCGCTTATGCCAGCCCGCGTCATATTCCTTGCCGCCATGCATATCGCGTAACCGCGCCATGATCCGATCGGCCCGGTCGGGGTAATGGGTGGCGAGCCAGTCCTGCACCAGCGGCGACACCTCTCGCGGCAGGCGCAGCATGATCCAGCTTGCATGCCGCGCGCCGGCCTCGCGCCCGGCGGTGAGGATCGCCTCCAATTCCGGATCGGTCAGCGCCGGGATCATCGGCGATGCCATGATCCGCACCGGGATCCCTGCTTCCGACAGTTTTCGGATCACCTGCAACCGCCGCTGCGGCGCGGGCGCGCGCGGCTCCATCAAGCGGCTCAGCTTCGGGTCCAGCGTGGTCACCGAAATGCCGACCGCCGCCAATCCGCGCCCTGCCATGCCGCCCAAGATGTCGATGTCGCGTTCGATCAGGCTGCCCTTTGTGACGATCGCCACCGGGTGATTGAACGCCGACAACACCTCAAGACACTCTCGCATGATGCCATGGGTCTTTTCGATCGGCTGATAGGGATCGGTGTTGGTGCCGATGGCGATGGGCGCGACCTGATAGCGCTTCGACCGCAGCTCCCGCGCCAGAACGTCCGGGGCTTCGGGGCGGGCGATCAACTGCGTCTCGAAATCCAATCCCGGCGACAGGCCGAGGTAGGCATGGCTGGGCCGCGCGAAACAGTAAACGCAGCCGTGTTCGCAGCCGCGATAGGGGTTGATCGAGCGGTCAAAAGGCAAATCCGGCGAACGGTTGTAGGTGATCACCCGGCGCGGCACCTCAATACTGGTCTGGGTGCGCAGCACCGGAAGCACCTCGTCGCGCGCCCAACCGTCATCTTCGGCGACGCGGGTATGACGCTCAAACCGGCCCACATCATTGCTGCCTGCCGCGCGGCCAAGCACGCGGAATCGCTGGTCTTCCCTATCCATGAAAGAAGGTTAGAACATTGCGTGAACATCGGCAAGTAACCTCGTGCAAACCCTTGTCCTTACACCGCAAAAAGCAGTAGTTTGCCCCCAAGGCGTCGCGCAAGGCGCGGCCGATGTCGCAAACCGCGACCCCGGCGCTAACATTCCGTGAGACAAGGGCTCAAGTGTCATGCACCTGCACGCCCAGCAGAAGGAAACACCATGTCGGAAGAAGACGATATCATCCTGGCCGAGTTGGACGACGAAGAACTGGTCCAGCAGATGTTCGATGACCTCTATGACGGTCTCAAGGAAGAGATCGAAGAAGGGGTGCAAATCCTGCTCGACCGCGGGTGGGAGCCCTATGAGATCCTGACCAAGGCGCTTGTCGGCGGGATGACCATCGTCGGCGCGGATTTCCGCGACGGTATCCTTTTCGTGCCCGAAGTGCTGCTGGCCGCCAATGCGATGAAGGGCGGCATGGCCATCCTCAAGCCGCTGCTTGCGGAAACCGGCGCGCCGCGTGTCGGTAAGATGGTGATCGGCACCGTCAAAGGCGACATTCACGACATCGGCAAAAACCTCGTCGGCATGATGATGGAAGGCGCGGGTTTCGAGGTCGTCGATCTGGGCATTAACAACGCGGTCGAAGCCTATCTCGAAGCGCTCGAAGCGGAAAAGGCCGATATCCTTGGCATGTCGGCTCTGCTGACCACCACTATGCCCTATATGAAGGTGGTGATCGACACGCTGGTCGAACAGGGCAAGCGCGACGACTATATCGTGCTGGTCGGTGGCGCGCCGCTGAACGAGGAATTCGGCAAGGCCATCGGTGCCGATGCCTATTGCCGCGACGCTGCCGTGGCGGTGGAGACGGCGAAAGACTGGATGGGCCGTCGACATAATTCGGCTAACGCCTGAGCCTCTCGCCCCTGGCCGCTTTGCTTGGGGCGCGATGGCATGCGATGGTATCGGCATGAATGACACCCCGCTGCCAGATGACCGGACCCTGACCCAAGACGGGCTCGCGCCCACCCGCGCGGGCCGTATCTTGCTGATCGCCTGCGGGGCGCTGGCGCGTGAGATTCTGGATCTGAAAGCCGCCAATGGTTGGACCCATCTGGATCTGACCTGCCTGCCCGCGAAATATCACCTCTACCCGGAAAAGATTACGCAGGCGGTGCGTGATACGGTCGCCAAACACCGTGCGGATTACGACGATTTCTTTGTTGTCTACGCCGATTGCGGCACGGGCGGCGGGCTGGAGCGGGCTTGTGAAGAACTCGGCGTGCAAATGGTCGCCGGGCCGCATTGCTACAGCTTTTTTCAAGGCAACGAGAGCTTCGCCAAAACCGCCGAAGATGAGATCACCACCTTCTACCTCACCGATTTTCTGGTCCGGCAGTTCGACGCTTTCATCATCAAACCCATGGGCCTCGACCGGCATCCCGAGCTGCGCGACATGTATTTCGGCAATTACGAGAAACTGGTCTATCAGGCGCAGACAGATGACCCGGCGCTGACCGAAAAGGCCCAAGACTGCGCCGCACGGCTCGGCCTCGCGTTTGAGCGGCGATTCACGGGTTACGGGGATTTGGAGAGCGCGTTGCGCGCCCTCTGAGCGTTACGCTTCCTGCGCTGCCGTCTCGCGCACCCGCTCGATCATCGCGCGCAATCCGTTCGAGCGCTGCGCCGAGAGGTGGTCGTTCAACCCCAGCCGCGCCAATTCCGCCTTTGCATCGACCCCGCCCACCTCACTAGGTGTCAAGCCGTTGTAAAGCTTGCGCAAAACCGCGATTAGCCCTGAGACGATCATCGCATCGCTGGCGCCGTCGAAATGCAGCTTCCCGCCCTCGAACTGTGCATGCAGCCAGACCTGAGAGGCGCAGCCATCGACCTTGGTCGCGGGGACGCGCAGCGGCTCAGGCAGCGGCTCCATCGCTTTGCCAAGGTCGATCACATGGCGATAGCGGTCTTCCCAATCGTCCAGAAACTCGAAATCCTCGACCAGTTCTTCAAAGGCGGGCGTGGCCATCTGTGCACTCTCTTCGGGTGAATTCCATTGTCTGACAGGTAGGATGCCCATGGGCAAAGGTCCACCCCCTTCCCAAGGCTGGCGGGATGGGGTAGCACAAGGCAAGTAAACTTAACGGCGGTTCCCATGCGCAAGACAATCCTCGCTCTTTTGGCTTCGACCCTTTTGGTATCCGCCTGCGGCACGGTCCGTGACAGTCGCATCAACCCGTTGAATTGGTTCGGGCCCGCCCGTTCGGTTGAGACCGCCCCGGCGGAGAGCACGAACCCCCTGATCCCGCAGCGCAGCGGGCTGTTCGCGCGGCGCGCGGTTGAGGTCGACACCTATGAGGGGCGCCCCTTTGAGCAGATCACCGATCTGACCATCGAGCCGGTGCCGGGCGGTGCGATTCTGCGCGCCACCGGGCTGGCGGCACGCCAAGGCATCTACAAAGTGCGCCTGACCCCCGCGACGCCGGATGAGACGCCCGTCGACGGTGTTTTGACCTATCGTTTGGAAGGGGTCCGGCCCGACAAGGCCACCCCGCAAGGCAGCCGCCCCACGCGCGAAGTGATTGCCGGGCGTCGCCTGACCGATCAGATGCTGGCCGGGGTGCGTGAGATTCGCGTCGAAGGGCAGCTAAACGCGCTGGTCTCTCGTCGCTAAGACGCCGCGCGACCCTCTATTGAGAAAGAGCCGCCCCTGATTGGGCGGCTCTTTTCGTTTCAGACTTTGACGGCTTTCACGTCATTTCCGTCAGCGGCCAAGGCGATCTTGCCTTCGCAGAGCAGCAGCGCATCGGCGCCAAAGACCTCATGCCGCCAGCCGCGCAGCGCCTGCACGTCACGCTCCCCCGCCGAGAGCATGTCGAGATCGCTGGCCGAGGCGATGAGCTTGGCCGCGACGCCCGCGCTTTCGGTCTTGGCCTTGAGCAGCACGCGCAGAAGATCGGCCAAGGCCGGGTTCACTTGCAGCTTGTCGCGCTTGCGGTCGGGCTGGGGCATGTCGGCAGGCTTGCAGGCCACGCCTGCGGCGACCGCTTTCAGTATGCCTTCGGCAATTTCGCCTTTGCGGGCCTCGCGCAGCAGCAGCCGGGCGCGGTTCAACTCTTCGCCATTCGAGGGCTTGAGGCTCGCCAATTCGACCAGCGCGTCATCTTTGAACACCCGGTTGCGCGGGATGTTGCGGCTGCGGGCGTAATCCTCACGGAAAGCCGCCAACTCGCGGACGATCGCCAGAAACTTGGGCGAATTGGTCCGGGTCTTGACCCGTTTCCACGCATCCTGCGGTTGGGTGACATAGGTGTCGGGGCTGAGCAGCGTTTCAAGCTCTTCGGCCACCCACCGCGCCCGTCCGGTCTGTTCAAGCTTGCGGGCCAGAAATTCGTAGATTTGGCGCAGATGGGTCACGTCGGCCAGCGCATAGGTCTTCTGCGCCTCGGTCAGCGGGCGGCGCGACCAATCGGTGAAACGCGAGGTCTTGTCGAGCGACTGATGCGCGATCTTGCGCACCAAGGTCTCATAGCCCACCTGTTCCCCAAAGCCGCAGACCATCGCAGCGACCTGCGTGTCGAACAGAGGCTTGGGAAAGACTTTGGCATCGACATAGAAGATCTCGAGATCCTGCCGCGCGGCGTGGAAGACCTTGACTACCGATGTATCGCGGAACAGATCGTATAGCGGCTCAAGCGAGATGCCATCGGCCAAGGGGTCGACCAACACGGCTTTGCTGTCATCGGTGCCGGGCATGGCAAGCTGAACAAGGCAGAGTTTCGAATAATAGGTCCGCTCACGCAGGAATTCCGTGTCGACGGTCACGTAATCATGGCGCGCAGCCTCTTCACAGAATTGCGCGAGGTCGGCGGTCGTGGTGATGGTTTTCATATATGCTCTTTGACATGTTGCACGCCCGGTCATCGGGCTTTGCCAAAGAGGTACATCACGCGGGCGGGTTTGACCAGCGTCAGCCCGTGAGCAGGACCGGCTCCCGCTCACCAGCGGCGAAACGGCGCAGCACGGCGGGGTAAAGGCGGTGTTCCTGCACCAACACCCGCTCGGCCAAAGTCTCGGGAGTGTCGCCGGGCAGAACGGGGATGCGCGCCTGACCAAGGATCGGACCGTCATCAAGTGCGGCGGTCACCTCATGCACGGTGCAGCCATGTTCGGTATCGCCAGCCTCCAGTGCGCGGGCATGGGTGTGCAGCCCGCGGTATTTCGGCAATAGCGAAGGGTGGATGTTGATCATCCGCCCCGCCCAAGCATCGGTAAATCCTTCGGTCAATTTGCGCATGAAACCGGCAAGGCAGATGATGTCAGGCGCATGGGCCTTAAGCGCGGCACTGAGCGCCGCCTCAAAGGCTGGGCGGTCCTTGCCGAAGGGGCGGTGATCGACCACCTCGGTCGCGATCCCCTGCCCTTGCGCCCAAGCGATCCCCCCCGCATCCGCGTTGTTCGACAGCACCAGACAGGGGCGGCCTGCATGGTCGCCGGTCATATCCTCGACCAGCGCCCGCATGTTGGAGCCGCCGCCCGAGACGAAAATTGCAACCCGCTTGGTCAAAGCAGCGCGCCGGAATAGGTGACGCCATTGCCGGTGGTGATGCGGCCAATCTCAATCGCGCGATGGCCATCCTCGGCAAAGGCGGCCTTGGCGGCCTCGACCTTGTCGGTGGAAACCACGGCGACCATGCCGATCCCGGCGTTGAAGGTCTTGAGCATCTCGGCCTCGGCCATGCCGCCTTGGGCGGCCAGCCATTTGAACACCGGCGGGAGTTCCCATGCATTGAGGTCGATCTCAGCAGCCAGCCCCACGGGCAGCACGCGCGGCAGGTTCTCGGTCAGGCCACCGCCGGTGATATGCGCCAGAGCCGAGACGGCATCCGCGCGCAGAGCCGCCACAGCGCCTTTGACGTAGAGTTTCGTGGGTGTGAGCAGCGCATTGCCCAGATCACCTTCGCCCCATGGGCAATCGTCACCCCAGCCCAGACCGCTCCGTTCAACGATCTTCCGTACAAGGCTGTAGCCGTTGGAATGGACCCCGTCGCTCGGCAGGCCCAAGAGGACGTCGCCCTCTTTCACGTCGCGCGGCAGCTCGGTCCCCCGCTCCATCGCGCCGACCGAGAAACCAGCGAGGTCGAAGTCGCCCGCGTGATACATGCCCGGCATTTCAGCCGTCTCGCCCCCGATCAAGGCACAACCGGAATCGGCACAGCCCTTGGCGATGCCTTCGATGATCCGCGCGGCGCTGTCGAGCTCCAGTTTGCCGGTGGCGAAATAGTCGAGGAAGAAGAGCGGCTCGGCCCCCTGACAGACCAGATCGTTGACACACATGGCGACCAGATCAATGCCGATGCTGTCGACATTGCCCGTATCAATCGCGATGCGCAACTTGGTGCCCACACCGTCTGTCGCGGCGACCAGCACCGGGTCGGTAAAGCCTGCGCCCTTAAGATCGAACAGCGCGCCAAAGCCGCCGAGGCCGGACATGACACCGGGCCGCGCGGTGGATTTCGCCGCCGGTTTGATCCGCTCTACAAGCGCATTGCCTGCGTCAATATCCACGCCTGCTTCGGCATAGGTGATTCCGTTGTCGGATTTCGTCATGGTCATGGCCCCCGGCGCGCATTTTCCCTTGCGCGCGGGGTTAGAGTATTGCGCGGCCCACTGCAATCATTTGGTGCAGCTAATGTCTTGACGCTCGGCCTGCGGCGTCATACCCAAACGCTCATGGCGGGCCTGTAGCTCAATTGGTTAGAGCAGAGCGCTCATAACGCTTTGGTTGCGGGTTCAAGTCCTGCCGGGCCTACCATACTTCCGCCCCCCGCCTTTCGTGGCCGTCACCGTTTGGCGCTGACGTGCCAGTTCACTTGCATCTCGACCACCGTTTCACCCGCTTCGTTCTGGATGTCGACCGCCACGTCAAAGGCGACTTTTCCGTCTTCTTGCAGAGTGCTCAGCAGCTCGGCCCCGGGGCGCGAGGTTTTGGCATGGGCGGTTAGCGTGCCTTCGGCGATCTTTTTAAAGGTGATCTGCCCCATGGCCGCCACGGGGCGCATGTCCATGATCACCGGTGCAATAGCCCCCGCCATGGCAGCCCCCGAGGCGGCTTCGCCCAGCGTGAACATCGCGCCCGCATGCTGCGTGCCGATGTGGTTCGAGGTTTCATGCCGCTGCACCAATTCGGCGTTGGCGGTGCCGTCACCGATCTGGAGCAGTTTCACCCCGACATGGGCGGCAAAGGGCACGGCGGTGTCGAGATGGGCTTTGATCATGTCATAGGGGGTCATCGGTGCGCTCCGTTCAAAGGTCGGTTCACTGTGGCAAAGCCGCGCGCGCGGCACAATCCTGCCGCCGGGTCACCGCGCGATGACGATATCGGCGCGCAGCCCGCCTAGGCGGTCCGATTCCCCAAGCCGCAGCACCCCGCCGTGGGCGCGGGCGATGTCGGAGGCGATGGCAAGGCCAAGCCCCACGCCGCCGCCCTTGTCCTGATTGCGCGCAGGATCAAGCCGCGAGAAAGGCCGCGTCGCCTCGTCCCGCCGCGCTTCTGGGATGCCGGGGCCATCGTCTTCGACCCGGATGCGCAGGGTGCGGTCGCTCAGCATGACCGAGACTTCGGCCTGCGTGCCATAGCGCACGGCGTTGGAAATAAGGTTGTCCACCGCCCGGCGCATCGCGACCCTGCGCAGCTTCACGATCCCCTCGCCCGCGCCCTCGGGCGGCAGTAGTGTGACTTTGCGCCCGGTGCGTTGCGCGTCTTCGACGATGGCGCTGACGAACCCATGCGGGGCCACCTCTTCAGGCTCACCCTCAGCGGCGCCCTTGGCGAAGTTCAGGAATTCGTCCAGCATCCGCTGCATATCATCGACATCGGCCAGCAGCGGGGCTGCATCCTCTTCGTCGATCATCGACAGGCCGAGGCGCATCCGGGTCAGCGGCGTGCGCAGGTCGTGGCTCACCCCCGAAAGCATCAGCGTGCGTTGCTCGATCTGCCGCTCGATCCGGGCGCGCATGTCGACAAAGGCGTTGCCCGCCGCGCGGACTTCGATGGCGCCGGTGGGAGTATAAGGCTCATGCCGCCCCCGGCCAAAGGCCTCCGCCGCGCGGGCCAGACGTTTGATCGGGCGCAGCTGATTGCGCAGATAGATCGTGGCGATATAGCTCAAGAGTACGCCGAAAAAGACGGTGTAGACGAAAAGCTGATGCGGGTTCGAGGCCGAGATGCGCCGCCGCTCGAACTGGATCCGCAGCGGCCCGTGCACGCTTTCGATATAGAGCACGACGAAATCGTCATCACTGAGGT
The DNA here is from genome assembly GCF_043557275.1 of Sulfitobacter sp. 1A13368. Taxonomy (NCBI): domain Bacteria; kingdom Pseudomonadati; phylum Pseudomonadota; class Alphaproteobacteria; order Rhodobacterales; family Roseobacteraceae; genus Sulfitobacter; species Sulfitobacter sp. 1A13368. The sequence goes on along the minus strand of NZ_JBIFFR010000002.1, from coordinate 550,898 downwards.
CCACCGCTTCGATCCCGTCCATCTTGCTGCGCAGCCGGGGGATGAGGACGCGGCCCGAATAGTCGTACCACAGCATGCTGTCTTCTCCGGGCAGCGGACGGTTGGCGGGAGTCACCACGAAATCAAGCGGGCCCGCCCGCGCCTCAACCGCTGTGGGCACGGATTGCGCATCGGGGGCCGTGCCGACCGCCAGCATGACCAGTTCCAGCTCCCGCAACACCGTATCGGTCATCTGGCCGGTGACACCTTCGAAATGCCTCTGCGCAAAGATCACCACGACGACCAATTGCAAAAACACCACTGGTAACAGCAGGATCAGCGCGGCGCGTCCATAGATGCCGCGCGGTACATATCGTTTGAGCCAGGCAAAATTCATGGCTAGACCTTAGCCAGCCCCCTGCCCCAGCGAAAGGTGAAACCATGCTGCCGCCCGACAACTTCGACCCCGAGATTGGCCTTGCCGAAACCTTGGAACCCGGGCTGCGGCGGATCGTGGCGCCCAACCCCTCGCCGATGACCTATCGCGGCACCAATACCTATCTCTTGGGCGAGACCGATGTGGCGGTGATCGACCCCGGCCCCGACAGCTCGGCGCATCTTGAGGCGATCCTCGCCGCGATCAAACCGGGGCAGCGGATCAGCCATATCATCGTGACCCATACGCATCTGGATCACTCCCCTCTGGCCCGCCCCTTGGCCGAGCGCACGGGGGCCGAGGTTTGGGCCTTTGGTGACGCGCGGTCGGGCCGTTCACCGGTGATGCGAAGGCTGGCCGAGGCGGGGCTGATGGGCGGCGGCGAAGGGGTGGACCACGGGTTTCGCCCCGACCACCATCTGTCCGATGGCGACGTGCTTGAGGGCAATGGCTGGGCGTTGGAGGTGCTGCACACGCCGGGCCATATCGGCAATCATGTCAGCCTCGCTTGGGGGGATGCCTGTCTGACAGCGGATCACGTCATGGGCTGGGCGACCTCGCTCGTTTCGCCCCCTGATGGGGATCTGACTGATTTCATGGCCTCCTGCGAGAAGCTGGGCGCGCGGCAATGGCGGGTGTTCTACCCCGGTCACGGCGCACCGGTGAGCGACCCCAACGCGCGGCTCGACTGGTTGGTGGCGCATCGTCGCGCGCGGGAGGTGTCGATCCTCGATGCACTGGCTGCCGGGCCCGCCACGGCGGAGGACCTCGCCCGCGCCATCTATACCGAAACGCCTGCCGCGCTCTTAGGCGCGGCCACCCGAAACGTGCTGGCGCATCTGGTCGATCTGACAGGCCGGGGGCGCGTGGCCCCAGAGGCCACCCTGCAGGCAGAGGCGCGTTTCACTCTCAACTCATAGGGGAATACGCGCGTTTCCGTCGCAAAATCGCAACAAATGCCCCATTCTGGGCGCAATCTGGCCCCTTTATGGACCCGAACCGCGCCCAAGCTGGTTGCGGGGGTGAGAGACATCAAACCCCAGCGAGCAGCAAAGGAGCTACCCGATGGCCCGACTAGACAGAACGCCGCAACCACAGAAACCAAAGCCCGCGCCGAAGCCGAACGGCACCTCGGCCCAACCGCCGCAGCGCCCTACGCCGCTGATCACCGACTACGCCAGCCTTTGAACGGCGCTCCCCGCGCATCGGATTGGGGGGGAACTTTGGGGTCGGACCACGCGTTTGCCGCCTAGAGCAACACGCAAGGAAAGATATGAAACCCCATACCCCCTCTCACGAAGCTGACCTCGCCCGTCTGCGCCGTTTGGCCGTCAGCATGGACAGCGCCTTTAAGCTGCCGATCGTCGGCGTGCGGATGGGATGGGATTCGATTCTGGGCCTCGTGCCGGTGGTGGGCGATACGCTCGCCCTTCTGCCCGCGGCCTACATCCTGAAAGAATCGCACCGCATGGGCGCGCCGAAAAGCGTACTGGCAAAAATGCTGGTGAACACCGGGGTCGACTATGTGATCGGCTCCGTCCCGCTGGTCGGTGACCTCTTCGATATCGGTTGGAAGTCGAAACTGCGCAACGTCGACTTGCTGGAGCGTCACCTAAAAGACCAGGCGGCTAAAGCCCCGCCGATGGGCGATGTCGAAGGGCGCATGTCCTCGCACCACCCGACGCTCAACAACTGATCGCCAAAGAAAAAGGGCCGCCCCAAGGCGACCCTTTCAGTCTTTCCGAAGAACGGGTGGCTTAGCCGACCAGTTCCAAACCGGAGAAGAAGTAAGCGATCTCAACCGCTGCGGTTTCCGGTGCGTCGGAACCGTGGACGGAGTTTTCGCCAACGCTTTCAGCAAATTCTGCGCGAATGGTGCCCTCTGCCGCATCGGCAGGGTTGGTCGCGCCCATCACTTCGCGATTTTTCGCGATGGCGTTTTCACCTTCGAGAACCTGAGCCACGATCGGCGCGGAAGCCATGAACTCGCACAGTTCGTCGTAGAAGGGACGCTCAGCGTGCACTTTGTAGAACTCGCCCGCCTGCGCTTTGGTCAGGTGGATGCGCTTTTGTGCGACAACGCGCAGGCCCGCGTCTTCGAATTTCTTGACGATGGCGCCAGTCAGGTTGCGGCGGGTTGCGTCGGGCTTGATGATCGAGAAGGTGCGTTCGAGGGCCATTGGCTGTACTCCATAGCGGGTGTTGATTTGCGCGCTCCCTAGCATGGGGTCTGGCCCATGAAAAGCCGTGATTGACCTTCGGCCCCGCTTGCTCCAAACGGCTTTCATGTTACGCATTTCAGAAATCAACTACTCCGTCGAAGGCCGCCCCCTGTTCGAGGAAGCCTCCGCCGTGATCCCCGAGGGGCATAAGGTCGGCATCGTCGGGCGCAACGGCGCGGGCAAGACGACGCTGTTCAAAATCATCCGTGGTGAGCTGTCACTCGACAGCGGCGATATCTCTTTGCCCTCCCGCGCCAAGATCGGCGGCGTCGCGCAAGAGGTGCCGTCGTCCGAGACCTCGCTCATCGACACGGTGCTGGAGGCCGACATTGAACGTGCCCGGTTGATGAAAGAGAGCGAGACCGCCGAAGACCCTGCCCGCATCGCTGACATCCAGACCCGTCTGGCCGATATCGACGCTTGGTCCGCCGAAGGCCGCGCAGCGTCGATCCTCAAGGGGCTTGGTTTCGACGACGAAGAGCAGCAGATGCCCTGCTCCGCCTTCTCCGGCGGCTGGCGGATGCGCGTGGCGCTCGCCGCCGTGCTCTTTGCCCAGCCCGACCTGCTGCTTTTGGACGAGCCGACCAACTACCTCGACCTTGAAGGCGCGCTCTGGCTGGAAAGCTATCTGGCGAAATATCCCCATACGGTGCTGATCATCAGCCACGACCGCGGCCTGTTGAACCGCGCCGTAGGCGGCATCCTGCACCTCGAAGACCGCAAGCTGACCTATTACCAAGGCCCCTACGACCAATTCGCCCGCCAGCGCGCCGAGAAACGCGCGTTGCAGGCGGCGATGGCCAAGAAGCAACAGGCCCGGCGCGATCACATGCAGGCCTTCGTCGACCGTTTCAAGGCCAAGGCCAGCAAGGCCAAGCAGGCGCAATCGCGTCTCAAGATGATCGAGAAGATGGACATGATCACCGCGCCCGAAGAGGCGGCGCGCAAGGTATTCACCTTCCCCGAGCCCGAGGAACTCTCGCCGCCGATCATCAACATCGAGAACGGCGCAGTCGGTTATAGCGACGACAACCCGGTGCTCACGCGCCTGAACCTGCGCATCGACCAAGACGACCGGATCGCCCTTCTGGGCAAGAACGGTCAGGGCAAATCGACGCTGGCGAAACTTCTGTCAGACCGCCTGCCCCTGATGGCCGGGCGGCAGATCAACTCCTCCAAGCTGCGCGTGGGTTTCTTCGCCCAGCATCAGGTGGATGAGCTGATCGTCGAGGAAACCCCGCTGCAGCACATGATCGCCGCGCGCCCCGGCGTGCTGCAATCGAAACTGCGCGCGCAGCTTGCGGGCTTCGGCCTTGGCCCGGAGCAGGCCGAAACCGAGGTGGGCCGCCTGTCAGGCGGGCAGAAGGCGCGACTTTCGCTGCTGCTGGCCACGCTGCACGCGCCGCATCTGCTGATCCTCGATGAGCCGACCAACCACCTTGATATCGAAAGCCGTGAGGCGCTGGTGGAGGCGCTGACGCGCTACTCGGGCGCGGTGATCCTCGTCAGCCACGACATGCACCTGCTGTCGCTGGTGGCCGACCGGCTGTGGCTGGTGTCGAAAGGCACGGTCAAACCCTATGAGGAAGACCTCGAAGCCTATCGCAAAATGCTGCTGACGCCGGAAAAGCCGGTTAGCAAGAACCCCGCCAAGCCGAAAGAAGCGCCCAAGCCCAAACGCGCAAGCCGCGATGAGGTTTTGGCCCTGCGCAGCGAGGTCCGCAAGGCCGAAGCGCGGATGGAAAAGATCAACGAGATGCGCGACAAGCTCGCCAAGAAACTCGCCGATCCCGCGCTTTATGAGGACGCCAAAACCGGTGAGCTTGAGGTCTGGAACAAGAAATACGCCGAGGTGATGGAGGCGCTGGACCGCGCGGAATCGCTTTGGATGGGCGCACAGGAAAAGCTGGAGAAGGCCACGGCCTGATCCGGAAGCGTTCACTTTATCACATCGGAGGGGTCGCCTAAGGGGCGGCCCTCGTGCATTCTGGCAAGAAGCCCCGCGCCAAGGAAACCCCATGACCCTCGACACCGCCTATATGATCACCGCCCTCGTCACGATGTTCGTGGTGATCGACCCCATCGCCATCGCGCCGGTCTTCCTCGCGCTTACCCGCGGGATGAGCAACGCAGAGCGGCGCAAGATCGCATGGCGCGCGGTAGGCGTGGCCGGGTTGGTGCTGCTGATCTTCGCCGCTTTCGGCGAAGCGGTGCTGGGGTTCATCGGCATCTCCATGCCCGCTTTCCGCGTGGCGGGCGGCATCTTGTTGTTCATCACCGCGCTCGACATGCTCTTTGACCGCCGCACCAAACGGCGCGAGGACCGCGCGGATGAAGACGACCACGACGACCCTTCCGTCTTCCCCATGGCCATTCCGTTGATTGCGGGCCCCGGCTCCATCGCCTCGGTCATCCTGCTGACGGGGGAAAAACCGGGCGGCGAAGGGCTGTTGACCATTATCGTGATCACCGCGCTGACACTGGTGGTCATGGCGCTGACTATGCAGGTCAGCGGCGCGCTTGAGCGGGCGATGGGCAAGACGGGCATTAACATCGTGACCCGCCTGCTCGGCATGTTGCTGGCGGCGCTCTCGGTGCAATTCGTGCTCGACGGCTTGGCGGCTTTTGGCTTTGGCCCCGGCCCCACGCCCGGCTGACATTTCCGCGCGGCCTTCCTATATGAGATGTAAGGGGGCGCGTTCATGGCCGGTATCGACACAGCACATCTGATCTATCTCATCGTTCTTCTGGCCATGGTGGCGGGCTGGTTTCTCATGCACAGCCGCCCCAACATGAACAAGACGCTGCAACAGGCGGCGGTTTGGGGGCTGATCTTTACCGGTGCGGCGGCGGGCGTCGGCCTGTGGCAGGACATCACCCGCGACACAGCGCGCCAACATCTGACCATCAGCGAAGAGGGTGACATCGTCCTGCCCCGCGGGCGCGATGGGCATTACTACCTGACGGCCCAGATCAACGGCGCGCCGGTGCGCTTTGTCGTCGATACGGGCGCATCCGATATCGTGCTGACCAAATCCGACGCGGCGCGCATCGGCATCGACCCCGAGGGGCTGGATTACCTTGGCCGCGCGGGCACCGCCAATGGCGAAACGCGCACCGCCTTCGTGCGTCTCGACGAGGTGGTGGTGGGCCATGCGGTCGATCACAACGTCCCCGCGGTAGTGAATGACGGGATCATGTCGCAATCATTGCTCGGCATGGGCTACCTGCAACGTTGGGGCCGGATCGAGATCAGCGGCGGTGAACTGCGCCTAAGCCGCTGACGGAATAGGGCAAGACCTTGCCGGAAATACGGGGCAAAACATCAAACACGCCGCAAAATGACGCCGCATTCGCCGTGAATTGAACAGGTTCCCGCCCTTTTGAGCGGATATCTGCAGGGCACAACTGTACCCAATTTTGGAGAAAGTGCTGCTATGCTGATGAACATTTTTGGTGGGTCATCCTCCTACCAACAAAGCAACAAACCCGCTAAGGCGGAGAAGGCTGAAAAGCCGCAAGAGGCCGAAAAGGCCAAGGACAAGCCATCCCAGGCGCAGGCGAAACCCGCCAATGACGGGCAGATCGCGCAGAACAGCGCGGCGGCGCAGGAGGCATCCAAACCTCAAGCCGTGCAAGCGCCTGCCAAGGTCGAAACGGTGCAAGCTGTGGCACAGGCAAAGCCGGTCGAGACGGCTCAAAAGGCCACGAGCGCGGATGACGAAGCCTTTGCCCGCGCCGCAGCACAGCGCAGTGTCGATAGCCAGCGCACCCGCGCCCTGCTGGACACGATCGCGCCGGTGAACAACAGCGCGGTCGAAGCGGCCAAATCCTATGTCAGCAAGGTCGAACCCGCAGCACCGGAGGCCGAGGCGAGCAAATCCGCCGCTGCCGCGAAACCCGCGCTCGACAAAGCGGCCTGATCCGCGTTCAGGGGCGGCGGGCTTTCGGCCCCTGCCCCTGCACTGCCGCCCTTTAAGTCTCGGCCTTCTTTTCCCAGCGACCGCTTTCCTCGGACCAATATTGGGCCGAGGCGCCGTCGGATTTCAGCCGCTTCCACAGGCCGCGTGCCTGATCCAACGCCACGGGATCATGCCCGTCGAACAAGACGCAGACCCGTTGGTGCGCTGCCACTTCCGCAGCCGTGACATCGGCCCCATGCACCGTCATCAGACAATCCGCCCGATTGGGGGCGCCATCCTCCAGCGTCAGCAGCACGGGCTGATCCGCGTCCTGCGGCCCGCCCGCCATGCCATGGGGCAGAAAACTGTCATCCGCATAGGTCCAAAGCGCCCGGTCCAGCGCCTGTAGCCCCGCCCGGTCCGTCCCGCGCAGGGCCACGCGCCAGCCATTGGCAAGCGACTTTTCCAGCAGCATCGTCAGCGTCTCGACCAGAGGTCGCTGGGTCAGGTGATAGAAGTAAGCCGCCCCCATCAGTCGCTTAGCCCTTCTCGAAACGATCGGCGACGAGACGGTTCAACGCCGCCACGCCCCAGCCCGTCGCGCCCGCAGGCGCCAGCGTGCTTTCGGATTTCAACGAGGCGACACCGGCAATATCGAGGTGAATCCAAGGTGTCTCATCCTTGACGAAACGCTTGAGGAATTGTGCCGCGGTGATCGACCCGGCCGGACGCCCGCCGATGTTCTTCATGTCGGCCACGCGGCTTTTCAGCAGGTCATCATATCCCTGCCCCAGCGGCATCCGCCACGCGCCCTCGCCTTCGCTCTCGGCGGCTTTTAGGAAATCGTTGCACAGCCCGTCGTCATTCGAAAAGACCCCGGCGTTCTCGTGGCCCAGCCCGATGATGATGGCCCCGGTCAGCGTGGCCAAATCAATCATCGCCGCGGGTTTGAAACGGTCTTGCGTGTACCACATGACATCGCAGAGCACCAAACGCCCCTCGGCGTCGGTGTTGATCACCTCCACCGTATCGCCCTTCATCGTGGTGATCACATCGCCCGGACGGGTGGCATTGCCCGAGGGCATGTTTTCAACGATACCCACAAGCCCCACGACATTCGCCTTAGCCTTGCGCAGTGCAAGTGTGCGCATCACGCCCGAGACGACGCCCGCGCCGCCCATGTCCATGGTCATGTCTTCCATGCCAGCCCCGGGTTTAAGGCTGATGCCGCCGGTGTCAAAGACCACACCCTTGCCGACCAGCGCCAGAGGGGCTGCGTCATCCGCGCCGCCTTCCCACCGCATCACGACCACTTTCGATGGGCTGTCCGAACCTTGGCCCACAGACAAAAGCGTGCGCATTCCGAGCTTTGCGAGTTCTTCCTCATCCAGAACTTCAACTTTCAGGCCCAAGCTCTCCATCTCGGCCAGTCGTTCGGCAAAATTGGTGGTGGTCAGGATGTTGGCGGGCGCATTGGTCAGATCGCGGGTCATGAAGGCCCCCTCGGCCACGGCCATGAGCGGTGCGGCGGCCTCACGCGCGTCATCGGGTTTGGAACACATGACCTCGACCGTGCCTTTGCGCGCCTTGGGCGCGGATTTGTGATCTTCAAAGCCGTAGTCCCGCATTGCCAGACCAAAGGCCACATCGGCCACCCGGCGTGTTGCGGCGGCCAGCATCAGCAGATCGCTGTCACCCCGGCGTTTGGCCAGCGCGGCCCCGGCCTTGCGCGCGGTCATCACCTCGGCCCGGCGCGGCATATGAACCACGTCCACCGCCTCTGCCGCCATGCCTGCGGGGTAGCCCATGCTGAGAACATCGCCGGGTTTCAGGGCCGCGAAACGCTCGCTTTCCACCAGCCGCTGCAAGGCGCCTTTGGTCAGACGGTTCACCCGCCGCGCCCCGGCATCGAGCCGCCCCTCGGGCAGAAACACCGCGACCCGCCCGGAATGCCCCGCGATACGGTCGATGTCGGTCTCGGCGAATGTGATGGGGGTCAGATCGGTCATGGCATGCCTCATGGTTGATTTTGCCCCAGACCTACCGCGCCGCGCCGCGCATGGCCAGATAGCAGTTTTCCCGCCCCGCGAATTGCTTTAAGATCTGCGCAAAGGCCGTCAGAGCATCTCGGGGGATCAGAGTGGCAAGAATTGACCGCTACATGCTGTCGCAACTTCTGGTTATGTTCGGCTTTTTCGCTTTGGTGCTGGTGGCGCTTTTCTGGATCAACCGCGCGGTTGTCCTGTTCGACCGTTTGATCGGCGATGGCCAGTCCGCCTTGGTGTTTTTGGAGTTCACGGCCCTCGGCCTGCCGAAACTCATCGTCACCGTCCTGCCCATCGCGACCTTTGCCGCCTCGGTCTATGTGACCAACCGCATGTCGGGCGAATCCGAGTTGACGGTGCTTCAGGCCGCAGGCTCCGGCCCGTGGCGGCTGGCGCGGCCTGTCTTCGTTTTCGGGCTTTGCGTGGCGGCGATGATGACGGTGCTGAGCCATTTTCTGGTCCCCATGGCGCAGGGGCAGTTGAAGCAGCGCGAGGCCGAAATCTCGCGCAACCTCACCGCAAGGCTGCTGACGGAGGGGACTTTTCTGCATCCCTCCGACGATGTCACCTTTTATGCCCGCGCCATCGACAGTGACGGGGTGCTGCGCGATGTTTTTCTGTCGGATCGGCGCAAGGCCGACGAAGGTGTGATCTACACCGCTGCCGAAGCCTACCTCGCCCGCAACGGCGACGACACGACGCTGATCATGCTCAACGGCATGGCCCAACGGCTGGACACCGAGAGCAACCGTTTGGCGACGGCCAAATTCCGCGACTTTTCGTTCGATATTTCCCCGCTGGTCAGCAGCGGAGACGCGATCGACCTGTCGGTGAGTACCATGGTCACGCCTGATCTGCTTTGGGATTGGGACGGGGTCGCAGCGGCGACCGACACCTCGCCGGGCGTGGTGGCCGAAGAGCTGCATGGCCGCTTCGCGCAGCCGCTGTTCTGTCTCGTCGCCGCGATGATCGGCTTTGCGACTTTGATCCTCGGCGGTTTTTCCCGCTTTGGCGTCTGGCGCGAGGCGGTGATCGCTTTTGGACTGCTCATCGCCATCGACGGGCTGCGGGGCACGATGGTGGTGCAAATCCGCGAGGCGGCGGCGCTCTGGCCGCTGGCCTATCTGCCCTCGCTCATTGGGGCCGTGCTGACGCTGGCGATGCTTTGGCAAGCCGCACATCCGCGCTGGATAAGGCGGCGTCTGCGTGGCAAGAGGGCCGCCACATGATCCTGCATTTCTATTTCGCCCGCCGCTTTTTTATGAGTTTTCTCGTCATCACCGGGGTGCTGGCCGCGCTGGTGATGCTGGTCGATGGTGTGGATCAAGCCCGGCGTTTCGCCGATGACGATGTGGGCTGGGATCAGGTGCTGGGCATGACGCTGCTGCACATGCCCCAGACCATCAACATGATCCTGCCGCTGATCATGATTCTCGCCACAGTGGCGCTTTTCATTGGCCTTGCGCGGTCCTCCGAATTGGTGGTGACCCGGGCCGCGGGCCGCTCGGCCCTGCGCGCGCTGGTGGCCCCGGTGGTGGTGGCCTTGATCATCGGCACGCTGGCCGTGGCCATGCTCAACCCGATCGTCGCGGCGACCAGTGAGCGGGCCGAGCAATTGACCCAAGAATACCGGTCCAATGGCCGCGCGGCGCTCTCGGTCAGTGACGAGGGGCTGTGGCTGCGGCAAGGCACGGAGGAAGGCCAATCGGTCATTCGCGCATGGCGCACCAACGCCGACGCCTCTGTCCTCTATAACGTCACGATTATCAGCTATGATGCCGAGAAGGGCCCGATCCGGCGCATCGAAGCCGAAAGCGCGCAACTTAGCAGCGGCGATTGGGAACTCACCGGGGCGAAGATTTGGCCGCTGGCGGCCGGGGTGAACGCCGAAGGCGCGGCGGAGATGCATGAGACCCTGACGATCCCCTCCTCCCTCACGGTCGAGCGTATCCGCGAAAGCATTGGCCGTGTCGCTGCCGTCTCAATCTATGAACTGCCCGAGTTCATTCGACAGTTGGAACAGGCCGGGTTCAGCACGCGCCAGCATGAGGTCTGGCTTCAGGCCGAGCTTGCGCGGCCCTTCTTTCTAGTGGCCATGGTTCTGGTTGCGAGCGCATTCACCATGCGCCATACCCGCTTTGGGGGGACCGGCGTTGCTGTGCTGGCCTCGATTTTGCTGGGGTTCGGTTTGTATTTCATTCGCAGTTTCGCACAGATCCTTGGCGAGAATGGCCAGATCCCCGTGATCCTTGCCGCTTGGGCGCCGCCCGTGGCGGCGATTTTTCTGGCGCTAGGCCTGCTACTGCATGCGGAGGACGGCTGACATGCGCGCGGCCCTTGTTGGACTTGCCCTTTCATTCGCGCCTCTGAGCCTTGCCGCCCAGACCGCGCCTGCCAGCGACCGCCCCGCCGTTCTGGTGGCCGATCAGGTCTTCATTACACGCGATAAGGTCTTGGTCGCGCAGGGAAATGTCGAAGCCTTCCAAGGGGAGACGCGGCTGCGCGCCACGGCGATCCGCTATGATCAGGCCACCGGCGCGCTTAGTATCGAAGGGCCGATCGTGCTGTCTGAGGGGGAGAATACCACGATCCTTGCCGATGCGGCCTCACTTGATGCGGGCTTGCAGTCCGGCCTTTTGCGCGGCGCGCGGATGATCCTTGAGCAGCAGTTGCAGCTTGCCGCCGTGCAGATCAACCGGGTCGAAGGCCGCTATAGCCAACTTTACAAAGCCGCCGTAACCTCTTGCAAAGTCTGCGAAGATGGCGAAACGCCGCTCTGGCAAATCCGCGCGAAACGGGTGGTGCATGACCAAGTGGCGCAGCAGCTTTACTTTGACGAGGCGCAGTTCCGCATCAAGAACGTGCCCATTGCCTATCTGCCCCGCCTGCGTCTGCCCGACCCCACGTTGGACCGCGCGACTGGCTTTCTGGCGCCCACGGTCCGCTCGACTTCGCAATTGGGCGTTGGGCTGAAACTGCCCTATTTCATCAAGATCGGCGATCACCGCGATCTGACGCTGACCCCCTATCTTTCCGCCGAAACCGGCACGCTTGAGTTCCGCTACCGTCAGGCTTTCGTTTCGGGGCGGATCGAGTTCGAAGGGGCGATCACCGATGATGAGTTGGACCCCGGCAAAACCCGTGGCTACCTCTTTGGCACCGGCAGTTTCGATCTGCGGCGCGACTACAAACTGTATTTCGATATCGAGACAACGAGCGACAGTTCCTATCTGAGCGACTATGGCTATTCGGGTAAGGACCGTCTGACCAGCGAATTGACCGTCAGCCGCGCACGGCGCGATGAATATATGCGGGCAACCCTGCTGAACTACCAATCGCTCCGCGATGGTGAGGATAATGATCTGCTGCCCAATCTGGTCTTGGATGGTGAATTCGAGCGGCGCTATTTCCCAGTTTCCGTGGGCGGTGAGCTCCGCCTGACGCTTGAGGCTCATAGCCACCGCCGGTCGTCGGACCTCAGCACCGATGGCAACGGAGATGGCGAGGCCGACGGGCGCGACGTGTCGCGGCTCAACGGGGAGGCCGCTTGGCTGCGCCGCTTCACCTTCGGCAACGGTCTGGTGACCGACGTCGAGGCCGGGGCGAGCTTTGGTCTGTTCAACATCGCGCAAGATGCGGTCTATGACGGGCGCTACTCCGACCTCGTGCCCCATGCTGCCGTCACCATGCGCTACCCCATGCAGCGCCGCGAGGCCGCAGGCGTGGTGCAACAGCTTGAACCGCTGGTGCAATTGGGTTGGACTGGCGGTGATCGGCTCGACATTCCGAATGAGGAAAGCACGCTGGTGGAATATGATGAGGGCAACCTTCTGTCGCTCAGCCGCTTCCCCCGGCCCGACCGGCGCGAACGGGGTGCCGTGGCGGCCATCGGGGTGAATTGGGCGCGGCTCGATCCCAATGGCATGGATGCCAGCCTGTCTTTCGGTCAGGTGATCCGCGCCGATGCGGATGATGCCTTTAGCTTTAGCTCAGGCCTGCAGGGCACCTATTCCGATTTCCTGCTGGCCGGGCAATTGCGCAGCGACAACGGTCTTGCGCTCATCGGGCGCGGGCTGGTCGATGATGACTTCGAGGTCGCCAAGGCCGAGCTGCGCGGGGTCTGGGATTTCAAACGCGGGCAGATCTCGGGCAGCTATGTCTGGCTGCATGAAGACGCTGCCGAGGACCGCAACGAAGACGTGTCTGAGATCACCTTCGACGGCAGCTATTCGATCAACAGCCAATGGCAGGCGTCCGCCGAATGGCGGTTCGATCTTGCTGACGAACGCGCAGCGACGGCGGGTCTTGGCCTGAGCTACAACAATGAATGCGTGCAGGTCGACCTTTCGGTGAACCGCAGCTATTCATCCTCAACAAGTGTTGAGCCCTCAACGGATATCGGTTTTAACATCGGCCTCAGGGGCTTTGCCGCAAACACCGGAACAGAAAGATACGTACGCTCATGTGGGAAGTAACGAAACAGACCGTCCGCACCGGGATCCGTGGCACTGCGGCACTCGCCCTTGCTCTGGTCATCGGCCAATCCGCAGCGGCGCAGAACCTCTTTGCGCCTGTGGCTCGTGTCAATGACGAGGTGATCACCGGCTACGAAGTGCAGCAGCGCCAGCGTTTCATGCAGCTGATCGGCGCCCCCGGGGCCGATACCGACAGCGTGATCGATAGTCTGATCGACGACCGCCTGCGCGGGCAGATTCTGGATCAAGCCGGGCTTGAAGTCACCCCCGAGGGCATTCGATCCGGCATGGCGGAATTTGCCAGCCGCGCGGATCTGACGACCGAAGAGTTCCTGAAAGTGCTGGGCCAAGCGCAGATTTCCGAAGAGACCTTTCGCGACTTTATCGTGATCAGCGCCGCTTGGCGTGACCTTATTCGCGCGCGCTATAATGGCCGCGTTAACATCACCGACGAAGAGGTCGACCGCGCGCTTGGCAGCAGCCGGGGCAATAACGGTCTGCGCGTGCTGTTGTCTGAGATCATCATTCCCGCCCCGCCGCAGAATGCCGATCAGGTGAACGCGCTGGCCGAACGCATTTCGGAAAGCCGCTCGGAAGCCGAATTCTCGTCCTATGCCAGCAAGCATTCCGCCACCGCCTCGCGCGGGCGCGGGGGCCGGATGCCTTGGACACCGCTTGAAAAATTGCCCGCCAGCCTGCGGCCCATCCTCTTGGCCCTTGCCCCGGGTGAGGTGACGGCGCCGCTGCCGATCCCCAATGCTGTGGCCCTTTTCCAACTGCGCGGCATCGAAGAGACCGGCAAGCCGAGCGTCGAGTATTCCGAGATCGATTATGCCGCCTATTACATCCCTGGTGGCCGTTCCGAGGCTGCCCTGTCGCGCGCGGCACAGCTGCGCGGTCAGGTGGATCAATGTGACGACCTCTATGGCGTGGCCAAGGGCCAGCCCGCCAATGTGCTGGACCGTGGCACCAAGGCCCCGGCGGAGATACCGCAGGACGTGGCCATTGAACTGGCGAAACTCGACCCCGGCGAAGTCTCCACCGCACTGACCCGTGCCAATGGGGAGACTTTGGTCTTCCTGATGCTCTGCAACCGCACCACGGCGGCCAATGCCGATGTGAACCGCGAGGCGGTGGTCAGTTCGATCCGGCAGCGCAAGCTTGAGGGCTATGCCACACAGCTGCTGGAACAGGCCCGCGCCGAAGCCCGTATCACCCGCCAATGAGCCGCCCGTCCCGGCCGGTGGCCATCACCTGCGGTGAACCCGCCGGGATCGGCCCCGAGATCGCTTCCCGCGCTTGGGCGGCGCTTTCGAATGATATCCCGATGGTCTGGATCGGCGACCCGCGTCATCTGCCGCAGGATGTCCCGCACCGCGTGATCGACAGCCCGGATGAGGTGAGCGCGCCCAGTGCCGACGCGCTGCCCGTGCTCCCTCATCCCTTCGACAGCGCCGCCCTGCCCGGCGTGCCGCAGCCCGGCCATGCGCAGGGGGTGATCGATGTGATCGCCCGGGCGGTCGACCTCGTGCAGGCGGGCGCCGCCTGCGGCATCTGCACCGCGCCGATCCACAAGAAGGCGCTGCAAGACGGGGCCGGCTTCGCCTATCCGGGCCATACCGAATACCTCGCCGCACTTGCAGGTGTCGATGACGTGGTGATGATGCTCGCCTCTGATCAATTGCGCGTCGTGCCTGCCACGATCCATATCGCGCTCGATCAGGTGCCGCAGGCGCTGACCCCTTCGGGCCTGCGCCGCACGATTGAGATCACCGCGCAGGAATTGCAAAACCGCTTTGGGATTGCCCGCCCCCGCATTGCCGTCGCCGGGCTGAACCCGCACGCAGGCGAAGGCGGCAGCATGGGCCGGCAAGAGATTGACTGGATCGCGCCGCTAATCCTTGAGATGCAGGGCGAAGGCTTTGCGCTGACCGGGCCGTTGCCTGCCGATACGATGTTCCACGCCCGCGCCCGCGAGGGCTATGACGCGGCGGTTGCGATGTATCACGACCAAGCGCTGATCCCGATCAAGACCTTGGATTTCGACCGGGGCGTGAATGTGACGCTGGGGCTGCCCTTCGTGCGCACCTCGCCCGATCACGGCACCGCCTTTGACATCGCGGGCCAAGGGCGCGCCAACCCGACCAGCATGATCGAAGCGATCAAATTGGCATGGCAGATGGGCCAGAAGACATGAGTGCAATCGACAATCTCCCGCCGCTGCGCGAGGTGATCAACACCCACGAATTGGCGGCGCGCAAGTCCCTCGGCCAGAACTTTCTGCTGGATATGAACCTCACGGCCAAGATCGCGCGTCAGGCCGGGGATATGGCCGATTGCGACGTGTTGGAGATCGGCCCCGGGCCCGGCGGCCTCACCCGTGGGCTGCTGGCTGAAGGCGCGCGTCATGTGTTGGCGATCGAAAAGGACCGCCGCTGCCTGCCCGCGCTGGCCGAGGTGGCGGAACATTACCCCGGTCGCCTGACGGTGATCGAAGGCGACGCGCTTGAGATCGACCCGCGAAGCCATCTGACCCCGCCCATCCGGGTGGCCGCCAACCTGCCCTATAACGTCGGGACCGAACTGCTGGTCCGCTGGCTCACCCCGCCCGAGTGGCCGCCGTTTTGGCAAAGCCTCACGCTGATGTTCCAGCGCGAGGTGGCGGAGCGGATCGTGGCGCAGCCGGGGGCGAAAGCCTATGGGCGGCTGGCCGTGCTGGCGCAGTGGCGCAGCGATGCGCGGATCGTGATGCAGTTGCCGCCGGGCGCTTTCACCCCGCCGCCCAAGGTCTCGTCGAGCGTGGTGCATCTGACCGCCCTGCCCGAGCCGCGCTTCCCTGCCGATCCGAAGGTGCTGAGCCATGTGGTCGCGATGGCCTTCAATCAGCGGCGCAAGATGCTGCGTTCGGCGCTTAAAGGTGCTGCGCCGGATATCGAGGACCGTTTGACCGCCGCGGGGCTGAAACCCACGGACCGCGCCGAACAGGTGCCGCTTGAGGGGTTCTGCGCCCTCGCCCGCGAGATTGCCAAGGGGTAACCATGTTCTACCGACTATTGCTCGTCTTTGCCCTGTTGCTGGGGCTTTCCGCCTGCGCCCTGCCGCGCAACGGCCCACCGCCTCTGGGCACCGAGGCCGAGATCGCGAAACTCGCCCGCGCTATCGAAAACCTCTCCCCGCAGGTAAATCCCGAAGAGGCCGCCCGTGCCGCGCGGATCGCTTACCGGCATACCCATGAACTGGCGATCGCCTATCAGATCACCGACCCGCCGCTGATCCATAACGTGAAGGTCAACAACGGCAGCAAGCCGCGCGGCCTGTGTTGGCATTGGGCAGAGGATTTGGAGAAACGCCTGAAGGCCGAGGGTTTCGCCACGCTTGACCTGCACCGCGCCATCGCCAATGGCGACTCGCGGATCCTGCTGGACCATTCCACCGCCATCATCTCAGCCGCCGGGGCACCGATGCAGGCGGGGCTTGTCCTTGACCCATGGCGGCGCGGGGGCGAGCTGTTCTGGTCGCCGGTCACCAGCGACCCGCGGTATGACTGGGCGCCGCGCGAAGAGGTGCTGCGGCGCAACGGGCGGATCAGATATGTGCAGGCGGGGATGGAAGGGTAAATCTGCCCCGCGCTGCCGACCCTCACCACCCACGAAAAAGCCCCGCAAATCGCGGGGCTTTTCTTATTCTGCGACCTTTGCGGTGTCGCTCTTGCTGTCACCACCCTCCTGCGGCTGTGCCTCTGCCGCTTTCGGCTTGGGCTTGCGGCGCGGGGCGCGTTTTGGCTTGGGCTTGCTCTCGGGCGTGTCGACCAGCGTGCTCTCTTCGCTGTTCGGCTCGGCCTCGGCCTGCTGCTGCGCGGGCTCTTGCTGCTCGGGCTGCTTGTCGACTTTCGGCTGCTCGCCCTGCGACTGGCCGCCCTGCTGTGCCTCGCGCTCCTGACGCTCGGCCCGCTCGCGATCCCGCTCGGCCTGACGCTCACGGTTGTGGCGCTCTTGCTCCTCGCGGCGCTGGTCCACTTCGCGCTGTGCCTCGCTCAGCAGACGCAGGTAGTGTTCGGCGTGCTGTTGAAAGTTCTCGGCGGCCACACGGTCATTGCTCAACTGGGCATCGCGGGCCAGTTGGTTGTATTTCTCGATAACCTGCTGCGGCGTGCCGCGCACCTTGCCCTCGGGGCCGGAGCTGTCGAAAACACGGTTGACGACATTGCCGCCGCCACCTTGCGACGAGCGTTTGCGGTTATTCTTCGACCGGGAGCGTGATCTGGGAGAATTCATGGAATGATGTCAGCCTTGTGTGCTGTGTGTCGTTCACCGGGGGTGCAAAGCACGTCTTGAACCCGGCCTAAGCGATATGTTGGGCATAGTGCCGCGCGGGACCGCCTGTGGCATCCACCGCTGCAACACCCCTGACTAACCATGCCAGAAAGGCTTGGGCAAGAAGAAACTGCCGCTTAGCCCGCCAAATGGCGGTTTTTTCGCGATTTCACGCCGGTTTATCAGCTGAAACGACCCTTGGCCGCCCATCGAGATCATGCGCCAGCGTGACCCGGCCCCAGCCCGCCGCGGTAAAGATTTCCTGCACCGCTTCGCCCTGTTGCCAGCCGATTTCGACCATAACGCGGCCTTGAGCCGTGAGGTAGCCCTGCGCCTCGGCGGCGATGATGCGGTAGATGCTCAGCCCGTCTTGGCCGTCGGTCAGCGCCATTTCCGGCTCATGCTGGCGCAATTCCGGTGAGACATCGGCCATTTCCTCAGCGGCCAAATAGGGCGGGTTCGACAGGATCAGGTCAAACCGCCCCTCAACGGCGCTGAACCAATCGGACTGCCGGATATCGGTGCGGTCGGCCACCCCGTGCTGCACCGCATTGGCGCTGGCCTGAAGGCAGGCGGCCTCAGAGAGGTCCACGCCCAGCCCCGTCGCCGCCGCCCGTTCGGCCAGCAGGGTGACGAGGATACAGCCCGAGCCGGTGCCGAGGTCCAGAATGCGGGTGAAATCCTCGCCGAGCGCGAGGTCAATCAGGGTCTCAGTTTCGGGCCGCGGGTCAAGCACATCGCGGCTGATCGCGAAATCGCGGCCATAAAAGGCCCGCCGGCCAATGAGTTGCGAGACAGGCACGCGCACGGCGCGCAGGGAGATGAGCTGGTCAAAGCGTTCTGCAACCTCGGGGGTGATTTCCTCGGGCGCGATGAGGGTCACGCGGGCGGCATCGACGGCGGCGGCATGGGCGAGCAACAGCCGCGCATCCCGCGCCGGATCGGGCACACCGGCGGCACGCAGCCGTCCGGCGGCGGCGGCCATGGCTTGGGCAGCGGTTTGAGGACTCACCCCTCCATCTCCGCCAATTGCCGCGCTTGGGCGTCAGCGGTCAGCGCATCGACGATCTCATCCAGATCGCCCTGCATCACCGCTTCGAGCCGGTATAGCGTCAGGTTGATCCGATGGTCCGTCATACGACCTTGGGGGAAATTATAGGTCCGGATCCGTTCGGACCGGTCACCGGAGCCCACCTGAGCCGCCCGGTCGGCAGAGCGCTCGCTGTCCATCCGGCTGCGCTCCATATCATAGAGCCGCGCTTTGAGCACCTGCATCGCCTTGTCGCGGTTGCGGTGCTGGGACTTCTCTGACGAGGTGACGACGATCCCGGTCGGGATATGGGTGATCCGCACGGCGGAATCGGTGGTGTTGACGTGCTGCCCCCCCGCACCCGAAGAGCGCATCGTGTCGATCCGCAGGTCATTTGCGTTGATCTCGATATCCACGTCTTCGGCTTCGGGCAGCACCGCCACGGTCGCCGCCGAAGTATGGATACGCCCGCCGCTTTCGGTGGTGGGCACGCGCTGTACGCGGTGCACACCGCTTTCGAACTTGAGCCGGGCAAAGACGTTCTGGCCGGTGATATGGGCCACGACCTCTTTCACGCCGCCGAGTTCGGTCATCTGGCTTTCGATCAGGTCAAACCCCCAGCCCTGCGCCTCGGCATAGCGTTGGTACATGCGCAGCAGGTCACCGGCAAAAAGCGCCGCCTCATCGCCGCCCGTGCCTGGGCGGATCTCCAACATGGCGGGTTTCGCATCCGCCGCGTCGCGCGGCAGAAGTGCGAGTTGCAACCCCTGCTCGACCTCCGGCAGACGGGCGCGCAGGCGCGGCAGTTCATCCCGCGCAAGCTCAGCCATCTCGGGGTCTTTCAGCATCTCTTCGGCCTCTTCAAGGTCGCGCTGAAGCTGCTGGTAAAGATCGATCTGATCGACCACGGGCTTGAGATCGCTGTATTCTTTGGCGAGGGCTGCAAAATCGGCCCCATCGGAGCCCGCAGACATGCTGGCCTCCAGAAACTGGAAGCGTTGCGAAATTTGCGCGAGGCGGTGCATCGGGATCATGGGGTTCCTGTCGCTTATGCAAATGCTTTGGTCAAGGGGCGGCTTGTGCTATCATGGGCTATGACACGTCTTATGCCGCTCATCTGCCTTATGGGCTTGACGGCCCTGCACCCTGCCATTGCGGATGTCAAAGCGCCGGGCGGCAAGACGATTGATTGCTATTGCACCAACAGCAGCGGTGCCCGTGTGGAACTGGGTGAGACCATTTGTCTGCAAGTGGATGGGCGCATGTTCATGGCGCAATGCCAGATGTCGCTCAATGTGCCGATGTGGCGGGAGGTGCAGCAAGGCTGCCTGTCATCGCGCCTCGATCTGATCAAGCCATCCGTTGACCCGCTTGGCGTTGACCCCCAGATCTGATCGGCCAAAGCGCGAGCGGCCATAGACCTCGACATAGCGCGGGTTGTCACCGTAGACGCCGATGGTGGTGAAATCGGGATAGCCCATCAATTTGGTGCGGGTGACATAGGTGACCTGCCCCTCGGCGAGCGATCCGGCGACGACTTCGGTGCGCGGGGTTTGCAGGATCACCCGGTCAAGCTGGGCCAAGGTCTCGGCCCCGTCGCCCTCGACGGGCACGCGCCAGATATAGCTGTTGGTGCCTTGGGTCTTGCCCATCTTCTGCCCGTCTGCCTGCACATGCCAACGCGCGGTGTCGATGGGCGCAAGGCGGACATAGGCCACCAAGGCGACGAGGGCGATCACGATGATCCAGAACAGCATTTTAAGCACCTTTCAAAGCTCGGCGGTCAGGGGCGACGGAGGTCGCAGTAAGCAAGCCGGCCCGCCTTTCGGCGGACTGGCGCGTGATGTCGTGGCTTTCGCTCACGCGGTTCTCATGCGGTGACCCAGCAGCGACAGAATCTCGGTCGCGACATGGGCACCTGCCACCGCTGTAGCGCCGGTTGTGTCGAAGGGGGGCGAGACTTCGACGACGTCACCGCCCATGATGTTGATCCCCGCCAGATCGCGCAGCATGATCGACGCCTGCGCCGAGGTCAGCCCGCCCCACACCGGCGTGCCGGTCCCGGGGGCAAAGGCCGGGTCCAGCGCGTCGATGTCAAAGGTCAGATAACAGGGGCGATCGCCGAGGATCTCCTTGATCTTGACAACGGTGGCCTGCGGCCCTTTCTCATGCACCTCACGCGCGTCGATGATATTGACGCCCATCGTGTCCTCATTGGTGGTGCGAATGCCGACCTGCACGCTGGTCGCGGGATCGACGATGCCGGACTTCACGGCCTTGTAAAACATCGTCCCGTGGTCGATCCGGTCCATGTCGTCGTCTTGCCAAGTATCCGTATGCGCATCGAACTGTAACAGACTGATGGGCCCGTATTTTTCCGCATAGGCCTTGAGGATCGGGAATGAGATATAGTGATCCCCGCCCAGCACGACAGAAGCCGCACCGGCATCCAGAATGGTCTTGATATGGGCCGTCAGGGCGGCGGGAAACTGGCTGACATGACCATAGTCGAAGGCCAGATCGCCGTAATCCGCGATGGCGAATTCGCTGAGCACGTCGAAATCCCAGCCATAGGGCGCGTCGGGGGCCTGCAGCGCGCTGGCTTCGCGGATGGCGCGGGGGCCAAGGCGCGTGCCGGGGCGGTTGGTCACCGCTTGGTCGAAGGGCACGCCGGTCACCGCGATGTCGACGCCGGTCAGATCCTTGGTGTATTTCCGTCGCAGGAAGGAGGTCGCCCCGCCAAAGGTCAACTCATAGCTCGGCCCTTTGAGATCCTCGCGGGTAAAGGCCATATCCATCTGCTTGGCCGCGTCTTCCAATGCCATTACTTGCCTCCTGCTGGCTGTGCCCGCTCAACGATACGGGCGAAAAAGGATGCGCCAAGCGGCGCGATCTCGTCGTTGAAGTCGTATTCCGGATGGTGCAGCCCCGCGCCTTCCCCGGCTCCGAGGAAGAGATAGGCGCCGGGGCGTTTTTCAAGCATGAAGCTGAAATCCTCCGCACCCATCTCGCGGCCATAATCGCCGTGCACTTGGGCCGCGCCCACTACCTCGGTCGCTACCGCGATGGCGGCCTCGGCCTTGGCCGGGTCATTGACCGTGGCGGGATAGCCGACCTCATAGTCCAACTCGGCGGTGACGTCATAGCTCGCCGCCTGCCCGTCCACGATCTGCTGCATCCGGCGCATGACCATGGCTTGCACCTCACGGTCAAAGGTGCGCACGGTGCCGTTGATATAGGCCGTCTCAGGGATGATGTTATCGGCGGTGCCGGTGTGAATCTGCGTGACTGAGACGACCAAATCCTGCGCCGCGACATGGTTGCGGCTGACGATGGTCTGGATCGCAGTGGCGATGCCGCAGGCCGCCACAACGGGGTCGCGGCTCTCATGGGGCATCGCGCCATGACCGCCCTTGCCCTTGATATGAATGTGGAATTCATCCACCGCCGCCATGATCGGCCCCGGCGTCGTGTAGAATGCGCCTTCGTCAAAGCCGGGCGCGTTGTGGATGCCGTAAACCTGCGCGATCTCGAACCGCTCCATGATGCCCTCTTCGACCATCACGCCCGCGCCGCCGCCCGCCTCTTCGGCGGGTTGAAAGATCAGCGCCACCCGGCCTGCGAAATTGCGTGTCTCGGCCAGATATCGCGCCGCGCCGAGAAGCATGGTGGTGTGCCCGTCATGGCCGCAGGCGTGCATCTTGCCCTCCCGCGTGCTGGCATATTCCTTGCCAGTTGCCTCTTGGATCGGCAGCGCATCCATATCGGCGCGCAGGCCGATGGTCGGGCCTTCGCCCTGCCCCTCGATGATCGCCACGATTCCGGTCGTCGCGATGCCCTCGTGCAGCTCATCCACACCAAACGCGCGCAGCCGCTCGGCCACGAAAGCCGCCGTCTCATGGCAGTCGAACGCCAGTTCGGGAATCCCGTGCAAATGGCGCCGCCATGCTGTCATATCCTCCGCAAAGGCGTTGATGCGGTTCACCACGGGCATGGGCTGGACTCCTTGGGTTTGGTTTGGTCAGGGTGCATCTGACACCAGACATACGGGGCCTGCAATGCCGGACAACACAAAAGCCGATCTCATTCACGATTCAGATGCCGGGATCGAACGGTTGCTCGAAATCATGCGCCGCCTGCGCGACCCTGAGACGGGCTGCCCGTGGGATATCGAGCAAGATTTCGACAGCATCGCCCCCTATACCATTGAAGAGGCTTATGAAGTCGCCGATGCCATCGCCCGGCGTGATTGGGGCGAGCTTGAGGGGGAATTGGGCGATCTGCTGCTGCAATCGGTCTATCACACGGCGATGGGTGAAGAAGCGGGGCATTTCACCTTTCAATCCGTGGTGCGCAACATCAGCGACAAGATGGTGGCGCGGCACCCGCATGTCTTTGGCGACGAATCTCGCGACAATAGCGCCGAACAGCAGACCGCCGATTGGGAAAAGATCAAAGCCGCCGAACGTGCGGGCAAGGCACAGGGGGGCACCTTGGACGGGGTGGCGATCGGCCTGCCTGCGCTGTTGCGGGCGATGAAGCTTCAGAAACGCGCGGCGCGTGTGGGCTTCGACTGGCCCGAGACGACGCAGGTGCTCGACAAGATCACCGAAGAGGCCGCCGAATTGGTCGAGGCCAAGGACCAGCTGAGCCAAGCGGAGGTCGAGGAAGAATACGGCGATCTGCTCTTCGTCATGGCCAATCTCGGGCGCCATCTGGGGCTGGACCCGGAAGCCGCTCTGCGCGCCGCGAATGCCAAATTCACCCGCCGGTTCGAAGGGGTCGAGGCCCGGCTTGCCGCCATGGGCAAAACCCCGCAAGACAGTGATCTGGCCGAGATGGACGCGCTATGGGATGCGGTGAAACTGGCGGAACGCGGCTAATCCCCCGGGCAGCGGCTGGACAAAGACCCGCCCCTCCGGCAAGGCTCTGCCCCACGCAATTTGACGAAAGTAAGCCCATGACCCCGCGCAAAATCATCATCGACACCGACCCCGGACAGGACGACGCCGTGGCGATCCTCCTTGCCCTCGCCAGCCCGCAAGAGATCGAGGTTCTGGGCATCACCTGTGTCGCGGGCAACGTGCCGCTGGATCTGACTTCGAAAAACGCGCGGATCGTTTGCGAATTGGCGGGGCGGGATGATGTGAAAGTCTTTGCCGGTTGCGACCGCCCGCTGGGGCGTGATCTGGTGACGGCGGAACATGTGCATGGCAAGACCGGCCTCGACGGCCCCGACCTGCCCGATCCAACCATGCCGCTGGCCGAAGGGCATGGGGTGGATTTCATCATCGAACAGGTCCGCGCCCATCCCGCAGGTAGCGTGACCCTTTGTCCCTTGGGGCCGCTGACCAATATCGCGACCGTCCTGCAAAAAGCGCCCGACATCGCTGAGAAGGTGCAAGAGATCGTGCTGATGGGCGGCGGCTATTTCGAGGGGGGCAACATCACGCCCACGGCGGAATTCAACATTTACGTCGACCCCCATGCCGCTGATATCGTTTTCAAATCCGGCATTCCGATCGTCGTAATGCCGCTCGATGTCACCCATAAGGCGCTGGTCACCAAACCGCGCAACGATGCCTTCCGCGCACTTGGCACCAAGGTCGGCGTCGCCGTGGCCGAGATGACCGATTTCTTCGAGCGGTTCGACAAAGAGAAATACGGCTCCGAAGGCGCGCCGCTGCATGACCCTTGCGTCACCGCCTATCTGATCAAACCCGATCTTTTCCAAGGCCGTCATATCAATGTCGAGATCGAAACCCAATCGGAACTGACCATGGGCATGACCGTCGCCGACTGGTGGCGCGTGACCGACCGGGCGCCCAACGCGCTCTTCGTAGGCGATCTTGATGCCGACGGGTTCTTTGCCCTGCTCACCGAAAGGCTGGCCCGCCTATGAGCGCACATCTCACCCTCGGCGCGCCTGAGCATCTCGACAAGCTTGTCGCGCTGGTGACGGCATTTCACGCCGAAGCGGGGATCGAGATGAGCGATGAACAGCGCCGCCGTGGGCTGGCGCCGCTGTTGGATGGCATCCCCCATGGCGCCGCCTATCTGATCGGCCCGCCCCGCGCGCCCATCGGCTATGTGGTGATCTGTTTCGGCTGGTCGGTTGAATTCGGCGGGTTGGACGCCATCATTGATGAAATCTACGTTCGTCCCGGCGTGCGGGGTCGCGGCATCGCCTCGGAGGCGCTGATCGCGCTGCCCCGGGCGCTGGCGGCGGGCGGGCTGCGGGCCGTCCATCTTGAAGTGGATCGCAACAATGCCGCGGCGATGAAACTCTATACCCGTGCGGGCTTTCGCCCGCGCGAGGATTACATGCTTATGTCCCGGACCCTGTGATGCGTATTCCTTTCGATAACAGCTATGCCGCCCTGCCAGAGGGGTTCTTTACCCGGCTGGCTCCCACGCCTGTCAAAGCGCCCCAGCTTTTGGCATGGAATGCGGCATTGGCGGCAGAACTGGGTATCGAAGGGGCGGAGCCTGCGCAAATCACGCAGATCTTTGCCGGCAACGAACTGCCTGCGGGGGCCGATCCCCTGGCGCAGCTTTACGCCGGGCATCAGTTCGGCAATTTCAACCCGCAGCTTGGCGATGGCCGGGCGATCCTGCTGGGGGAAGTCGTCGATCAGAGCGGCCAGCGCCGCGACATCCAGTTGAAAGGCTCTGGCCCCACGCCCTATTCGCGGATGGGCGATGGCCGCGCATGGGTTGGGCCGGTGCTGCGCGAATATCTCATAAGCGAGGCGATGCATGCCCTTGGCGTGCCCACCACCCGCGCCCTGGCCGCCGTCGCCACCGGAGAGCCGATCCTGCGCGAAAGCGGCCCCCTGCCCGGCGCCATTGTCACCCGCGTCGCCGCCAGCCACCTGCGCGTCGGCACCTTTCAGGTCTTCGCCCATCGCGGGGAGACCGAAGCGCTCAAAACCCTCACCGACTATGCCATCGCGCGCCATTACCCCGAGGCCGATGGCCCGCTTGGCCTTTTGCGCGGGGTCTGTGCCGCGCAGGCAGAACTGGTGGCGCAGTGGATGGCCCTAGGCTTTATCCACGGCGTGATGAACACCGACAATTGCAGCATCTCGGGCGAGACGATCGACTATGGCCCCTGCGCCTTTATGGATGCCTTCCATCAGGGTCGTGTCTTTAGCTCCATCGACCGGCAGGGGCGCTATGCCTATGGGAACCAGCCGCAGATCGTGGTCTGGAACATGGCGCAGCTTGCCACCTCGCTTTTACAGCAGATGGAGGACAAGGAGAGCGCCGTCGAAGAGGCCACCGAGATCGTCCACGACATGCCCGACTTGATCGAAGCCGCATGGCTGCGCCGTTTCGCGGCGAAGATCGGCATCTCGACGCCACGGGCCGAAGATGTTGACTTGATCAACGAATTGCTGGGGCTGATGCAAAAGGATGGTGCCGACTTCACCAATGCCTTTCGCGCGCTTCCCACAGATCAAGCCCGCGATCAGTTCACCGACCGAGACGCTTTTGACACATGGGCCGAAGGCTGGCGCGCGCGGATCGAAGGGGAACCCGATCCGCAAGCGGTGATGAATGCGGCGAACCCCGCCGTGATCCCCCGCAACCACCGGATCGAAGAGATGATCGAGGCCGCCGTCGCGGGCGACATGGCCCCTTTCGAGCGGCTGATGAGAGCGCTGGCCACCCCCTTTGACGAGACGGACCCCGAGCTTCAGCGCCCGCCGACCGAGGACGAGATCGTGCCCGCCACATTCTGCGGCACCTGAGCTTAGTGGCTGCGGGGTTTACGGTTAATCAGGTAAATCCCCGCCGCCACCAGCAGCAATGCGGCCCAGATGCTCAGGCCCACCTCTTCCGAGAGGATCAGCCAGCCCAGAAGCACGGCAAAGACCGGCGACAGGAAGCTAAACGAGGCGACGGAGGCTGCGGGATAGATCGTCAGCAGCCAGAACCACGCCA
Organism: Sulfitobacter sp. 1A13368; assembly: GCF_043557275.1. Taxonomy (NCBI): domain Bacteria; kingdom Pseudomonadati; phylum Pseudomonadota; class Alphaproteobacteria; order Rhodobacterales; family Roseobacteraceae; genus Sulfitobacter; species Sulfitobacter sp. 1A13368. The sequence goes on along the minus strand of NZ_JBIFFR010000002.1, from coordinate 524,546 downwards.
GAAAACCAAAGCTCGCCACCGCGATGATCTGATAGGCAAGCCCCGCCAGATGCACCGGGGCCACCTCGCGCAGCAGCGGGCCAAAAAGTGGCGCAAGCAGCAGAAGGATCGGGGCGGAGATCACCAGTTGCATCATCAGTTGCTGCGCGGGCGGCACTTTGGCCAGCGGCGTGACACGGACGCAAAGCGCGATGCCCGCCCAGCAGAGTGCTGCGAAAAGCGCCAGAAAATCGCCCAGCCAATGCGCCCCTTCGGTTCCGCCATCGCTCAGCGCCAGCACCACGCCGCCCATGGCCAGCCCCATGCCGATGAGCCGCGCCCCGCTTAGCCGCTCTCCCGGTAGCCACAGATGCGCGGCGATGCCAAGCCAGACCGGCATGGAATAAAGCAGGATCGACGCGCGGCTGACCGTGGTCAGGTCGAGCGCGAGGAACAGGCAGACAAACTCTAGCGTAAAGAAAAGCCCCGCCGCCACACCGCCCCATAGCGCAGCACGTGGGATCGACAGGCTGACGCCCCGCCGCCGCATCCAGATCAGCAGCAAAAACACCGCCCCGAGAGAGCGCAGCCCGGCCAGAAAGACCGGGTTGAAGCCGCCGGTGCTGACCTTGATGACGACTTGGTTAAAACCGAGGTTTAGCGCGAAGAGCACCAGCGCCACGGCGCCGAATGTGTCGATATTTGATTTGCGTTCCATCCCGACAGAAGCGCCGCCCGGATCGGATAGGTCAATGGCGCGCCGCGGTTTTCCGGGCGCGCCATTCTTTTAGGTCGTAAGTGTTGGCTCAGGCCGCCTGCTGGCCGCCCGGCTTGCCGCCGCCGCCACGCCTGCGACGCCGCCCGCCGCTTGGCTTGCCCGCGCCTTCACCACCGCCGCCGCCGCCACCGGGACGACCGCCACCACCACCGGGGCGGCCACCGCGTCTGCGGCCCCGGCCTTTGGGTTTCGCTGGCTCATCGATCACTTCCCAAGGACGGCCCGAGGCCACGGGGATCGAAATACCCATCGTCTTTTGGATCGCCTTCAGTTCGCCCATTTCATCGGGGGCGCAGAAGGCCACGGCGGCCCCGTCCTTGCCCGCCCGCGCGGTCCGGCCAATGCGGTGGACATAGTTGTCCGGCACATTCGGCAGGTCGAAGTTATAAACGTGTTTCACATCCGGAATGTCGAGGCCCCGCGCCGCCACATCGGTGGCCACCAGCACGGTGATGTCGCCATTCTTGAACCCTGCAATCGCGCGGTCCCGCTGACCTTGGCTTTTGTTGCCATGGATCGAAGCCGCGTCAAACCCGGCCTTGACCAGCGTCTTCATCAGCTTTTCCGAGCCGTGTTTCGTGCGGCCAAAGACTAGCGCGCGTTCGCCCTTGTGTTTGGCCAGCAGTTCTTTCAGCAGCTCGGTCTTCTCGGCCTTGGCGATAAAATGCACTTCTTGCGTCACCTTGTCTGCCGCCTTGCCCGGAGGCGAGACTTCGATACGGATCGGGCTGTTGAGATAGCTGTTGGCGATCTCGTTCATCAGCTTGGGCATGGTCGCCGAGAAGAGCATCGTCTGCCGCTCTTTCGGGATCATGTTCGAGATTTTGCGAAGGTCATGGATGAACCCCATGTCGAGCATCTGGTCGGCCTCATCCAGCACGAGGAAGGTCGTCGTGTCGAGCTTGACCGCGCGGCGGTCGAGCAAGTCCAGCAGACGGCCCGGTGTGGCAATCAGCAGATCGACGCCCCGTTCCAGACGCTTGATCTGCGTGTTGATCGACTGACCACCCACAACCATCGCCACTTTGATCGGCGTGCCTTCGGCATAGCCGCGCAGGTTCACGGCGATCTGCTGCGCCAGCTCGCGCGTAGGGGCCAGCACCAGCCCGCGCACGGAACGCGCTGCGGGGCGGCCCTCGATCTCCATCATCTGAGCCAGCAGCGGCACGCCAAAGGCGGCGGTCTTGCCGGTGCCGGTCTGGGCAAGGCCCATCACGTCGCGCCCGTTCAGCGCATGGGGGATCGCCTGTTTCTGGATCGGGGTCGGCTCGTTCAGCCCCATCTCTTTCAGTCGGGCCACCAGTTTGGCAGGCAGGCCCATCATGTCAAAATCGCTCATTCGTTCACTTTCCGGCCCGCGAAAACACGCGCCATGTTCTTTCGCCGCGCCACTCAACAGGCGCCACGGGGTCGCGCAAGCCAGATCGCGGGCGCGGGCCACATGCCCTACACCCGTCTGTCGCGCTTGGCCCCACGCGTGATTTTGGGAACATCGGCGGGCCTTGTCGTCAGCGTCCCAGAGGCCCCCCATGGGGCTTGGCGCTGATACTGCTCACGCGGCAGAAGGCTTCGCTTGATCCCCACATGGGCGGTGCGGGCGCAAAAGTCAACCGGCGCGGTCAATTCCGGTGGCGTCCGGCGGTGCTAAAATGCTAGGACCGTAGTCCGACGGACGAAGGGCGAGACGATGCGCAACCCGATCATCAAACGCTGCGAGGCGATGGGCCTGCGCATGACAGGGCAACGCCGGGTCATCGCGCAGGTGATTCACGATAGCGAAGACCACCCCGATGCCGAAGAAATCCTGACCCGCGCCAGCGTGATCGACAGCGGCATCTCCATCGCCACGGTCTACCGCACGGTGAAGCTGTTTGAAGAAGCGGGCATCCTCGACAAGCTGGAATTCGGCGATGGCCGGGCGCGCTATGAAGACGCGCAGCGGGCGCATCACGACCACCTCATTGACGTGAACTCAGGCGAGGTCATCGAATTCGTCGATGCGGAAATCGAAGAGCTTCAGGAACGCATCGCGCGCAAACTGGGTTACAAATTACAGGGCCACCGGATGGAACTCTACGGTGTGCCGATCAAGAAGGATGACCCATGACAGAACGTGACCGCCCTTTGCTGGCTGTGTTGATCGACGCCGACAACGTGCCCGCAAAACATGCCGCAGCCATCATGCGGGAGGTCACGACGATTGGGGAGCCTGCCCTGCGCCGGGTCTATGGCGATTGGTCGAATGACCACCTCAAGGGCCGGAAAGCGCCGATCCGCGAGTTGGGTCTGGTGGCGCATCAGGAAACCGCGAACACCAAGGGCAAGAACGCCAGCGACATCGGGCTGGTCATTCAGGCGATGGACATTCTGCACAGCCGCCGCTTCGATATTATCGTGATCGTTTCCTCCGACAGCGATTTCACCGCGCTGGTGAACCGCCTACGCGAGGATGGGGTGACCGTCATCGGCATCGGCGAGAAGAAGACCCACGATTCGCTGCGCAATGTCTACAACCGCTTCATCCTGATAGAGAACCTCGACGAGGTAGATCCCGACACCCCCTCGCGGGCCAAGGCCAAGGTGGGCGATGCCCTGCCCCTGTTCAAAGCCGCGATGGACAAGATCGACACCGAAGACGATTGGTACAACCTCGGCCAGATCGGCCAGACCATTCAGGCAGCGCATCCCGACTTCGACAGCCGCACCTATGGCCATGGCAAGCTGAGCGCCTTGGCCGCCGACCTCAAAGCCTTGGAAACGCGCAAAGACGGCAACCGTTTGATGGTTCGCCTGAAAAGCTAACGCCGGATCATTCGGCGGCGCGCTGCTCTTGCCGCGCCACACGGGCGAGCATGGCGGGCAACAGCAGGCTCAGCACCACCAGACGCATGATGTGGCAGGCGGCCACGAAGCCCGGCACCACCGCCAGCACGGCGCCGAGGGCGATCATCGTCTCCAGCCCGCCGGGTGCGAAGGCCACCAGCACATGCCCCAGCGGCATGCCGAGCGCCCAGGCCACCGGCACCGCGCCAAGGCCCGCCAGCCCCACCGCAACGCCCGTGATCGCCAGCCCCGCGCCAAGCCCGCTTGCCAGACGCGCAGGCGTGATGCCCGAAAACCGCGTGCCGATGAGGCTGCCGAGCACGAGATAGGCGACAAGGGTCAGCCAGCCCGGCAGCACGCCAGTCTCTAGCCCAGTCAGATGCGCGATGGCCGAGACCACCATCGCCCCCATCAAGAGCGGCGCGGGCACGGAAAGACGGGCAAAGATCATCCCCACAACAACGGAGACGCCGATCATCACGAGGATCGACAGCAGGCTCATCCCCGCGCCCGCGGGGGCGATATTGCCGGTCATATCGACGCCCATCAGAAGGGCGGCGAAAGGCACGACGATGGTCAGCGCCAAAAGCCGGACCGACTGCGTGATCGAAATGCGCGGCACGTCCGACCCGCTGTCGCTGGCAATCGCCATGACGAAACTCAGATGTCCGGGGGCCGAGGCCAGAAGCGCGGAGCGCGCGTCAAAGCCAAAATACCGCGCCAGCATCCAACGGCAAAGCGCCATGATCCCCCAAATCACCCCGGTCATAAAGACAAAAGCCAGTGGCCAGCGCAGCATGGCGTTCACCGCATCTTGGTTGAACCCTGCCCCCACGACGATGCCCAGCACGACGAAACAGGCATCCCGCAGCCGCGGATCGACCGCCGTGCGCACCCCCATCAGGCCTAAGACACTCACCGCGATCACCGGGCCAAGCAGCATATAGACCGGCGCATTCAGCCACCAGAACAGCGCCGCACCAAAGGCCCCGGCCGCAAGGGTCAGCACTGTGTCGCGCGGGGCGAGCGAGGGGATCGGCCATCTCATGCGGTAGGGCTAGCACTCCGGTAGAGCCTGCGCCAGTGCCACACGCATGACGCGCATCGCGCGCCCTTGCCCTTTCGTCGCAAAAGGTTCATGGGCGACTGGCAATACCACGGGATGAAGGGGCGTGATCATGGACAATCTGCGCGGCGCGATGCTGATGGTGCTGGCCATGGCCGGTTTCGCGGTCGAGGACATGTTCGTCAAACTGACGAGCGATGCGCTCCCCGTCGGTCAGATCATCGCGCTTTTGGGCGCGGGCGGCGGGGCGATCTTTGCCGTGATCCTGCGCATTCAGGGAAAGCGCCTGTTCTCTGCCGATATGTTGACGCAGCCGATCCTGCTGCGTGCCGTGGGCGAAGTGCTGGGCACGCTCTGTTTCGTCACCGCCATCGTGCTGACGCCGCTCTCTTCGGCCTCGGCTATTTTGCAGGCGACCCCTCTGGCCGTCACCCTCGGTGCGGCGCTGTTCCTTGGCGAGCCGGTCGGCTGGCGGCGCTGGAGCGCGATCATCGTAGGCTTCCTCGGCGTGCTCTTGATCGTGCGCCCGGGGCTGGAGGGGTTCAACGCGCTGTCGCTTTTCGCCGTGGCCGGTGTCATCGGCCTCGCCTTGCGCGACTTGGCGACACGCAAAGTTCCCAAAAGCATCAGCTCCATGCAGCTTAGCTTTCTGGCCTTTATCGTCTTGGTCCCCGCAGGGCTGATCCTGATGCTGGCCGCAGGCACGCCCGCCGCCATGCCCGGCGGGGCCGAGGTGCTCTATCTCGCCGGGGCGATGGTGATCGGGGTGCTGGCATATTACGCCATCGTCGCCGCCATGCGCGTGGGCGAGGTGAGCTTCGTCACCCCCTTTCGCTATACACGCATGCTCTTTGCGCTGGTGGCGGGGATCGTGGTTTTCGACGAATCCCCCGACAGGCTGACGCTGGTCGGGGCCGCGATCATCATCGCCTCGGGGGTCTATACCCTGCTGCGCGAACGCAAAATTACCCCCCGGCCCCGCCGCGGTCTTTCCAAGCCGGGCCTGCCGGGGTAAACCGCACCAAACCCGAACATGAGGAAAATGCCCATGAGCACGATCATCGACATCCACGCCCGCGAAATCCTCGACAGCCGGGGCAACCCGACGGTTGAAGTCGACGTTATCCTCGAAGACGGCACCATGGGCCGCGCCGCTGTCCCCTCCGGTGCCTCGACCGGCGCCTATGAGGCGAACGAGCGGCGCGACGGCGACAAGTCGCGCTATCTGGGCAAAGGCGTGCTCGAAGCCTGCGCCGCGGTCAATGGCGAGATTGCCGAGGCGCTCGTGGGGGTCGAGGCGACGGAACAGGTCGAGATCGACGAGATGATGATCGAACTCGACGGGACCGAGAACAAATCCCGCCTCGGCGCCAACGCGATCTTGGGCGTGTCGATGGCCGCGGCCAAGGCGGCGGCGGACTATTGCGCGCAGCCGCTCTACCGCTACATCGGCGGCACCACCGCACGCGTGCTGCCGGTGCCGATGATGAACATCATCAACGGCGGCGAACATGCCGACAACCCGATCGACATTCAGGAATTCATGATCATGCCGGTCGCCGCGGAGAACATCCGCGAAGCCGTGCGCATGGGGGCCGAGGTGTTCCACACGCTGAAGAAAGAGCTTTCCGCCGCGGGCCTGTCGACCGGGATCGGCGACGAGGGCGGCTTTGCCCCCAACATCAGCTCCTCGCGCGATGCGCTTGATTTCATTCTGAAGTCTATCGAAAAAGCGGGCTACAAACCGGGCGAAGACATGTATCTCGCCCTCGATTGCGCGGCGACGGAATACTACAAAGACGGCAAATATGTCCTCTCCGGCGAAGGCAAAACCCTGTCGAGCGCAGAGAACGCCGACTACCTCGCGGCTCTCGTGAACGACTACCCGATCATCTCCATCGAAGACGGCATGGCCGAAGACGATTGGGGCGGTTGGAAGGCGCTGACCGACCTTTTGGGCGGCAAGGTCCAACTGGTGGGAGATGACCTTTTCGTCACCAACCCTGCCCGTCTGAGCGATGGCATCCAGCGCGGCGCGGCGAACTCCATGCTGGTCAAGGTCAACCAGATCGGCACCCTGACCGAGACCCTCAAAGCCGTGGATATCGCGCATCGCGCGGGCTACACCAACGTCATGTCGCACCGCTCGGGCGAGACCGAAGACGCCACGATTGCCGACCTTGCCGTGGCCACCAACTGCGGTCAGATCAAGACCGGCTCGCTGGCGCGGTCCGACAGACTGGCGAAGTACAACCAGTTGATCCGTATCGAGGAAATGCTGGGCGAGACCGCTCAATACGCGGGCCGCTCGATCCTGCGCGGCTGATGTCGGCCCTCACCATCCGCCCTGTCACCACCGCTGCGGACCTCGCGGCGGTGGTCAACCTCTGCTGGGCCTATCGCGACTTCCTCTACCACTTCGGCCCGACCGAACAGCGGATCGTCGAGACTTTCTACCCCCAAGACAAATACAGCGCCCTGATGGCGCGCCTGCCCGAGGAACACGCCCGTCCGCGCGGCATCATCCTATTGGCCGAGCGGGATGGCATCCCCCTAGGCTGCGGCATGTCCCATGCGCTGACCGAGACGGAGAGCGAGATCAAACGCGTCTTCGTCACCGATGCGGCCCGTGGCACGGGGGCGGGCCGGGCGATCTGTCAGCGCCTTGTCGATCAAGCGCGGGAGGACGGATTCGCAAAGGTCTATCTCGACACCTCCGTGGGCTTCGCCCCTGCCCGCGCGCTTTATCGCTCGCTTGGGTTTGTTGAGCGCGGGCCCTATCAACCGATGCCGGATTTCACGCGGGATGCGATCTGTTTCTTTGAGATGCCGCTGAGGGACGTGGCTGCGCCAGCCGACTAACGCAAACGGGGCGGCCAGATTGCCGCCCCGTTTTTCATTGCCGCGCGGTTTACCCGGCGAAGAGTTTTAGGAACTTCTGCTTCGAATACCCCACCTTCAGTGCCCCACGGTCCGACAGGCGGGGCGCGATGCGCATGCGGATGATATCCCGGTCGGTATCAAGGGCTGCGTTGAGGCGCAGCACCGCGTCGACCTTGCCGTTTGGCCCCGGGGCGACCTCTTCGATCATGCCGACCAAGACACTGTCTTTGCTCCAGACCGGCGCGCCGATGAGGGTCGCGATGTTGATCGGTCTTGGGGTGGTGGCACTGTTGTCGCCGCCGGTGATCGCCCGGCCTGCGGTCGCCGTGGGGGTGCTATCGGGGTCATCCGTCCCGCTGTGCCCGCTGCCACCGCCGACCGAGACGCCAGCTCCGGCCCCCAGACCGTCACCGCCGCCCACCGAAGCGCCGACGCCTGCGTTCACACCGTCGCCCCCACCGACCGAAGCACCAACTCCGGCCCCGATGCCATCACTGCCACCGACCGAAGCGCCAACTCCGGCCCCGATGCCGTCACTGCCGCCAACCGAAGCGCCGACACCGACATCCGCGCCGCCAAGGTCGCCATGGCCCCCGACGCTGACCCCAACCCCGAGGCCGATTTCGGCCTGCGCCGCGGGTGCGAGCATGAGCGTCACTGCCGTAACGGCGAGGCTGTTTTTGAAAGCACCTGTGTGAAAGATAGTCATAGCGAATCTCCTTCTCTAAGCCGGTCGAATGCCTTCGACCCTTGGCCCCCACAGGGAACCTACGCGGGAAGTCGCAACGATGTTTCAAGAAAATTGCGCTATAGTTGTATTTTTCGCAACTTTGTTAGCAAGTTGGCGCTCTTGCCGATATGACGGCATAGCGGCTGCACGCTGGGGCCTTAAAATCCCTCTCCGGCACCTTTCCGTCAAAGTTAGGCAACGCCCCGGCCACCTCACTCCCGGCTGACGGTGCCCCCGCCCACGGCGGCGCGGACGCCTGTCGTGCCGGGGCACGAGGTTGGCAGCCCGCGCGCCACGCGTACTGCCAGATAGGCAAAGGCCTGCGCCTCCAGCATGTCGCCATCGAGGCCGATCTCCTCCACCGGGGCGACGGGGCAATCGAGGCTGACATCCAACATCCGCATCAGCACCGGATTATGCCGCCCGCCGCCCGTCACATAGACGCGTTCGGGCGGGGCTGGGCAATGCTGCATCGCCTCGGCCACGCCAGCCGCGCACATGGCAGTGAGGGTCGCGCAGGCATCGGCATCGGAGAGCTCACCCACAAGGGCCACCATCTCGGCAAAATCGTTCCGGTCGAGGGATTTGGGCGGCATGCGTGCGAAATAAGGCTCGGCCAGAAACAGTTCCAAGGCGCCCTGCTCCACCCTGCCCCGCGCGGCCAACTTGCCGCCTTCGTCATAGTCTTGCCCGAGCCGAGCCTGCATCAAATCATTGATCGGCGCATTGGCGGGGCCGGTGTCAAAGGCCAGCAACGCGCCGTCCTCCTCCGGGCGGGCCACGCGCGGATCGACCCATGTCAGGTTGCCCACGCCGCCGAGGTTCAGGAAGGCCACCGGCCCTTTTTGCCCGGCGTAGCGCGCGCAGGCGTGGTGAAAGAAGGGGGCGAGCGGAGCGCCCTCGCCGCCCAGTTCAACATCGGCGCTGCGGAAATCCCAGACCACGGGCAGGCCAATCTCTCGCGCCAGCAGCGCCCCGTTGCCGACTTGCAGCGTGCCCTGCATGCGTGGGGCATGGGCGAGTGTTTGGCCGTGAAAACCGATGAGGTCGACCTCGGGCGCTTCTTTCAGCAGGTCGGCCAGAAGCGCCAGATGCGCGGCCTCCACCGCCTTGGCGGCCTCCTCAACCTCGGCCCCGTGCCACTTGCCGAAGCCCGCGGCGATCACGCGCCGCTCTTCGGCGGAATAGCTGCGATAGGCGCTGCGGCCAAAGCTGGCGATGCCCTGCCCATCGGTGCGCAAAATAGCGGCGTCCACCCCATCCAGAGAGGTGCCCGACATCATTCCCAAAGCCGTCACCACTTCGGTTCCGGCATCTTGCCTGTGCTTGGCCCTATTCATGGCCTTTTCCTTTGCCGCTCGTGCGCATATAGATTGCCCCGCAATACAGTTTTGAGGCAAGTCACCATGACATACCATCCCAAATCGGAGTTCATCCACACGATGATGCAGCGCGGCTTTCTGGCCGATTGCACCGATTATCAGGGGTTGGACGAAGCCCTGCTGAAAGGCGCGGCCCCGGCCTATGTGGGCTATGACGCCACGGCCAAATCGCTGCACGTGGGGCATCTGGTCAATATCATGATGCTGCGCTGGCTGCAGAAATGTGGCGGCAAGCCGATCACCCTGATGGGTGGCGGCACGACCAAGGTGGGCGATCCCTCCTTCCGCTCGGACGAACGCCCGCTGCTGACGCCCGAGGCGATCGACGACAATATTGAAGGCATCCGTCAGGTCTTTGCCCAATACCTCGATTACGGCGAGGGCGAGAATGGCGCCTTGATGCTGAACAACGCGGAATGGCTCGACGGGTTGAACTACCTCGACTTCCTGCGCGACATCGGGCGGCATTTCTCGATTAACCGGATGCTGAGCTTTGAGAGCGTGAAGTCCCGTTTGGACCGCGAGCAGTCGCTGTCTTTCCTTGAGTTCAACTACATGATTCTCCAAGCCTATGACTTCATGGAGCTGCACCGCCGCTATGGCTGCATTCTCCAGATGGGCGGGTCGGATCAATGGGGCAATATCGTCAACGGCATCGACCTGACCCGCCGGGTGATCGACGGGGAGGTTTACGGCCTGACGTCACCGCTCTTGACCACCAGCGACGGCAAGAAGATGGGCAAATCGGCGGGCGGTGCGGTCTGGCTCAATGGCGATATGCTGAGCCCTTATGAGTTCTGGCAGTTCTGGCGCAATTGCACCGATGCCGATGTGGGCCGTTTCCTCAAGCTCTACACCGAGCTGCCGGTCAATGAATGCGACCGTCTGGGCGCGCTGGCGGGGTCCGAGATCAACGAGGCGAAGGTGCGTCTGGCCAATGAGGTCACCGGTCTCCTCCACGGGGAAGAGGCCGCCCGCAACGCCGAAGCCACCGCGCGTGAAGTCTTTGAAAAAGGCGGTGTGGGCGATGACCTGCCCACCCTGACCCTGTCGGCGGCGGATGTGGGCGATGGGGTTTCCATCGTGCAATTGCTGGTGAAATCGGGCCTTGCCGGCTCTGGCAAAGAAGCCAAGCGCCTGATCGCCGAGAACGGCGCACGGATCGACGACAAACCGCTGACCGATGCGGGCATGATGCTGGATGCGGGCGCGCTGTCCTCCCCGGTCAAACTCAGCGCGGGCAAGAAGCGCCACGCGCTGGTGCAGGTCGGCTAATCTCTCACGGGGCGGGCTTCGGTCTGCCCCGTATTCCCTGCTCCCACAGCCCTCCTCCCGCCGCAACGGCATCCCTTGCATGGGGTGAGACTTCGTGCTGAACTGAACAAGTGTTCATATCGGGGGGAGCCATCATGAAACTAGACCGTACAGCCGCCATCATCACCGGGGGCGCCTCGGGGCTTGGCGAAGCCACGGCGCGCTATTTTGCGTCGCAGGGCGCGCAGGTCACCCTGTTGGACCGTGACGCCACCCGGGGCGAAGCCATCGCGAAAGAGATCGGCGGCCACTATGTCTTGACCGATGTAACGGATGAGACCTCGGTGCAGGAAGCGGTGGACTATGCCCAAGAAAAGATGGGCTGGATCACCGCGGCGGTGAATTGCGCGGGCATCGCACTTGGGATCAAAACCACGGGCCGCGATGGGCCGCATCCGCTCGACGCCTTTCAACGCACCATCGACATCAACCTCGTCGGCAGCTTTAACGTGGCGCGGCTGGCGGCGGTGGCTATGGCCAAGAACACCCCCGAAGACGACGGCGCGCGCGGGGTGATCATTAACACCGCTTCCATCGCTGCCTTCGACGGGCAAAAGGGCCAAGCCGCCTATGCCGCCTCCAAGGGTGGGATTGCGGGCATGACCCTGCCGATGGCGCGGGATCTGGCCAAGGAAGGGATTCGCGTGATGACCATCGCGCCGGGCATCTTCAAAACGCCGATGCTGGCCGGGCTGCCGGAAGAGGTGCAGGCCGAATTGGCCAAGGATGTGCCCAACCCGCCGCGCCTTGGCGATCCGTCTGAATACGGGCGGCTGGCCGGGTTCATCGTCGAAATGGGCTATCTCAATGGTGAGGTCATCCGCCTCGACGGCGCGCTCAGGATGCGCTGATGCCGCTGCAAAACCGCGTCCAACCGGATGGGGAGATCATCGCCCACCCGGCGCGGGGCAGCTTCATGGGCAACCGTGGCATCCTGCATGACGAAAACGGACTGCACCCCAAACGCCGTTGGGCGCATCAGAATTGGGTCTGTTGTCGGCTCAGTTTCAAGGGGCGTCGCCGCAAGCTGATGGCGCCGCGCCATTACACCGAGCTGTTCTTTCTTGATGAGGCCGTGGCCTTTGCCGCCGGTCACCGCCCTTGCGCGGAATGCCGTGCTGCGGATTATCGACGGTTTCGCGCGTGTTGCGACCTCCCCGGCCCTGCCGCGGATTTTGACCGTCAGTTGCACGCCGAACGGGCCGTGCCGCGCGTTTTTAGTCAGCGCCGCCATGGGGATGTAGAAGCACAGGACCTGCCCGACGGCAGTTTCGTCTTGGATCGCGATGGCCAGAGCGGCGTGCTTCTCGGCGATGCCCTTCACCCCTATGCGCCGGAGGGCTACGGGGCTGCGCAGCGACGCCCGCAGGGCCGCGTCACCCTGCTCACCCCGCCAAGCATCGTCGCGGCATTCCGCAACGGTTACCGCCCGCAGATCGCTTTGGCAGGGGCGCGGGGTTAGCCCTGCGCCTTCTCCTCCAGCGCCATCCACTCTTCTTCGGCGTTAGAGAGCTTTTCATGCCGCTGCACCAGCGCATCGGTGGCTTTCTGAAACTTCACCGGCTCGCGGGTGAAAAGCTCTGCATCGCTGAGCAGTTCTTCGAGCTTGCCAATCTCGGCCTCCAACCGCTCGATCTCAGCGGGCAAAGCTTCGAGCCGGTGTTTTTCGGTAAAGCTGAGCCCGCCCGCGGATTGCTTTTTCTCAGCTTTCGGCTCGGCCTTGCTCGGCTTGGGCTTGACCACACTCTGTGCAAAATCATCCTGCCCGCGCTGTGCCAGATAATCCGACCAGCCGCCCGCATAGACCGTGGCGCGGCCATCCCCCTCCATTGCGATGGTCGCCGCCGCCACCCGGTCGAGGAAGTCACGGTCGTGGCTGACCAGCAGCACGGTGCCGTCATAGGTGCCCAAGAGTTCTTGCATCAGGTCCAACGTCTCAACGTCGAGATCGTTCGTCGGCTCGTCGAGCACCAAAAGGTTCGAGGAGCGCGCCATGATTTTGGCCAAGAGCAGCCGCGCCTTTTCGCCGCCCGAAAGTGAGCGGACCGGCGCGCGGGCCTGTGCTTCGTCAAAGAGGAATTCCTTGAGGTAGCCGACCACATGTTTCGGCTGGCCGCGCACGAGCACCTGATCGGCCTTGCCCGAGACGCGCATTTCGGGATCGCCGGTCAGGCTGTCCCAAAGGGTCATGTCGCCCTCAAGCTGCGCGCGCGCCTGATCGAACAGCGCCAGTTCCAGATTGGTGCCGAGCTTGATCTCGCCCGCGTCGGGCTGTTCTTTGCCGATCAGCATGTTCAAAAGCGTGGTCTTACCCACACCATTCGGCCCGACCAACGCAATCCGGTCGCCGCGCTGCACGGTGATCGAGAAGTCGCGCAGGATCTGTTTGTCGCCGAATTTCTTGGCGATACCGCTCGCTTCGATCACCTTGCGGCCTGACTTCGGCCCAGCCTCCAGCGCCATGGCCGCGGTGCCTTGCCGTTTGATCTGCGCCGAGCGTTCGGCGCGCAACTCCTGAAGCGCGCGCACCCGGCCCTGATTGCGCTTGCGCCGGGCCGAGATCCCCTCGACCGCCCAACGCGCCTCAGCCTTGATCTTGCGGTTCAGCTTGTGGCGCTGCATGTCCTCTTCTTCCCAGACCTGATCGCGCCATGCCTCGAACCCTTCAAAGCCGATGTCCTGACGGCGCACGGTGCCGCGGTCGACCCAGAGGGTCGCGCGGGTCAGCTCGCGCAGGAAGGCGCGGTCGTGGCTGATGATGACAAAGGCGGTGCGGGTGCCCTTTAGCTCGGATTCGAGCCATGCGATGGCTTCGATGTCGAGGTGGTTGGTCGGCTCGTCCAGCAGCATCAGTTCCGGCTCTTCGGCCATCAGCCGCGCCAGTGCCGCGCGGCGACGCTCCCCGCCCGATGCGGTGGCCACAGGGCGCGCCGGATCAAACTTCAGCCCCTCGCCTGCGCGTTCCACCTTATACATCTCACCCGGATCCAGCCCATGGGCCGCGAAGTCGCCAAGCGTCTCAAAGCCCGAGAGGTCCGGCTCCTGCTCCATATAGCCGACCGAGACGCCGGGCCCGGCCACAACCGCCCCGCTGTCGGGCTCTACCAGCCCGGCCATGACCTTCATCAGCGTCGATTTGCCCGAGCCGTTGCGGCCCACCAGGGCCAACCGATCGCCGGTCTGCACCACGAGGGAGAGGTCTTCGAAAACAGGATCGCCGCCAAAGGTCAGCGAAATGTCGGTGAGTTGTAAAAGGGGTGCGCGTGCCATGCCTGCCAGCTATCTTTCGGCGCGGGCAAGGTCAATGTCCAAAGGCGGTGCGGCCTCAGGCCAACGCCCGCAAAAGCCGCGCGCGGTTGGGCGGAATCCCGGCGATCTCCAGCCCGGTGAAGACATGCAGCGTGCCCATTTGCCGATCGATCACGGCGTGGTCGCTGACCCAGCCGCCCATCGCCAGATAGCTGCGCAGCAGCGGCGGGATTTGCTGGCGCGCGCGCCGGGGATCGGGGCTGTGGCGGTCGCGGGCATAGGGGTGGACCTCAGCCGCCCTGACGCGGGGGCGCCATTCCGCGGGGGCAAGATGCTGCTGTTTCAACAGGGCAAAGGCGTCGCGGTAGCGGGTCGGATCGGTGCCCGTGAAAGAGGAACAGCCAAACAAAAGCGCCGCCCTGCTGTCATCGACTTCCCGGGCCAATTGCCCCCAAGCGAGGCGCTGAATGTCGGGGTCTTGCCATTCTGGGTGGATGCAAAAGCGGCCCAGTTCCAGCATGGCGCCTTTCATGCGCTCCAGATGGCTCAGTTCGTAAAACTGCGCGGCATAGCTCTGGGCCAGCTCCGCGCCCTGAAACAGGGTCAGGCGAAAGCAGCAGACCAATGTGCCGCTGTCGCGATCCTCTATCAGAAAATGCCGTGCTGCCGCGTCGAATGCATCACGGTCGACGGTCCCGGTCTGAAAACACTGCGTCCGCAGCGCCTGCGCCCGGGTAATGTCCCCGGGCGTGAGGGCTTCGCGCGTCAGATATCGGCCCGGGGGCGCTTGGGTCATCTGCGAGGTCGCCTTCGCTTATCCGCGGCCCTGCCCCGCTGCCGGGGCATGCCAAGGGGAACTTAGCTGCCGAAGGCCGACGGGCTGAAGCGGCCAAGGTTGCCAAGAAGCTGGCGCAGGAAGGTGTTGTCGGCCACAGGCGATGTCGTCACGCGGCGCGACAGCGGCACGACCTGCCCCCGTTCAAGCCCGAAGCGTTCGACATTCGACACCACACCGGCTTCGTTGAAACTGACGGTCACCACCTCACGCTCGATCTCTTTCGGGGCCATGAAGCCGAGCGCGCGTTTGCGCATCTTAACGTAATAGTAACTATCATCGCTCAAAACACCCGAAACCGTGGGCACACCGATCTTCTGCGCGACGCTTTCCTTGGTATCGCTGCCCACAACGACCTGCTCAAGCTGGTCTTGCGGCGGCACATAGCCGTGGTTCTCATACTGCGGGCTACAGGCGGTCAGAAGCAGTGCCAGGCCCATACCCGCGATCCGGAGGTGCGTCTTGCCGGTCTGTTTGGTTTTGCGCATTTGGTCTGCCCTCTTGCCCTGACGGATTATGGCTTTTATTTCGCATACACCAAGGCACCCCAAGTGTACAAGAAACGAAAGTCGGATCTCATGTCGCGCAAATCACCTACGCCAACCGCTCTTCGGGTCGCGGACCTGTCCCAGACGGAGCCAAACGCGTTCGCGCTGCGCCCTGAGGCGGAAGCGCTGGCGCAGATCGCCGAGGAACTCGATCTCTCGGCCCTGCGCAAACTTAGCTTTTCGGGCAGCATCAAACCGCTCGGCAAACAGGACTGGCAGCTGGACGGGAAACTGGGCGCGACCGTGGTGCAGCCCTGCGTCGTCACGCTTGAGCCAGTGACCACGCGGATCGACGCCGATATTACCCGCCGCTTCATCCATGATTTCGAACTCCCCGAAGAAGAGGAGGTCGAAATGCCTGAGGACGATACGGCAGAGCCTTTGGGTCAATGGATCGACCCCGCGCAGGTCATGATCGAGGCGCTGGCGCTGGAAGTGCCGGAATATCCCCGCAAGGGCGATGCGGAACTGGGCCAGATGGTCCATGCCGAACCGGGAAAAAAGCCGATGACCGACGAAGACGCGCGGCCCTTCGCGGGCTTGGGCGCGCTGCGCGATGCGCTGAAGAAAGACGAAACCTAAGGAAACAAGCGGAAAACCGCGGAAATTCGCGCTTGCATCGCGCCGGTTTCGCGTTATTTTGCCGCCCTCACCCGAATTAAGGTTGGACATTGCGCGGCTGCGGCCCTAAAGCGTCGTCACGCCCGAAACGGGGTCCGAATTGAAACACGGTTGCGGCCTGCTTTGCCAAGTCAGCAACCCCGAAGGCAAAGGCACCAGACATGGCTGTCCAACAGAATAAAGTATCCAAATCCCGCCGCAACAACCGCCGCGCCCACGATTCGCTCTCTGCGGCGAACCCGAACGAATGTTCGAACTGCGGTGAGCTGAAGCGCCCCCACCACATCTGCGCGGCTTGCGGTCACTATGACGACGCCGAAGTTGTCGCCCTGACCGAAGAAGTGGACCTGGAAGACGACGCAGCATAAGCTGCGCTAGTTTTTAAGGTTTTCTCTTAGGCAGTGAGGCATTCGCACTGATGACGGCCCAGCCCGATCACCCCAACGCGAAAGCCGGACACACCCTGATCTCGGTCGACGCGATGGGGGGTGACGAAGGCCCGGCAGCAGTTGTTGCCGGGTGTGCGCTTTCTGCGAAAGCAAATCCCGATATCGGTTTTATCCTGCATGGTCCCCGTGATCAGTTGGAGCCTTTGATCGCCAAACGTGGTGAGTTGTCGGGCCGTTGCGAGATACGTCACGCCACGGATGTCGTCACGATGGACGACAAGCCCAGCCAAGTCGTGCGCACCGGCAAAGACAGTTCCATGTGGTCTGCCATCGAATCCGTGCGCAGCGGAGAGGCGGCTGTGGCTGTCTCTTGCGGCAATACCGGCGCGCTGATGGCGATGTCGATGATACGGCTGCGCAAATTGCCGGGCGTGAACCGCCCTGCGATTGCCGTGCTCTACCCCTCTTCCAACCCGCAAGGGTTCAACGTGATGCTCGACGTGGGCGCCGATGTGCGCGCCGACGCCGATGATCTGTTGCGTTTCGCGCTGATGGGCACCTCCTACGCCCGCAACGGTATGGATTTGCAGCGCCCCCGCGTGGGGCTGCTGAATGTCGGCACCGAAGAGCATAAGGGCCGCACCGAACTCAAAGAAGCCTATGATTTGATTCGCGCCCAAGGCGATGCCACCGGGTTTGAATTCGTCGGTTTCGTTGAGGGCGGCGATATCTCGGGCAACCGCGCCGATGTCATCGTGACCGATGGGTTCACCGGCAATGTCGCGATCAAGACCGGCGAAGGCACGGCCAGCATGATCGGCGACCGGCTGCGCGAAGCGTTCAAATACTCACCCCTGTCGCGGCTCGCCTCGCTGCTGGCCTATACCTCGCTGCGCCGTCTCAGCAAAAAGATCGATCCGCGCCGCGTGAACGGCGGCGTCTTTCTGGGCCTGAACGGCACGGTGGTGAAATCGCACGGCTCCGCCGATGCGACCGGCATCTCCGCTGCGATCAAACTCGCCGCGCAGTTGTCGCAGAATAAATTCAATGACAAGCTAGCCGCTCGCGTCGCCGCGACGCTGCCAGCTGAGGAGTCCGTCAAATGAGCCTGCGCGCCGTTGTCACTGGTTGTGGCCACTACCTGCCCGCCCGTGTCGTGGAAAATGCCGAATTTGAAGCGACCCTCGACACGAATGACGAATGGATCCGCTCGCGCTCGGGCATCGAACGCCGCCACTTCGCCGCTGAAGGTGAAACGACCTCTTCCATGGCCAGCGCCGCCGCGCGCAAGGCGCTCGAAGACGCAGGGCGCGATGTCTCCGATGTCGACGCGATCGTCGTGGCCACCTCCACCCCCGACCTGACCTTCCCGTCGGCCGCGACCATGGTGCAGGCCGAATTGGGCATGACCAATGGTTTTGCCTTTGACGTGCAGGCGGTTTGCGCGGGTTTTGTCTATGCGCTGGCGAACGCCAATGCGCTTATCGTTTCCGGTCAGGCGCGCAATGTGCTAGTGATCGGGGCCGAGACTTTCAGCCGCATCATGGACTGGACCGACCGGTCGACCTGTGTGCTTTTCGGCGACGGCGCGGGCGCGCTGCTGCTCGAGGCGCAAGAAGGGCAAGGCACGCCCGAGGATCGTGGGATCCTCGCGACCGACCTGAATTCCGACGGGCGCTACCGCGAGTTGCTCTACGTCGATGGTGGCGTCAGCACCGGCACGACAGGCTATCTGCGTATGCAGGGCAATCAGGTGTTCCGCCACGCGGTCGAAAAGCTGGCCGCCACGGCCAATACCGCCATGGAGCGTGCCGGCGTCAGCGCCGAAGACGTCGATTGGATCGTGCCGCATCAGGCCAATATCCGCATCATCCAAGGCACCGCGAAGAAATTGAACCTGCCGATGGAGCGCGTTGTCGTGACCGTGCAGGACCACGGCAACACCTCTGCCGCCTCGATCCCGCTGGCGCTGTCGGTGGGCCGTGAGCGCGGCCAGATCAACAAGGGCGATCTGATCGTCACCGAAGCCATTGGCGGCGGTCTGGCTTGGGGCTCTGTTGTCCTGCGCTGGTAAGTCCCTGAGCTAACGCGGAAAATCTCTGCCGAATCGTGCTCGATCCGGGCATTGATGTTGACTCTAAAAATCTGAGCAGCATATGCTATTGGAAAGCATGGGGGATATAATGCCGAACAAGACATTGACGCGCATGGATTTAAGCGAAGCTGTATTTCGTGAGGTCGGTCTTTCTCGCAATGAGAGTGCTCAGCTGGTCGAAGCCGTGCTTGAGCATATGTCCGACGCTCTGGTCGACGGGGAACAGGTCAAGATTTCCTCTTTCGGCACTTTTTCGGTGCGCGACAAGACCGCGCGTGTGGGCCGCAACCCGAAAACCGGCGAAGAGGTTCCGATCAACCCGCGCCGGGTGCTGACCTTCCGCCCCTCGCATTTGATGAAAGACCGGGTTGCCGAAGGCAACAAGTCCTGACCCATGGTCAAATCGCCGGACGCTTTTCGCACCATCTCCGAAGTCGCTGACTGGCTCGGTATCCAAGCCCATGTTCTGCGGTTTTGGGAGAGTAAGTTTACCCAAGTGAAACCCATCAAACGGGCGGGCGGGCGGCGCTATTACCGTCCCGCCGATATGCTGCTGCTTGGCGGAATCAAGAAGTTGCTGCATGACGATGGGCTGACCATCAAAGGCGTTCAGAAGATCTTGCGTGAGGAAGGGATGACCCATGTCTCCTCCCTCTCCGCCCCGCTTGATGAGTTGGATTTCGTGGAACCGCGCCCTGCGCCGAAGCCGGACATTATCCGGCCTGAGACCGGTGTGGTTCTAAACTTCGGCGCAAAGACGGAAGCGCGCGGGGATGAGGTGAGCGCTGAGACGGTTGAGACGGTCGACACGCGGCAGGAGAACACGGCGGAGGTAGAAGAGCCCGCCCCTGCGGTAGCACAGCGCCCCTCGCCCATGCCGCCCGCCGACGATCACCCACGGGCCACGCCCGATCCGCTGGCCCCCTCTGACAGCAGCACGCCCGATGCGCCGCAACTCCCTGCGTCCGAATTGGAGCCCGAAGAGGAACCCGCGCCGGAACCTGCATCGGAGACCGGCCTGCCCGAGTTCCTCAAGCGCCCGCTGGCGGCTGAGCCCGAGGAGACCGCAGAGCCTTCACCCGCTCCTGCCGAAGCCGAGGCGGAAGACCCTGAAGACGACAGGCCGAAACCCGCGATCATCGACCTGCCCGATTTCACCCCAGAAGCCGATTTTCCCGCCCGTCCGGGGCTGCTCAGCGTAGGTGCGCGTGTCCATCGCCTGCCCCGCGACGTGCAACCGCAGGTCGCCGGTCTGCTGTTGGATTTGGCCGAATTGCGCGCGCGCATGGCCGCAGAAGCCGGCGCGGAAACAAATTTCTAATCGCGATGAAAAGATTGGCAATTCCCTCTTGCACCCCCTGCGAGATCGGGTATGAAGCCCACGTAGTCGGGCTATGGCGCAGCCTGGTAGCGCGTCCGTCTGGGGGACGGAAGGTCGCAGGTTCGAGTCCTGCTAGCCCGACCAACCGACTACAACAAAACGCCCGCGCCGGTAACGCGCGGGCGTTTGCCATTTAAGAAGGCCGCGCCCGATGCCCAATGCGATGAACGGGGTGCTCCCCAACCAGCAGATTGCAGCGATGATCGAAAGCGGCGCCATTGCCGCCGATCCCGCGGTCACCTCTGCCCAGATCCAGCCCGCCAGTCTTGACCTCCGCCTCGGCAGCGTCGCCTATCGCGTCCGCGCGTCTTTCCTTGCCGGGCATGGGGCCAAGGTCTCGGATCGTTTGGCGGAATTCGAGATGCACCGGGTCGACCTCAGCGAAGGGGCCGTGCTGGAAAAGGGTTGTGTCTATGTGGTGCCACTGATGGAGCAATTGGCGCTGCCCGAGGGTGTCTCTGCCGTGGCGAATGCCAAAAGTTCCACCGGGCGGCTGGACCTGCTGACCCGCACCATCACCGATGGCGGCACCGAATTCGACCGCATCGCGCCGGGCTATACCGGGTCGCTTTATGCCGAGATCTGCCCGCGCTCTTTTTCGGTGCTTGTGCGGCCCGGCATGCGGCTCAATCAGATTCGTTTCGGCAGCGGGGATGCGACCCTCGACGACGACGCGCTGCGCGCGCTGCACGATAAGACACCGCTCGTTGACGGGACCGCCGTGATCGATGAGGGCTTGGGCTTCTCCGTCGATCTACGGCTGCCCGGCACCAGCCTCGTCGGTTACCGCGCGAAGCCGCATGCCGGGGTGATCGACCTCGACAAGATTGGCCATTACGATCCCGCCGCCTATTGGGAAGAGGTGCATAGCACTAACGGTCAAATCATCCTCGACCCCGGCGCCTTCTATATCCTCGTCAGCCGCGAAGCGGTGACGATCCCGCCTGCCTATGCCGCTGAAATGGCACCCTATTTGGCGATGGTCGGAGAGTTCCGCGTGCATTACGCGGGCTTCTTCGATCCGGGCTTTGGCCATGCCGAGGCAGGCGGCGCAGGCTCACGCGGGGTGCTGGAAGTGCGCTGTCACGAGGCGCCCTTTGTGCTGGAGCATGGGCAAGTCGTGGGCCGTTTGGTCTATGAGCATATGGCGCAGATCCCAAGTCAGCTTTACGGCGCCGACATCGCGTCGAACTACCAAGGTCAGGGGCTGAAACTGTCGAAACATTTCCGCTCCGCGTAAAGACGCGGCGCCGGTCAATCCTCGAACAGCTCGCTCTGCCCTTCGGTCGCTTCCGGCTCGTCTTCGCCATCGCCGACGGTGGGCAGCAGACCGGCGGGCGGACGGTTCTCCAACAACCCGGCAGAGCGCAGCTCTTTCAGCCCCGGCAGATCCCGCGCGCTTTCCAAACCGAAGTGATCCAGAAACTCCTGCGTGACGACAAAGGTCACCGGACGGCCCGGCGTCATCTTGCGGTGGCCAAAACGGATCCACTCCATCTCAAGCAACTGGTCCACCGTGCCGCGCGACACGGATACGCCGCGAATCTCTTCGATCTCGGCGCGGGTGACGGGCTGGTGATAAGCGATGATCGCCAAAGTCTCGATGGCGGCGCGGCTGAGCTTGCGGGTCTCGACCGTCTCCTTATGCATCAGGAAACCAAGGTCCGGCGCGGTGCGAAAGGCGTAGGCATCGCCCACTTTCATCACCTGCACGCCGCGCCCCTGATACCGGTGCCGCAGGAAGGCCATCGCCTCGCCCACGTCTGAGCCGCGCGGCAAACGCTCTTCGAGTTCGCGCAGGGTGATCGGCTCGGAACTGGCGAAAAGCACGGCTTCGATCATACGCTCCTGCTCGGCGAGCGAGGGCGCGTCGAACAGTTTCTTTTCTTTGGTTTCAATCTCTTCCGACACGCATCAATCCTTCTTGCGCAGTTGGATGGGGGCGAAAATCTCTTTCTGCCGGATCTCCATATGCCCCTCTTTGACCAGTTGCAAAGAAGCGGCAAAGGTCGCCGCCGTGGCCGAGCGGCGGCGTTCTGGGTCGCTTTCCCAGCCCTCGGGCAGGTAGCTGTTCAGATCGCTCCAATCGCCCGCGTAGCCGATCAGACCGCGCATGCGGTCCAGGGCCTCTTCCATGGTGAAGACCTTGTCGCGGTCCATCACGAAGGGGCGGAAATCTTCACGCGTGCGGGTGCGGGCATAGCCTTGCATGAGGTCCAGAAGGGTCGCCGTATAGGTGACCTTCTTGACCTGCGTGACCTCCTGGGTCTGGCCGCGGGCAAAGAAGTCGCGCCCCAGTTGGTCGCGCGCCATCAGCCGCGCCGCTACGTCGCGCATGGCCTGAAGGCGTTCCAGCTGAAAGGCCAGATGCGCGGCCATTTCCTCGCCCGAGGGGCCTTCTTCGCTGGGGTCCGGCGGCAGCAGCAGACGCGACTTCAGGAAAGCCAACCACGCCGCCATGACGAGGTAATCCGCCGCCAGTTCCAGCCGCAACTCCTTGGCCCGTTCGACAAAGGCCAGATACTGCCGCGCCAGTTGCAGCACCGAGATCTTGCGTAGATCGACCTTTTGCGTGCGGCTCAGCGACAGCAGCAGATCAAGCGGCCCTTCATACCCTTCGACATCAATGATGAAGGTTTCGGCGGCCAGCCGGTCGGCCACGGTGCTGCCAGCCCTGCCCCGGTCTTCCTGAAATGTCGTCTCAGCCATGCAATGTCCCGCCCAGAAGCGTCTCAAGCTGGGCGCTGAGGGCGTCGATGTCAACGTCATCGGGGGTTTGCCGCGCATCCATCGCGCGCAGGGCGCGGGTCTGGGCGGCGGGGGTCATCTCACCCGCGGCTTCGGCCACGGCGCGGCGGTCTTCGAGCGGGCCATTGCAGAAAAGTGCCACGTCACAGCCCGCCGCGATGGCGGCGCGGGTGCTTTCCGCCGGGGTCATTTGCAGCGCTTTCATCGAAATGTCGTCGGTCATCACGAGGTTGTCGAAGCCGATCTCTTCGCGGATCAGCCGCATCACCTCGGGCGACAGGGTCGCCGGGGCATTGTCCAGCGCGTCATAGACCAGATGTGCGGTCATCCCCATCGGCAGGTCGCGCAGGCTGCGGAAGGGGGCGAAATCGACCGCCTCCAGATCGATCCGGCGGGCCGCAACCCGGGGCAGATCGTGGTGGCTGTCAAGCGTCGCGCGGCCATGGCCCGGCATGTGCTTCATTACCGGCAAGACCCCTCCGGCCAGCAGCGCATCCGCCACGGCACGGCCAATCTCGGCCACCTGCCCCGGCGTTTCGCCGTAGCAGCGATTGCGCAGAAAACGGTGGGTGTCCGGCCCGGCCACATCGATCAGTGGGGCGCAGTTACTGTCGATCCCGACACTGTGCAGCTCATGGGCGATGATCCGGTACATCAAGTAGAAGGCTTGGCGCGCTTGATCGCCGGCGCGGGCGGCGAGGTCCATCGGCGGCATCCAATCGCGCCAATGCGGCGCGCGCATGCGCTGCACGCGTCCGCCCTCTTGGTCGATGGTGATCACGGCCTCATGCCCCGCCGCCTCGCGCATCTCTTCGCAGAGCGCGCGCAGCTGGTCGGGGCTGTCGATGTTGCGGGCGAAGAGGATAAAGCCAAAGGGCCGCACGTCCCGAAAGAACGCCTTTTCCTCGACGCTGAGCCGATGGCCCGTCGCGTCGAGGATCGCGGCCCCGAAGGGGCGCATCAGCGCATCACCACCGGGATGCAATCCGCGTTTTCGGCCACGAGGGCCGAGCAGAAGCGGCGCGCATCGGCGATGTCGTTAAAGCCCATGGCACGCAGGCGGTAGAAGACCCGCCCGCCGCTGGTGGCCTTTTGCACGACGCGGCTCTTGCCTTCGAGATAGGCACCGAAACGGCCCTGCAAACGGTCCCATTGTTCGCGCGCCACCTCGGGGCTGTCAAAGGCGCCAAGCTGGGCCATGCGGGTGCCGGCGGGGAGCGATGCGGGGTCGACTTCTTGGGTGGCCGCGGCCACTGGATTAGGTTGCACGGCGGCGGGTGTCACAACGGCACCGCCCGCCGGACGGCGGCGCGGACGCAGGGAGTTGCGCACGCCCGGCGCGTTCAGCACGGCCTTGACCACCTTGGGCTGCACGGATGTATCGGCCAGCGCCATCGCCACGGCGGCATCGACAGGATCGCCAGCGGCGGCCTCCTCACCGGTGAGCGGTGCCACGCCATTGGTCAATTGCGCCACGAGGTCTTGCACATTGCCCGAGCGGATCGCTTCGGAGGCGTCGATCAGGTCGCCGTCATCCTCAAGCGCCACGGCTGGCGTCACGTTGCCTTGTGTCTTTGCGGCAACCATTGCCGCTTTGACGGGCTGGTCTTCGTCTTGCAATTCGATCTGGCGCGGCGCGAGGCGCAGCTCATCCGCCGGGCGCCCGGCGCTGCCTTCGGCGGCGACCACATTGACCGAAAGCCCCTGATGCCGGGCCAATTCGCCGCCCGGCTCTTCAGGGCGCACGCGCATCTCGCCTTCGATCGCGCGGACCACCGGGATGCCGGTCACGTCGCGGACGAGCAGTTTGTACCCCCAGACACCGATCCCCGCCACAAGCGCCAAGGAAACCACGGCGCCCGCAATATTTGTGAGCGTTGTCAGGGTCTTGGGCGCGTTGCCCACTGCGTAGCTATGCGCGGAATCGGGCGCATAGCCCGCCGTCGTCGGGGAAGACGTGAAATCTGCCATCTCTGCCTCTTTGCCCGGCGTGATACATCGCCACGCGGGTCTGGTCATGGGGTTGCCTGTTTTCGGCGCGCTGGTGCGGTTACCGCATCTCCTGCGCCGGTGTGACCCCGAGAATACCAAGACCCGCCGCAATTACAATCGCAACGGCACGCGACAGCGCGATTTTTGCCTGCGAGGTGGCCGCGTCCCCTTCTTGCAAGGCGCGCAAGCCATCCTCAGACCGGCCCAAGTGGTAGAGGCTGTGGAAGTCGGAGGCCAATTCATAGAGGTAGAAGGCCACCCGGTGCGGCTCATTGCTGCGCGCGGCAGTCTCGACCAGACGGGGCCATTCGGCAAGCTTGCGCAGCAGGCCGATCTCGGCCTCGTGGTCGAGCTTGGACAGATCCGCGTCCAGCAGCGTGGCATCCGCTACCTCGATCCCCGCCTCTTCGGCTTTGCGCAGGATCGACGCGACCCGCGCATGGGCGTATTGCACGTAAAAGACCGGGTTCTCGCGGCTTTGCTCCAACACCTTGTCGAAATCGAAGTCGAGCATCGCGTCGTTCTTACGCGTCAACATGACAAAGCGCGTCACATCCGGGCCGACCTGATCCACAACATCGCGCAGGGTTACGAAAGTCCCTGCCCGTTTGGACATCTTGAACGGCTCACCGTTCTTATAAAGCTTCACCAGTTGCGTCAGCTTGATGTCGAGCGGTACATGACCGTCGCTCAGCGCCGAAACCGCCGCTTTCATCCGTTTGACGTAGCCGCCATGATCCGCGCCAAAGACATCGATCAGCATGTCGAAATCACGGCTGACCTTGTCATAGTGATAAGCGATGTCGGGCGCAAAATAGGTCCAAGACCCGTCGGACTTCTTGACCGGGCGGTCGACATCGTCGCCATGTTCGGTGGATTTGAACAGGGTCTGTTCGCGCGGTTCCCAATCGTCGGGCTTCTTGCCCTTCGGCGGCTCCAACACGCCTTCGTAGATCAACCCTTTGGCTTCGAGCGAGGCGATGGCCGCTTCGATCTGACCCGTGCCATAGAGCGATTTTTCGCTATAAAACACGTCCATCTCGACACCCAGTGCCGCCAGATCGTCGCGAATGAGGTTCATCATCGCATCGGTAGCGAATTCGCGGATATCGTCCAGCCATTCGCTTTCCGGCTGATCGACCAGCTTGTCGCCGTACATCTTGGCCAGCGCTTCGCCCAGCGGAATCAGATAGTCGCCGGGATAGGTGCCATCGGGGAAGGCCACCTCTTTGCCATTGGCTTCGAGGTAGCGCAGATAGACCGACCGGGCGAGCACATCGACCTGCGCACCGCCGTCGTTGATGTAGTATTCCCGCGTCACGTCATAGCCCGCGAAGTCCAGCAGGCTAGCCAGCGCATCACCAAAGACCGCGCCACGGGTGTGGCCCACATGCAGCGGCCCCGTCGGGTTGGCCGAGACATATTCAACGTTCACCCGCTGACCGGCGCCAAGGATCGCGCGGCCAAAGTCGGTGCCTTGGTTCAGCACCTGACGGGCCACGTTTTGCCAGACCGAAGGTGCCAGACGCAGGTTGATGAAGCCCGGCCCCGCCACTTCGGCAGAGGTGATGCGCGGATCGTTTTGCAACTGCGCGGCCAGTGCTTCGGCGATGTCGCGCGGCTTCATGCCCGCGGGCTTGGCCAGCACCATCGCGGCATTGGTGGCCATGTCGCCATGGGCCGCGTCGCGCGGCGGCTCGGCGGTGATCGGGTCAAAGTTCAGGGTCGCTGGCAGGGCTTCCTGCGCGACCATCTGTTCCAGCGTCGCAATGATAAGATGGCGAATTTCGGCAAATAGGTTCATGTCGGGTATCCTTGTTCCCCGCCCGTTTATCATGTGCGGGGGTGCAGTCAATCAAGCGTCGGGCCGTCGCGGCCCAAGTTGGGGAGTGGCGTTTGAAGCGGCGGGCTCAGCCGAGGTCCAAACGCCCAGATCGGAGCCGTCGACCCGCCTCGGAGCCGAGGAACAGCGCGCTTTCCGCTGCAAGCTCTGCCTGCCCCTCTGGCACGGTGATCAGATGGAAACGCAGCCCCCGCGGGCCGAACACCTTGTCGAGCGCGGCATTGGCCGCTTCAAACGCGCCGATCATGGCATGCCCGGCCAGCGCCAAGGGTTGGCTTGGCCGCGGCAGAACGGTCACCACCGCCCCCTGCCCGGCCACCAGACCCCGGCCCAAGGCACGCATCATGGCCGAAATCCCGCGGATCTGCGCATCCGTGCCTTTGCAGCAATCGTCGGGGTCGAGCGGCATCAGGTTCAGCACCATATGCAGCGGCGTGCCGCCCCAATTGCGGTGCAACGGCTCAAACCGCGCGACAAGATCGCCCGCCAGCGCCAGCCCTTCGACACGCTCGGCCGATTGACTCATCAACCGCGCAAGCACCGCGGGATCGCGGTCCATCGCCACGACCTCCGCCCCCAGATCCGCCGCGCGTTTAGCCACCGTAGGCCCCGGCGCTTGACCCGCCGAGAGGATCGCGAATGTCGCGTCACCGGCCAGACTTTCCGGCAGAACGGGGGTTTGTATCATGTCATCTCACCTATGGATCATCAAAAGAAGACTACCATGCCGCGAAGACTAGCGGAAGCTGCGCAGGTCGCTGTCGAAGAGACGGGCGTGTTCTTGTAGGGCGAAACGGTCGGTCATGCCCGCAATGTAATCAGACACCATCCGCGCCAGCGTGGTTTCATCCTCTGCCGCCTCGATCGCCGCCGCCCAATGGCGCGGCAGCAGGTTGGGCTGAGACAGAAACAGCGGAAAGAGATCTTCGACCACCTTGGTGACCTTCTCACGATTCTCCATCACCGAAGGGGCGCGGTACATCCGGGTGAAAAGGAACTTTCGGATCTCGCGCAGGTCCTGCCAGACAGGGTCCGAAAAGCGGATCACCGGACGGCCCAGATGGCGGATGTCATCGGGCGATGTGGCCCCCGACTCTTTCAGCAGTTTAGACGATGTTTCGATCACATCGCCGACCATCACCCCAAAAACCCGCCGCAGCGCCTCATGGCGGCGGCGGTAGCTGTCGGTGTCGGGGTAGAGCCGGTCCACTTCCGCATAGGCCGCGCCGACCATGGGCAGCTCGGCAATCTCTTCTTCGGTGAACAGCCCTGCCCGCAGACCGTCGTGCAGGTCGTGGTTGTTATAGGCAATGTCATCGGAAAGTGCCGCAACCTGTGCCTCTGCACTCGCATGGGTGTGCAATTCCAGATCATGGCGCGCGTTATAGTCAGCCAGCGCGTGGGGCACCTCGCCCGTCACCGGGCCATTGTGTTTGGCAATGCCTTCAAGCGTGTCCCACGTCAGGTTCAGCCCGTCGAATTCGGCATAGTGCCGCTCCAGCGTGGTAACGATCTTGATCGCCTGCGCGTTGTGGTCAAACCCTCTGTAGGGCGCCATCAGCTTATGCAGCGCGTCCTCGCCGGTGTGGCCAAAGGGCGTGTGGCCCAGGTCATGCGCCAGCGCCACGGCCTCGGTCAGCTCACCATTCAAGCGCAGCGCGCCCGCGATGGTGCGCGCCACTTGGGCCACTTCGATTGAATGTGTCAAACGGGTGCGGAAATAATCGCCCTCATGTTCGACAAAGACCTGCGTCTTATGTTTGAGCCGCCGAAAGGCGGAGGCGTGAATGATCCGGTCTCGGTCCCGCTGATAGCAGGAGCGAAACGTGCTTTCCTCCTCCGGCACCAACCGTCCCTTGGCGGTGTCCGGATCCGAGGCGAATTCTGCGCGCATTGCGGCTGGTCCTCTCTCGCGGTCCTTGTGACCTGTCCTTGTGGTTTCTATATGTTAGGGGAACGCGAAAGAAAACCGATGCATCGGAGCCCGCAGATGAACCTGCCCCCTAAAGTCACCCCCCGCGCCTTTGAACGCCTTGCCGAGATCGGCGCCGCCGACGAAGGCAAAGCCCTGCGCGTTGCTGTCGAAGGCGGCGGCTGTTCAGGGTTTCAATATGACATTGCGCTGGACGAACCTGCCGAGGATGACCTCGTTCTGGAAGGCAGCGGTCAGAAGGTGGTGGTCGATAGCGTCTCCCTGCCGTTTTTGGCCGACGCCGTGATCGATTTCACCGAAGAGCTGATCGGCGCGCGCTTCACCATCGAGAACCCCAATGCGACGGCGGCCTGCGGCTGCGGCACGTCCTTTTCGATGTAAGTTTTCGGGCGCGTTTAACCGCGCGCCCGGGCGAACCCCTCGAAGAATTCGTCGAAATAAGGCCCGGCGCGTTCGGCGCACAGCAGGGTCGCGTGGCTTTCCGCGCAAAGATACGACAGCACATGCGGGCGCATCTGCCCCCAGTCGGCCCGGCGCTTTGCACCCATGTCGTTGAGGCAAGCCGCCAAGGGGCGCAGGGCCCCTGCCCCCTTTCGGCCTTTGTGAAAACGCAATGCGCCTTTTGGGATATCGGTGGATCGCATCGGGCGGCCCGCAATTTGCATGGCCCAGCCAGTGACGAGCCATTCGTGGGAATCATCCTGCAAAGGTGCACCTTCGTCAGCGTAGACCCTCATGACACGGTGGCTGGCGGCAAGGGCATCCTCCCACAGGGGGCTGGGGGCCTGCCCGGCAAAACGCAGCGCGGCGCAGACCTCGGCCAGCAGGTCCATATCCTGATCGAGAAAAGCCAGCAGCCCCGTGAAATGCAGGCTTTTCAGCGCGGCCTCCGGCAGGACGGGGGGCCGGCGGCCATAGTCCGACAGGTAGAAAACGATATGGGTCAACTCATACGCCGCCTTGCGATTGGGCATGGCAAAAGTGGCACTGCGGGCGATGAAATCGCGCAACCGTTGACCGAGCGCCCCGTCCTCAACCCGTGGCCCGACACGCCGACGGCGCAGCAGACGGCGTGCCTCGGCCCGTTGTAGATCCGACAGTTCCGCCCCCTCCAGCCCTGCCCGCGCAACCTTAGCACAAAGCGTCGCGCCGTAGTGCCGAGGCAAACCGAGGTCTTCGAGATCGAGGCAGATCGACAGGATGAAACGGTAATACTGAGGAAAATCGCGCAGCAGGTCCCGGCAGCCCCGATGGAAGGCCGCGAGCGGCTGAAGCGCCGCAGTGTTAAGCGTGGCCCCCGTGCTCGCCAGCACCCCGAGCAGTTCGGCGTTTTCCTTCAGCCAAAAGACATCCCCCTGCGCGCGACGCCTCTCGGCGAAGGCTTGGATCAGCCGGGCTGTTTGCGCGGCCGGGTCTTGGTTTTCGTCAGGTCTGAGCAGAACAACATTGGTCATCGCATGGCCTCCGACAGGGGGAACGGCGGGCGACAAAGCCGCCCGCTTGCACAGGCTTCAGCCGCTGAAGGGCAGCACCTCAGCCGGGGCGAGGCCAGTGGTGAACAGGCCGACCCCGCCGCCTTGCGTGATGCTGCTGCCGTCCTGCTGTAACCCAGTGGTGAAGATCTCGACCCCTTCGCCCAACAGCATGTCACCGCCCCCACGGGTGAGGCCGGTGGTGAAAAGGCCAACACCGGTGCCGAGCGCCATGGGATTGTCCTCTGTCTGAGGGGCTGATACAGGGGCAAAGTCGCGTGCAAAAATAGCGGTCATCGTGAGGTCCTTTCAAAGGGCTTTGCAATTTAAAGATGTAGTTCTTCGACTGACGCACGTTAGGCGTGTTGATCCAAGCATTTTTCGGCTAACGCATTGTACTGAACCACTTATCCACATTAAGGTCGCGCCACAGTTTCGCCTTACTCCTCAAATTATCTTGCGCCCTGTGGAGAAAAAGAAATGCCGCCCACAGGGCAGGATCGAGACAATACGGGCAACCGCCTCGCGGACTTTCTATAATAGCGAGAAATCTGACCCGAGAATCACCTTAAGCGCGCAAGCCTTCCCCTTGCTCCGCGACGCCAATTGCGCGATAGCAGTCGGACGTCGAAAGAGGGCCGGATATGAAGATCGCGAGTTTCAACATCAACGGTATCAAGGCCCGCGCGGCGGCCCTTCCCGATTGGCTAGACGAGGCGCAGCCGGACGTTGTCGTGCTGCAAGAGATTAAGTCAGTGGATGAAGCCTTCCCCCGCGAAATGCTCGAAGAGCGCGACTATAACGTCGAAACCTACGGGCAGAAGTCTTTTAACGGCGTGGCGATCCTGTCGAAACTCCCGCTTGAGGATGTGACCCGCGGCCTGCCGGGCGATGATGCCGATGATCAGGCCCGCTGGATCGAAGCAACGGTGGTGGGCAACGATATGGCGCTGCGGGTCTGCGGGCTCTACCTGCCCAATGGCAACCCGGCGCCGGGGCCGAAATATGACTATAAACTCGCATGGATGGCGCGGCTGCAAGCCCGTGCCGAAGCGCTTCTGGCCGAGGAAACGCCCTTCCTCATGGCGGGGGATTACAACATCATCCCGCAGGCCGAGGATGCTGCCAAACCCGACAGCTGGCGCGAAGATGCCCTCTTCCGCCCCGAGTCCCGCGCCGCATGGCGGCGGCTGGTGAACCTTGGCCTTACGGATGCCTTCCGCGCACGAACTCAAGGGCCGGGACATTACTCGTTCTGGGATTATCAGGCCGGTGCGTGGAACCGCAACAACGGCATCCGCATTGACCATTTCCTGCTATCGCCCACGGTGGCGGACCGCTTGCGCGACTGCCAGATTGACCGCGACGTGCGCGGGCGCGACAAACCGTCGGATCACGTGCCGATCTGGGTAGAGTTGGATATCTGAGGTCAGGCCTCCAGCTCGGCATCCCAATAGAGGAAATCCATCCAGCTCTCGTGCAGATGGCCGGGCGGGAATTTGCGCCCCATGTTGCGCAGCTCTTCGGCGGCAGGTTGGCGTGGCGGTTTGCGCAGCGCAAGCCCCGTGCGGTGCAGCGGCCGCGAGCCTTTGCGCAGGTTGCAAGGGCTACAGGCGGCGACCACGTTTTGCCAGCTTGTCACCCCACCCGCAGCACGGGGCACCACATGGTCAAAGGTCAGATCGCCCTTCGCGCCGCAGTATTGGCAGCGGAATTCATCCCTCAGAAATAAATTAAAGCGCGTGAAGGCCACGCGCTTTTGAGGTTTGACATAGTCTTTAAGAACGACAACCGAGGGGATCCTGATCACCGTAGAGGGGCTGCGCACCACCTCGTCATATTCGGCGACGATCTCGACCCGGTCGAGCCATTTGGCCTTTACCGCCTCCTGCCATGGCCAGAGCGACAGCGGGTAATAGGATAAAGGTCGGTAATCCGCGTTGAGCACCAGCGCGGGGTGGTGTTTGAGCGCCGCCGGGTGGCGGGTAAATTCGGTCCTGAAATCGCCGTCCATCTGGTCGCGTCCTCTGCCCGTTTTAGTCACTATATCTCGCGGTTTCTCTCTGGCAAGACAAAGGTGAACCACTAGATGTCGCCGGTTTTGCCCAAAGATTACGACAGAGGCGTGACAGATGGGCAGAGTTTGTTAACCTTGTGGCATGTGAAAAAGCCCCCTGCCCGATGCGCCCGCCCCGCAATCCCTGCTCAAAGCCGCCGTCTATGTCGATGATCTGGACGCGGCGCGGGGGTTTTACCGCGACATTCTGGGGCTGAAACTGTTTCAGGAGGTGCCGGGGCGGCATATGTTCTTTGCGCTCGGCCCTTCGGTCTTGCTGGTCTTCAACCCCACCGCCACGGCACAGCCGCCCGGCAATCCGAAAATGCCCGTGCCGCCCCACGGCGCGCGCGGCCCGGGGCATGTCTGCTTTGCGATGAAACGCGATGAGATCGCCACGATGGAGACGCGGCTGCGGGCCGCCGGGGTCGAGATCGACACCAGTTTTGATTGGCCCAACGGGGCGCGCTCGCTCTATGTGCGCGACCCCGCGGGCAATTCGGTTGAGTTCGCCGAACCCTGGCTCTGGGACGAGATGAAGGGTTAAAGCCCTAGTTTGTCGCGCATGAAGGCGAGCGCAACGCTCAGCCCATCGGGCGCGATGCCATGGCCGGTGCCCTTCATCACATGGGCGTAAACGTCTTGCCACCCCGCCTCTTGCAGCGCTTCGGCGGCCTGCGGCAGGGATTGCGGCGGCACCACGTCATCGGCATCGCCATGAACCAGCAGCACCGGCGGTTTGACCTGCGCCTCTTCGGCCAGCGCTTCGGGGTTGAGCAGACGGCCCGAGAAGGCCACGATCCCCGCCACCGCATCTTCGCGGCGCGGGGCCACATGCAGCGACATCATCGTGCCTTGGGAAAAGCCGAAGAGCACGACCTGTTCGGGCAACACGTCTTCGTCGACCATCAGCGCGTCGAGGAAGGCGTCGAGGTCTTCGACCGCGCTCATCATGCCGCGCATCGATTCCTCTTCGGATGATCCGTCGATCCATGGGATCGGGAACCACTGATAGCCCATGGGCGCACCGGCGCAGGCCTCGGGCGCGTCGGGTGCGACGAAAAGCGTATCGGGCAAATGCTCGCTCAGCGGATCGGCAAGGCCCAGCAAGTCAGCGCCATTCGCGCCATAGCCATGCAGGAACACCACCACCGACCGTGTGGTGCCAGAGACCGGCGCGCGGCGCTCGGCGTTCAAAACCCGTGTCATGACAATCCTTCCTTTTGTTTCAACACCCGGTAGTAGGCAAAGAGCAGCCGCGCCGCAACCGACCGCCAAGGTGACCATGCGGCGGCCATGGCGGAGAGGTCTTTCGGGCTGGGACGGACGGGCAGATCAAACAGCCCCCGCGCCGCCTCTTGCAGTGCCAGGTCGCCGCTGGGAAAGATATCGCGGCGGCCAAGGCAGAACATCACATAGATCTGCGCCGTCCATGGCCCGATGCCCGGCATATCGACCAGCGCGGCGATGGCCGCGTCATCAGGCAGCCCGTGCAGCGCGTCGAAGTCGAAATCGCGTTCCGCCAAAGCCAATACATAGCGCGCCTTGGGGCGGCTCAGCCCCGCGGCGCGCAGGCCGTCGTCTCCGGCGCGCAGGACGTTCTCCGGCTGATCCAACCCCGCCGCAACCAGCCGCGCATAGATCGCCCGGGCCGAGGCCACGCTCACCTGCTGCCCCACGATAATGTCGAGCAGCCCCGCGAAATCGGGCGGGCGCAGGCGCAGCGGCAGCGGTCCGGTTTTGCTCAGCGCCATGGCAAAACGCGGCTCCCGTTCGGCCAGCCATGCCGCGCCCTCGGCCACATCGGCGTCGCAGGTGATCGGGGGCGCGAGGCTCACAGTCGTGCCACCCAATCCAGCATCGCGTCGAGATCGCTCAGACAAGGCGCGCCCTTTGGCAGTGGCGGTCTGTCGATCAGGATCACCGGCAGGCAGAGCGACAGGGCGGCATCGACTTTCGGGCGGCTGGCCTGCCCGCCGAGGTTGCGGCAAATCAACAGGTCGACGCCGAGGTCGCGGAACAATGCCGTTTCACTCTCAACGGTGAACGGCGGATCGCCAAAGATCAGATCGACAAAGTCATAGGGCGCGGCGCGTTCATGGCGGCTCGTCTGTCGTAGCATGAGGCGCGCGCCCTTGAACGGTTGGAACGCTGGCAGGCTGGCCCAACCAGTCGCGGCAAAGACGCGGGCAGCGGGCGGCACGGTACGGGCGGCGGCCGCGACATCCGGCGCCGATTGCAGCAGCGGATTGTCCAAAGGCCATAGGGGCCGCGAAAAACTGACGAAAGGCTTGCCCAAGGACGTGGCGGCAGCAAAGCCCGCGTGGCTCAGCCCCGCATCGAACCCGTGGCTGAGATCGAGCACCGCATCAAAGCCCGCCATATCGCGCCGCAGCGCCGCGGCATCCCCGGCATCGCGCATCTCAAAGGCCATCGGCATCGGATTGCCGCCGCGCGGCGGCTCCGTCAGCCAAGCGGTGACCCGGTGCCCGGCCTGCGTCAAGGCGCGTGCAAGCTGCCGCGCTTCGGCGGTGCCAGCGAGCAGAAGAAGGGTCAGCGAAGGGCGATCGGGGGCGGTCATCGGCGCGATCATCGGCGAGCTTGCCGCCGGGCGCAAGCGGGATCGGCGGCGCAAAAACCGATGCCGGGCTTGCCCTTACCCAAGGGCAGGGCTACCCCTTGGCGGGAAGTGAGGAATTCAAACATGATCGACGACAGACGCGCGCGGCGCAACGTAGCGGTGCTGGTGGCAGCACAGGCCTTTCTCGGGGCGCAGATGCCGATGATTTTCCTTGTCGGCGGTCTTGCCGGGCAGTCGCTTGCGACGAACGTCTGTCTTGCCACCCTGCCGATCTCGATGATCGTTCTGGGCTCCATGCTCTCGGCCACGCCGGTCTCGGCCATCATGCAGCGCTATGGCCGCCGGGCTGGGTTCTTTTTGGGCGCGGCGGGCGGTGCCTTGGGCGGCGCGGTCGCGGCCTACGGGCTTTATCTCGCGTCCTTTCCGGTTTTCCTGCTGGGGTCGCTTCTGACGGGCATCTATATGTCGGCGCAGGGCTTCTACCGTTTCGCCGCCGCCGATACCGCCTCGGATGATTTTCGGCCCAAGGCGATCTCCTATGTCATGGCGGGCGGTCTTGTCTCGGCCATCATCGGGCCGCAGCTTGCCACGGCCACGTCGATGAGCCTCGTTGTCCCCTTCCTTGGCACCTATATGGCCGTGGTGGCGGTGAACCTCATCGGGGCGCTGCTGTTTCTCTTCATCGACATTCCGAAACCGCCGATCCCGGCCCATGACGCGCCCAAGGGCCGCAGCCGGTGGGAGCTTTTGACCACGCCGCGCATCGCCGTCGCGGTGATCTGCGCCATGGTCTCCTATGCGCTGATGAACCTTGTCATGACCTCGACCCCGCTGGCCGTTGTCGGCTGCGGCTATAGCCAAGACAGCGCGGGCTATGTGGTTACCGGCCATGTGCTGGCGATGTTCGCGCCTTCGTTCTTTACCGGCCATTTGATCAACCGTTTCGGAGTTGAGCGGATCATGGGCCTTGGCATCGCGATCCTTGCCGCCGCCGGGGTGGTCGCGCTTCAGGGGGTGGAACTGGGCAACTTCTTTGTCGCCCTGATCCTTTTGGGGCTGGGCTGGAACTTCGGCTTTATCGGGGCCACCACGATGCTTGCCGGCGCGCATGAGCCGCATGAGCGCGGGCGGATGCAGGGCCTGAACGATCTGCTGGTGTTCGGCGGCGTGACCGTGGCCTCGCTGGCCTCGGGCGGGTTGATGAACTGTTCGGGCGGGACGGCGCAGGAAGGCTGGGCGGCGGTGAACCTTGCCATGGTGCCCTTCTTGGTGCTTGCGGGCGGATCGCTGATCTGGCTGGTGCTGCGCAGCCGCAAGGAGACGCAGCTGAGCTAAGCGCCTACCAGCGCGATGCCATGGCCCGCAGCGCGAAATGGCGGCGCGGGTCAGGCAGCGCAGCTTGAGAGACCTTTTCCGGCGCATCCACCGCGGCCCGCAACACCGGCCCCGCATGGGCGGCAGGCAGCAGCGCCGCGCGCGCCGCCTTGGGGATCTTCCCCCGATTGGCCCGCGCCGATTTCAGCCGGTCGAGCGCCCCCTTGGCGAGGGCCGAGACTCCCTCTGCCGTGCCGTCCAACAGCGGCACGCGGCCCGCCTCTTCCAAGTTCGGAATGGCGCAGAGCCATGCGGCGATGCCAGTGGCGTAGGCCGCATCCCGCACCACCGCTTCATCCGTCGCCCCAAGGCGGCGGGCGGCGACCCACATCAGATGGCCTGCGGTCTGGTCGATGTAGCGCTCGAAATGCGCGACATCCTCGAAGGGGTCTTTGTAGATGTCCCACCGCCGCGCGGCGACGAGTTCATCGAGCAGTGCGGCATCCTCTGGCGCAATCGCACGGGCCAGCGGCGTGGTCACCTCATGCCGCCTGACGGGGCCGCCCTTGGCGATCTCCTCTAGCGCGTCGCGCCACCATTGCAGGCGCATCTCGGCGATCATCGTCTCTTGCGTGACCCATGGGGCGCGGGCAACTTCGACGTTGAAGGCGTAGAGCGGGAAGAGCAGCTTGCGCGTCGCGACGGGGGCGGCCATGGCGGCGCGAAAGCGCCAAGGGTCGGCGCGCTCTACCATGGCGGCGCAGGCGTTCAGATCGGCGTCAAAGGTCATGCGGGGCGCGCCACCGTCAGAAGATAGCCGAACTCATCCCGATGCGCGCGCCAGCAGGCGATCTCCGCCTCGGCGGCATCGAGCACTTGAGCCAAATCATCATCCGCAGCGGGGCGCAGCTTTTCGATCCGCGCCTGCAAGGGGGTGTAGTAATTCTCCCAAGCTTCATCCGAAAGGACACGGCTCGCCACGACCTCATAGCCCGCCGCGCGGACCCGCTCGGCAATGCCGTCTGCGTCGCTCATCGCGGGGTAATCCGCCCATTGCGCGCGGGCCTCTTCCGACGGGCTATCCGTCAGCCAGCAGGGTTCGGAGAATGCCACCACCCCGCCCGCGCGCAGCGATTTGCGCCAGCGGGTCAGCGCCTCGGTCACGCCAAGGAAATAGACCGCACCGGCGCACCAAATGAGATCATATTCATTGGCGATGGCGGCCATATCGGCGCGCAGCAGGGTGACATTGCCATCGGCCACGAAACGGCCCCGCGCGGTGTCGACGAAATGCGCAGTTTGATCGAGGGCCGTCACATGGCCCTGCGGGATCGCCGCGCGCAGGGCGCCGATGTCGCTGCCGGGGCCACAGGCCACATCGGCAATTTCGGCCCGCGCGGGCAGATCGACCTGTTCCACGGCCCAGATCACATCCGCAGGCTCCCCCGGCCCTTCGCGCGGCAGATCGCGATGGAGAGTGAAAAAGGCGGTCATATCATCTGTCATTGGGCGCGGTCCCGGATCAATTTCCAACGTATCGCATCAAGCAGCGCTTCGAATGAGGCGTCGAGTATGTTGGCGCTGACGCCCACGGTGGACCAGCGCCGTCCCTGCCCGTCTTCGCTGT
This sequence comes from Sulfitobacter sp. 1A13368, assembly GCF_043557275.1. Taxonomy (NCBI): domain Bacteria; kingdom Pseudomonadati; phylum Pseudomonadota; class Alphaproteobacteria; order Rhodobacterales; family Roseobacteraceae; genus Sulfitobacter; species Sulfitobacter sp. 1A13368. Next base: position 486,907 of record NZ_JBIFFR010000002.1, on the reverse strand, counting down.
CGATGATGACGCGGGTGGTGGCTTCGGTGCCGCCTTGGGTGATGCGCACCTTGAAGTCAACCAGACGCATGTCCTCCAGAAGGCTGCTGTATTTGCCCAAATCCTTGGCCAGCGCCTTGGACAGCGCGTTAACCGGGCCACGGTCCGCGCCATCCTCGTCCAGCGATTCCGAGACCGAGAGCCGTTTTTCCCCGTCCACATCAATGACCACGACCGCTTCGGAGAGGCTGACCATCCGGCCTTCGGCATTGCGGCGGCGTTCGACGGTGACGCGGTAGCGCTCGACCTCGAACAGATGCGGCAACTGGCCCATCACGTCGCGGGCCAGCAGCTCAAAGCTCGCCTGCGCGGTGTCATAGGCATAGCCCTGCGCCTCGCGGTCCTTGACCACCTCCAAGATCCGGCCAAGCGCCGGGTCGCCCTTGGCGACCGAGAGGCCCGCATCGCTCAGCCGTTTGCGCAGGTTGGATTGCCCGGCTTGGTTCGACATCGGAATGACGCGCGTATTGCCGACCAGTGCGGGGTCGATATGCTCATAGGTGCTGGGGTCTTTGGCGATGGCGCTGGCATGCAGCCCCGCCTTATGCGCAAAGGCTGAAGACCCGACGAAACCCGCCTGTTTCATCGGCACGCGGTTGAGGATCTCATCCAGCATCCGGCTGGTGCGCGTGAGCCCGCGCAGCGCCTCGGGGCTTACCCCGATCTCATAGCGGCTGGCATAGGGCTCTTTCAGCAGCAGGATCGGGATCAGGGTGGTGAGGTTGGCGTTGCCACAACGCTCCCCCAGCCCGTTGAGCGTGCCTTGGATCTGCCGCGCGCCCGCGTCAACGGCGGCCAGCGTGCAGGCGACGGCGTTTTCGGTGTCGTCGTGGGTGTGAATGCCCAGATGATCCCCCGGGATGCCTGCCGCGATCACGGCGCGGGTGATGCGGCCAATCTCATCGGGCAGCGTGCCACCATTGGTGTCGCAAAGCACGATCCAACGCGCGCCCGCGTCATAGGCCGCGCGGATCGCTTCCAGCGCGTAGTCTGGATTGGCCTTGTAACCGTCAAAGAAATGCTCGGCGTCGAAGAGCGCCTCGCGCCCTTGGGCGACAAGATGGGCGACGGATTTGGCGATGTTGTCGGTGTTCTCGGCCAGCGTGATGCCGAGGGCGGTTTCGACGTGGAAGTCATGGGTCTTGCCGACGATGCAGACGGATTTGGTGCCCGCGTTGAGCACGGCGGCCAGCACGTCGTCATTCTCAGCCGACATGCCCGCACGTTTGGTCATGCCAAAGGCGGTGAGCCTTGCCTGCGTCGGCGGCGCGGCGTCGAAAAAAGCGCTGTCGGTCGGGTTGGCGCCGGGCCAGCCGCCTTCGATGTAATCCACGCCAAGCGCGTCGAGCGCGCTGGCGATCTGGCGTTTCTCATCGGTGGAGAACTGCACGCCTTGGGTTTGCTGCCCGTCACGCAGGGTGGTGTCGTAGAGGGTGAGGCGCGCGCGGGTCATGAGGTAGCCCTCCTGCCACGAACCTCAGCAGAGGTGCGCAGGCGCCATGCCCGACCTCGGGAGGGCCATGCCGAATAGAACAACCGTTGCTTTTTCACTCTCTGATCACAGCGTGCGCGGCAGATGTTGTAATATGCCCTCCCGGGGGGGAGGTCGGGCATGGCGCATGCGCGCCGGGGGGCGGTTGGGGCTATGGTCACAACAACCCCTCCAACTGGCCCCGGTCAAAGCCCGGCGGTGGGGTCAGCTTTACCCCATCCTTGCTCATCTGCACCTCGATCCCGACCAAGGTCAGCGCTTTCTTGATCCGGTCCACCTCGGCGAAATCCTTCGTCTCCATCGCGGTCGCACGGGCATCACTCAGAAAGGCTTCGATATCTGTCAGATCCAGCGCCTGAACCGCGGCCCATTCGGGGATCAGATCATCTAGCAGCCCCAAAAGCGACAGCGCCCCGCGCAAGCCTGCCGTATCGCCCGCGTTGGACAGCCGGTGGCATTCGGTCAAAGCACCGTGGGTGTTAAGATCATCGGCCAAAAGCGCCACCAGTTCAGGCCCCGGCGTCGCGGCCTCGGCCTCCGCCGCCTGAAGATACCATTTGCGCAGGGTCTTTTCGGCCTCCTCGCGCTTCTTTTCGGTCCAGTCCATCGGCTTGCGGTAATGGGTCGAGAGCATCACGAAACGGATGACCTCCCCCGGCACGCCTTGGTCTAGCAGATCGCGGACGGTAAAGAAGTTGCCCAAGGATTTTGACATCTTCTTGCCCTCGACCTGCAACATCTCATTGTGCAGCCAGTAGTTGGCGAACCCGTGCCCCGCGCATTTCGACTGGGCGATCTCATTCTCATGATGCGGGAACTGCAGATCGATGCCGCCGCCGTGGATATCGAAACGCTCCCCCAACAGGTCATGCGCCATGGCGGAACATTCGATATGCCAGCCCGGACGCCCCTCACCCCATGGGGAATCCCAGCCGGGGGTGTCTTCGTCCGAAGGCTTCCACAGCACGAAATCCATCGGGTCTTCTTTATAAGGCGCCACCTCGACCCTTGCACCAGCAATCATATCGTCGACCGACCGGCCCGAAAGCGCGCCATATTCGGCATATTTGCGCACCCGGAACAGCACATGGCCCTCGGCCTCATAGGCATAGCCCTCATCCATCAGCCCGCGGATCATCGCGACCATCTGGGGGATATACTGTGTCGCGCGAGGCATGTGATCGGGCTCCAAGGCGCCCACGGCGGCCATGTCATCCAGATACCACTGCGTCGTCTCGGCGGTGATCTCTCCAATGCTGCGCCCGCTCTCAGCGGCGCGGGCATTGATCTTGTCATCCACGTCGGTAAAATTGCGCACGTAAGTCACATGCTGCGGCCCATAGACATGGCGCAGCAAGCGGTAGAGCACATCGAAAACGATCACGGGCCGTGCGTTGCCCAGATGCGCCCGGTCATAGACGGTGGGGCCGCAGACATACATCCGCACATTCTGCGCATCGATCGGGGTGAAATCCTCTTTCGTCCGGGTGGCGGTGTTGTGCAGTTTGATCGTCAGGTCACGGGTCATGGGCAGGCGTCCTTGCGCGGGTGTGACGCGGGCTTGGCATAGTTTTGTCAGAATGGGAATGACGTGAACAGCGGCCCGCGAGGATGTCTCAGCGGGTAATGCAGCAAATAATGAGCGTTGCGGTGTTCATGACCGGGTTGTAGCAAGCGCGCCGCCCTGCGCCAAGCCCCTTGTCCGGTAAGTTTTATGCAACCCTGCCCTCCGCCTTCCCGGCGCGCATTGACAAAGCCCCAAGGCTCTGCCCCCTTGTGCGGAAAATTTCGGAGGCATCATGGATAGATCATCGCGCATCAAAGGGGTTCTGGCCGGAGGGTCCGACGGCTGGGAAGTGTTTCACAAATCGCGCGCGATGATCGCGGCGGGGGTGCCGGTGACCGAGCTTACCATCGGCGAGCATGACATCCGCACCGCCGCCCCGATCCTGCAAGAGATGCACCGCAGCGCCCTCGGCGGCCATACCGGCTATGCCGCCGTGCCGGGCACCGATGCCCTGCGCGACCGGATTGCAAAACGCGCTGAAGAGCGAACCGGCGTGCCAACGACCCGCGACAATGTGGTGGTCACCCCGGGCGGGCAAGCAGGACTTTTCGCGGCTTTCATGGCCGTCTGCGACCCCGGCGATGCGGCGCTTTACATCGACCCTTATTATGCCACCTACCCCGGCACCCTGCGTGCTGCCGGGGCGCAGGCTGTGTCGGTCGAAGCGCGGGCCGATCAGGGGTTCCTGCCCCGCAGGGCGGATCTGGCGGCAGCCGCCGAGGGCGCAAAAGCGCTGTTGATCAACACGCCCAACAACCCGACCGGCGTGATCTATGGCCGCGAAACCTTGGAAGAGATCGCACAGGTCTGCCATGATCACGGCCTCTGGCTGGTCTCGGATGAGGTCTACGACACGCAGATTTGGGAGGGTGCACATCTCAGCCCCCGCGCCCTGCCCGGCATGGCGGAGCGAACGCTGGTCATCGGCTCCATGTCGAAATCCCACGCGATGACCGGCAGCCGCTGTGGCTGGATCATCGGGCCTGAAGACATCATTGCCGACCTGATCGACCTTGCCACCCATACCAACTACGGCGTGCCGGGCTTCATTCAGGACGCGAGCGACTATGCCCTCGCCCAAGGTGCCGCTTTCGAAGAGGAAATCATCGCCCCCTTCGCCCGCCGCCGCGCGCTGGCGCAACGGGTCTTGAGCACTCAGAACGTGGTGCGTTCAGTGCCCTCGCAAGGTGCGATGTATTTGATGCTGGATATCCGCGCCACGGGCCTCAGCGGCAGCGAATTCGCCGATGCCCTGCTGGAAGATCAGCATATTGCAGTGATGCCGGGCGAGAGTTTCGGCGCGGCGGCGGCGGGCCATGTGCGCGTGGCCATGACAATCGAAGACAGCGCGTTTGAGGCGGCCTTGCGCGACCTCTGCCGCTTTGCCGAAGGGCGCGCCAGCCGCGCCGCGTAAACAAAAAAGACCGGCCTCCTTTCGGAAGCCGGCCCTTCATCAAAGCGGGTCATCCCGCCAAGACAGATCAGAAGCGCATGGAACCGCGCAGGGAGATCGTGGTCGCGTCCAGATCTTCGCCTGTGCCGCCTACGTCATCGAATTTGTGCTGCAGCACTTCGCCACCGACGGTGTAGCGGTCGCTCACTTTATAGGTGACGCCCAGACCGGCGAAGGGGCCAGTTTCATCGCCAACGCTTGTGTCGGCACGGGCTGCACCCGCTGTTGCATAAACCAGTGTCTTGCCGAAGTCATAACCAGCTTTGACCTTAGCGCGTGCCACGGAATCCACATCGCCTGCGCCGTTGCCCAGATCAATGTCGGTCTTGTCGTAGTCAAGTTCGCCACCCAGAACGAATTTGCCAAAGTCATAGTCGTAACCGGCGTGGAAACCGTAGGACGTGTCGTCGCCGTCAAGGTTGCCGCTGTCGCTGTCGACGTCGGTCTGGCCGACCTGAAGACCGGTGTAGAAGCCTGTCCAGTCGCCATCAACGGCCACGGGTGTCGGCGCCGGTGTGAAAACCGGTGCTTCAACGGTGGTGTCTTCCAGCGAACCGGCTGCTGCTGCACCCGCGAAGGCGCTGGATGCGATCAGGGCGATGCTGGCGATTGTTGTCGTGCGTTTCATGTTCTGCTCCTTAAATACAGGTGACCCCGCGATCCTCGCCGCAGGGTCACTCACGCAACGCCCCATTTAGGGTTGGGTTTCAGTTTTTTCACATCACAGAATTGCGATGCGCTGATTGTCGCACATTTGCAACATACCCTCGGCTAGGGGCCGCTTAAGTTATGTATCATGTGTCGAATTAGGCGGCGCGCAGATGCATTTTACCTCGCTAAATCAAAGGGTTGATGCCGCAACACGAATTCCCGGCCATGTTTGCCCTCACCGCAGCGAAAGTTCCGGCAGAGAAACGACCCCGAGGCAACTGCGCAAAAGAGGCTCCCAGAGCGAGAAGCACTAAAACGCCCCCGGCCCCGCGCCATTCCCTCACGCCAAACCCCGTCCGAGGCTTGCTGTCACCACTGAACGCGTTATCTGCTTGTATTGTCAGCAAGAAGGAGCAGGCCCCACCCCATGTCTTGGATCACCACCCATCTGGAAGTCGTCATTATTGTGATCCTGACGCTGCTGGCGGCGATCGTGATCTTGCAACAACGCCGCACGCCGCAATCGACTGCCGCTTGGCTGTTGTTCATCATCGTGCTGCCCTGGGTTGCGGTGCCGCTGTTTCTGGCGCTCGGCTTTCGCAAACAATCCTCGCGATACACGCCGGTGCATTTTCTGAAAGGCGATACCGGCGGCCCGCCGCCCCGCCCTGTGCATACGCTTGACGCGACGATGCAGTATTTCGGCCTGCCCGCCGCCGTCCATGGCCAAGACCTGCGGCTCTTGGGCGACCCGACGGCGGCCCATGAGGCGGTCATGGCGCTGATCCAAGGGGCCGAGAAACGGCTCGACGTGCTTTTTTACATCGTAGCCAATGATGACACCGGGCGCATTTTCGTCGACGCGCTGACCGAACGGGCCAAGGCGGGCGTGAAGGTTCGGCTGCTGATGGACCGTTTGGGCACCCTGCGTGGCCCGACAGCCGCCCTGCGCCGCCTGCGCGAGGCGGGCGGCGATGTGCGCTTCTACTCTCCGCTACTGCAACTGCCGGGATCGGGCCATCTGAACCTGCGCAACCACCGCAAAATGATCATCGCCGATGATGCGCGGGTCTTTTCCGGGGGCATGAACATCGGCGCACATTACCTCGGGCCTGCGGCCTTGGAGGATGGCTGGACCGATCTGGCCTTTCTGCTCGAAGGCCGCGCGGTGCAGAGTTTCGGCGATGTGTTCCGCTCAGACTGGGGCGTCGCCAGCGGGGAGGCTTTGGACCCGGCCCCCTCGGTCGCGGCCCATACGGGCGGGACGGCAACGGTGCAGCTCGTGCCCTCCGGCCCCGATATCGCCGAAGACCCGCTGCATGATGGTCTGATCCGCGCGATTCATCTGGCCGAGGCGCGGATTTGGCTGGTGACCCCCTATTTCGTGCCGACCGAGGCGCTCGGTTCGGCTTTGACCACCGCGGCCCGGCGGGGGGTGGATGTGCGGGTGCTGGTCCCCGAACGTTCGAACCAACGGATGGCCGATTTCGCGCGGGGTGCCTATCTGCGCGATCTGCATGAGGCGGGCGGCCATGTGCTTTATTACCAGCCCGGGATGATCCACGCCAAAGCCGGGATCATCGACGATCTGGGGCTGGTGGGCACGGCCAATTTCGACGTACGCAGCATGTTGCTGAATTTCGAGGTCACGCTTTTCGTCTATGACGCGGCCTCGGTCGCGAAGCTGCATGATTGGTTCGAACATCTCTCCGAGCATTGCGCTATGGAAAGACCGCCCAGCGGGATGTTCCGCAAGGTGGCCGAAGGGCTGTTTCGTCTGGGAGCGCCCATCCTATGATTCCCGCCGTCGCCCCGCAATCGCTGCGCATCGTGAGCTATAACATCCGCAAGGCCATGGGCACCGACCGGCGCCGCGATCCTGAGCGGATCATGCGGATCATCCGCAGTCTGCATGCCGATGTGGTGGTGCTGCAAGAGGCCGACCGCCGCCGTGCCCCCCGCCCTTCGGCCCTTCCGCTCGACCGGGTCGAAGAGGTGACGGGCCTGCGCCCTGTGCCCACACCGAGCGACGTGAGCATCGGCTGGCATGGCAATGCCGTTCTGGTCCGCCCCTCGGCCAAGATCGACAGGGTGGCGCATCTGACCCTGCCGGGGGTGGAGCCGCGCGGCGCCATGGTGGCCGACCTGCATCTCGGCGCGCGCCAGTTGCGCGTGATCGCCTCGCATCTGGGGCTGCTGCGTCCGTCGCGCAAGGAGCAACTGAGCGCCATGATCGCCCATCTCGACGCCTGCGCCGCCTGCCCGACGCTGATCGCGGGCGACCTGAACGAATGGTCGCAAAAGGTGGGTCTCGGGCGTTTGGCGAAACGGTTCACCATTCATGCGCCGGGCAAGAGCTATCACGCGCGGATGCCCGTGGCCTTCCTAGATCGCATCGCCTTGGACCAACATCTTACCGTGCGCCAAGGCGGTGTGATCGAGACAGCCCAGACCCGCCGCGCCTCGGACCATTTGCCGATCTGGCTCGACGTGGCGCATCGCTAGACGTCCTCACCCCGTGGCCCAAGCCAATTCGCCCACCATCATGTTGCAGGCCTGTTGCGGGGTCGAGAAAGCGACCTGCATATCAAAGGCCATGCGCACATCCGCCCGCGCCTTGGCGATGGTGGCATCCGTCGCCCCAAGCCGCCGCGCGGTGGCAATGTTCTGGTTCGCGTCATGCCGCAGCTTGCGCACGCTTTCATAGCCGCCCGCAAAACCCGCACATTGTTTCGCCGTCAACTCCGCCGCCGCCGCTTTGCGCGCCGCGGCCTCCATCGGTGAGGCCGGAGGCTCCACACAGCCCGCCAGCGATCCGGCGAGAAATCCCGATATAATAAGACGTTTCATCAAATTCTCCCTTTCACGACCTTGATAGGGAGAGACTGGTTTAATTTTGGTTAACGCGACCCGGCGGGTACCGTTAGACTTGGTCTTTTTCCCGCCGCTCGTCGGCAGAGCATCACACTACAATTCGCTCAATTGTGCTACCAACCTAGCCCAATCAACGAATTTTTGTTTTCGTAGCCATCTCCCTAATCTTGTATCCATTAGATATTGAGCCGCCAAAGGGTCGCTCTCCGACTGCTTTACTACTTCTGCTGCTTCTTGGATGAGGCTTCTAGTTTCAGGAGTCTCTTGCAGCTTTTGCAAGGTTTCGGAAGTTGTAACGTTCTGAATCGTTCCACCAATCAGATCGCGAATGTCAACTGCAACCCCCGGACCGACGTGGTCTAGGCCATCAATATCAATTTCTTGCGAGTTCTCAATAGCAATGGCAGTCCCTGGACCGCGATAGCTATTGTTCTTCAGTATTACGCCACGGCTTTCACGGACGACTATCCCGCCGCCTACCGGTGCATCGTCATCATCAGGCAATCCTACCATTCAATAATACTCCTTTCTTGGCTAGTCAGCTACAACCCGAGGTGCCGCCGCAGGTGTTGCACTTCATACAGGTGCCGTTGCGAACCAATGTGTAGTTGCCGCATTCACCGCAGGCTTCGCCCTCATAGCCCTGCATCTTGGCTTTGGCCCGCGCATCGAGGCTGACCGCGCCAGTGCTGACGGAGGCCGAGGGTTGCACCGCGACCGCCACGTCGCCGCCGCTCACTTGGGGCGCGTATGCGGTGCTCGGCTCGACGCCCTGCCCGCCTTGCAGCACCACCAACTCTTGCGGAAGGCGGTTGCGCAGATAGCCGGTGGAGCTGATTTGCTTGAGCACTTCCAAGGACTTATTCGCGGCCCCCTCGCTCAACTCGCTGACGTTCGAGAGGTTCTCTTCCTCGCCCCGGCCCAGATCGTCAAAGGTCGCGCCCTCGGGCTTCACATGCGCCAGATCGGTGCGGTCGAGGTAGCTCACCGCCAATTCACGGAACACATAGTCGAGGATCGAGGTCGCCTGTTTGATGCTGTCGTTGCCCTGCACCATGCCCGCCGGTTCGAACTTGGTGAAGGTGAAGGCGTCAACGAATTCCTCCAGCGGCACGCCGTATTGCAGACCGACCGAGACCGCGATGGCGAAGTTATTCATCATCGCTCGGAAGCCCGCGCCTTCCTTATGCATGTCGATGAAGATCTCGCCGAGCTTGCCGTCCTCATATTCGCCGGTGCGCAGGTAAACCTTGTGACCGCCGACGTTGGCCTTCTGGGTATAGCCCTTGCGGCGCTGCGGCATCTTCTCGCGATGCGACTTGATGATCTCTTTGACGATCACCTTCTCGACGATCTTCTCGGCCAACACGGCAGCCTTCTCATGCGTGTTGCCGCTTTCCAGCGTCTCGGCGGCGTCCTCGTCGTCCTCCACGAGGGCCGCGGCCAGTGGTTGGCTCAGTTTCGAACCGTCGCGGTAGAGCGCGTTGGCCTTGATCCCGAGCGACCAGCTGAGTTCATAAGCCTTCTGGCAATCCTCGATCGTCGCGTCATTGGGCATGTTGATCGTCTTGGAGATCGCCCCCGAGATAAAGCTCTGCGCCGCCGCCATCATGTGGATGTGGCTGTTGACCGAGAGATAGCGTTTGCCCTTCTTGCCGCAGGGATTGGCGCAATCGAAGATGCCGTAATGCTCTTCGCGCAGATGCGGCGCGCCTTCGAGCGTCATGGTGCCGCAGACGTGGTCATTGGCCGCTTCGATATCGGCCTTGCTAAAACCGAGGGAGCGGAGCAGATCGAAGGTCGGGTCGTTCAGCTTTTCGGTCGGAATGCCCAGCACCTGCGTGCAGAAGGCTTCGCCCAGCGTCCATTGGTTGAAGACGAAACGAATGTCGAAGGCCTGTTTCAGCGCGGCGTCGATCTTGGCCAATTCATGGGCGCCAAAGCCGTGCCCTGCCAGCGTGGTGTGGTTGATCGCGGGCGCATTGCCGATGGTACCGTGGCCAACGGCGTAGCTGACGATCTCTTCGATCTGGGCCGACCCGTAGCCAAGTTTTTCCAGCGCGGCAGGGACGGATTGGTTGATGATCTTGAAATATCCACCCCCGGCGAGCTTCTTGAACTTCACCAGCGCGAAATCGGGCTCAATGCCGGTGGTGTCGCAGTCCATCACCAGACCGATGGTGCCGGTGGGCGCGATGACAGAGGTCTGCGCGTTGCGGTAGCCGTGGGCTTCGCCCAGTTTCAGCGCTTCGTCCCAGCAGGATTTAGCGATGTCGACCAGCCCCGCCTGCGGGCAGTTGGCGTGATCCAGCGGCACCGGCTTGACCGACAGCTTCTCATAGCCGTCAACTTTCCCATAGGCGGCGGTGCGGTGGTTGCGGATGACGCGCAGCATGTGCTCGGCGTTCTTGGCATAGCCCGGAAAAGCGCCCAGTTCGCCCGCCATCTCGGCAGAGGTCGCATAGGCCACACCGGTCATGATCGCGGTCAGCGCACCGCCCAAAGCGCGGCCCTCGTCGCTGTCATAGGAATAGCCCATGTTCATCAGCAAGCCGCCGATATTGGCATAGCCCAGACCCAGCGTGCGGAAGTCGTAAGACCGCTGCGCGATTTCCTTGGAGGGGAACTGCGCCATCATCACGCTGATCTCCAGCGTCACGGTCCAGAGCCGCGCGGCATGCATGTAGTCTTCGACCTGAAAGACACCGTCCTTGAGGAAGGTCAGCAGGTTCATCGAGGCGAGGTTGCAGGCCGTGTCGTCGAGGAACATGTACTCCGAACAGGGGTTCGAGCCGCGGATCGCGCCGTCCTCGGGGCAGGTGTGCCAGTCGTTCACAGTGTCGTGGTACTGGATGCCTGGATCGGCGCAGGCCCATGCAGCGTGGCCGACCTGATCCCAGAGGTCACGGGCGCGGACGGTCTTGACCACCCTGCTCTCGGTGCGGCTGATCAACTCCCAGTCGGCATCCTTCTCCACGGCCTTCAGAAAGGCATTGGTGACGCGGATCGAGTTGTTGGAGTTCTGGCCCGAGACGGAGTTGTAGGCCTCAGAATCCCAGTCGGTGTCATAGGTCGGGAATTCGATGCCGGTGTGGCCCTGCTTGGCATAGTCCAGCACGCGTTTGACGTAAGTTTCGGGGATCGCGACCTTCTTGGCCTCGCGGATCGCCTGTTTCAGCGCGGCGTTCTTGGCCGGGTCATAGGCATCCGCCTCGGCCCCGTCCCATGCCTTGATCGCGTCGAACAAAAGGTTGAGCTTCTGCTCGTGCATCTTGGAGCCGGCGACGATGGAGGCCACCTTCTGCTCTTCGAGCACCTTCCAGTTGATGAAATCCTCGATATCGGGATGGTCGGCGTCGACGATCACCATCTTGGCCGCGCGGCGGGTGGTGCCGCCGGATTTGATGGCGCCAGCGGCGCGGTCCCCGATCTTGAGGAACCCCATCAAACCCGACGACTTGCCGCCGCCCGACAGCTTCTCGCCCTCTCCGCGGAGCGATGAAAAGTTGGTGCCCGTGCCCGAGCCGTATTTGAACAGACGTGCCTCGCGAACCCAGAGGTCCATGATGCCGCCATCGCCCACCAGATCGTCGCCCACAGACTGGATGAAGCAGGCATGCGGCTGCGGGTGCTCATAGGAGGATTTCGACCGGGTCAGCTTACCGGTTTTGTAGTCGACGTAGTAATGCCCCTGCGCCGGGCCGTCGATGCCATAGGCCCAGTGCAGACCGGTGTTGAACCACTGCGGGCTGTTCGGGGCCGCGCGCTGGCTGGCGAGCATGTGGCGCATCTCGTCGTAATAGGCGCGGGCGTCTTCCTCGGTGGTGAAATAGCCGCCTTTCCAGCCCCAGTAGGCCCAAGCGCCCGCCAGACGGTCGAAGACCTGCTTGGAGGAGGTCTCCCCGCCCATCTCGGCTCCTTCGGCGGGTTCGGAACGCCACAGGAACTCAGGCACGTCCTTTTCCTTGACCTTGCAGGTTTTGCTGGGCACGCCTGCCTTGCGGAAATACTTCTGAGCGATGACGTCGCTGGCGACCTGGCTCCAGGATTTGGGCACTTCGACGTTGTCGAGCTTGAACACCACCGAACCGTCAGGGTTGCGGATCTCTGACACCGTGGTGACAAAGTCCAAATCCGCATAGGCATCCTGCCCGGCCTTGGTGAAATTCCGTTCAATCTTCATCGTCGCTGCCCTTTTTCAAACTCTCAAAATCCTGAGCCGACATGCCCACGGCAGGCCGTCTCACCCCTATTGCTGGCAGTTTGAACAAAGCTTCCCCGCGCCACCTGCTGACGCAAGCGGCCCGAAACCGATTGAAACACTGGCTCTATACTCTGTCCCCGCCGCCGAAGCGCCCCGTTGCGTTAACCACAACATATTGTGGCGCTTTACTTGACCCCCCCAAACTGACGTAGATCGCACTATTTGGTCAACGCTTTTTTTCAGAATAATTTCAGGGCGGGCAGTTGACCGGAGCCCCCCAATTTGTCCCGCGCCCTACCCCAGTGATTCAGCCTCAGGATATCCCCAAAGATACCCGCAAGCCCGATTGGTGGGCGGCTTTGAAATAATCCATTGCCGGGGCCGAGTTAGCGGAGGTGTTTGAGAGATTGGTTGAATTCATCCACAGCCCAAGACCGCCCGCCGCGCGACAGGCCGCCGAAAGTGGGCCCTGTTCCACGATCACCCGGCCCAAGTCCTCTGCCCCACGTCCGCGCCAAGAACCGCGGCAGAATCATCACGATCTCGGCGCGCACAGGCGCAAACCTGCCAATACGGCGGCGGTAGCTACTATATCTTGTGCAGAATGAGGATAGGACGACGGGCGCGCCTCTACCAAAGCGGGAAGCGCTACATCAGCGATGTTGGAAGAAAGTGGTCGGAGCGAGAGGATTCGAACCTCCGACCCCCTGTACCCAAAACAGGTGCGCTACCAGGCTGCGCCACGCTCCGACTGGGGCTTCTTTAGCCATAAGCCCGCCAATTGAAAAGCCCCGATTGACCTTAAAATCGGAAAATCCGCGAAGTCTTTAGCAGGGCCAAGCCGGAGCGTTCCCGGCAAAGGCCGGATGGCGGATTTCGCTGCCTTCGGTGATGCCAAGGCGTTTCGACAGGCCGCCGTTGATCTCAAGCACCGAGAGCAGATCATCACCGCCCGGGATCGGTGTTTCGTCAAGCGGTTTGGCGGAGTGATGGATCTTCTGCACCACACCCCTTTCGTCGATGAACAGCAAGTCCAGCGGGATCAACGTGTTGCGCATCCAGAAATTCAGGGGCTGAGGTCTTTCGTAGATAAAGAGCATGCCCGCGCTCAGCGGCAGCGAACGGCGGTGCATCAGCCCCTTAGCGCGTTCCGCCGTGTCATCGGCCACTTCGACAGAGAAGCGGGCCTTGCCCCACTCCCCGCGGAGCGTCACGGAATCGTTACGGCAAACCTCGGCCACCGCCGCGCCGGTCAGCAGCAAGCCTGCCAGTGCCGCCCCTCCCATATGCCTTGCCAGTCGCCTGACCTTTAGCCGTCTATCACCGCGTCCCATGAGCTTACCTCCGCCGCCAGATGGCCCCGATCGCCAACAATCACACGCATGGCAAGTGCTTCGCCCGGTTGCAAATCACAAAGTCCGGATTGGCGTAGCACGTCGATATGCAAAAACACATCTTCCGCGCAGCCAAAGACATTTGCAAACCCGAATCCCTTGGCCTTGTCGAACCATTTGACACGGGCGGGCTCAAATTCGGCGGTGGCCAGTTGCTCAGGATCGAAACCGGCGAATTCCACCACGGCGGCGGGCAATTCACTGGGCGCCTCGACGGAAAGCAATTCGACCGCCTGCGCCCCGCGCTCGGTCTGTTGGACGCGCACCGCCACCCGCGCCCCATCCGCGACAGAGCTTTGGCCGTAATTGCGCAGGACGTTGACGTGCAGCAGGATGTCCGCCCCGCCTGCATCCGCGACGACAAAGCCGAAACCCTTGACCGGATCGAACCATTTGACCACGCCTTCGAGGGGGTCATCTATCGCCGCTGGTTCCGCTTGGGTTTCAGACACATCTTTCATGGGGTATCGCGCCGTAAGATCAAGGGTTGAGCCGGGTCACGACCCAGGGTGCCGCGACATCTGCGCGCCGCCATTGGAAACGGTCATGCAGGCGAAACTCGCCATCGGCCCAGAATTCGATTTCCAGCGGGGTGATCCGGTAGCCGCCCCAGAACGGGGGACGCTCAGGGTTCACCCCCTTTCGCGCCGTCACCTTCGCCACCTCGGCCATCAGCGCACCGCGGCCTGAGAGCGGCTGCGATTGGCGCGAGGCCCAAGCCCCCAGACGGCTTTTGAGCGAGCGCGAGGCGTAATAAGCATCGGCCTGCGGCCCGTCCTCTCGGCTGATCAAGCCGCGCACCCGCAGCTGGCGGCGCAGGGATTTCCAATGCATGACAAAGGCCGCCTTCCCCGCGCCGTCAAGTTCCTGCGCCTTCTGGCTTTCGTAATTGGTGTAAAAGACAAAAGCCTCTGCTTCGATCTCTTTCAGCAGCACCATGCGGGCGTTGGGCAGCCCTTGCGAATCTACCGTGCTGAGCGCGATGGCATTGGGATCATTAGGCTCGGTCGCCTCTGCTTCGGAAAGCCAACGCTGCGCAATTGCAAAGGGATCATCCCCCGCAAAAATACCAGTCCGCGTCTCCATTCGGCATCTCCTTCAGAGTGCTTTGCCTGTCACCGGTTCTACGCCGGGGTCCGATCTCTTCGGTATGGCATTTGTTAACAATCGGCAACTCAAAGGACAACCTCACCCGATTTCCGACAGTTAGCCGCCGATCTTATGGCAAATCTCGGGGGTGAAGGCGCCTGTGCAGTCTTGATGGTAGCGCTGCAATCGCCTAGACCAAGACAACCTCAACGGAACATAGACAAGAACTTAGACAAGGCGGCGGAATGGGAAACGAACTGATGCAGGGCAAGCGCGGGCTCATCATGGGGCTGGCGAATGACAAATCCATCGCATGGGGCGTGGCCAAGGCTCTGGCCGATGCGGGGGCGGAGCTTGCTTTTTCCTACCAAGGCGAAGCGCTGAAGAAACGCGTCGGCCCGCTGGCCGAGCAGCTTGGCAGCGACATCGTTCTGCCCTGCGACGTGGGCGATGAAGCGTCGATTGATGCGTTGTTCGAGAGCCTGAAAGAACGCTGGGGTGAGTTGGATTTCATCGTGCACGCCATCGGCTTTTCCGACAAGGGCGAGCTGCGGGGCCGCTACGTTGACACCAGCCGCGGCAATTTCGCCATGTCGATGGACATCTCCGTCTACTCCTTCACCGCCGTGATGCAGCGCGCCGAGAAGATGATGTCGCCCGGGGCAAGCGCGCTGACGCTGACCTACTACGGCGCCGAGAAGGTGATGCCGCATTACAATGTCATGGGCGTGGCCAAGGCGGCGCTGGAGGCGAGCGTAAAATACCTCGCCGAAGATCTGGGCAAGGACGGCATCCGCGTCAACGCGATCTCGGCGGGGCCGATCAAGACGCTGGCGGCTTCCGGCATCGGCGACTTCCGCTACATCATGAAATGGAACGAGTATAACTCGCCCCTGCGCCGCAACGTCACCACCGAGGACGTGGGCAAGGCCGCGCTGTTCCTGCTGTCGGATCTGGGCAGCGGCACCACGGGTGAGAACCTGCATGTGGACGCGGGCTATCACGTCGTCGGCATGAAGGCGGTTGACGCGCCCGACATGTCCAAGGAATAAGCCGCCCAAATTAATTCGCGCGGGTGCCCGCGCCAGCTGCTGCAAAGGACCACCATGACCAAATCCAAGGACGCCTCGCGCCTGCCCCATGAAAAGGGCTTCCACATCTCCTGGGATCAGATCCACCGCGACAGCCGCGCGCTAGCGTGGCGGCTGGACGGTCTGGGCCCCGATGATGGCGCGTGGCGGGCCGTGGTGGCGATCACCCGTGGCGGCATGGCCCCCGCGATGATCGTCGCGCGCGAGCTCGACATCCGCACCGTCGACACGATCTCGGTCATGTCCTACCACTCGGGCGGCGGGGCCGCCGACCAGCGCCGCGAGGCGAAGGTGCTGAAATCGCCGGACGCCGAGATGATGGGCGACGGCACCGGCATCCTGATCGTCGACGACCTTGTCGACAGTGGCAAGACCATCGAACTGGTGCGCGAACTGTACCCCAAGGCCCATTTTGCCACCGTCTATGCCAAGCCCGAAGGCGAGCCGCAGGTCGACACTTTCATCACTGGCGTCAGCCAGGACACATGGATCTTCTTCCCGTGGGACATGGCCCTGCAATATGTCGAACCCTACCGCGGCAAGGACTGACCGGCCCCGCGCCACCTGCCCTGCCCCTATCTGACCGGATACCCCCATGACGCTTCCGCGCACCGCCACCACGTTCTTCCCCCCGGTGATGGAGGCGCGGCGCTGGCTCGACGGGGTCGACTTCCCGCCCGACCGCCCGCTGATCAACGTCAGCCAAGCCGCCCCCGTCGATCCGCCCCCCGAAGGGCTGCGCCGGGCGATGGCCGAGGTCACGCTGAACAACGATGAGGCGCATCTCTACGGGCCAGTGCTGGGCCTGCCGGAACTGCGCGCCGAACTGGCGCGGCAAACAGCCGAGAAATACGCGGGCGTGGTGACCGACGAACAGGTCTGCATCACCTCCGGCTGCAACCAAGCCTTCGCCGCCGCCATCGCCACGCTCTGCGGCGAGGGCGACGAGGTCATCATCCCGACGCCGTGGTACTTCAATCACAAGATGTGGCTTGATATGAGCGGCGTCACCGCGGTGCCGCTGCCCGTCGAGGCCGACATGCTGCCCGACCCCGAGAAGGCCGCGGCCTCCATCACCCCGCGCACCCGTGCCATCGCGCTGGTCACGCCGAACAATCCCGGCGGCGTGGAATATCCTGCCGCCCTCGTGCAGGAATTCTTTGACCTCGCCCGCCGCCACGGCATCGCGCTGATCCTTGATGAGACCTACCGCGACTTTCACAGCCGACCCGGTCCGCCGCATGCGCTGTTCCGCGATCCCGATTGGCACGACACGCTGATTCACCTCTACTCCTTCTCCAAAGCCTACCGCCTGACCGGCCACCGCGTCGGCGCGCTCATCGCCAGTAAGGCGCGCTTGGCGGAGGTGGAAAAATTCCTCGACACCGTCGCAATCTGCCCCGCGCAGATCGGCCAACACGGCGCGCTTTGGGGGATGCAGAACCTCAGCGCATGGCTCGCCGAAGAACGCGAGGAAATCCTCACCCGCCGCGCCGCCATTGCTGACCTGATGCCCCGGCTCGAACCGCTGGGCTGGGAGCTTCTGGGGCTGGGCGGGTACTTCGCCTATATGCGCCACCCTTTCAGCGTTTCTTCGGCTGATCTGGCGCGCGATCTGGTGCGCGACGCAGGCGTGCTCTGCCTGCCCGGCACGATGTTCCAGCCCGAGGGCGACGCCCGCGGCGAAAGCCAGTTGCGCATCGCCTTTGCCAACCTCGACGCCGCCGGTCTAAAGGTGCTTTTCGACAGGCTTGCAGCCCTGCCACGCAACGCATAGACAGGTCCGAAATCAACGAGGGACCGTGTCATGGCCAAAAAAGGCTTCAGCTTTTCGAAAACCGCCGTCTGGGCCTTGATGGCCCTTCTGATCTTGGGTCTGGGCGGCTTTGGCGCGATCAACCTCAGCGGCAATCTGCGCAGCATCGGCACCGTGGGCGACAAGTCGATCTCGGTCGATCAATATGCCCGCCAGTTGCAGCAGGAAATCCGCGCGATCGAAGCGCAAACGGGGGAGAGCCTGCCCTTCGCCCGCGCCCAAGAGATGGGGCTGGACCGCGCCGTGCTGCAACGGATCGTGCGCAACCGCGCGCTGGACCACGAAGCCGACGAAATGGGCATCTCCATCGGTGACGCCACCCTGCGCGATGAGATCGTGGCGATCTCGGCCTTCCAAGGGATCGACGGCAATTTCGACCGCGAAGGCTATCGCTTTGCCCTTCAGCAAAGCGGGATGAGCGAGGCCGAGTTCGAACGCTCGATCCGCGAAGAAGCCGCGCGTGGCCTGCTACAACGCGCCATTCTGGGCGGCGTCTCCATGCCCGACACCTATGCCCGCACGCTGGTCGACTATGTTGCCGAAGAGCGCAGCTTCACTTGGGCCCGGCTCAGCGAGGATGACCTCGACGCGCCCCTGCCCGCCGCCACCGAAGACGAACTGCGCGCCTATTACGACGCCAACACCGATGACTTCATGCTGCCCGCCAGCAAAAGCATCACCTACGCATGGCTCGCTCCCGAAGACCTGCTGGACGAAGTCGAAGTGCCCGAAGAAGAGCTGCGCGCCGAATATGACGCCCGCAGCGATGAATACGACCAGCCCGAGCGGCGTTTGGTCGAACGTCTGGTCTTTGCCGATCAGGAGGCCGCAGACCGCGCCGCCGCAGCGCTTGAGGTCGACGGCAACACTTTCGAGGCACTGGTTGAAGAGCGCGGCCTGGCCTTGGCGGATGTCGATCTGGGCGATGTCGCGAAATCCGACCTTGATGACGCAGGCGATGCGGTCTTTGCCGCCGAAAGCGGTGATATCGTAGGCCCGCTGCCCAGCTCGCTTGGGCCGGCCCTGTTCCGTGTAAACGCCATTCTTCCCGCTCAGCATGTGCCTTTCGAAGAGGCCCGTGACGCGCTGGAAGAGACCCTTGCCATCTCCCGCGCCACCCGCGCTGTCGAGGCCCGTGCGCAAGAGATTGACGACCAGCTTGCCGGGGGTGCCACGCTCGAAGACTTGGCCCAAGAGACCAAGATGCGCCTTGGCACCATCGACTGGACCCAGGACAGCAGCGAGGGCATCGCCGCCTATGGTGCCTTCCGCGAGGCCGCCGCGGGGCTGAGTGCCAATGACTTCCCGCAGATCGATCTACTCGAAGACGGCGGCATCTTTGCCATGCGTCTGGATGAGACCAAAGACGCGCGCCCCGAACCTTTCGAAGAGGCCCGCGACGCCGTTGAGACCGCATGGCGCAACGCTCAGATCGTCGAGGCGCTGACCGAAAAGGCCGAGAGCCTGACCGAGACGCTGGCCGAAGAAGGGGGTTTTGAAGCCGCCGGTCTTTCGCCCCAGCTTGGCGAAGGGCTAACCCGCAGCTCCTATGTCGACGGCACGCCGGACGATTTCATGGATCAGGTCTTTGACCTCGACGAAGGCGGTGTGGCCGTCCTGCCCGCAGGCGATAGCGTCGTGGTTCTGCGCCTTGATGCCGTGACACCGGCAGGCGAAGACGACCAGACCCAAGCGCTGATGGACCGCCTCTCGCAGCAGTTGGATCAGGCGCTGGCCCAAGGTCTTTTCGATATCTACAGCAATGCCGTCATGCGCGAAGCCGATCCCCAGATCGACCAGCGCGCGGTCAATGCCGTGCATGTGAACTTTCCCTGATAGGCAATTTTGATGGCCCTGACCCCGGATTTCGACACTTTCGCCCGCGCCTATGAAGCGGGCGAAAACCAGATCGTCTACACCCGCCTTGCCGCCGACCTCGACACACCCGTTTCATTGATGCTCAAACTCACCGGCGCGGCGGAGAATGCCTTTGTGCTGGAATCCGTCACCGGCGGGGACGTACGCGGGCGGTATTCGATCATTGGCATGAAGCCCGACTTGATCTGGCGTTGCAGGGGGAAGACCGCTGCCCTCAACCGTGCCGCCCGTTATGATGCGGATGCCTTCGAGGATATGCCCGGCGACCCGCTGGACCGTCTGCGCGACGTGATCGCGGAATCGCGGATCACCCTGCCCGACGATCTGCCGCAAGCCGCCGCCGGGCTTTTCGGCTACCTCGGCTATGACATGATCCGGCTGGTGGAACATCTGCCCAATGTGAACCCCGACCCTCTGGGCCTGCCCGACGCCGTGATGGTGCGCCCTTCGGTCGTCGCAGTCCTCGACGGGGTCAAAGGCGAGGTGACCATCGTCTCCCCCGCTTGGGTGTCCGAGGGCCAAACCGCCCGCGCGGCCTATGCCCAAGCCGCCGAGCGGGTCATGGACGCCGTGCGCGATCTGGAACGCGCCATGCCGCAGACCTCCCGCAATTTGGGAGAGGCCGAAGACGCGCCGGAGCCGGTCAGCAATTTCACCCGTGAGGGCTATAAATCCGCCGTGGAAAAGGCGCGCGACTATATCAAGGCGGGCGATATCTTTCAGGTGGTGCCAAGCCAGCGGTGGGCCCAAGGTTTCACCCAACCGCCCTTCGCGCTCTACCGCAGCTTGCGGCGCACCAACCCCTCGCCCTTCATGTTCTATTTCAACTTCGGCGGCTTCCATGTGGTGGGTGCCAGCCCCGAAATCCTCGTGCGGGTATTCGGCAACGAAGTGACCATCCGACCCATTGCAGGCACCCGAAAACGTGGTGCTACGCCGGAGGAGGATCGCGCGCTGGAAGCCGATTTGCTCAGCGACCCCAAGGAGTTGGCGGAACACCTGATGCTTCTGGACTTGGGCCGCAACGACGTGGGCCGGGTCGCAAAGATCGGTAGCGTGCGCCCGACGGAAGAGTTCATCGTCGAGCGTTACAGCCACGTCATGCACATCGTCTCCAACGTGGTGGGCGAGTTGAAAGAGGGCAAGGACGCGCTCGACGCCTTTTTTGCCGGAATGCCTGCCGGCACCGTTTCCGGCGCGCCAAAGGTTCGCGCGATGGAGATCATCGACGAGTTGGAGCCTGAGAAACGCGGCGTCTATGGCGGCGGCGTGGGCTACTTCAGCGCGGGCGGCGACATGGACATGTGTATCGCCCTGCGCACCGCCGTGGTGAAGGACGAAACGCTCTATATCCAAGCAGGCGGCGGCGTGGTCTATGACAGCGATCCCGAGGCCGAATTCATGGAAACCGTGCATAAATCCGGCGCAATCCGCCGCGCGGCTGCGGATGCGTCGCGGTTCGGTGGCAAGGGCAACGGCTGACCATGGCCCCCCGCGCGCCCTTCCAGATCGCGGGGCATTCCGTCGCGCCCGGCAGCAGCCTTGCCGTTGATCTGCCCGTCTCGATCCTGCCGGACCACACGCCGGTGTATCTGTCGCTGGAAATCTTCCACGGCAAACGGCCCGGGCCGACGATGTTCGTCTCAGCAGCGGTGCATGGGGATGAGGTGATCGGCGTCGAGATCCTGCGCCGCCTGTTGCGCACGCCGCAACTCTCGGCGCTACGCGGCACGCTCATAGTCGTGCCTGTCGTGAACTCCTTCGGCTTCCTGAACCGCTCGCGCTACCTGCCCGACCGCCGTGATCTGAACCGCTGCTTCCCCGGCTCGCCCACCGGCAGCCTCGGCGCGCGGCTGGCGCATATCTTTTTGCAAGAGGTGGTGCTGCGCTGCGACTTCGGCATCGACCTGCATTCGGCAGCAATTCATCGCACGAACCTGCCGCAAGTGCGCGTCTCTCCGGCGGATAAGGTGACCCAGAAAATGGCGCTGGATTTCGGCGCGCCGGTGGTGCTGACCTCCCCCCTGCGCGACGGATCGCTGCGCGCGGTCGCCGCGAAACAAGGCACGCCGATCCTGCTCTACGAGGCGGGCGAAGGGCTGCGCTTTGACGAGATGGCCGTGCGTGCGGGGCTTGCTGGCATCCTGCGCGTGATGCGCGGCCAAGAAATGCTGCCCGCCAAGGGCATCGCCCGCGCTCGCAGCGCGCCCTATATCTGCACCGCTTCCCATTGGCTGCGCGCCCCCGCAGGCGGCCTGCTGCGCACCTTCCGGGCCGAGGGGGAAACCGTCGCCGAGGGCGATCTTCTGGCCATCGTCTCAGACCCTTTCGGCAAAGAGGAGGCCGAGCTTCTGGCCGATGCGCCCGGCATCCTGATCGGGCGGGCGATGCTGCCCATCGTTAACGAAGGCGATGCGGTCTTTCACCTTGCCAAACTCGGCCCCCGCGCGGCGGAGGCGACGGTGGATGAACTCGCCAGCCAGTTGGAGGAAGACCCGCTCTTCGACGAAGACGAGATCATCTAGCGCCAAGGCGCGCGCCGCGCCGGGTCATTCCTCGCGCAGCAGCACCGCCGAGATCGGGACCAAGGCCACATCGCTCGCGCGGTCTTGCAGCCCCCAGAGCAACAGGGCGGAGACGGTATCGGGGCGCAGGCGGCCCAGCATGATCACAGCACCCTCCTGCCCCGCTTTGAAAGCCGCTTGATCCAGAAAACGCCGGATCACCCGGGCCGATTGGTCTTTGCTGTCGAAATCGCGAAACACCGGATCGGCAGGCACACCCGCCTTGCGCGCCAGCTTGGGCATGGTGTTAAGCCCCTTGTCCTGCGTCACCAACCCGTGGCCTGATTGCGCGAGAATATCGGTCACCTGATCGGCCAGCGCGCGGCTGCCTTGAAAGCCGCTTTCGGTGCCTTCCAACACCCCCACCACCGGGCCAATCTGGTCGAGCGTGGCGCCAAATGTAGTCTCGGCATCGCTGGGCTGCGCGCCCTGCGGCAGGTCGACCATGGCCAAGACCTCGAACCCAGCCTCGCGGTAGGTTTCCACCCGCTCGGCGGCATCCGGCAGGGTGCTATCGACGGCGAAACTCAGCGGATAGGGAAAGCTGCGCAATGCGGCCAACCCGGCGCTGCCTGCGGTGACCGAGGTGCCATCGTCGATCAGCACCACGCTCATCAGCGGCTTGCCCTCAGGCAGGTCGCTCGGGAGGCTGTTGACCACCACAGGGCGCGGGTCCTCGTTCACGATTTCGTCAGCTTCAGCGGGCTCTGCCACCACCTCTGCACCGGGGCGGTTGATCACGACGCCTGTGTCTCGCTCGGTCAGGCTGGTCGCTGGTGTGCCGATGGCCGGGCGACTGTCGGCTTCAGTTTCAGCAGGCTCTGGGGTGGCTTCGGTAACCTCCGGCTCTTCCAGCGGCGCGGGGCTTGTCCCCTCGATGTTCTCCGGCTCAGGCACCGGGGAAGACAGGTCAGCTTCAGCGGTCTCCCCCTCACCGCGAGGCACGTCTTCGATCGCTCCGGCTTCAGCCTCCGGCTGTTCAACCACGACCTCCTCCGCCGGCAGGGTGATCGCCTCCTCCTCCTCGACCTCCGGCGCGGCCATGCCCTGCGGCGCGTCAAAGGCCCCTTCGATATCCGCCACATCCGGCGCGGGCGGCTGCGCGGGTTCGGTGCTGATCGAAAGCTCATCCGCCGCAGGCGGGGCATCCGGCGCTGCGGCCTGCGGATTGGGCAGCACAGGCTCTTCCGCGCCGGGCGACATCGGCGTCTGCCCCTCGGGAGCCGCGGGGGTGCTGAGCCCCTCGGCACCCCCGGTTTCAGGCAGACTGGCCGAGGTCTGCGTGTCGGGGTCAAGCGCGGCGAGGCTGTCTTGCTGCGGCACATCTGCGCGCGGCGCGGGGGCGTTCAACACCGGCGCGCTATCGCGGCTGCGCCCCTGCTCGCCTGCGTCCGTCACATTGATCCGCGCCGGGGCGGGGCCGGATCCGGGCGCATCGCCAACCTGCGGCGGCAGCGGCAAAGGCATCATCAGCGACACCGCACCGGCCACACCGATGCTTGCCACACCGCCCCAAATCAGCCCGCTCAGAACTCCGCGTGCCATCTGCGCTACTCCTGCTGTCTGCGCCATGGCCAGAAAGCCCGGCGTTCCCCTCAATTGGCTTGCCCCAAACTCTTGACGATGGAGTTCAAGCCTGAACATGTATGCGAAAACCTATACCGCGCTCCGGCGCGGTTTCTCCAGTCCTAATACAAAGAAATGCCTGCCTGTGCTGCTGCTCATCGATAACTACGACAGCTTTACCTATAACTTGGTCCACTATCTGGGCAGCCTCGGGGCGGATGTGCAGGTGCACCGCAACGACGCGCTCAGCGTGGGCGAAGCGATGGCCATGAACCCCGCCGGTATCCTGCTGTCTCCCGGCCCCTGCGACCCCGACCAAGCGGGAATTTGCCTAGAGCTGACCCATGCCGCTGCTGCCGCGCGCGTGCCGCTTCTCGGGGTCTGCCTTGGCCATCAAACGCTTGGCCAAGCCTTTGGCGGAAAGGTCGTGCGCGCGGATGATATCGTGCATGGTAAACTGGGCCAGATGCAGCACGACGGGCGCGGCGTTTTCGCCGGGCTCCCCTCGCCCTTCGGGGCCACGCGCTATCACTCGCTGGTGGTCGAACGCGCGAGCCTGCCCGACTGCCTTGAGATTACCGCAGCGCTTGAAGACGGCACCATCATGGGCCTGCAACACCGGGAGTTGCCCCTGCACGGCGTGCAATTCCACCCGGAATCGATCCGGTCCGAGCATGGCCACGCCCTGCTGCAAAACTTCCTGAACGAGATGAAGGTCCCGGCATGAGTAGCGCGCTGAAACCCCTGCTGGATGCCGCCGCGAACGGGCCGCTGACCTCGGATCAGGCCGTTGAAGCCTTTGAAATTCTGTTCGAGGGCGAAGCGACCCCCAGCCAGATCGGCGGGTTCCTCATGGCGCTGCGCACACGCGGGGAGACGGTCACCGAATATGCCGCCGCGGCACAGGTCATGCGCAGCAAATGCAACGCCGTCCGCGCGCCCGAAGGCGCGATCGACATCGTTGGTACCGGCGGTGACGGCAAGGGCACGCTGAACATCTCAACCGCCGCCGCCTTCGTGGCCGCGGGCGCAGGCGCTGTCGTGGCGAAACACGGCAACCGCAACCTCAGTTCGAAATCAGGTGCTTCCGACGCGCTGTCGCAGCTGGGGATCAACGTCATGGTCGGCCCCGCGGTGGTCGAGCGTGAATTGGCCGAAGCTGGCATCGGTTTCATGATGGCGCCCATGCACCACCCCGCCGTCGCCCATGTCATGCCGACCCGGTCCGAGCTTGGCACCCGCACGATTTTTAACATCCTCGGGCCGCTGACCAATCCGGCAGGGGTCAAACGGCAGCTGACCGGCGCCTATACCCGCGATCTGATTGAACCGATGGCGCTGACACTCAAGCAGCTCGGTTCGGAAAAAGCATGGCTGGTGCATGGCTCCGATGGCACGGATGAGCTGACCATCACCGGCGTCAGTTGGGTCGCAGCACTGGAAGACGGTGTCGTCAACCTGCGCGAATTGCACCCCGAAGACGCGGGCCTCCCGGTCCATCCGTTCGAAGCTATCGCCGGGGGTGAGCCCGCCGAAAACACCAAACATTTCAAGGCGCTCCTGGACGGAGTTCCATCAGGATACCGCGACGCTGTGTTGCTGAACGCAGCCTCTGCTTTGGTAGTGGCCGACGTGGCCCCGGATCTGAAAACCGGCGTCGAGATGGCCCGCGAAAGCATCGACAGCGGCGCGGCGCGTGACCGGATCGAAAAAGTGGCGCGGATCAGCCAGTCGGCATGACGCCACCGAGCCTCACTGCCCTCGGCGAATGGGCCGAACTGCCCTTTTTCGCCGAGGATTGGCCGCGCATAGCAGAGCGGCTCGCCGCAGAGACGCGGGAGGTTTTGCCGCCCGCCCCGCAGATATTCGCAGCACTTGAGCATCTGCAACCGTCGGCTTTGGAGGTGGTGATCCTTGGTCAAGACCCCTATCCGACTCCCGGCCATGCCCATGGCTACGCCTTCTCGGCCGAGCCGGATGTGCGCCCCATTCCCCGCTCCCTTGTCAATATCTTCAAGGAGTTAGACGCCGATCTTGGCGCATCACCGCAAGACCCAGACCTGCGGTTCTGGGCCGATCAAGGGGTTCTGCTGCTTAACAGCGTGCTGACCGTTCCGGCGGGCTGCGCGCATGGGCACGCGAGGCTCGGATGGCAAAGGTTAACCGCTCAGGTGCTCAACCGTCTTTCTGATCGCCCCCGCGCCTACCTGCTTTGGGGGGCGCATGCGCAAAAGGCGGCGGCAGAGGTCGATCCGGCGCGCAACCTGAAGATAGAGACGCCGCACCCTTCACCGCTATCTGCAAGGCGCGGCTTCTTCGGCTCACGCCCCTTCAGCCGCGTGAATGACTGGTTGCAGGGCCAAGGCAAGCCCGGCATACATTGGACAAAGCCGTGAGGAAGCCATGACCGCCACAATTCTTGAAAAAATCAAAGCCTACAAGCTGGACGAAATTGCCGCTGCCAAGGCCGAAAAATCGCAAGCAGAGGTCGAAGCTGCGGCCCGCGCCGCCCCGCCAGTCCGCCCCTTCGCGCAGAGCTTGCACAAAGCCTCCCGCGAAGGCTACGGCCTGATCGCCGAGATCAAAAAAGCCAGCCCCTCCAAAGGTTTGATCCGCGAAGATTTCGAACCCGCCGCCCTCGCCCGCGCCTATGCCGCAGGCGGCGCGACCTGCCTCTCGGTCCTTACCGACACCCCGAGTTTTCAAGGCGCGAAGGAATTCCTCGTCGAAGCCCGCGCCGAATGCGATCTGCCGGTCCTGCGCAAGGATTTCCTTTACGATCCCTATCAGGTCGCCGAAGCGCGCAGCCTTGGTGCCGACTGCATCCTGATCATTATGGCCTCCGTCTCTGACGCGCAGGCCGCGGAACTTGAGCAAGCCGCTGATGAATGGGGCATGGACGCGCTGATCGAGGTTCATGACGCGGAAGAACTGGCCCGGGCTGAAAAGCTCAACAGCCGCATGATCGGGATTAATAACCGTAACCTCAATACCTTCGAGACCTCTCTTGATGTGACGCGTCAACTGTCAGAGGCCGTCCCCCACGACCGTATGCTGGTTTGTGAATCCGGCCTCTACACCCCCGCCGATCTTGCTGATATGGCAATCTACGGCGCGCGCTGTTTCCTCATCGGCGAAAGCCTGATGCGCCAGCAAGATGTCGAACAGGCCACCCGCGATCTGCTCACAAACCCGCTCGTTCCCGGAGGGATGTAATGGCGCTCACCCATTTCGACGCCGAGGGCGACGCCCATATGGTCGATGTCTCGGAGAAAGCCGTGACTTCGCGGGTGGCCAAGGCTGAAAGCTACATCAAGATGGCGCCGGAAACCCTTGATATCATTACTGAAGGGCGCGCTAAGAAAGGTGATGTTCTGGGGGTCGCAAGGCTTGCCGGGATCATGGCGGCCAAACGGACGGCAGACCTGATCCCGCTTTGCCATCCTCTGCCGATCACCAAGGTGAGCGTCGATCTGACTCCCGACGCCGCACTGCCCGGCATTCGCATTCTCGCCACTGTCAAAACCACTGGCCAAACCGGGGTTGAGATGGAGGCCCTAACCGCGGCCTCCGTTACCGCTCTCACCGTCTATGACATGGCCAAAGCCGTGGATAAAGCGATGGAGATTGGCGGCACGCGGGTCGTTCTAAAAGATGGCGGCAAATCAGGCCGTTACGAGGCGACATGATCAGCGTCGAAGCGGCTTTGGAAGCCGTCCTGAACCTTGTTGCACCTCTGGAAACCGAAGAAGTCGCCCTTCGCGCCGCCAATGGCCGTGTCTTGTCGCAGCCCGTGCGCGCGCAGCGCAGCCAGCCGCCCTTCGCCGCCTCATCTATGGACGGCTACGCCCTGCGCCGCGCCGAAGTCGAAGCGGATGCGATGTTCAAAGTCGTCGGCGAAGCCGCGGCTGGCCATGGCTACGCGGGCAGCCTGCGGGCCGGACAAGCCGTGCGCATTTTCACCGGCGCGCCGGTGCCGGAAGGCGCCGATTTCGTGGTGATCCAAGAAGATGTGACCCGGCGGGGCGACCTTATCACCCTCGGCCACAGTATTGATGACAAAGACAATATTCGCCCTGCCGGCGGAGACTTCACCAAAGGCGAAGACCTAACCGCTCCGCGCGTTCTGCGCCCCGCCGATGTGGCGCTCCTCGCTGCGATGAACGTGGCACAGGTGCCCGTCACCCGCAAACCCATCATCGCGATCCTCGCCACGGGGGATGAATTGGTGCAGCCCGGTGAAAGCCCCGGCCCCGACCAGATCATCGCCTCCAATAGCTACGGCCTCGCCGCGATGTTCGAAGAGGCGGGCGCCGAAGTGCGCATGCTGCCTATCGCGCGGGACACGACAGCGTCGCTTAAACAGGCCTTCGCCCTGGCCCGCGGCGCGGATCTGATCGTCACCGTCGGCGGCGCGTCGGTGGGTGATCATGACCTCATCGCGCCCGTGGCGGCTGAGCTTGGCATGGAGCAATCATTTTACAAGGTCGCGATGCGGCCCGGCAAGCCGTTGATGGCAGGCAAAATCGGCGATGCCGCGATGATCGGGCTGCCGGGAAACCCCGTTTCTGCAATGGTTTGCGGTGCGATCTTCGTGTTTCCGATGCTGCGGCGCATGCTTGGGCTGACCGAAGTCCATGCTGTCATGTCCGAAGCCCCCCTTGGGCGCGAGATTGGCCCGAATGGGCCGCGTGCACATTACATGCGCGCCCATCTTCGGGATGGCGCACTCCACCCGGATGATCGGCAGGATTCGTCTCTTCTATCCGTGCTCGCGCAGGCCGATGCGCTGATGATCCGCCCGCCTAATGAACCGGCGCGCAAGGCGGGCGATTTGCAAAAGTACATCTTGATTTAACGCCAACCCACGGTTGACACAAAACAAGAACATCCCTAGAACAAAAGCAATAAAAGCTTCAGGGGCCGCGCGATGCTGACCAAAAAACAACTCGATCTGCTTTCTTTCATCCACCAGCGCGTGCAGCGCGACGGCGTGCCGCCCAGCTTTGATGAGATGAAATTGGCGCTCGACTTGCGGTCGAAATCCGGCATCCACCGGCTGATCACAGCGTTGGAGGAGCGTGGCTTTATCCGGCGCCTTGCCCATCGTGCCCGTGCGATCGAGGTGGTCAAATTGCCCGAAAGCCTTGGGGGTGCGCCCGGTTTCGCCCCCCGCGTGATCGACGGGGACCGGCCCGACGCGCCGCCGCCGCCTGCGGCGCAACCGGTCACGCCGCATCACGCGTTCGATGTGCCGGTCATGGGCCGGATCGCTGCCGGTGTCCCGATTGAGGCGATCTCCCAAGTTTCCCATAGCGTCACGGTGCCCGGCGGGATGATCGCCGGTCAGGGGGAGCATTACGCCCTCGAAGTGCGCGGGGACTCGATGATCGAGGCGGGTATTAACGATGGCGATATCGTGGTGATCCGTGAAACCTCCGTCGCCGATAATGGTGATATCGTGGTGGCCTTGGTCGAAGATCAGGAAGCGACGCTGAAGCGTTTCCGCAGACAAGGGTCTTCGGTGGCTTTGGAAGCCGCCAACGCCGCCTATGAAACGCGGGTCCTGCCTTCGGACAAGGTGAAGGTTCAGGGGCGACTGGTCGGGTTGATCCGCACTTACTGACTCTGCGGGCGGCTGTTCCACAAGCGTGTCCCGGCGCGGTCTTTCGCGGTGGTGACTTCCCAACCCTGCGCCGATTTATTGAGCGCGATTGCGCCGGTTTCCCGCAGGCGCAAGGGATCGTAGACTTGGCAGCCCCAATCTCGGGCGATCGCCATATCAACGGATGCAACCACGACTTCGTCGGGTTGGCAGCCGCTGAAGGCGGCGACCGCCCGTTTTCCTGACAGATGGATGATACCCTCCTCTTGGCCCGCCCATCTTTGGGCGGCCACGGCTTGATCCGCGCCGTCGCCATCATTCTCCAACCAATTGCGCGCGACGAAACCTGCGGCTTTGTCTTTGCTGAGCGCCCTGCCCGCCGGGGTCATGACGCCCACGAGCGTTCCCGTGTCGGCGACAAGCACGTCCGGGCGTGTGGTTCCTTGCCAGAGGGCGAAAGACAGCACGATCGCGGGCAGGCCGAACCAACGTACATGACCTTGCCACAGGACGAGCCAGAGAAACCCGAGTGACAGGAGCGGCAGCACCCATCCCCCCGGCCCCGGCACGAAGCTGCGCGCGCCGGGCAGATGTGCCACTACATCCGCGACCGATAGGATCCACTCAAGGCCCAGACCCATCGCCCAAAGCGGTATTCCTTCACCGCCGAAGGGCGCAAGGATCGCCGCCAGCACGGCGGCGGGGATGACCAAGACCCCCATCAAGGGGACCGAGAGCAGGTTCGCGACCAATCCGTAATGCGCGATCGTGTTGAAATGCGCGGCGGATATGGGCGCGGTGGCGATGCCCGCCACGGCCGAAGAGATCACCACCGCGGCGACGGGGCGGAGGCGTTTGGGAATGACCTCACCTTCGAAATCGCGGATCCAGCCAAAGACGGCGACAAGCGCCGTGGTCGCGGCGAATGACATCTGAAACCCCGGCCCCATCAGCGCCTCTGGCCGCAGGGTCAGGACGATAATGCCCGCGATGGCGACCGCGCGCAGAGAGATCGCCCGCCGCCCGATCATCAGGGCGCATAGTGCCACGGCACACATGACATAGGCCCGCTCGGTCGCGACATTTCCGCCCGACAGCGCGAGGTATCCGGTGGCGGCGATCAGAGCGGCCCCCGCGGCGATGCTTCGGCTTGGCCAACGGGTGGCGGTGACCGGATGCAACGCGAGAAGCAGGCGCGCTGCGCCGAAGACAACTCCGCTGAGCAACCCCATATGCAGGCCCGAGATCGCCAATAGATGCGCCAAATTACTGCTGCGCAGGTCTTGCAGGGCATCTTGCGAAATGGCGCTGCGGTCGCCGGTGGTGATGGCGGCGGCGAAACCGCCGATATCGCCGGGAAGATGGGCGCGCACCCGCGCGGAGGCGGCCATGCGCAATCGGAAAAGGATCAACGCGATGCCCCCTTCCACAGGGTCCGCCATGCCCAAAAGCGGCACGCGGGTGTAGCCCACCGCGCCCAACTCGGCAAACCAAGCATGGCGCTGAAAATCAAAGCCGCCCGGCTCGACCGGGCCTGCGGGGGGTGACAGATGCGCCGTGGTCATCACCTGCATGCCGGGCCGTGGCGTAATTGCGGCGGGGAGCGTCGAATGGAGTGAGACGCGCACCCGGGGCGGCGTGCGCGCGGGCGGCACCCGGTCCAACCGGACCTGATCGAGCGTCACGCGCGGCGCGTCGGACTGGCTTCGGTCAAGCGCCACGACACGCCCCTCGACCGGGCCATAGTAACGCCAGCCGAGAACCGGGGCTGCCACCGAATGCGCCCGAAACGCCGCCAGCAGCACTCCCAGCAAGACCAAAGCCGCGGCGACAGCAAAGGGGGCCGTGACCTCAGGCAGCGCCCGCGCGACGACCGCCAGCACGACCACGACACCTGCGACCGCCGCCAGCATCACCCCCGAAGGCTCTGCCCGCAGCGAAAAATACCAGCCGATCCCCAAGGCGAGGCAGACCGGCACCCAGCAAAACAGATGCCCGCGCTGGCGCAGCATCACGGCGCTGAACTGGTTCCAAAGGCCCATGCTTGCCCCCGCGGATCGCACTGGGTAGACAGGCGTCAAATCCTAGGACCGGGATGGTTACCAATTGGTAAACGCCGCTCCGAACAGCATATCTCTGACCGAAAGGCCCTCCGCCATGAACGCCCCTGTTGTGACCCGTTTCGCCCCTTCTCCCACCGGGTTCCTGCATATCGGCGGGGCGCGGACCGCCCTGTTCAACTGGCTCTATGCCCGTGGCCGGGGGGGTAAATTCCTGCTGCGCATCGAAGACACCGACCGCGCGCGTTCCACCCCCGAAGCGACGGCGGCGATTCTTCAGGGCATGTCGTGGCTCGGCCTCGACCACGATGGCGAGATCGTGAGCCAGTTCGAAAATGCCCCGCGCCACGCGGAAGTCGCGCAGGAACTGCTGGCCGCCGGCAAAGCCTATAAGTGCTTCGCCAGCCAAGAAGAAATCGCCGCCTTTCGCGAGGCGGCCAAGGCCGAAGGGCGCAGCACGCTCTATCGCTCCCCTTGGCGGGATGCCGATCCGGCGAGCCACCCGGACGCGCCTTACGTCATCCGCATCAAGGCGCCGCTGGAAGGCACTACCGTGATCCGCGATCAGGTGCAGGGCGATGTCACCATCCGCAACGACCAGCTCGACGATATGATCCTGCTGCGCTCGGACGGCACGCCGGTCTATATGCTGGCCGTGGTGGTGGACGATCACGACATGGGCGTGACCCATGTGGTGCGCGGCGACGATCACCTCAACAACGCCGCCCGCCAGATGATGATCTATGAGGCGATGAGCTGGGACGTGCCGGTTTGGGCGCATATCCCGCTGATTCACGGCGCGGATGGCAAGAAGCTGTCGAAACGTCACGGCGCCTTGGGTGCGCAGGAATATCAGGTGATGGGCTATCCTGCGGCGGGCGTGCGCAACTACCTCGCCCGTCTGGGCTGGAGCCATGGGGATGACGAATTCTTTACCGATGCACAGGCGCAGGAATGGTTCGATCTGGACGGGATCCGCAAAAGCCCCGCGCAGTTTGACCTGAAAAAGCTGGAAAACCTCTGCGGTCAGCATATCGCACAGGCCGATGATGCCGCACTGCGGCGCGAGATTGAAGCCTATCTTGAAGCGGCAGGAGAGCCCGCGCTGACCGAAGGTCAGGCCGAGGCGTTGGAACGGGCGATGTACTGTCTGAAAGATCGCGCGAAGAAATTCCCCGAACTGCTTGAAAAAGCGGCCTTTGTCTTGGCCGAACGTCCGATCACCCCGGATGAGAAAGCGGCAAAGAATCTCGATACGGTATCCCGTGGCATACTGTCGGAATTGACGCCGCAATTGCAAAATGCTAGCTGGAACAAAGAAACGCTGGAGGAGGTACTGAACGGCTTTGCTGCCGCGCATGACACCAAATTTGGCAAGCTGGCGGGGCCGCTTCGGGCGGCCTTGGCTGGCAGGGCAGTCACCCCATCGGTTTTTGACATGATGTTGGTGCTGGGGCGCGATGAGACCCTTGCCCGACTGACGGACGCCGCGGCCTAAGTTTTGGTTCACCACTTCTTTGGGCGGCAGGTATAACTGAACGGGACAGCCCCATATGGGGCTAGGCCCAGACGGCGGGGGCATCTCCGCAGCCTACATTCGGGAAGGGATTTCATGACCAATAACAATAAAACCGCAACGCTGACGATCGACGATCAAAGCTTCGATCTGCCGATTCACAGCCCCACTGACGGGCCCGATGTTGTCGATATCCGCAAGCTCTATGGGCAGGCGGGTGTCTTTACCTATGACCCGGGCTTCACCTCGACCGCGGCTTGCGACAGCACGATCACTTTCATTGATGGTGACAAAGGCGTGCTGCTGCACCGGGGCTACCCGATTGAGCAGCTGGCCTCGAAGTCGCATTACCTCGAAGTCTGCTACCTGCTGCTTTATGGTGAGTTGCCCTCCCCCAAGGCGCTGGAAGATTTCGAGTGCTTGGTGACCAACCACACCATGCTGCACGAGCAGATGATGAACTTCTTCCGCGGTTTCCGTCGCGATGCGCATCCGATGGCGATCATGGTGGGCGTGGTTGGCGCGATGTCGGCCTTCTACCACGACAGCACCGACATCAACGATGAGCACCAGCGCGAGGTCGCAACGATCCGCCTGATCGCCAAGATGCCGACGATCGCGGCGATGGCCTATAAATACACCATCGGCCAGCCTTTCGTCTATCCGCGCAACGATCTCGACTATGCTTCGAATTTCCTGCGCATGTGCTTTGCCGTTCCGGCCGAAGAGCATGAGGTCAACCCGATCCTCAGCCGCGCGATGGACCGGATCTTTACGCTCCACGCCGATCACGAGCAGAACGCCTCGACCTCGACCGTGCGCTTGGCGTCGTCTTCCGGTGCGAACCCCTTCGCCTGTATCGCCGCTGGCATTGCCTGCCTCTGGGGCCCGGCGCATGGTGGCGCGAACCAAGCCTGCCTTGAGATGCTCAAGGAGATCGGCACGCCAGATCGCATCCCAGAGTTCATCGCCCGCGCCAAGGACAAGAACGACCCCTTCCGCCTGATGGGCTTTGGCCACCGCGTCTACAAGAACCACGACCCGCGCGCGACCGTGATGAAGGAAAGCGCCGACGAGGTTCTCGAACTGCTGGGCGTGGAGAACAACCCGATCCTCCAGGTCGCGAAGGAGTTGGAGAAAGCCGCGCTGGAGGATCCGTATTTCGCGGAGAAGAAGCTTTTCCCGAACGTGGATTTCTATTCTGGCATCATCCTCGAAGCGATGGGCTTTCCCACGTCGATGTTCACCCCGATCTTCGCGTTGGCGCGGACCGTGGGCTGGATCTCCCAGTGGAAAGAGCAGATCAGCGATCCGCAGCTCAAAATCGGCCGTCCGCGTCAGCTCTACCTCGGCGAGGACAAGCGCGACTACGTCGATATCGAGAACCGCTGAAGCGACCTTCAGACACCATGCAAACGCCCCGGATTTCCGGGGCGTTTCGCGTTTCTCCCGCCAGTTTTTGCAATACCGCTGATTGAGGTTGTTGACCCTAGGGCAACAATGGCGGCGCCGGCGGGGCAACTGATTCCGCGCGCCCGAATCGCGAAAACCGGTGCCCTTATATGCGCTGTCAGCAATGGCGTGAAAAATCAGTGAATGTTTCCAAGCGCTTTGCCAGAATCGAAACACCGGAGCAGAAAATACGGCCAAATTGCGGCACTGTTTCGCACCTCGTGACAATGCCCCCGCCCCGCTTGACGGGATTCCCCCCGCGGCGGTAGCCTCCTTTCACGATGTCTTTTCGGGGTGGGAAGGGCATCATTGTCGCACTGCCGAAGGGGTTCGCTCTTTGGCAGTCCGGTTGGCGTCCACCCCATTGTAGACGCCCAGCAGTACAGCCGG
The DNA here is from genome assembly GCF_043557275.1 of Sulfitobacter sp. 1A13368. NCBI lineage: Bacteria > Pseudomonadati > Pseudomonadota > Alphaproteobacteria > Rhodobacterales > Roseobacteraceae > Sulfitobacter > Sulfitobacter sp. 1A13368. Next base: position 452,206 of record NZ_JBIFFR010000002.1, on the reverse strand, counting down.
GCCGCGACGAGAGGATGCAGGATGACCGCAACGGACCGGACCAAAGGGCTTCGCTGGGACTGCGCCACCGGTCTGACGCCTGCGAAGGCCGAAGACGGCCCCGGCCCTCAGGGTGCGCTCGTCCCCGATACATTGCATGACTGCGACCAGATCGCCGTGGTCTATGACAAGGGCCAGACCCCGCCGCGCATCACCATCGCGCAGGTCTCGAACTCGGTCCATACGGTTTTGGCGGATGGCGTCGCTGTGGCGGTGGTGGCGCGGGCGAATGGCCCGGCGCCTTCGGCCAGCGATGTGCTGCTGGTTGAGCGAAGCTGCTAGCGCTCAGCGCCCCTGAAACTTGGGGCTGCGCTTTTGGGTAAAGGCTGTCACCCCCTCGGCAAAGTCCTGCGACTTGCCGCAGCGGCCCTGCGCTTGGGCCTCCAGCGAGAGTTGATCCTCAAGCCCGTTGTCCCATGACGCGCGGATCGCCTTCTTGGCCTCGGCATAGGCAGCGGTCGGGCCGGCGGCCAATTGCGCGGCCTTGGCGCGCCAATGGGCATCGAACTCCGCATCCGGGACGGCCTGCCAAATCATCCCCCAGTCGTCAGCCTGACGGGCGGTGATCTTATCGGCGAAGAGGGCCGCCCCCATTGCCTTGGCCATGCCCATCTGCCGGGGCAGCGCATAGGTGCCGCCCGCGTCAGGGATCAGGCCAATGCGGGTGAAAGCCTGCATGAAATAGGCGCTCTCGCTCGCAAAGACGACATCGGCGGCCAGTGCGATATTTGCCCCTGCCCCTGCCGCCGGGCCGTTCACGGCGGCGATGGTCGGCACCGGGCAGTTTATGATGGCGCGCAGCAGCGGCGCATATTCTTCGCGCAGCGTTTTCTCCAGATCGGCCACGCCGCCCGCCCGGTCGGCCAAGTCTTGGCCCGAGCAAAAGGCACGCCCCGCCCCCGTCAGAACCACGACCCGCGCCGCACGCCCGCCCTCGGTCACCGCATGGGTCAGCTCTGCCCGCATCTGCGTGGTGAGCGCGTTCATCTTATCGGCGCGGTTCAGCGTGATCAGCGCGACATCGTCGGTCAGCGCATAGGTGATCGTTTCATAGTCCATCTTGCTATCCTCGATTGCTTGGCCGCAGCATATCAAAGCAATGTGCCGCTGCCAGTGCAACGGGGCGTCAGCGGTCGAGAATATCGCGCAGGCGGGCTTCTTCCTCTGCCGAGAGGGGCGCTTCGCTTGGGGTTTTGCTGCGGGCGCGGCCGCGCAGATAGATCGCGCCCAGCCCCCCGGCAAGCAAGAGCATCAGCGGCCCCGCCCCCCAGAGCAGCCAATTGGCCCCCGTCGCCTGCGGGTTCAGCAGGACATATTCACCGTATCGGTCGACGATGAAATCCACCGCCTCCTCATCGCTGTCGCCCGCTACCAGCCGCTCGCGCAGCAAGATACGCAGGTCACGCGCAAGGCTCGCGTTGCTCTCATCAATGCTCTCGTTCCGGCAGACAAGGCAGCGCAGACCTTGGCTCAACTCCCGCGCGCGGGCCTCCAACGCGGGATCGTCGAGCACTTCGTCAGGCTGCACCGCCCAGAGGGGGCTGGCGAGCAGGGTCAAGATCAGCAGCAGCCGTTTCATTCCGCGGGCACCCCCGCCGGTTGCTTGCGCGCACCCGCCGCGACCCGAAAGCGGCGGTCGCTGAGGCTCAGCACCCCGCCAAGCGCCATGAGCGCGCAGCCGATCCAAATCCAATTGGTCATCGGCTTGATATAGGTCCGCACCGCCCAACCGCCGCCGTCCTGCGCATCGCCGATCACCACATAGACGTCGCGGGCGAGGTTATAGTCGATCGCCGCCTCGGTCGTGGGCATCTGCGCCACGGGGTAGAACCGCTTTTCAGGCCGCAGGGTCGAGATCACCGCGCCGTCCTGCGCCAGCGTAATCTCGGCCATGGTGCTGAGGTAGTTCGGCCCCCGAACCTCACTCACATCCCGCAGGGTCAGCGTGTAGCTGCCCACGTCAAAAGGCTCACCAATCCGGGCCACGCGGATGTCATCCACGGCCCAAGCCATTAGCCCCGCGATCCCGGCCATGGTGACGCCCAGCCCGCCATGCGCGGTGGCCTTGCCCCAATCCGCACGCGGCAGGCGGCGCATCCGGCGCAGCTTGCCCGGGCCGCGCCCAAGACGCTGCATCGCATCCACCACGGTGCCCATCACCAGCCACGCCCCAAGGAACAGGCCCACAGGCCCCAGCAGGCCGCGCCCGGTCTGCATGGCAAAGGCCAGCCCCCCAAGCGCCAGCGCCAGCAGGAAGGCATAGCGCAGCGGGTAGAGCGCGCGCATGATCTTGGCACGTTTCCATGGCATCGCGCTGCCAATCGGCAGGATCAGCCCGAGCGCTACCATGAAAGGGGTAAACGCGGCGTTAAAGAACGGCGGCCCGACGCTGAGTTTCCGGTCCAAAAACATCTCAGCCACCAGCGGCCACATGGTACCGACGAAGACCACGAAACAGGCCACTGCGAGCAGCAGGTTGTTCACCACCAGTGCCGTCTCACGGCTCAGCAGAGCAAAGACGCCTTTCGCCTCCAGCGCCGAGGCGCGGAGCGAATAGAGCACCAGCGCGCCCCCAGTAAAGACCCCCAGAATGGCCAGAATAAAGACCCCGCGCTCGGGGTCGTTGGCGAAGGCATGGACGGAAGTCAGCAGGCCAGAGCGCACGATGAAAGTCCCGATCAGCGAAAAGCCGAAGGCGAGGATGGCCAGCAGGATGGTCCAGCTTTTCAAGCTCTCGCGTTTCTCGACCACGATGGCGGAATGCAGGAGCGCCGCCGCCAAAAGCCAGGGCATGAAGCTCGCGTTCTCGACCGGATCCCAGAACCAGAAACCGCCCCAGCCAAGCTCGTAATAGGCCCACCAAGACCCAAGTGCGATGCCGATGGTCAGAAACACCCAAGCCGCCAGCGTCCAAGGCCGCACCCACCGGCCCCATGCCGCATCCACGCGCCCCTCGATCAGCGCCGCCACGGCAAAGCTGAAAGCCATGCTGAGGCCGACATAGCCGAGGTAAAGAAACGGAGGGTGGAAGGCCAAACCGGGGTCTTGCAAGAGCGGGTTCAGGTCTTGGCCATCAAAGGGCGGCGTGCCCATGCGCAGAAAGGGGTTCGAGGTGAAAAGGATGAACGCCAGAAAGGCCACCCCAATCGCCGCCTGTACCGAGAGCACCCGCGCGCGCAGGCGGGGCGGCAGGTTGCCACCAAACCACGCGGCCATCGCCCCGAAAAGCGCCACGATCAGCACCCATAGCAGCATCGACCCTTCGTGATTGCCCCATGTGCCGCTGATTTTATAAAGCATCGGCTTGGCGGAATGGCTGTTGGCCACGACCAGTTGCAGGCTGAAATCCGAAGTGACGAAGGCCCACATCAGCGCGCCAAAAGACAGGGCGATCAGAATAAATTGCGCCGCCGCCGCCGGTTCGGCCACCGCCATCCAGCCCGCGCGGCCTCGCCAAGCACCCCACATCGGGACCACCATCTGTACAAGCGCGACGCCAAAGGCGAGCACAAGCGCGAAATGTCCAAGCTCTGTAATCATGGGCCGGACTATAGGGGGCCGAAGCCCCCTAAGCCATGGCAAATCAAACATGAAAAACGGTCAATCGGTCGCAGTCAGCCCCGGCTGCGACGCCAAGCATCAAGGGCCGCATTCTCCGACGGCGCGACCGCAGCGAGGGCCAGACGGCTGTCGGCACCGGTGTCGGCCACTTGAGGGCTGTCAGCGCGCATCTCGCGCAAAGTCTCGATATTCTCGACCACCTGCGGCACCCGCGCGATGGTGCCGACGATGGCACGCTGAAACTCCTGCGATTTCACCTGCTGTCGCGCGCCGAAATAGAAAGAGACGATCACCCCCAACAACCACCAAAGCGGCTCGGGCACCAAGGCGATCCCCTGCATCCGTTCGGCGAACCACAGCGGATTGACCATGGCGGTGGCGAACAGGCCGAGCGTGCCTAGCGCCAGCATCGGGCGCGGCAGGCGGTTAACCCCATCCATGAAGCGGTCAAAGCCACCTTGCCGCGCTTGAGCGAACTCGGCCCCATATTGCGCCATGGCTTGGCCCTGCACCGCATGGGCGCGCTGCGCCCCGGCCTCGGCATTCTCGCGGAACACTTCGACCGTGTCGCGGATGACGTTCCGCTCACCGCCGAAGATTGTCGTGAAGATACGTTCGATCAGCCCCACTGTGCCACCCTCCGTGCGAAATCGGCGTCGCTCATGTGATACCGCGGCGCGATGAACTCCTCCGCGCGCCGGATCCAGCCGCCCTTGCCGCCTGCCCGGCTGCGCGCGTATTTGCGGCTGGCGGGTCGGCGGTCGGCAAGGCGGAAGTAGTAGTTGCGCCGCGCGATGCCGTAGGCATCCACCAGATGATCCGGGGCGGCCTGCCAGGCGGCATGGGCGGCGCGGATCGTCTGCGGGCCGATCACCCCGTCAACGGTGATATCCTGCCCCATCTCGCGCAGCAAGTTTTGCAGGATTTTCACCGCGTTGCTGCCAGCGTTGACATACATGTCGAAGACGCTCGGCTGCAAAGGTGCGGGCAGTTCGGCGATGCGCGGCGCATTAAAGTAGTGCCGGACAAAGATATCCACCGCCTGCGCGCGGCCAAGGCGGCGCACATCCGCCACATCGACCGCCCCATCGCCGGTAAGGTCCAGCCCCAAGCGGCGCATGGTATGGATCGTCACCCCGTATTTCGTCGCCCCGCCGGGGTCATCGGGGTCATTCACAAAGCCGCCCTCGCGGGCGACGATGGCGCTGGCGATCTCACGCACGGACTGCATCGCGGCTCTCCTGTTTTGCATGCAAACAGGCTCCGCCGGATTGGTTAAGAGATGCTCAGGCCCCCGCGCGTTGCGCAGCCATTACCCTTCGGATTCGCGATAAACACCCTGCTCTTTCAGCGCGTCCGTCACTTCCTTGGGCATGTAGGTCTCATCATGCTTTGCAAGGATTTCAGTGGCTTCGAACACGCCGCCGACATAGCTGCCGGTGCCGACCATGCCTTGGTTCTCTTCAAAAAGATCGGGCAAAACGCCCGTGAAAACCACCGGGACAGAGGCCCCGCCATCGGTCACGGCAAAGCTTATCTGCTCCCCCTGCCCGCGCTTCAGCGACCCTTCTTCGACCAGCCCGCCGATGCGGAACACCTCTGACGGGCCGGGCGGCTCGGCGATGACTTGGCTTGGGGCGCGGAAATAGTTGATCCCGTCGCGCAGCGCATAGCCGATCAGTGCGGTCGACAGGACCAAGGCCACCGCCGCCACGGCGATGATCTGGATCCGGCGCTGTTTCTTGAGGCTCTTCATGGGAAGAGCGGGGCCATCATTAGCCCGTCAGTTTCCGGCAGTCCCAGCATCAGGTTCGCGTTTTGCAAGGCTTGCCCGCTGGAGCCTTTGGTCAGATTATCCAGCGCCGCGACCACCGTTGCCCGCCCAGTCTGACGGTCGGCCACCACGCCGATATGACAGAAGTTCGAGCCGCGCACATGCCGCGTGCTGGGCGCCTCGCCGAAGGGCAGCACCTCGATAAAGGGTTCATCGGCATAGGCTTTTTGCATTGTCTCATAGATCACCTGCGCATCACCTTTGACATAGCAGGTCGCCAGAATGCCGCGGTTCGCAGGCACCAGATGCGGGGTGAACTGCACCTGCACGGGCCGCCCGGCGAGGGCCGAAAACTCCTGATCGAACTCCCCAAGATGCCGGTGTGTGCTGCCAAGCGCATAGCCGTGATAGCCCTCGCTCAACTCCGCATGAAGCAGGTTCTCCTTGAGCGAGCGCCCTGCCCCGGAGACGGCGCATTTCAGGTCCAGAATGATATCGTCCAGATCGATCACCCCCGCCGCGATCAGCGGGCGCAGGGCAAACTGCCCCGTGGCCGCATTGCAGCCCGTCCCCGCCACCAGCCGCGCGGCGGCAATCTCTTCGCGGTAGAATTCGGTGAGGCCGTAGACCGCCTCTTTCTGCTGCTCAAGCGCGGCATGCTCATTGCCGTACCACTTGGCATAATCCTCAGGGTCGCGCAGGCGGAAGTCGGCGGAAAGGTCGACGATCTTCAGATCTTTCGGCAGCGCCGCGATCACCTCTTGGCTGGTCTTATGGGGCAATGCGCAAAAGCACAGATCAATCTGCGAAAAGTCGATTTCATCAATCGTGACCAATGTGGGCAGATCGAGATGGCGCAGATGGGGAAAGACCTCGGCCATGGTCTGGCCCGCTTTGGAATTTGCGCCCAAAGCCTTGATCTGCATAGAAGAATGGCCAGCGATCAGCCGGATGAGTTCTGCCCCGGTATAGCCGGAGGCGCCAAGAATGGCGATGTTCTGGGTCATGGTCTGTCCCCTTGTTCGGAACGAAATGTAATTGGAGTTCAGGCGGCGGTGAATGTGATCTGTCGTCGCAGGAACTGCGTCGCGCGGTCGCTCACCCGGGCGGGATCACCGGTGGTGAGAAAAGCCGCCTCACCCGTGCCTGTCATATCGGGATGCCGCTCAAGGTAATCGGCCAAGGAATCCGCCACCAATTCGGCCTGACTGAAGACTTTGACCTGCCCGCCCAAAGCCGCCTGAAAGGCTTCCTGCATCAGCGGATAATGGGTGCAGCCAAGGATCGCCGCATCGGGGGTGGGCATCTTACGCTTCAGCGCGTCGACGTGGCTGCGCACCAGTGCTTCGGCAAGGATCATGTCACCCTCTTCGATGGCATCGACCACCCCGCCGCAGGCCTGCGCTTCGACATCCACACCGATGGCGCGGAAAGACAATTCACGCTGAAACGCGCGGCTTGCCACCGTGGCGGGCGTGGCGAAGAGCGCCACATGGTTGACGGCCACCTCGCGCGGCGGAGAGTTGTCGCCCCACTGCCGCTCGGTCATCGCTTCGATCAAGGGCACGAAAACGCCCAGCACCCGCTTGTCGCGCGGGATCCACCCCTCTTGCATCCGGCGCAGCGCGGCGGCAGAGGCGGTGTTGCAGGCAAGGATCACCAGATCGCAGCCCGCATCGAACAGCCGCTGCACGGCGGCGCAGGTCAGCTCATAGATGTCATCGGCGTCGCGCACGCCGTAGGGCGCATGGGCGCTGTCGGCGAGGTAGACAAAATCAACCTCCGGCAGCCGTTCTTGCACCTTGTTCCAGACGGTCAGCCCGCCCAGCCCCGAATCGAAAATACCAACTGCCATGGTCTGTCGTCACCTGTCGGCTCTATGCCGTTCCTCAAACTCGTAACCGAGACCCCGATACTGGCCCGGCTTTGGTGACAACTCATAGGTGGCTTTGCGCAGGAAATCCATCATCGCTTTTGCGTCCCCTGCGAGCGGGTCAAGCGCGGCGCGCGGGATCGGCGCGCCGATGACCACGCGCACGGGCGTATCGACGCGGGCGCGGAACTCTTTGATCAGCAGGCCCATGCGCAGGTTGGCGTGCAAATGGCTGGCGATTTGGAACAACCGGCTTGTGTGACCGTCAAAGTAGATCGGCACCACCGTCGCATCAGATTTGGCAATCATCCGCGCGGTAAAACTTCGCCAGCCGGGATCCATCGGCTGCGAGAAGGGCCGCGCGGCGGTGCTGACCGTGCCGCCGGGAAAGATGCCAATCGCTCCGCCCTGCGCCAGATAATTCAACGCGGTCCGGCGGGTGGCGAGGTTCAGCGCCAGTGCCGCGCGATCTTCGTCAAAGCTGATCGGCAACAGATGATGCGCCAGATCCGGCGCTTGGCTGAAAACCGCATTGGCCATGATGCGAAAGTCGCCGCGCGTCTGGCTGAGGATATGGCCCAGCATCAGCCCGTCCAGAATGCCGTAGGGGTGATTGGCGATCAGAATGACCGGCCCCCGCGTCGGGATATCGGCCAAAGCGCCGCGCATCACGTCCAGCGTCAGGCCACAGCGCTGCACCATCGCATCGAAGAACCCAAGCCCCGCGGCCAGATCGTCTTCGTAGCCTTCGGCCCGTTTCAGCAAAGAAACGCGCCCGGTGGTGTTTTCCATCAATCGGATGAGCGCCCTTCCACCCCGGGTTCGGGCGGAATGGGCATAGCTTATGTCACGGGCGTAGGTCACATCTCGGCCTCAGGATCGTCTTGGTGCAGACCTTAAGGCAGAGATGTAACAGCGATATTACTCCGCCGCCTTCGCCGTGGCGGTGCCGCCCGCGCGGATCACCGCCAGCAGTTCCTCGCGGCGTTTTGCGGCCTTGGCCTCATTGGCTTGTTTGACCGGCCCGAATCCACGAATTTGCAGCGGCAGTTCGGCCAGCGCCACGATGGCGTCGCGGGTCTGGTCGGTCAGCTTTGGCAGCACCTCGGCCATATCGGTCTCATACTGCTTGATCAACGCACGCTCCATCTTGCGTTCGGCGGTATAGCCGAAGGGATCGAGCGGCGTGCCGCGCAGCCCTTTGAACTTTGCCATGACCCGCAGCGGCCCTTCCAGCCACTGGCCGAACTCACGCTTCTGCGGGCGGCCATTCGGCCCCATCTTCGAGATCAGCGGCGGCGCCATGTGGAAGGTCATGTTGAAGTCGCCATCGAACTGCGCGCGTGCCTTGTCGCGGCTGGTGATCAGCAGGCGGGCGACCTCGTATTCGTCCTTGTAGCTCAGGAGTTTATGATACCCCAAGGCCACCGCCGCCTTGACGTCGCGGTCCTCGATACCATTAAGCATCTTGGTGTAGCGTTTGGCCAACCCCTTGCCCTGATAGTCGGTCAGGTGGTTCTCACGGAAGGCGATCTTTTCCCCCAGCGATTTGGGCAGTTCGACCACATTATCGGGCTGGCTCACCTTCCGCGCGTCCTCAGGATAGAGCACGGCCCAGCGACCGATCTCGAAGGCGCGCTTGTTGCGCTCCACCGCCGCGCCGTTCATCTCGATCGCCTGCATCAGGCTCTCGAACGTCAGCGGCAGCAGGCCGCGCTGCCACGCGGCACCGAAGATCATCATGTTGGAGAAGATCGAGTCGGCCAAAGTTGCCTTGGCGAGATCAGAGGCATCGAACATCGCCACGTCGTCCTTCAGCCGCGCCTCAAGCGCGAGGCTCAGCCGGTCGTAGGGCATCTGGAACTCGGTGTCGCGGGTGAAGTCGCCGGTGATGATCTGGTGCGAGTTCACCACGGCACCGGTGCGCCCGGCGCGGGTCAGCCCCAGCGTCTTGTGGCCAGCAGAGACCACCAGATCGCCGCCGATCAGCGCATGCGCCTCCCCGGTGGCCACGCGGATCGCGCTGATGTCTTCGGGGCGTTCGGCCAGACGGCAGTGGATATGCACCGCACCGCCCTTCTGGGCGAGGCCCGCCATCTCCATCATGCCCGCGCCCTTGCCGTCCAACTGTGCCGCCTGCGCCAGCAGCGCGCCGATAGTCACGACGCCGGTGCCGCCCACGCCAGTAATAACGACGTTATGGGTGCCGTCGATCTTCGGCAGATCGGGCATCGGCAGGTCGGGAATGCTGAGATCGGTGGTCGGATCTTTGCGGATCTTGGCGCCTTCCAGCATCACGAAAGAGGGGCAGAACCCGTCGAGGCAGGAGAAGTCCTTGTTGCACTGCGACTGGTCGATGGCGCGCTTGCGGCCGAGCTCGGTCTCGTTCGGCACCACGGCCACGCAGTTCGACTGCACGCCGCAATCGCCGCAGCCCTCGCAGACGTCTTCATTGATAAAGACGCGCTTGTCGGGGTCCGGGAACAGCCCGCGTTTGCGGCGGCGGCGCTTCTCGGCAGCGCAGGTCTGGATGTAGACAATAGCGCTGACGCCCTTGTGCTTGCGGTAGGCCTTTTGCACGTTCGGCATCTCGGCCCGTTCGTGGATTTCGACACCCTTGAAGCGTGTCAGGTCTACGTCTTCCTTCTGGTCGTAGACAACCGCGACGTTCTTCACGCCCATCCCCTTCAACTCTTCGACGATGCGGTAGGCGTCAAGGTCGCCTTCGTTGTGCTGCCCGCCGGTCATGGCAACCGCATCGTTGTAGAGAATCTTGTAGGTGATGTTCGTCCCCGCCGCGATGGCAGCACGAATGGCCAGCACGCCGGAGTGGTTGTAGGTGCCGTCACCGAGGTTCTGGAACACATGCTCGGTATTCGAGAACGGCGCCTCCCCGATCCAGTTCGCGCCCTCGCCGCCCATATGGGTAAAGCCCGTGGTCTCCCGGTCCATCCACTGCACCATATAGTGACAGCCGATGCCCGCATAGGCGCGCGAGCCATCGGGCACTTTGGTCGAGGAGTTATGCGGGCAGCCCGCGCAGTAGTACGGCAGGCGCGCGGCGATATCTTCGGCATTGTCCGAACGGCGCGCCTCGTTCAGCGCTTCCAGCCCGGCGCGGATGCCATCGGTCTCGCGCCCCTCTTCCAACAAGATGCCGCCGATCTTCTCGGCAATCAGGATCGGGTCGAGCGCGCCGCGGGTCGGGAACAGTTCTTCGCCATGTTCCATCCCCGCGCCACCCTTGTGCCAGCCGTAAACGCGGCGGTGGGTGTCATTGAAGAGCGCTTCCTTGATCTGGATCTCGATCAGTTTGCGTTTCTCTTCGACGACCACGATCAGGTCCAGACCATCGGCCCAATCGTGGAACCCCTGCATGTCGAGCGGAAAGGTCTGGCCGATCTTGTAGGTCGTGATCCCCAGACGCTCCGCCTCGTTCTCGTCAATGTTCAACAGGCTCAGCGCATGGACCAGATCGAGCCAGTTCTTGCCCGCCGCGGCAAAGCCGATCTTGGCCCCGCGCTTGCCCCAGACACGTTTGTCCATCTTGTTGGCATGAGAGAACGCCTCGGCCGCGAAGCGCTTGTAGTCGATCATCCGCGCTTCTTGCAGGTGCGGCGTGTCGTTCAGACGGATCGAAAGCCCGCCATCAGGCATGTCGAAGTCAGGCGTGATCAGCTTCATCCGGTTGGGATCGCCGTTGACCACGCTGGTCGCTTCCACCGTGTCCTTCATAGTCTTGAGACCGACCCAAAGACCCGAGAAACGGCTGAGCGCCCAGCCGTAAATCCCATAGTCGAGAATTTCCTGCACACCAGCAGGAGACACGACTGGCATATAGGCATCGACCATCGCCCATTCCGACTGGTGCAATACGGTAGAGGATTCGCCGGTATGGTCATCCCCCATGGCCATCAACACACCACCATGGGGCGAAGTGCCCGCCATATTCGCATGGCGCATCACATCGCCGGTGCGGTCCACCCCCGGCCCCTTGCCGTACCACAGGCCATAAACGCCGTCGTATTTGCCCTCCCCGCGCAGTTCCGCCTGCTGGCTGCCCCAAAGCATAGTCGCCGCGAGGTCTTCGTTCAGACCCGGCTCGAAGCGCACGTTGTAGTCAGTCAGGAACTTCTGCGCGCGCTGCATCTGCAGGTCCACGCCCCCCAGCGGGCTGCCGCGGTAGCCGGTCACATAGCCCGCGGTATTGAGCCCCGCCGCCCGGTCGCGCGCCGATTGCATCATCATCAGGCGCACCAGCGCCTGGGTGCCGTTTAGCAGCACCGGGCTCTTGTCGAGGTCGAAACGGTCGTTCAGTGAAATCTTTTGCGTCGTCATGGCGGGCCCTCCCTAGCACGTCAGTCTTGCATGATTGCCCGGATTATAGGTCACAGTTGCTGACCTGTATAGCAGTTATTCCGCAACGGCAGTCCCGCAGGCGACGGTTTGTGCTGTTTTCTCCCGGCTATTAAGGTAGGAGAAAGGCTGGGCAAGGAAAGTACGGGCCATGGATTGGGACAAACTCAGAATTTTTCACGCCGTGGCCGATGCGGGGTCGCTGACCCATGCGGGGGACAAGCTCAACCTGTCGCAATCCGCCGTCAGCCGACAGATTCGCGGGCTGGAAGAGCAGCTTAACACCAACCTCTTTCACCGGCATGCGCGCGGGCTGATCCTGACCGAACAGGGGGAGCTTTTGTTCGACGCAACCTCGGCCATGGCCAAACGCCTTGACGCCGCCGCGGCGCGCATCCGTGACAGCGAAGAAGAGGTTTTTGGCGAGCTGCGCGTCACGACAACGACCGGTTTCGGCACCCTCTGGCTGGCCCCGCGCCTGCCCAAACTCTACGAGCAATATCCCGACCTCAAAGTCGACCTGATGCTCGAAGAACGCGTGCTCGACCTGCCGATGCGGGAGGCCGACGTGGCGATCCGCATGAAGGAACCAAGCCAGGCCGATCTGGTCCGCAAACGGCTGATGTCCGTGCGCATGGGCCTCTACGCCAGCCCGGAATACCTCGAAAAACACGGCACGCCCGCGCGTATGGAGGATATGACCGATCACCGGCTGATCTGTCAGAACACCGACAGCGATCAGGTCGGCGCGGGGCTGCAACTCGTCAAAGAGTTAATGATGTACGACCTGCGCTCGCTCTTGACCGTGAACAACTACTTCGGCGTGCTCCAAGGCGTGGTGCACCATCTTGGCCTCGGCGTGCTGCCCAATTACCTGATCCAAGACTTCCCCCATATCGTGCAGGTCATGCCCGATATCGAATCCGCCGAAGTGCCGGTCTACCTCGCCTACCCAGAAGAACTGCGCCAATCCAAACGCGTCGCCGCCTTCAAGGATTTCGTTCAGGAAGAGATCATCACCTACCGCAAACAATGGCGCGAACGGGTGGAGGGCGAAGGCTAAACCGCAGCTTATGGCCAGCCATGCAATAGGCGCATATCGGCCATGATGACTTGCGATGTTAAATAGCCTTGATTTGGGCAGCCCTGCCTCCTATTTCACCATCATGAAGATTGACAGCCTGAGGGCGCGTCGCTTCATACCTCCCTGTTGGACTTGGCCGAGCTTTTAGCTCGGCCTTTTTTTTGGCCCATCGCCTTCTTTCAGGCCGCAGGCGGCCAAAGCCACTTCCCCCCCGGCACTTCCCCTTGTATGAGGGCGCAAACGCGCCAGCCGGGGAATTTCCATGCAAGATCCAGCCATCACGCCCGACCTTATCGCCAGCCACGGGTTCACCCCCGAGGAATACGCCGAGGTCGTCAACATCCTCGGGCGCGAGCCGAACTACACCGAGATGGGCATTTTCTCGGCCATGTGGAACGAACACTGCTCCTATAAATCCTCCAAGAAATGGCTCCGCACTTTGCCCACCGACGGCCCCCAAGTGATCTGCGGCCCCGGCGAGAACGCGGGCGTGGTCGACATCGGCGATGGCCAAGCGCTGGTTTTCAAGATGGAAAGCCACAATCACCCCTCCTACATCGAACCCTACCAAGGTGCGGCCACCGGCGTCGGCGGCATCCTGCGCGATGTCTTCACCATGGGCGCGCGCCCGATCGCCGCGATGAACGCGCTGAGCTTTGGCCGCCCCGACCACCCCAAGACACGCCAGCTTGTGCACGGTGTCGTCGAAGGCGTCGGCGGCTATGGCAACTGTTTCGGCGTGCCAACCGTCGGCGGCGAAGTGCGTTTCGACAAAGCCTATGACGGCAACTGCCTCGTCAACGCCTTCGCGGCGGGCCTCGCCGATGCCGACAAGATCTTCTACTCCGCCGCCTCCGGCGTGGGCATGCCCGTGGTCTACCTCGGTGCGAAAACCGGCCGCGACGGCGTCGGCGGCGCCACCATGGCCAGTGCCGAATTCGACGACACCATCGAAGAGAAACGCCCAACCGTTCAAGTCGGCGACCCCTTCACCGAAAAGCGCCTGATGGAAGCCACGCTCGAGCTGATGGCCACCGGCGCCGTGATCTCGATCCAAGACATGGGCGCTGCGGGCCTCACCTGCTCTGCCGTAGAAATGGGCGACAAAGGCGGTCTCGGCGTGCGTCTCGACCTTGAAAAGGTTCCGACGCGCGAGCCGCATATGACCGCCTATGAAATGATGCTCAGCGAAAGCCAAGAGCGGATGCTCATGGTCCTGCGCCCCGAGCTTGAGGCCGAAGCCAAAGCCGTCTTCGACAAATGGGACCTCGACTTCGCCATCGTGGGCGAAACCCTCCCCGAAGACCGCTTCCTCATCTGTCTCGATGGTGAGGTCAAAGCCGACCTGCCGCTGTCGAAACTCGCCTCCACCGCGCCCGAATACGACCGCCCTTGGGTGGAAACACCCGCCGCCGCCGCGCTGACCGATGCGCCCAGCATCGACCCGATCGAAGGCCTGCGCGCCCTGATCGGCTCCGTGAACCACGCCTCCAAAGACTGGGTTTACGAACAATACGACACGATGGTCATGGGCGACACGGTCCGCCTGCCCGGCCTCGGCGCAGGCATCGTGCGGGTGCATGGCACCGACAAGGCGCTGGCCTTCACCTCCGACGTGACCCCGCGCTACGTCAAGGCCAACCCCACCGAAGGCGGCAAACAGGCCGTCGCCGAAGCCTACCGCAACCTCTGCGCCGTGGGCGCCAAACCGCTGGCGACGACCGACAACCTCAACTTCGGCAACCCCGAAAAGCCCGAGATCATGGGCCAATTCGTGGGCGCCATCAAAGGCATCGGCGAGGCCGTGGGCGCGCTCGACATGCCCATCGTTTCCGGCAATGTGTCGCTCTATAACGAGACCGACGGCAAGGGCATCCTGCCCACGCCCACCATCGGCGCGGTCGGCCTGATCGACAGCCTCGATCAGGTCATCAGCAACCAATTGCGCGACGGCCATGTGGCTATCCTGATCGGCGCGACTGGCAGCCACCTCGGCCAATCCGCCCTGCTCGCCGAAGCCTTCGACCGGGCCGAGGGCGACGCCCCCCATGTCGACCTCGCCACCGAACGCCGCCACGGCGAATTCATCCGCGCCCAAGCCAGCCAAATCTCCGCCTGCACCGACCTCGGCGACGGCGGCCTCGCCCTCGCGGCCTTTGAGCTGGCTGAAACCGCAGGGATCGGCGTCGAAATCGAAAGCGAAGACACCGCCACCCTCTTCGGCGAAGACCAAGCCCGCTACCTCGTCGCCTGCACCGCCGACGCCGCGGAAACCTTGATCGCCGCGGGCAAGGAAGCGGGCGTAGCGGTCACCGCCGTCGGCGCCTTTGGCGGCGACAAGATCAGCTTCGGCAACACCTCCGCGCTCCTGTCGGACCTGCGCACGATCTACCGGACCACTTTCGCCCAGACCTTCGCCTGAACCTCTGGTTTCGGAGCCGCCCTTGCTTGAGACCAAACGGTCGCGCGCAGGGCGGCGGGGCAAGCTAAATCGCCGAGGGGCCCCTTTAGGGGATACGGCTATTTCGCTTGAACCGACGACAGGCGGGTGACAGGCCGGGATCAATCAGGGGAGGGTCCGAAACCCCTCTGGTTTTGGAGAGACCCGCAGCCCTCCGCCTGCCCCTCATTGGCTAAACCTCTGCGTTCAACCCCGCCAACATCCGCGCCTTCTCCCCCACATCATCGGGGCGCGAGATCGCCTCGGCCAGCGCTTCCAGAGACGCAATCGAATGCCCGGCGCGAAAACTATCGACATGGGGCAGCATCGCACGAATGCCCGCCGCCTTGGCCGCGAAACCGTCCCAACGAAGCAGCGGGTTCAGCCAGATCACCCGCCGCGCGGTCAGCTGCAACCGCTGCATCTGCCGCGCCAATTCCGCCGGGTCGTCCCGGTCCAGCCCGTCGGTGATCAACAAGACCACCGCCCCCTGCCCCATGACCCGCCGCGACCAGTCGCGATTGAAGGCCGCCAGCGCCGCGCCGATGCGCGTGCCGCCCTCCCAGTCCTGCGCCTGCGCCCCCGCCGCGGCAAGCGCCGCATCCACGTCGCGGGTGGCAAGATGGCGGGTGATATTGGTCAGCCGGGTGCCAAAGGTGAAACCGTGCACCTGCGCCCAGCCTTTGCCCTTGCGGTTGGCTACCGCATGCAAAAAATGCAGGATCACCCGGCTGTATTGGCTCATCGAGCCGGAAATATCGCACAGCACGACGAGGTTCGGATAGCGCGCGCGCGGTGTCTTCCGATAAAGCCGGTCCGCCTCTCCCCCCCGCCGCAGCGCCGCTTTCATCGTGCGCGCCACGTCGATCCGCCCCCGCGCCGCCGCCACATTGCGGCGGCTCGGCATCGGCGGCACCGGCAAGTCGAGCTTGGCCAACATCCGTTTCGCCTCAGCCATTTCCGCAAGGCTCATCTGTTCGAAATCCAATGTCCGCAACCGCTCCCGCGCGGACATGGTCAGGCTCGCATCCACCTCGACGAGGGTCTCCTCGGGCTGAGGCGCGTTTTCCCGCTCCGGTGCCTCCGCCCCGTCCAACAGGGCCTCCGCCGCACGTTTCTCGGCTGGCGTGGCGGGGCGATCCTCTTGGACGCCGCGGATCGCAGGCAGCATCGCGGCCATCATATGCTCCAAATACCGCGGGTCACGCCAATAGAGCCGGAATATCTGCGCAAAGACCCGCGCCTGTTCGGGGCGGCTTACGAAACAGGCGTGGAGCGTCCAATAGAAATCGCGGCGGCTGGTGAAGCCCACGGCGGCGACGGCCTCCACCGCCTCTACCACCCGCCCGGGCCCGATTGACAGCCCCGCCCGGCGCAGGGCGCGGGCGAAATGGGTGATATTCCCGGCCAGCTTGGGGTCGTCCGGCAGGTCCAAAGGCAGGTCTTCGGCCATCGCGCTCAGGCAGGCGCCAGCGATGCGCGGGCCTGATCGAGAATGCGCGCCGCCTCAGAGCCTTGCAGCTTGGCGATGTCATCTTGATACTTCAGCACCGCCCCCAGCGTATCGGCGATAACCTCGGGGCTCAGCGTGGTGACATCCAAAGCCAGCAGGCATTTCGCCCAGTCAATCGTCTCCGCCACGCCCGGCTTCTTGAAGAGATCCTCGGTCCGCAAATGCTGGACAAAGGCCACCACCTCGCGGCTAAGCGCCTCTGCCGCCTCAGGCGCACGGGCAGCAAGGATCGCCATCTCGCGCGCCACATCCGGGTAATCGACCCAGTGGTAAAGACAGCGGCGTTTCAGCGCGTCATGCACCTCACGCGTGCGGTTCGAGGTCAGGATCACAATCGGCGGCTCGGGCGCGCGGATCGTGCCAAGCTCGGGGATGGTCACCTGAAAATCGCTCAACGCCTCCAACAAGAACGCCTCGAAAGGCGCATCGGTGCGGTCCAACTCGTCGATCAGCAGCACCGGGGCGCCCTTCTCATCCGGGCGCAGCGCCTGCAACAGCGGGCGTTCGATCAGGTAGTCGTCGCTGAACAACTCCTGCGTCAGCGCCCGCCGGTCCGCACCGCCGCCTGCCTCCGCCGTGCGGATCGCCACCATCTGAGCGGGAAAATTCCATTCGTAAACCGCGCTAGAAGCGTCGAGCCCCTCATAGCATTGCAACCGGATCAACCGCCGCCCCAGACCGGCAGCCAGCGCCTTGGCGATCTCGGTCTTGCCGACGCCCGCCTCGCCCTCCAAAAACAGGGGCCGCCCCAGCGTGAGGCTGAGGAAAACCACGACCCCAAGCGCGCGGTCGCAGACATAGCCCTCAGCGCTCAGCATCTCTTGGACCGCGTCGATCGTATCAATGTTTTTCATGGCCCCAGTGGTGCATTCCCACCCCGCCCCGTCAAGAGGGCAGACCGCGCGGCGGCAGATTGACGGGATTTCCCCGCGCTGGCATAGTCCTGCGCAATAAACGACGGCTTCCGGCAACAAGGGGGCCACAGGGGCGGATATGGGACAGAGCATTATCATCGCGATCCGGCGCGGCGGGGTCTGACATGCGCATCACCGCTGTCACCTGCGTCAAGAATGAAGGCCCGTTTTTGCTGGAATGGATCGCCTTCAACCGGGTGATCGGGGTCACGGATTTCCTATTCTACTCCAACGCTTGTAGTGATGGCACCGATGCCCTGCTCGACGCGCTTGCCCGCCACGGTATCGTCACCCATCTGCCCAACCCGGCCACCAATCGAAACTACCAGATGCAGGCGCTCAAGGATGCGCGGCGTCACCCCATCGTCACGCAGGCCGATTGGGTCTGGATCGCCGATGTGGATGAGTTTCTGAACATTCATGTCGGCGACCACCGCCTGCCCGCCCTGATCACGGCCTGCGGCAACCCGCAGGCGATCTCGCTGCATTTCCAGTTCTTCGCCAATGGCGGGATCGAGGATTTCACCGACGCCCCTGTCATCGCGCAATTCACCCATAGCCATAACCCCGACATCTGCTGTGCCGATACGGCGATTGAGGTTAAGACCTTGGTTCGGCACGACTTTCCCTTGGGCTACTACGGGGCGCACCGGCCTTTCCACGACGACACGAAGCACCAGCCGCATTGGACCGATGGCGCAGGCCGACAGGTGCCTAAGCCCTTCCGCAGTGCCGCCACCAAACGCCGCATCCGCGCCTTTCCCGCCCGCGGCGCACGGCGCTTTGCCACGCTGAACCACTACGCGCTGCGCTCGCTCGACAGCTATCTGGTCAAGAACGACCGTGGCGACGTGAACCGCGAACACCGCGCTTTTGATGACAGCTATTGGCGCGACCGGAACGATGCAGCTTGGGAGGATCGCTCGATCCAGCGCTACCTGCCCGCCTTGCACGCCGAAATCGACCGCCTGAAAGCGCTGCCCGGCGTCGCCGATCTGCATGCCGCTTCCGTGGCCGCCCACCGCGCGCGCCGCGACGCGCTGCTGACCGATCCGAGCTACCGCGAAATGCAGGCCCAACTGCGCGCAGCCAGCCCGTTCTGCGCCGCCGAGGCCCGGATCCGCGCCGAGATCGGCCTCACATGACGGGGCCGCGGATCGTCAACCTCGGCCTGCCCAAGACCGGCACCACCACGCTCACGGATGCGCTGCGCCACGCCGGGCTCAAGGTCGCGGATTGGCGCATTCGCAAGGGCCAAAGCAACTCGCCCGAGATTACCGGCGCGCATGTAGGGCGGATCATCTATGCCGATTACTTCGCCAGCGGCGACCCGCTGGCGCGGCTGCATGAGTTCGACGTGATCAATGAGATGAGCGCCGTGCGCCATGACCGCAGCCTTTGGCCGCAGACCGATTGGGGTGTGCTGAGCGCCATCCAGCACCACCACCCCGAGGTCAAGTTCCTACTCTCGCACCGTGATCCGGCCAGAACGGCCAACAGCATGATGCGCTGGAATAACCTGGGCCGCCGACGCTTGCCACAGGCCGATGTGCCGGGGCTGCCCCGCGGCTTTGGCCGCGACGAGGCCGAGCTTGCCCGGTGGATCGCAGGGCATTTCAGCTTCTGCCGCCGCGTCTTCACCGGCTGTGCCAACTTTCTGGAGTTCGACATCGAAGACCCCGAGGCGCGCAACAAGATCGCAAATTATCTTGAGATCGACTTGCCGTGGTGGGGCCAAAGCAACACCGGCAAGGCGGAGGCCGGGTGATGCGGCTGACCCTCTTCATCGGCCCGACCGAACGCGCTGCCGCCCGGCTGCGCAACATCCTGCAACAGCAAAAGGACGCGCTGCTCAAGCAGGGGGTTCTGGCCGCCGATTGGAACCACGTGCGCCTCTATGCCGCCTGCGCCGCCCCGGAGGCGGTGGGGCTGCTACGGCACCGCCGCGGCTTGGACAGCCCCCTGATCGGCACCACCCTGCGCGATGAATTTCACGCGCTGATCCCCCATGAGCTGGCCGCGACCCGCGCCGATCATGTGGTGCTGAGCGCGGCGCAACTGGGCAATCTGCTGTCCCGGCCCGAGGAGCTGCGCGCCCTACACGATCTGCTGCGCCCCTATTTCGACGACATCCGCGTGGTCGCCCATCTGGATGAACAGGCGCGGACGCTGGTTGCGCATTACGGATTTGCCGTGGCCGAAAGCCGCCGTCATCCGCTAACGCAGGAACTGGCCTTGGCCGAGCGCGACGACTGGTGGCATGGCGCGCTTGCCCAGAGAGAGACCACGCCGGACTTCGGCCTTTTCCCCGAGGTGCAAGCCCCTCCCTTTTGGCTCGATTATAAAGCGCTGCACGCCCATTGGGCCGCCGCCTTCGGCGCAGAGAAGATCACCTTTCGCGCCCTCGACCTGCCCCATCTTATGTCTAAGGCCGGGGCCGGCGAGATCACCGAAAGCCTCGGCCTTTCCACGCCCCTCGGCCCCGTCGATCCCGGCCGCGCCCTCGCAGCCCTGCCCGCGCCTTGGCTGACGCGGATGCGGCAGTTCAACAATGTGCTGATCCGCTACCAACAGGCCCATGACCTCGCCTGTCCGCGCAGCACATGGAGCCAGATGTTGCAAGCGCTGCAAATCGGCGGCCCCGTGATCAAACCGGGGAGCCTCGCCGCGATCTCCGACCATTTCGCCCGCGACAACGCAGCGCTCATCGCCCGTTTTCCCGGGCTGGATCAGGCGCTTACCCCCGACGCGCCGGAGGCCCCGTGGCAAGAAGCCGACCCCCAGTTCGGCTTTCGCGCCACCCAATACCTCGCCGCCTTCGCCCACCGCATCCGCAGTACCGCGACCCCGCTCGCGCAAAAACGCGCTGAGACCGAGGAGGCCCGCCGCTCTGCCGCGAGGTTCGAGGCGCTGTTGCACGATCCCGACGCCCCCGAAGAGACGCGCGCCGCCAATGCCCGGCTCCTCACCCGGCTGAAGGTCAACCACGAAACCATCCTGCGCGGCCCCTTCCGCCCCCACAACGGCGCAGCCCCTGCGGGCGAAGACCAACCCGCGCCCGCCTACACCGCCGTGCCCCCGCGCGCATTGCCGCCCGGCAACAGCGGCAATGTCATCGTCGCCTGCATGAAGAACGAAGCGCCCTATATCGTCGAATGGGTGGCCTATCACCGCGCCGTGGGAATCGATAACTTCCTGATCTACACCAATGATTGCAGCGACGGCACCGATGCCGTTTTGGGACGGCTGCAAGATATGGGCATTCTCCAGCACCGCAACAACGACGATTGGAAAGGCAACTCCCCCCAACAACACGCGCTGAACCAAGCTCTGGAGGAACCGCTCGTCCGTCAGGCGGAATGGATCGCGCATATCGATGTGGACGAATTCGTCAACATCCGCACCGGCAACGGCAGGCTCGAAGACTTCTTCGCCGCCGCCCCCGAGGCCACGAATATCGCGATGACGTGGCGCCTCTTCGGCCACAACGATGTGACCGCCCTGTCGGAGGCCCCCGTGATCGGCCAATTCGACCACTGCGCGCCGAGCTTTTGCCCCAAACCCCATACCGCATGGGGGTTCAAAACGATGTTCCGCAACCTCGGCGCCTATGGCAAACTGTCCTGCCACCGACCAAACAAATTGGACGAGGCCGCGGTATCCGAGGTCAAGTGGGTCAACGGTGCGGGCCACGACATGACGCGCGACGCGCTGCGCAATGGCTGGCGGTCCTCGCGCAGCAACATCGGCTATGACCTGCTACAGTTAAACCATTATGCCCTCCGGTCAGCCGACTCCTTCCTTATCAAACGCCAGCGCGGGCGCGCCCTTCACGTCGACCGCTCCATCGGGGTCAACTATTGGATCCGGATGGACTGGAATGACCACCGCGACCTGTCGATCCAGCGCAACCTGCCCCGCCTGCGCGCCGAGATGAACCACCTCCTCACCGACGCCCAACTCCGCAAACATCACCAAGCGGGCCTCGACTGGCACCGCGCCAAGGCCGAGGAACTGCGCCAGACACCGGAGTTTCGTGATCTCTACCGCCAAGCGCTTAACATCAAGTTAACCGCAACCGAACGCGCTGCCTATGCCCTTGCCCTCGATATGGAAAGCTGACCCGTGACACAGGCCGCGCCCCCGTCTGAACCCAATTTCATCCACTCCCGCGGCATGAAGTTTCCCGACGATCCGGCGATCCTGCACGGGCGGATCCGCAAGCTGCTGCGACAGAACGCCTATGAAGCCAAGGAGAGTGAGGCCGCGCTGCGCGTCGTCCGCGAAGGCGACAGGGTGATCGAACTGGGCGGCGGGGTTGGCTATATGTCGACGCTGGTGGCCAGCAAACGCAATGTCGCCTTGGTCCATAGCTTTGAGGCGAACCCCAACCTCATCCCCTATATCCGGCGGGTCCACGCAGCCAACGGGCTGTCCAACGCCCATGTCACCAACGCGATCCTCGGCCCCGCCCCCGGCAAGGCGGATTTCTATGTGCGCGACCGCATCCTGTCGTCTTCCCTGACCCGTTTCAAAGACGAAGACCCACCTGAAACCCATCAGATCGACGTGCTCGACGCGGCCCAAGTCTTTGCCGATCTCACCCCAAACGTATTGATCTGCGACATCGAAGGGGCCGAGGTCGATCTGATCCCCAATCTGCCCCTCGACACCCTCCGCGCCGCGATCATCGAATTGCACCCGCAATGGATCGGCCCCGAGGGCGTCAACAAGGTCTTCGCCGCCTTCATGCAGGCAGGCATGGCCTATTATCACCGCGGCTCGCACAACAAAGTCGTGGCTTTCCGCCGTAGGTGGTAACGCCCCTCCGACAGCCGCGCCCCCGGAAAACCGTCACATTCTCTTCAATTTCTCACGGATTTTCCGCATTTTCGCCCTAATATCCAGCTACACCCAGCTGAAACGGCGGTTCTGCCCCGCCCCGACAAGCCCGAGGATGCCCGATGCCGCGCGAGACGCCCACGATCGAAAGCTCACTGGCCGATATGCCCAAACGCAAATGGCTGCGCGCGATTGAGGCCGTCGCCGAAGAAGACGGCTATTTCCAATCTCTGGGGAAAAGCCACTTCTCAGCCTTCATCGAGCGTGAGACGACCCTGCTCGTCACCTTCGAGACCTATCAAGGCATGCATGCGCTCTCTGACAAGGCGCAGCCCTTGGGCTGGGACATGGTGCGCAATCATGATTGGTCGCATCTGTGCCTTGCCAGCGACGGAGACACATGGTTCCGCGCCGAAGAGGTCTATGCCTATTTCGACCGGCTGATCGACGACGGCTTCTTCGACGAATTCGATCAAGTGCTCTTCTATGGCGCGGGCCCCTGCGCCTATGCCGCCGCCGCCTATTCCGTGGCCGCCCCCGGCGCGGCGGTGGTGGCGATCCAACCGCAGGCCACGCTGAACCCGCGCATCACCGAATGGGATGACCGGTTCGCCGATATGCGCATCCTCGATTTCACCTCCCGCTATGGCTA
The DNA here is from genome assembly GCF_043557275.1 of Sulfitobacter sp. 1A13368. Lineage (NCBI taxonomy): Bacteria > Pseudomonadati > Pseudomonadota > Alphaproteobacteria > Rhodobacterales > Roseobacteraceae > Sulfitobacter > Sulfitobacter sp. 1A13368. Next base: position 429,158 of record NZ_JBIFFR010000002.1, on the reverse strand, counting down.
TGCGCCCGATATGCTCGAAGCCGCCGAACGGGTCTTCGTCCTCTACGATCCGCGCGAGAGGCTCGACGCGATGCATGCGGCGCTCTTCACCCGCGCCAATGTCACCAAATTGCGGATGCCCTTCATGGGCGATGCGCTGCAAACCGACCTGCTAGAGATCGACCAACTTGACCCGCTGCTGCAAGCCGCCGCCGAAGGCACGCTGGACGCAGCCCGCTTCGCCGCCCTCTACCGCGCGCGGCGCGATTACCTACCCTATCTGCGCAACCTCAGCCAAGCGATCAACACCCAAGGGCGCGAACTGCTGCTCGAAGCGCTCTGCGCCAATGTCTCGGCCCGGATGAAAGCCCCCCGCTTTGCCCGCCGCCTCGAACGCATCCGCGCCAGACGCAAGGCCCGCGTGGCCGAGGCCGCGAACGCCACCGGATAGGTTTTCAATCTGGCGCGCGGCCCCGCTCTGTGCTAGCCCCGCGCCCATGACACAAAGCCTCACGATCCGCCGTCCCGATGACTGGCACCTGCACCTGCGCGACGGCGACATGCTGCGCGCCGTGGTCCCGCACAGCGCCCGCGATTTTGCCCGCGCCATCATCATGCCCAATCTCGTGCCCCCCGTGGTGACAGGCACCCAGGCTGCCGCCTACCGCGACCGGATCATGGCCGCCCTGCCCGAGGGCGCGGATTTCACGCCCCTGATGACCCTCTACCTGACCGAGGAGACGGACCCCGACGATGTCGCCCGCGCCCACGCCGAAGGGCTGATCCACGCCGTCAAACTCTATCCCGCAGGCGCCACCACCAACTCCGCCAGCGGCGTGTCGAACTTCGACAATGTCGCGCCGGTGCTCGACCGGATGGCCGAAATCGGCCTGCCCCTTTGCACCCACGGCGAGGTTACCGACAGCGAGGTCGACATCTTCGACCGCGAAGCCGTCTTCATCGACCGTGTGCTCGACCCGATCCGCCGCGCCCACCCCGCGCTGCGCGTGATCATGGAACATATCACCACCGCCGAGGCCGCCGACTACGTCCGCAGCAACGACAGCGGTCTTGCCGCCACGATTACCACGCACCACCTCGTGATCAACCGCAACCACATCCTCGCCGGCGGCATCCGCCCGCATTATTACTGCCTGCCGGTCGCCAAACGCGAGACCCACCGCCGCGCCCTGCGCCAAGCGGCCACCTCCGGCGATCCGCGCTTCTTCCTCGGCACCGACAGCGCGCCCCATACCGATGGCGCCAAGCTGCAGCCCTGCGGCTGCGCGGGCTGTTTCACCGCGCCCAACACACTGTCGATCCTCGCTCAAGTGTTCGAAGAAGACGGCGCGCTCGACAAGCTCGAAGCCTTCACCTCGCTCAACGGCCCTGCCTTCTATGGCCTGCCCCCGAACGAGACACAGATCACCCTGCGCCGCAAAGCGCCCCAACACCTCGACAGCATCGACACGCCCGACGGCCCGGTCACGGTCTTCGACCCCGGTTTCGATCTGCACTGGACCACCTGATCTTCATCCTTTCTTAAATACCGCTCCGACCTCTCCCCACCCAAGGACGCCTGCCATGATCCCCACCAGCCACCCAAGCCCCCAAGAAATGGCCCGCCTCACCGCGCGCATGTTGCTGGAGATCGGCGCGGTGCATTTCAACGCGGAGGAGCCCTTCACGCTGGCCTCGGGTCTGCCATCGCCCACCTATATCGACTGCCGCAAGCTGATCTCTCACCCGCGCATCCGGTCCACGCTGATGGATTTCCTCGCCGTCACCGTCATGCGCGACGCGGGCTTTGAGGCCTTCGACAATATCGCCGGGGGCGAGACGGCGGGCATCCCCTTTGCTGCCATGGTCGCCGAACGGATGGCCCTGCCGATGACCTATGTGCGCAAAAAGCCCAAAGGCTACGGTCGCAACGCGCGGATCGAAGGTGAAATGACGCCGGGGCAACGCGTGCTGCTGGTCGAGGACCTGACCACCGATGGCGGCTCGAAACTCAGTTTCGTCGACGCGATTCGCGAAACCGGGGCGACCTGTGCCCATACGGCGGTGATCTTTCACTACGGCATCTTCCCCCAGACCGAAAAGACCCTTGGCGACCATGGCGTTACGCTCCATGCGCTCTGCACATGGTGGGACGTGCTGGCCGAGGCCCGCGCCCAAGGGGCCTTTGACGCGGCCACGCTGAGCGAGGTCGAAGCCTTCCTGAACGCCCCGCGCGATTGGCAGGAATCCCGCAAAAGTTAACCGAATTTTCGCAAGATGTTGACCGAAGGCCCCACCACAAGGCAAAATGTGGTGGGGCCTTTTGTCGGTAAAGATATCCACAAAAGATACAATTTGCGCCGGACGAACCCACTGGCTATGAGGTCCATCTGGGTAGAAATGGGTGAGGTCATGAACGAGATTACATCGCTGAACGCGAACCAATTGGCCGTGCAGGCACCGGAATCGATGCCGCATTCGATCGAGGCCGAACAGCAGCTTTTGGGCGCGATCCTGACCAACAATGACGTCTACGACCGTGTCGCCTCGGTCATCGGGCCCAAGCACTTCTACGAGCCGGTCCACGCCCGCATCTTCGACATCGCGGCCCAGCGGATCGCCAAGAACAACCTCGCCTCGCCGGTCACGCTCAAGGCCTTCATGGAGGACGATGATGGGCTGAAGGAGCTGGGCGGCCCGGCCTATCTCGCCCGCCTCGCCGGTGCGGCGATCAGCGCCTTCGCCGTACGCGACTACGCGCAGATGATCTACGACCTCGCCGTGCGCCGTGATCTCATCCAACTGGGTCGCGACATCTCGGCCAAGGCAGCACAGGTCGACGTCTCCTCCGAGCCGCGCGAGCAGATCGTCGAGGCCGAGCAGGAGCTTTACAAGCTAGCCGAACAGGGTCAGGTGGAAAGCGGTTTCCAGTCCTTCCTGAAGGCCGTCACCGACGCGGTGAACGTGGCAAATGCCGCCTACCAGCGTGACGGGGGGCTTTCGGGCGTCTCCACCGGTTTGATCGACATGGACAAGAAGCTGGGCGGGTTGCACCGCTCTGACCTTCTGATCCTCGCCGGGCGTCCTTCGATGGGTAAGACCTCGCTCGCCACCAACATCGCCTTCAACGTGGCCAAGGCCTACAAGCGCGGGATGAAGCCCGACGGCACCGAGGGCGCCATCGACGGCGGCGTCGTGGGCTTTTACAGCCTCGAGATGAGCGCCGAACAGCTTGCCTCGCGGATTCTGTCGGAAGCCGCCGAGATCCCCAGCCACCAGATCCGCTCGGGCGACATGACCGAGGCCGAGTTCCGCCGTTTTGTCGACGCCGCCAAGGCGCTCGAGGCCTGCCCGCTGTTCATCGACGACACGCCTGCCCTGCCGATCAGCCAGCTTGCCGCGCGCGCACGGCGCCTGAAGCGGACCCACGGGCTCGACGTGCTGATCATCGACTACCTGCAGCTGGTGCGCGGCACCGGCAAATCCGAGAACCGGGTGAACGAGATTTCCGAGATCACCATGGGTCTCAAGGCCATCGCCAAGGAACTCGACATTCCGGTGATCGCCCTGTCGCAGCTCTCGCGTCAGGTGGAAAGCCGCGACGATAAACGCCCGCAGCTCTCGGACCTTCGGGAATCCGGCTCGATCGAACAGGACGCCGACGTGGTGATGTTCGTGTACCGCGAGGAATACTACAAGGAGCGCGAGAAACCCGGCGATCACGAGCTCGACAAGATGGCGGTCTGGCAGGAAGAGATGGAGCGCCTGCACGGCCGCGCCGAGGTGGTGATCGGCAAGCAGCGTCACGGGCCCATCGGCACGGTGGACCTCAGCTTCGAGGGCAAGTTCACCCGCTTCGGCAACCTCGTGCAGCCTTGGCAGCAGGGCGGCGGGGACGATCAGGAGTTCTGAGGGCTGGCGCCTTCCGTTTCCCCTGACCAGCGATCTTAAAGAACTTAGGGCCATCGCCTGCCCGCGGGTGGGCGATGCAACAGAAGTTCGGTACCACTTTATCCTTCAACCATGATGTGCGTTCCGCGAGGTCTCACCCAGCCTCGCCAAATCGCCTACCCGGTCGCACCAAAGGTGCGCCGATCATAATCCGGCACGCCTCCGGCGTGACAGGGCGGGCAGGCGATGGCCCGGCGCCTGCGGCTTGATTCCGGGCTGCGTGGCAACCTCGACTGGTGCTTTTGCCGCCATGATCGGTCTTAAGGAACGCCATGCCGAACTTCACCTAGTAGCCCCCCTTTCGCCAAGCAGGCTATGGCCCGGCGCCTGCGGCCTGAATCCGGGCCCGGTGGCAAAAGGGCCCGGCAACGCTACCGGGCCACGCGTTTCACTCTGCCGCCGATTTCACCTCATACATCAGCCCCTTGGCGGTCCCCTCCGGAAAACCCTTCCAGTAGCTGTGGTCCTCCTTCTCGGTCCCATCCTCCTCGACCGACCAGACGCCGTCGTTCGAGTTCTCTACCAGATCGAGATAGGCGGCCTTGGCCCCCTCACCCTTCAAATGACTGTCCATCCACGCGGTCACGAAATGCTGCGCGATATTGTTCATCCGCGCCGTGTCCCAGACCGCGTCGGTGTAATGCTCGGAAATGTTGAAGCCCTTGTCCTCGCTAAAGTAATAGGCCTCCTCCGGCGCGGGCATGGGCGCGCCCGCGTTGTGGCCCGCGTTCATGTAGGTCAGCAGCGCGCGGTCTACGTTCGAGGTGTTCTCCCAGATCGCCCGGATGCCGTTCTCGTAGAGCGAGGTATCGTCCTGCGAGCCTGCGATGAACAGCATCGGGATCTTCACGCCCGCCAGCCCCTCTGCATCCCAGAAGCCGCGGTTCATGCCCCAAGGGCCGAAAGCCACGGCGGTCTTGATGCGCGGATCGGGCAGCGCGTCATGCGTCTCCGACCCCGCCTGATGAATGCCCAGCGTTCCAAGCGGACCGCCCCATGTATAGCCAACCGATGCCTCCGTCACCCCGCCCCCGGCGGTGATGATCGCGCCGTAGCCGCCCATGGAATAGCCGATCAACCCAGTGTTCTCGGCGTCATAGAGCCCCGCGAAATCACCGCCCTCCGCGGCCTTCTGCGCCATCTGCTCTAGCACGAAAAGCTGGTCCAGCGAGCGGTTCACCAGCGTCGAGCCAAAGGCCGCCTGCGTGCGGTAGGTGCTGTCGGTATGGTCGATCGAGGCCACGACATAGCCCTTGGAGGCGAGGTTCTCTGCCAGATGCGACATGAGGTACCGGTTGCCCGGATAGCCGTGGCTGATCAGTACCAGCGGGAAGGTCTCGCCCGTCGCCGGATCGACGTCGCGCATGGCCTGCCCCTCAAGCGTGACCTCTGTGGTGCCGTCGCGGAGATAAGTCTTGAAGGAGGTCTCGCCCTCCGCCCCCACGGCGGCGGGGTAATACATCTCAACCGTGAGCGGCCGGTCATAGCGCGGCATCTCCTCAGGCTTGTCGGCGGCGGGGTCGATGGCGAGGATGTCGATCTGGCCTGGGTTGACCATCTCCAAAGTGCGCACCCCCACGGCATGGTCGCCATAAGCCGCAAGTTCGGGCGCATTCGGCAATTGCCGGTCGATCCGGTTTTCCGCCTGCGCCGCGCCAGCGGTAAGGCCCGCGGCAAGCAGGGCTGTGGTGGTCATATGTCGGTGCATGGTTCGTCCTCCCTTGAATTGGGCCAAGCCTACCCGCGCCACGGGGACAGGCAAGCACCCTTCGGGTAACGTCACGGAAGTTTCACACCTACCCCCGCGCGGCTCGGGCCACTTCGGCCTCGCTCAGCCCGTATTTCCCAGCGAACCGCGCTCGGGCGGCCAGCAGTCTTGGATCGTCGGGCTGCATCCCCAAGGTGCGGATAAAAGCCACCCGCTGCTGCTGTTTCAAAGCCTCGGTGTCGATATCGGTGCCCATGGCCCGGTCAATGATCTCCCCGCCCGGGCTGACGTGGAACCACTTGTTGAAGTCGCGAAAGTGATGCTGGTTGTGCAGCCGGGTGACATGCAGCTCCACCGCCGTTTTCGGCACCGTCAGATGCGCCGTCATGTGAAACCACTCATAGCCCAAAAAGGTCAGCACCCCGCCCAAGGGCACGATCGCCGTGGCGATCCAGATGCTGGCCTCAAACCCCAAAAGCGCCGCGATGCCCCAGACCAGAAGGAAATTCCCCACGAGCATCGGCAGCGCGACCCAGACCGGCACGAAGAACAGCCCGTGATTGGTCGGGAAGTCATGGTGCCCGTAATGCGCGCGGTACAGCAGATCGAAGGCCCACTGCCGCTTGGGCGGGGCAAGGTGAAAGACATGCCGGTGCAGGTTATACTCATTAAGCATCTGCGCCGCGACCCCCAGCGGCACCAGCGCCCAGCACCACAGCGGCGCCCCCCAAAGCATCGCAACAAAGGCCACCACAGCGGCCAGCGCCATGAGCGACACGCCCGCATGGCCGAAGATGATCTTGATCCGTGACATCCGTCTGACCTCCCCATCCTGCGCATCCGGTAGGCAAAACTGTAACAAATCCCCCGCCTGCCTGTCGCGCATGACGTTAGGTGCCCTTGGCCGCTTGACCTCCCCCCTCATTCCGGCCCACATCCGCGCATGAGCAAAGCGACCCTGACCATCGACCTACAAGCCATCGCCGACAACTGGCGCGCCCTCGACCGTATGACAAAGGCCGAGACCGCCGCCGTGGTCAAAGCCGACAGCTATGGGCTGGGCGCCGCCCGTGTGGCCAAGACTTTGGCCGAGGCCGGTGCGCGGCAGTTCTTCGTGGCCCTGACCGAAGAGGGCGTGGCCCTGCGCCAAGCCTTGGGCGAAGGCCCGGTGATCAATGTCTTTTCCGGTCATATGCCGGGCGATGCAGAGGCGATTGCCGGTGCCGCGCTGACGCCGATGATCAACTCGACAGAGCAGCTGTTGCGCCAGTTTGAGACCCTTCCCGGCCATGCTTTCGGCATCCAACTCGACAGCGGGATGAACCGGCTGGGGATGGAGCCTGCGGAATGGGCAGCCCTGCGCGACATCGCGCTGAGCCAGAACCCCACGCTCATCATGTCGCATCTGGCCTGCTCGGACGCGCCGGATCATGAAATGAACGATGCGCAACTGCGCAGTTTCAGCGACATGACCCAAGGGGTCGAGGTGCCGCGCTCGCTCTCCGCCACGGGGGGCATTTTGTTGGGGCCGGAGTATCATTTCGACGTCACCCGCCCCGGCATCGGTCTTTACGGCGGGCGCCCTTTCACAGAGGCGCGGCCCGTGGTCACCCTCGACGTACCAGTGATCCAGAGCCGCAGCGTCACCCCCGGGGAGACTGTGGGCTATGGCAACACATGGACGGCGGAGAGCACCGTGACGCTCGCCACCGTGGCCGCGGGCTACGCCGACGGCCTTCTGCGCGCGATGGGCAATGCGACCAGCACCGCCTGCTTCCAGCATGAGAGTGTTACCCTGCCCATCCTCGGGCGCGTCTCAATGGACCTGATCACGGTGGATGTCTCCGCATTGGAGGAGGTGCCCGCGACCTTGCAACTGCTGGGGCAAAGCCAAGGCGTTGACGATTTGGCGGATTGGGCGGGCACGATCGGCTATGAGGTGCTCACCTCTTTGGGCGCAAGATATGCGCGAAACTACGCCGGTTAGGTCGGCGATTTTCCCCGCGTCGCAGCACGCCGCCGCGAAAGATGCTGCGCGACTCACTGCCATTTCCCCATGGTACGCATCGTCCCTGCCCTGCGCTGCCGATCACGAAATTGCACTGCGCAGGCGCAAATAACTTCCGAAAAACCTGCGGTTGTGCCATAATCTTGGCAAAACTACGTTAAATCCTCAGCATAATCCCGCAGGGAATGGGAACAAAGAAGGATAAGGAGGCGTTGGTCGGCAGAAACTTGCTTAGTAGCTCTTCCAGGGGGGAGAAAGTATGTCCCAGCTTCGTTCCTTTGCCTACCTCATCCAATTCGCCTTTCAGCGGCTCGCCGTTGTGGTCTTTGCCCTTGCGGCGATTGCCCTTACCGGTGCCAGCATCATGGCGGCCCTCGGCCTGTGGAATTGGATCAGCCTTGATCTGCAATACGGCGGTGAGCCTGTCGAAAACGCCGGGATGTACGCCCAACTGGCGCTGACCGTCCTTGCTGTGGGCCTGTGCTTTTTCCTGCCCACCAACCGCCGTGTCATGCAGCTTGAGACCTCGCACCGTCAGTTCAATGTCGGCATGCAGGACGTGGCCCGCGCCTATGCCGCCGTGCACGCCGCCGACCGGGCCGAAACCTTTCAGATGAGCTCGGAATTCGATTCGGTGCGCGAGCGTCTGGCCTATCTGCGCGATCATCCCGACCTCGCCACGCTGGAGCCTGCCGTGCTGGAAATGGCCGCTCAGATGAGCCATGTGGCCCGCGATCTGGCCGAAGTCTATTCGGATGAGAAACTGGCCCGCGCCCGCAGCTTCCTCAAGCAGCGTCAAGAAGAAGTCGAGCTTTTCAACAGCCGCCTCGATCAGGCAAAAGCGATTTCGACCGAGATGAAACATTGGCTGCATGAAGTCGAACTCGAAGAAAGCGTCGCCGTGGCCCAGCTTGAGCGTCTGCGCGAGGAAGTGCGTGAGATCATGCCAGAGCTTGGCCTTGAACGTGTGGTCCAGACCGAAACACCCGAGCGCAAGCCTGAGACGACATCGCTCGACAATATCGTGATCGACCTGCCGCCCAAAGCCGCTGAGTAATTCCAGCGGCGGCATCCGGCCCATTGGGTTCCCCCCCCGGGATCATCGCCCAATGGCCGGATGCTTTTCCTTTGACGCCATCGGGCACCTGCGCGAAAAGGGCCCATGGCCAAATCCTCCTCCAGTTTTTCCTGCGCCGAATGCGGCGCGAAACATTCCAAATGGTCCGGGCGCTGTGACGCCTGCGGCGCTTGGAACTCCATCGTCGAAGACAAAGGCATCTCCGCAGGCCCGCCCAGCAAATCCTTGGGCGCAAGGCGCGGCTCTGCCATTGAGCTCACCGATCTTGCCACACAAGAAACCCCGCCCCCGCGTGCACAGTCCGGCATTGCGGAGTTGGACCGCGTGTTGGGCGGCGGGCTGGTGCCTGCTTCGGCGATCCTCGTGGGCGGCGATCCCGGCATCGGGAAATCGACCCTTCTGCTGCAAGCCGCCGCGCATTTCGCCAACTCCGGCCTCAAGACGATCTATGTCAGCGGGGAGGAAGCCAGCGCCCAAGTCCGCATGCGCGCGCAACGTCTGGGGCTTTCCGAAGCGCCGGTGAGACTGGCCGCGGAAACCAACCTGCGCGACATCCTAACCACGCTCGAGGCCGAGCGCCCGCAGCTTGCCATCATCGACTCGATCCAAACCATGTGGGCCGACAACGTCGAAAGCGCGCCCGGATCGGTCAGTCAGGTCCGCGCCGCGGCGCATGAGTTGACCAGTTTCGCCAAACGCCGCGGGGTCGCGGTGATCCTCGTGGGCCATGTCACCAAGGAAGGCCAGATCGCTGGCCCCCGCGTGGTGGAGCATATGGTCGACACCGTGCTCTATTTCGAAGGCGAGCGTGGCCACCAGTTCCGCATCCTGCGCGCGGTGAAAAACCGCTTCGGCCCGGCGGATGAGATCGGCGTCTTCGAGATGACGGGCGGCGGTCTGTCAGAGGTGATCAACCCCTCGGCGCTGTTCTTGTCGGAACGCGGGCAACCCTCCCCCGGTTCGGTTGTCTTTGCGGGCATCGAAGGCACCCGGCCTGTCTTGGTCGAGCTTCAGGCGCTGGTGGCCCCCTCGCCCCATTCTCAAGCACGCCGCACGGTGGTGGGCTGGGATTCGGGGCGTCTGGCGATGATCCTCGCGGTATTGGAAGCGCGGTGCGGAATTCCTTTCGCGGGGCTGGATGTCTACCTCAATGTGGCGGGCGGGATGAAGATCTCCGAACCCGCCGCCGATCTCGCCGTGGCCGCCGCGATCCTCTCGGCGCGGGAAGACGCGGCCCTGCCCGCCGAAACCGTTGTTTTCGGTGAGATTAGCCTCTCCGGTGCGCTGCGCCCCGCCAGCCAGACGGAAAACAGGTTGAAAGAGGCGCAAAAACTTGGTTTTACGAGCGCTATTGCACCGCGCGGCGGCAAGGCTGTGGGTGTGACCGGAATTGCGCTGAATACGATGAGCGATCTGACCGGATTTGTTGGCGAAATTTTCGGGGCGGGCTGATCCCCCCTTAGACGAGGGCGAGAACGCGCATGGACGGTTTTACCATTATTGACGGGGTGGTCGCGGTTGTGATCGTGCTATCGGCTCTGCTGGCCTATGGCCGCGGGCTGGTGCGCGAACTGATGGCGATTGTCGGCTGGATTGCAGCGGCGGTTCTGGCCTTTCTCTTTGCACCGCAGGTCGAACCACTGGTGCGCGAACTGCCCTATGTGGGCGAATTTTTGGCCGATAGCTGCGAATTGTCGGTGATCGGTGCCTTCGCGCTGGTCTTTGCCGCGGCGCTGATCGTGGTCTCGCTCTTCACGCCGCTCTTCTCCTCGCTTGTGCACCGCTCGATGCTGGGTGGCGTGGACCAAGGGCTTGGCTTCATCTTTGGCGTCGTGCGCGGCGTGCTGCTCGTCGCGATTGCCTTTTTTGTCTACGACACGGTCATCACCGGTGAGCGGACCACCATGGTCGAAAACAGCCGCTCCGCCGCCGTATTCTCGCGCTTCACCGGCCAGATCGAAGAAAAAGACCCGCAAGAGGCGCTCGGCTGGATCACCAACCGCTATGAGGCGCTGGTGGGCAAATGTAGCGGCTAAGGCCTTCATAATCTCTTAACACAATCCTTTTAGACAGGCGGCCAGAGCATCATGGCCGCCTGTTTTGCGTTTGGGCTTGGCAGGTTACGGGGGCCGCCTCCTTGGCGGGCAATGCGGCGCTTTATCCTGCCTCATGCCCCCCGCAGGCGACATGCGGGGTGACAGCCGCTTACGAAGCCCCTACATAGGCAGCGACCTCACCCGGATTCGGAGTTGCCCCGTTGTCCAAGCACATGCCGCCCGCCCATCCCTTTGACACTTCCTATCTGCGCGACAGCGGAGATGAGGATAAACTGAAGGAGGAATGCGGCGTCTTTGGCGTGGTTGGCGTTGCCGATGCCGCCACTTTCGTGGCCCTTGGCCTGCACGCCCTCCAGCACCGTGGACAAGAGGCTGGCGGCATCGTCAGCTACGATCCCGCCGCCGGTTTCCAATCGGCCCGCCGCTTTGGCTATGTTCGCGACAACTTCACCTCGCAGGATGTGATGCAGACCCTGCCCGGCGAGCTGTCCATCGGTCACGTCCGCTATTCGACATCCGGTAACAAAGGCCCCACCGCGATCCGCGACGTGCAGCCTTTCTTTGGTGAGTTCGCCATGGGCGGGGCCGCGATTGCCCATAATGGCAATATCACCAATGCCAACGCCCTGCGCCGTGAGTTGATCGAGCGGGGCTCGATCTTCCAATCCTCCTCCGACAGTGAGTGCATCATTCACCTGATGGCCCGATCCTTGCAGCAAAACATCCCCGAGCGGATGGAAGATGCGTTGCGCCGGGTCGAGGGGGCTTTCTCGGTCGTTGCCATGACCCGTACCAAGCTGATCGGCGTGCGCGATCCGCTGGGCGTGCGCCCGCTGGTGCTGGGCCGTGTCGGCGATGGCTGGGCGCTGAGTTCGGAGACCTGCGCGCTCGACATCATCGGCGCGGAATTCGTCCGCGAGATCGAACCGGGCGAGATGGTGGTGATCACCGAGAAAGGGGTCGAAAGCCACTTCCCCTTCCGCCGTGTCGCCTCGCGTTTCTGTATCTTCGAGCATGTCTACTTTAGCCGCCCCGACAGCATTCTCGGCGGTCGCTCGGTCTATGAAACGCGTGAGAATATTGGCCGCGAACTGGCCAAGGAAAGCCCTGTGGAAGCCGACCTCGTCTGTCCCGTGCCTGATAGCGGCACCCCGGCGGCGATTGGCTATAGCCTTGAATCCGGCATTCCCTACGCGATGGGCATCATTCGCAACCAATATATGGGCCGGACCTTCATCGAGCCGACCGAGCAGATCCGCAATATGGGGGTCCGTCTCAAGCTCAACGTCAACCGCGCGCTGATCAAGGGTAAGCGGGTGATCTTGGTCGACGACTCGGTGGTCCGCGGCACAACCTCGCGAAAGATCAAAGAGATGATCCTCGACGCGGGCGCGAAAGAGGTGCACTTCCGGATCGCCTCCCCCCCCACGGCTTGGCCCTGTTTCTACGGCGTCGACACCCCGCAGCGCGAAAAGCTATTGGCGGCGACCATGTCCGAGGATGAGATGCGCGACCACTTGCAGGTCGACAGTCTCAAGTTCATCTCGCTCGACGGTCTCTACCGCGCGGTGGGCGAAGCCGAAGGCCGCAACGCCGACTGCCCGCAGTATTGTGACGCCTGTTTCTCGGGCGACTACCCGGTGACCCCTGCCGATCAGGTTAAGGAAGGTTTCCAGATGAAGCCCGCCGCCGAGTAACCCGCCAGACGGATCAAACCAAAGCAAAGGCCGCGCCCGGTTCCCCGGACGCGGCCTTTGCTTTTCCGCATTGCGCGGAGCCGCTTAATTCTGCGCCGCAGGCTCCGCCGCGTCATTGGCGCTCTCGGTTGCGTCATCCACGGCATCGCTGATCGCCTCCCCGGCGGCATCCACGCTGCCTGCGATTGCATCAGCGGCGTCTTCGGCGGCGTTGGTCATATTATCGGCCACCTCGGGCGCATTGATCGCCTCAGAAGCTTCGATGGCCACTTCCTGCGGCCCCTTGCCGGTGAAAAGCATATAGCCCGCCAGCGCAATCAGCGCCGCCACGACCAACCAGACCAGATTCTTCATTCCATTCCCCTTAATCTACGCCCCGCGAGGTTAAAGATTTCCCCCGGGGCCGCATAGCCGTGAATTGCGCCACAATCGCCCCAGATCAAGGGTAAATCGCCCCAAACCCCACGCATAGCGTGATTTTGCGACTTGAAGATGGCCCCACGCGGGTTTACCTTGCATTCTCGAATTAGGTAACAATCAAAGGACCATCACCATCGCTCGCAGACCTCATAACGCGCCGCCCCAACGTGACACCGGCCCGCGCGTCAACGACAAGATCCGTGCCCCCGAAATCCGCCTGATCGGTGCCGATGGCGAAAACGTCGGCGTTGTCTCGCCGCAGCGTGCCATGGAAATGGCCGATGACGCCGGCCTCGACCTTGTTGAAATTTCGCCCAATGCCAAGCCGCCCGTGTGCAAGATCATGGATTTCGGCAAGTTCAAATATGAACAGCAAAAGCGCGAGAGCGAAGCCCGCAAGAAACAGAAGATCATCGAGATCAAAGAGGTCAAGTTCCGTCCCAATACGGACAAGAACGACTACGATGTGAAGATGCGCAATGTCTTCAAGTTTCTTGAAGGTGGCGACAAGGTGAAGGTTACTCTCCGGTTCCGTGGCCGTGAGATGGCGCACCAGAACCTCGGTCGTGAGCTTTTGGAGCGCGTCGCTGCCGACACCAAAGAGATCGGCCGGGTGGAGAACTTCCCCAAGATGGAAGGCCGCCAAATGGTCATGGTGATCGGGCCCCTGCCCAACAAGTGATCAGGCTCAATCGGGTCCGCATGACGGGTCCGACTGGCACCTTCACCATCCAATAACGCAAAACGCCCCCGGATCGCTCCGGGGGCGTTTTCTGTTTTGGGTGTTAGTCTGCTTAGCGCAGCAGACCTGTAATGTTCCGTACCACGGCACGACGGTTCGCGGGTTCCGCCGACGTGGTCGGCACGCGCAGCTGGCTCTCGCCATAGCCTTGCGTGATCAGATTGGCGGGCGGCACATCGAAGTACTCGGTCAGCGCCAAAGCCACGGTCTCTGCACGGCGGTCCGACAGGGCGAGGTTATAGCTCGCATCGCCAACCGCATCGGTGTGACCTTCGACGAGGATCACGGTGCGCGGGTCCTTCTGGATCAGGTCACGCAGTGTGGTGCCGATATTAGCAAGCGCGCGGGCCTGTTCAGGCTGGATCGCGGCGGAGCCGGTGGGGAAGCGCACGGCATCAAGTTCCAGTTCGGGCGCGAGGGAGCGTACCTCACGGATTTCACGCACCTGACGCAGGGAGAATGTCCGCCCCTGATCGTTGCGCATCTCAGCTTGCAGGGCCTGACGCAGCGCGGCTTCGTCTTGGGTGCTGGCGCGCTGTGCCTGCTGAGTTTGCTGGACCTGCGGCAGATCGTTCACGACAACTTCGCGCTCTTCCACGAGGTCATCGACCAGCACATATTCACGGCCCTGCGCATCAAAATTCGTCCGGCGCAGCACGGTGCCATCGCGCGAGCGGATGGTCTCGACCCGGCTGCCGTCGCTCTTGGTCACGATGGTCCGGGTGGAGCCGTCGTCGAAGGTCTGGGTCTGCACCTCGTCACCGGGGCGGCGGAGTAGAGCGTTGTCATCCTTCAGGACGCGCAACTCGCCCGTGTCGTCTTGCACGACCACACGGTCACCGGAGCGGCTGACGATTTTCTCACCATTGTTCAGAACCGAGCCGACAGCCACGGCCCCAAGGCCGAGCAGCAGCGCTTTTTCGAAGTCCGACATCCCGCTGTCGTCGTCCTCAGCGGCGGCGGCATTGGCGTCACCTGCGGCAGTCACTTCGGTTTCGAAGTCTTCGTCCGAGCTGCGCACGTCTTCTTCGGTAACTTCTTCGGTCACGACTTCGGCGTCCGCATCGCTTTCGGCAGCAGCGGCGGCGGCAGCTTCACGCTCGGCGCGGCGTTGCTCACGGCGCTCTTCGCGGCGTTCGGCACGGCGGGCTTCGCGGCGCTCTTCACGGGCTTGGATCTGCTCTTCGGTCAGACCGGCGTTGTCTTCCTCGCCGACTGCTTCGCCGCTGGTTTCGGATTCCATTTCGGGATCGGCTTCTTCCAAGGTCTCGACGGCAGTCTCATTGGCTTCCGCGTCAGCCGCAGCTTCGGCGTTGTCCTCGGTCGCTACATTCTCGATAGCCTCAGCATCGGCTTCGGCGGTTGCTTCGGCTTCAGCTTCCACGTCCTGCGCGGTCTCAGCCTCTACCTCGGCGTCTTGTTCGATCTCGGCCTCGGCCTCTTCCTCAACCTCGACTTCGCTTTCCTGCTCGGCTTCAACTTCCGCCTCGGTCTCAACCTCTTCCTCGACTTCGACCTCGCTCTCAGCCTCGGCGGTCATTTCGGCTTCGGCCTCGGCGGCTTCTGCTTCCGCTTCGCTTGCGGTTTCCTGTGCCGCCTCGGCTGCGGCTTCAGCCTGGGCCTCTGCTGCATCGGCGGCCTCTTCGGCCTGTTCGGTCACGTCATTCACGGCAGCCGCAGCAGCGTCCCCCGTGGCTTCAACCGCGCCGGCCGCCTGATCCAGTAGCGAACCCGCCTCGGCTTCGGTTTCCGCCTCGGCCTCGACTTCTGCTTCACCTTCCGCTTCGACTTCCGCCTCGGCCTCACCGCTCAGCCCGTCCATAACACGAAGCTCTTCGGCACTTTCTACCGTCTGATCGTCGAATGCGCAGGGGAATTCGGTCGCTTCGCCCACGGGGCCGCATTCATTCAGATTTTGCTCCTGCGCAAAGGCGCCATGCGGGAAAGCCAAGGCAAGGCTCAGACCCAGCGAAGTCGTAGATCTCAGTAGGTTTTTCATGTTCACGTCCTCATCATTACGGGAACGCCGTTCGGGCAGCGCTTGTCACCCAACGCATGATGGGGGCGCTGGTTCCGCTATCCAATATCAAGAGCTTACCCCATGAAAACACCGCGCCCCCTCTGGGGACGCGGCAAAGGTTTACGCTGCTGTTATCGGCTATCAGGCGATGGCGGCCACGGCGCGGCGGGTCATTACGCCGCACAGATGGGCGCGGTAGGCGCCGCTGCCGTGCAGATCGCTGATCATGTCACCCGCGTCGAGGGTCAGCCCCTCCAACGCCTCCGGCGCGAACCGTTCCGACAGGGCAGTTTCGGCTTCACTCCAGCGGAAGACACCGTCGTTCGACGCACCCGTGATCGCCACGCGCACCCCATCGCCGAGGCGCGCGACATAGGCCGCGACCAGCGGGAAGCGCGAGGCGGGCTGAATGAATTTCTCGTAATGTGCGGCCTTAGGAATGGGGAAACGGACGCCGGTGACGATCTCCCCCTCCTCCAACGCGGTGGTGAACATGCCTTGGAAATAGTCATCCGCGGCAATCTCGCGGCGGTCGGTCTCAATCGTCGCGCCACTGGCCAGAGCGCCCGCCGGGTAGCAGGCAGAGGGGTCGTTATTGGCGAGCGATCCGCCGATGGTCCCCCGGTTGCGCACCGCCGGGTCGCCGATCCGTGCGGCGAGGCTGGCGAGCGCCGGGTAGCTCTCCGCCGCCTCGCGCATGACCGTGGCATGGGTCGTGCCGCCACCGATCCACAGCGCGCCATCGCGCATCTCAACCCCTTTGAGCGCATCGATCCCCGCCAGCGACACCAGAACCGAGGGCATCGCCAGCCGCGCCTTCAGCGTGGGGATCAACGTCTGACCGCCGCTGAGCGGTTGCGCATCCTCCTGCCCCAAAGCCTTGACCGCATCCGCCACGCTGCTGGGGCGCTCTACTTCGAAATCATACATCTTTCATCCTTCCCAGAGGCCGCCCGAGCGTCGCCTCTTTTCTCAAACCAATCTTCAGCAGGCCCTTAGCCATTCATCGCCTCCCAGATTCGCGCGGGGCTGACCGGCATGTCAATATGGCCGATGTCCTTCCCGCCCGAGCGCATGGCGTCGAGCACCGCGTTAACCACCGCAGGCGGGGAGCCGATGGCCCCTGCCTCCCCACAGCCTTTCACGCCCAAGGGGTTGTGCGTGCAAGGCGTCTGGCAGGAATGATCCACGTCATAGAACGGCAGATCACTGGCGCGCGGCATGGCGTAATCCATGTAGGACGCGCTGAGGAGTTGGCCGTCTTCATCGTAAGCGCAGTTCTCTAAAAGCGCCTGACCGATGCCTTGGGCCAAACCGCCATGGACTTGGCCGGTCACGATCATCGGGTTCACCACATTGCCGAAATCATCGGCGGCGGTGAAACGTTCGACGGTGACATGGCCGGTCTCGGGGTCCAACTCGACCTCGCAGGCATAGGCCCCCGCCGGATAGGTGAAGTTCGACGGGTCGTAAAAGGCGGTTTCCTCAAGCCCCGGTTCAATCTCTTCCAACGGGTAGTTATGCGGCACATAGGCGGCGAGTGTCACATCGCCCCACGCCACGGATTTATCCGTGCCCGCAACGCTAAAGGCCCCATCCTTCAACTCGATATCCCCTTCCGAGGCCTCGAGCAGGTGGCTTGCGATCTTCTTGGCCTTGGCGATGATCTTTTCGGTTGCGCGCACCATGGCGCTGCCGCCCACCGCGAGCGAGCGCGAGCCATAGGTGCCCATGCCCATCGGCACCTTAGAGGTGTCGCCATGGACGATCTCGACCATATTCTCGTCGATGCCGATCATATCGGCCACCACCTGCGCGAATGAGGTCTCATGCCCCTGCCCGTGGCTGTGGCTGCCGGTCATCACGACCAGCCCGCCGGTGGCGTTGACCCGCACCGTCGCGCTTTCATAGAGCCCCGCGCGCGCGCCGAGTTGGCCCACAAGGTTCGACGGTGCAATGCCGCAGGCCTCGATATAGCAGTTCACGCCAAAGCCGCGCAGCTTGCCCTTCGCCTCACTCTCACGGCGCCGAGCTTCAAAGCCCGCGTGGTCCGCGATCTCTTCGAGCTTGTCCATCGTGGCGTTGTAATCGCCCGTGTCATATTCCACTGCCACCGGTGTGGCATAGGGAAACTCCGTCACGAAGTTTTGGCGGCGCAGCTTGATCGGGTCGACCTGCAACTCATGCGCGGCCTTGTCGATCAAACGCTCCAACTGATAGGTCGCCTCGGGCCGACCGGCCCCGCGATAGGCATCTACTGGCACGGTATTGGTAAAGACCGCCTTAACATTGACATAGATCAGCGGCGTTTTGTAATTCCCCGCCATGAGCGTGCCGTGCAGCCATGTCGGCACCGAGGGCGCGAAGGTCGACAGATAGGCCCCCATATTGGCATAGGTATCGGTGCGCAGGGCGGTGAAGTTGTTCTCTGCATCCAGCGCCAGTTCGATCTTGGTCACATGGTCGCGGCCATGGGCGTCGGACATGAAGGCTTCCGAACGGCTCGAGGTCCATTTCACCGGACGCCCCACCGCCTTGGCCGCGAAGGTGCAAAAGGCCTCTTCCTGATAATGGAAGATCTTGGTCCCGAAACCGCCGCCGACATCGGGGGCCACCACGCGCAGCTTGTGCTCGGGGATACCCAGCACGAAGGCGCCCATCAGCAAGCGGATCACATGCGGGTTCTGGCTGGTGGTATAGAGCGTATGCTCCCCGTCCGAGCGGTTGTAATCGCCGATGGCGACGCGCGGCTCCATCGGGTTGGCGACGAGGCGGTTGTTGACCAGTTCCAACGTGGTGACATGGGCGGCCTCGTCAAAGGCTTTGTTCACCGCCTCCTTATTCTCTTCCACGAAACCCCAGTCGTAGCAGAGGTTGCTGGTCAGGTCGTCATGCACCTTGGGCGCATCGTCTTTCACCGCGTCTTTCATGTTCACCACGGCGGGCAACTCGTCGATATCGACGACAATCGCCTCGGCGGCGTCACGGGCCTGCGCCAACGTCTCGGCCACGACGGCGGCGATGGGCTCGCCCACATGGCGGACCTTTTCATGGGCCAGCACGGGGTGTTTCGGCTCCTGCATGGGTTGGCCGTGTTTGTCGGTGATCTGCCAGCCGCAGGGCATCCCGCCCACTTCGGCGAAATCCGCGCCGGTGAAAATCTTCAGCACGCCGGGCATGTCTTCGGCGGCAGAGGTATCGACCCCGGTCAGCCGCCCATGGGCCACATCCGAGCGCAGGAAAAACACATGGGTCTGGCGGCGCAGGTTGATGTCATCGGTATAGCGCCCCGCCCCGGTGAGAAAGCGCACATCCTCCCGTCTTTTGCTGCTGGCCCCAATACCGCTCGTCGGTTCAAAATCCTTTGGCATAATATCCTCCCGTTTGGTGGCGGTGCGGATGCACCTGATCCGTCACGCGGCCTCCGGTTCTGGCGGTCCTCCCTCCGCCATCACCGGCCTGCCCGGCGTGACGCCGTTACTCTGCCGCCAGCGCGCTGACCTCTTGGCCGCTGGCCGCCATGATCGCTTTGACGATATTGTGGTAGCCGGTGCAGCGGCAGATGTTGCCGTCAAGGTAATGGCGCACCTCGGCCTCCGAAGGTTTCGGGTTTTCCTTGAGCAGCGCCGCTGCCGACATCACCATGCCCGGCGTGCAAAAGCCGCATTGCAACCCGTGGTGATCCTGAAACGCCTGTTGAATGGTGCTGAGCGTGCCATCGGGGGCCGCCTGCCCTTCGATGGTCTCGACCTCGGCGCCATCGGCCTCGACCGCGAACATGGTGCAGGCTTTGACCGCATTGCCGTTCACATGCACCACGCAGGCGCCGCATTGGCTGGTATCGCAGCCCACATGGGTGCCGGTCAGTTCCAGATCATCGCGCAGGAAATGCACCAGCAGCGTGCGGCCCTCGACCTCTCCCGACGCGGGTTTGCCGTTCACGGTCATCTTGACCTGTGTCATGTTCTTCCTCCCAGTCTGACGCTTGTTGAGATCAGTTAAGCACGACAAGCCCTAGTTGAGAACATATATTTTCCTAAGGTTTTGCCTCAGCCGTTGCCCGCGCTTTTGCCGGGGTTGCGCGGCTGCGGGCGCGTTGGGATCTCTTTCAGCAAGCCGCCCACCCCCATAGCCGCGATATCCGCACTGGTGACAGGAATGCCGCAAACCAGCCGCGACAGCACCCAATCGGCCCCGTTGAGCGCGGGCGAACGGGCGCAGCCCGGCAGGCCGATCACCGCGCGGGTGCCAAGCTGGCCGAGAAAAAGCAGATTGCCCGGATCGACCGGCATGCCAAAGCGCGTCACCTCGCCCCCCGCCGCGCGCAGGGCGGAGGGGGCGACGTCATTGATGTCCGACGTGGCGGAGGCGGTGAGGATCAGGACCAGATCGGTCTCTGCCGCCGCAATCGCCTCGGCCAGCGGGGCGCTGCGATGGGGGACGGTTACGACATCGCGAAGGGTCACATTAAGCGCCGTCAGCCGCCCCTCCACCGCGGCGCGGCCCTTGTCACCGGCGCCGCCGGGCACGTCGGTAATAATCAGCGTGGCATCGCGCAGCACAGGCGGCGCGAGGCGCAAGGCGCCCTCTCCCGCCGCCGCGCAGGCGGCCTCGACTGTGCTTTCAGACAGGGCGTAGGAGATGATCTTGATCGTCGCCACCATGCCGTTTTCGCCCATCTGCTGATAGGGTGGCACGGTGGCCAGCGTGATCATCGGGTCCACCGCATTGACCGCCTCAAGCGCCGCGCGGTCCATCACCACCACCCCCGGCCCATCGGCCAGCAGGTTCACCCGCCCGGTGAAGGGTTTTGACATTCGCAGCCCCGCACCGCAGAGGCTTTCGGCCAGCCGCGCAGCGCCTGCGTTCTCGTCAATATCACCGGGGTCGAGCCGGGCAACGATCACCTCTTCGATGCCCGCGCCGTCCAGCGCTGCGATATCCTCTTGGGTCAGCACGCGGCCCTTGCGCAGCCGCCCCTTTTCAACCGCAACGGAATGGGCCAGCGTCGCGCCCAAAGCCGCGCTCAAAGGGACCGGGCCAAACCTCATGGCCGGCGCAGGCTTTGGATCATCTGGGCAAGGATCGACACGGCGATCTCAGCCGGGCTGGCCGCACCGATATCGAGGCCGACCGGCCCGTGGATACGCGCCGCCTGCTCTGCCGCCACACCTGCTTCCGCCAGCCGATCAAGCCTACTGGCCTGCGTCCGGGTCGAGCCGAGCGCGCCGATATAGAAAGCCTCGGACCCGAGCGCCACATGCAGCGCCGGATCGTCGAGTTTCGGGTCATGGGTCAGCAAGACGACGGCGGTGCGCGCATCAACCCCGATCTCGCGCAGGGCGGCATCGGGCCAATCGTTCACCACTTGGCAGTCGGGGAAACGGGCGGGTGAGCCGAAAGCCTTCCGCGGGTCGACGACGATCGGATCGAACCCCGCCTCTGTCGCCATGCGCACCAGATGCTGCGCGATATGCACGGCGCCCACGATCACCAACCGCAGCGGCGGATTGTGGATGGCGATGAACCGCCCTGATTCATCCTCCACACCTGAGCGGTCGCGGCGAAAGCGGTCATCATGCCCCGCCTCTGACAGCCGACGGTCGCTGCCGTCCAACGCCACCTCATAGGCCACCGGCTTACGGGCCGCGCGCCGTGCCACCAACTCGCGCAGCATCTCGAGGCTTAGCGCCTCCGGCCCCACCGGCTCCACCAGCACCTTAATCGTGCCGCCGCAGGCCAGCCCTACGGCAAAGGCATCGCCATCGCTGACGCCATATTCCAACAGCCGCGTGCGGCCGTCCTCCAGGGCCTCCAAAGCCTCAACCACCACGGCCCCTTCGACGCAACCGCCCGAGACGGACCCCATCATCGTGCCATCGCCCGCCACGGCCAGTTGCGCGCCAGCGCGCCGGGGGGCGGAACCCCATGTTTCCACCACCGTGGCAAGGGCCACAGGCTGTCCGGCTTCAGCCCAGTCGAGCGCTTGTTCGGGGATCCGGTCCATCGGTTGTCCTTTCAACGTGAGGGCGCAAAGTGTGTCGCAATAGGGGCAAAGGTCAATGGCCGATCCGGCGTTCGGCTTCGCCTTGCACGCCGTGGCCAGCGGCACTACATCTAGCCTAAGCACTCACAACAGCCGGAGCCACCCCATGCCCATGCAAGCCAGCGAAATCGAAGACCTGATCCGCGCGTCCTTTCCGGATGCCAAGATCACCGTCGAAGGCAATGATGGCGTGCACATGGCGGCCATGGTCGTGGACGAAAGCTTTCGCGGCATGAACCGGGTCCAGCAGCAGCGCGCCGTCTATGCGGCCCTTAAGGGCAAGATGGACGGGTCAAACGGCGAATTGCACGCGCTGGCGCTGACCACCCGGACCCCGGACTAATCATGTGGAGCTGGGTCGCTGCGGCTGTCGTGGGCGGGATCGCCGCCACCGCCTATGCCCAGCACCGCGCCCGGCGCGGCCAGCATGTGCCGCTGTCGCAGCGCCAGCCACCCCGGCCTGAGACCGGCAAGGTGCCGCTGGGGATGGAGGCGCTGGATTTGGATGCCGTGGCCAGCACCGCGCGGCGCAACGAGAGCCTGGAGCGCGGGCATACGAATTGGACCAAGAAGCGGGGCGGCTTTTTCCTTGGCGGGGCCGAGGTTGAGGTCAAACCCTGGGCCGACGACGAAACCTATGCGCGGCGCTATCACGCTGCGTTCAAGAAACCAGATACGAAGGACGAATGACATGAGCGATGCCGCAAGCCAGATTAAGGAACAGATCACCGAGAATGACGTGGTTCTGTTTATGAAGGGCACCAAGGAAATGCCGCAGTGCGGCTTCTCCAGCCGCGTGGCCGGAGTGCTGAACTACATGGGCGTGAACTACAGCGACGTGAACGTGCTGGCGGATGAGAACCTGCGTCAGGGGATCAAAGATTTCTCCGACTGGCCGACCATCCCGCAGCTTTACGTCAAAGGCGAATTTGTCGGCGGCTGCGACATCATCACCGAGATGACGCTGTCGGGCGAATTGGACACCCTGTTCGACGAGAACGGCGTCGCTTTCGACAAGGAAGCCGCCGATAAGATCCGCGAAGCCAACGGCTAAGCCGGGCGCCCGCGTCAAACAAAACACCCCGGAGCGGTTTCGCGCTCCGGGGTGTTTTTGTATGTAAGGCCGGGGGCAGCTCAGTCTTCGATGGCCGTGATCATATCGACACGGCGGCCATGCCGCCCGCCTTCGAATTCGGTGTCGAGAAAGGCATCCACGATCTCAAGCGCCAGACCGCCGCCGATCACCCGCGCGCCCATCGACAGCATATTCGCGTCATTATGCGCCCGGATCATCTTGGCCGAGAAGGTATCGCTGCAAACGCCGCAGCGGATGCCTTTGACCTTGTTGGCGGCCATCATGATGCCCTGCCCCGTGCCGCAGATCAAAATGCCCAGATCGAATTCCCCCGCCGCGATGCGCCGTGCGGCGGCTTCGCCATGTTTGGGGTAGTCGGTGCTTTCCGCCGTCGCGGGACCGATGTCTTCAACCGTGAACCCGCGTTCGGCCACATGGCGCGCGATGTCTTGGCGCAGGGCGATGTCGGCGTGGTCACTTGAGATGATGATGCGGGGTTTGGTGGTCATTCTGAGGGCGTCCTGATTTTGCGTCATGGAGTGTCGCGCCGTAGGGGCGCGTTTGTTGGTCGCCCCGTAGGGGCGCGTTTGGTGGTCGCGCCGAAAGGGGCACTTTTCGCGCCCCCCAGAGCATATTGCAGCTCGCGCCGCAATCCCGCCCCTTCAATCTTGCGGCAAACAGTCAGTGTAGATCGGGGTCACTTCGCCATCGGTCGTTGCCCGCCAAGCCAGCGAAGCGCGGCCCTGATGCTCCCACCACTCATAGCCCGCGCCGTCCGAGGGCCAGCCATAGCGCGCGCCAGAGGCGGACGGCAGGCGGCCCAACTGGATCAATCGCCCCTCGACATAGAGCACCACCACGCCCGGATCGGCACCGGGCACATAGACCACCGGCACCGAAACCCCGCGCTCACAAATGTAGGTAACGGCGGAGGTTTCGGCGCCCGCAGGCGCGGCCCAGAGCAGCGCGCAAAGGGCTGCTCTGAGGACCCGGCTCATTTGCCCGCCTTCTCTTCGATCTCGGCGGCCAGCGCCTCGGCCCGGGCGGCGATTTCGGCGAGGGTGTCTTTCACCCCCTGCGGCACCACCGGCACTTCGATCCGCTCAGGCTCGACCTTGACGTTGCGCAGGCTGGTGAGTTCGGCCTCACGCTCGGCCAGTTCCGCGCGCAACTCTGCGATGCGATCCTCGACGCTTGCGGTCTTGTCGGCCAGAAGCAGGCCCGCCATCAGCAACATCCGCGCCTCGGGCATGCGGCCCACCTGATCGCTCAGCACGCGGGCTTCGTCGTCCAGCATCTTGGCGGCGGATTGCAGATAGCTTTCTTCACCCTCCTGACAGGCGACTTCGAAATGGCGGCCGCCAATGGTGATCCGTACCTCGGGCATCAGTCGGCCCCTCCTGACTTGGGTTCTTCTTCGGCGCCGTCGTCTTGCGCAGCGCACTCAGGCGCGGGCGCTTCGGCTTTGGCCTCTGCCCCCGTTTCATCCGCAGCTTCAACTTCCGGCTCGCCCTCTTCGACCAAGGGGGCCAGCGCGGTCAATACCGCGTCGATCTCGGCCATCTCGATCGCGCGGGTGGCGCGCAGGCTCTCCAACTCTGCAATCACGGCGGTGTCGATCAGCTTGGGATCGGCCAGCCCCTCGGCATTGGCCAGCCGCAACTGCTCACAGGCCGCCGACAGCTGCTCATTCGCCTGACGCAGACGCTGCACGTCCATATCAAGCTGCGTCACCCGGTCGTTGTTGAAGTCCATCTGCGCGCGCAGGTCGTTCAATTCGTCCTGATGGCTTTCCTTCAGCGTCTTGACCCGGTCGGTTAGCTGAGCGTTGGCTTGCCGCTCCTCTTCCAAGGCCTGCACGATATCTTCATCCGGTTCTGCGGGCGCGGCGCTCAGCCGGTCCACCCCCTTGGCCATCTGGTCCATCGCGGCCGTGATGCGGCGCTGATAGTCTTCAAGTTCACTCATCCGCATGAATTCTCCTCACTCGTCCTGCTCTCTCGGCGGCGTTTTCGCCTGCCGTGCCCCGGGCTGCGCCCTGTTGCGGCGGCCCGTCCCGCAGATAGCGCGCGCCCCGCCCAATGTCACGCGCGCGAATCGCCCGTATCAGCCGGTTTTCGCAATCCTAGCCAAAGCGCGCTCAAATTGCGCCCCCCTTTCGTTTCAGCGACTTGAGCCGCCAAGTTCACTCTCGCCCCCGCTACGGGCCGCCCCGGACCCGCCCGCGCACCCCAGTTGTGCTTGAACTTTGCCCCATCGCTGGTATGCACGAGCCCAATCTGCCACAGCCCCAAAGGAAGCCCCCGTGGATCTGACAGCCCTCGCAAGCGCAAACCCCGACCACTGGTCCAAGGCCACCGCCATTCGCGCGCTGACCCTCGACGCCGTGGCCGCCGCCAATTCCGGCCATTCCGGCATGCCGATGGGCATGGCCGATGTCGCCACCGTCCTTTTCGAAAAGCACCTGAAGTTCGACGCGTCCAACCCGCTTTGGCCCGACCGCGACCGCTTCATCTTGTCGGCAGGCCACGGCTCCATGCTGCTTTATTCGCTGCTGCACCTGACGGGCTATGAGCAATTCCCCATCGAAGAGTTGAAGAACTTCCGCCAAATGGGCGCGCGCACCGCGGGCCACCCGGAAAATTTCCTCGCCGATGCGATTGAGACCACCACCGGCCCGCTGGGTCAAGGCATCGCCAACTCCGTCGGTTTCGCCATGGCCGAAGAGATGCTGCGCGCGCAATACGGCGCAAAGGTCGTGGACCATTACACCTATGTCATCGCTGGCGACGGCTGCCTGATGGAAGGCGTCAGCCAAGAGGCAATCACGCTGGCGGGCCGCCACAAGCTGAGCAAGCTCATCGTGATGTGGGACAACAACAACATCACCATCGACGGCCCCGTCACTCTGTCGGACACCACCGATCAGGTCACCCGCTTCAAGGCCGCAGGCTGGCATGTGATTGAGATCGACGGCCACAACCCCGATGAAATCGACGCCGCCCTGACCGAGGCGAAGGCCTCTGACCTGCCCTCGATGATTGCCTGTAAGACGCATATCGCGCTCGGCCACGCCGCGCAGGACACCTCGAAAGGCCACGGCGCGCTGACCGACGCCGAGCAGATGGCCGAAGCCAAAGCCGCCTATGGCTGGACCACCGGCCCCTTCGAAGTGCCTGCTGACGTGAAAGCCGCGTGGGAAAGGATCGGCAAACGCGGCGCC
This sequence comes from Sulfitobacter sp. 1A13368, assembly GCF_043557275.1. Taxonomy (NCBI): domain Bacteria; kingdom Pseudomonadati; phylum Pseudomonadota; class Alphaproteobacteria; order Rhodobacterales; family Roseobacteraceae; genus Sulfitobacter; species Sulfitobacter sp. 1A13368. The sequence continues at coordinate 403,154 of NZ_JBIFFR010000002.1, read as the reverse complement.
GACGCCCGCCGCGACTGGGAAGAGCGTTTCGACAAGATGCCCCGCGCCAAGCGCGAGACGTTTAACCGCGCCTTGGCTTTGGACGCGCCCAAAAAGATGAGCGCGACCGTCAAAGCCTTCAAAAAGCAGATCACCGAGAGCGCGCCCAAGATGGCGACACGCGCGGCAAGCGAGAAAGCCCTCGAAGTGCTGAACCCGATCCTGCCGGAAACCGTTGGCGGCTCGGCGGACCTGACCGGTTCGAACAACACCAAGACCAGCGATCTCGGCATCTTCGACGTCGACAACCGTGGCGGGCGCTATGTCTACTGGGGCATTCGCGAACACGGCATGGCAGCGGCGATGAACGGCATGGCGCTGCACGGCGGCCTGCGCCCCTATGGCGGCACCTTCATGTGCTTCACCGACTACGCGCGCCCCGCGATGCGTCTGGCGGCCTTGATGCAAATCCCCACGGCCTTCGTCATGACCCATGACAGCATCGGCCTTGGCGAAGATGGTCCGACCCACCAGCCGATCGAGCATCTGGCGATCAGCCGTGCCACGCCCAACACCTACGTCTTCCGCCCCGCCGACGCGGTGGAAACGGCAGAGGCTTGGGAAATCGCCTTCACCGCGAAAACCACACCGTCGGTCCTGTCGCTGACCCGTCAGGGCCTGCCCACCGTGCGCCTGGAGCACAAAAACAACAACCTCACCGAAAAAGGCGCCTATGTGCTGGCTGATGCCGAGGGCAAACGTCAGGTGATCCTGATTGCCACCGGCTCTGAGGTGCATGTCGCATTGGCCGCGCGCGACCTGCTCCAAGCCGAAGGCATCGGCACCCGCGTCGTCTCCATGCCTTGCATGGAACTCTTCGCCGCGCAGGACGAAGCCTACCGCAAGCGCGTCCTGCCAGGTGGCGCCGTGCGCGTCGGGATTGAGGCCGGTGCCCGTCAGGGCTGGGACCAGTGGCTCTTTGGCGAGCGTGGCAAATACGGCAAGGCGGATTTCGTCGGCATGGACCGTTTCGGCGCCTCCGCCCCGGCGGAAGAACTCTTCGAGCGCTTCGGCTTCACCGCAGAGAACGTGGCAGAGAAGGCCAAAGCGCTGCTCTGATCTGCGGGTCATACAATACAAAAAGGGGGGCGACGGTTCATCCGTCGCCCCCTTTTTCATTTCCCAGACAAGGTCGCTCTTAAACGGCGGCCTTATGAAACACCTTGCGCCAGATCGGCGTCACGATCTTCTCACCGATCGGGATCAGCACCAGACCAAGCGCCAAACCAAAGAGCCCGTCGATCCCCGCCGTGGTAATCCATTCAGCCGCTCCTTCGAACTGGGCCGGAACCGCATGGCCCACGGTCACGGCGATGTCGTGAATCCATTTATAGGGGGCGGCAAAGCCCATCTGCTCCAACCCGTGAATGATGATCGACCCGCCGACCCAAAGCATGGCCGCCGTGCCAACGATGGTGAGCAGCTTCAAAAACCCCGGCATCCCGCGCACCAGCGCCCGGCCAATGCTCCGCGTTAGGCCAAAACGCCCCTTGTTCGCCATCACCAGACCCACATCGTCCATTTTGACGATCAGGGCGACAGAGCCATAGACCGCAACGGTGATCATGACCGCCACCGCCGCAAGCGTCGCCGCTTCCATCCAAAAGTTGCTTTCGGGGATCGCAGAAAGGGCAATGGTCATGATCTCCGCCGACAGGATAAAGTCAGTCTTGATCGCGCCTGCGGCCTTCTTCTCCTCCAGCTGCGCAGGGTCTTCGACCACCTTCTCCTTATCGGGATAATCCTCATGCCCATGCCCCCAACCAAGCGCATGGGCGACCTTTTCGGCCCCCTCGAAACACAGGTAGGCCCCGCCCAGCATCAAAAGCGGCGGGATCGCCCATGGCGCAAAATTCGCCAAAAGCAGACCCACGGGCAGCAAATACACAAGCTTGTTGCGTAACGACCCCTTGGTGATCCGCCAGATCACCGGCAATTCACGCTCGGCCTTGAACCCATGCAGATATTTCGGCGTCACGGCGGCATCGTCGATCACCGCGCCCGCGGCCTTGGAGCCCGCCTTGGCCGCCTGCCCGATCACGTCATCCACGCTCGCCGCTGCAACCTTGGCGATCGCCGCCACGTCATCCACAAGTGCCAGTAAACCGCTCATTCCATGCCCCTTTTTGCGTGCTGCTTCCGAAGTAGCATGTGCAGCCCATCTGGCAAGTCCGAAGCCGCTGCGACCTTTACCGCTAACATGCAAGTTTAACGCTAACATATGGAAATCATTTGGTTTTGCCCCTTTCCCCTGACCGCCCCTGCCGGATATAGAACCCGCGACCCCGACATACGGCCCCCCACCCGCGCGGCCCGAGACAAGGAATGCACCATGACCATCAAAGTTGGCATCAACGGATTTGGCCGCATCGGCCGCTGCACGCTCAGCCATATCGCCGCCTCGGGGCGCGATGATATCGAAGTGATCAAGGTCAATGCCACCGGCCCGCTCAGCACCGCGGCGCATCTCATCAAATACGATTCCGTCCATGGCCGCTTCCCGGGCGAGGTGCAGATCGACGACGGCTACATGAACCTTGGCCAAAACGACATCGAGATGATGTCGACCTACAACCTCGAAGAGCTTGACTGGTCCGGCTGCGACGTGGTGCTGGAATGCACCGGCAAGTTCAACGACGGCAACAAAGCAAACGTACACCTCGAAAACGGCGCAAAACGCGTGCTCCTCTCGGCGCCGGGCAAGAACGTCGACAAGACCATCGTCTACGGCGTCAACGACGACCAACTCGAAGTCTCCGACCGGATGATCTCCAACGGGTCCTGCACCACCAACTGCCTCGCGCCGCTGGCCAAGGTGATGCACGAAGCCGTGGGCATCGAAAGCGGCCTGATGACCACGATCCACAGCTACACCGGCGACCAGCCGACGCTCGACCGCCGCCACAACGACCTCTACCGCGCCCGCGCCGCCGCCATGGCGCTGATCCCCACCTCTACCGGCGCCGCCAAGGCCCTGGGCGAAGTGCTGCCGGCGCTGAAAGGCAAGCTCGACGGCACTGCCATGCGCGTGCCCACCCCCAATGTCTCGGCTGTCGACCTCACCTTCCAAGCCAGCCGCGACGTGACCGTCGAGGAAATCAACGCCGCCGCCCGCGCCGCCGCCGACGGCCCGATGAAACGCGTGCTGGCCTATGACCCCGAGCAGAAGGTCAGCATCGACTTCAACCATACCGAAGAAAGCTGCATCTTCGCCCCCGACCAGACCATCGTCGTGGCGGGCCGCACGGTGCGCGTGCTGGGCTGGTACGACAACGAATGGGCCTTCTCCGTGCGCATGGCCGATGTGGCCGTGGCCATGGGCCAGTTGGGCTAAGGCTTGCACGGCGGGGACGTGCCTGTAATATCAGGCCATCCCCGCCCGGAGCCACACCATGACCAATCCCATCGCCATCGTGCTGGCCCTCGTCATTGCCGGGGCGATGATGATTGACCTCTATGTCTATGGGGCCGACCATATGATCTATCTCGGCAAGAAACTCTTCGCGCTGATCGAATGGATGGCCTTCTGGCGGTAACCTCCCCCCAATCGCTCCCGTCACAGAATCCAAAAAAGACGCGGCCGCCATTCAAGCGCCACGCCCCTCCCCTTTCATCCTTTTAAAAATACCTCGCAGAACCGTGCCTCACACGGCCCACTCACCACTCCAGACGCTACCTCTGCGAAAACCGCTCAATCAGCACCTTATTCACCGCCGGCGTCACGAATTTGCTGACATCCCCATCCAACCGCGCGATCTCTTTCACCAATTTGCTGGCAATTGCCTGATGCGTGGCCTCGGCCATCAAAAAGACCGTCTCGATGGAATCGTCCAACTGCCGGTTCATGCCGACCATCTGGAACTCATATTCGAAATCGGACACGGCGCGCAGGCCGCGCACGATGGTCTGGGCCCCGACATCGCGCGCACAGTCGATCAACAGGTTCTCGAACGGATGCACCACGATCTCGACGCCGGTCTCTTCGGCAAGTTGCGCGCATTCCGCTTCGATCAAGGCGACCCGTTCTTCGAGGGTGAACAACGGCCCCTTGTCGCGGTTGATGGCCACGCCGATCACCAGCCGGTCGACCATACGGGCCGCGCGGCGGATGATGTCGATATGCCCCAGCGTGATCGGGTCGAACGTACCAGGGTAAAGGGCTATGCGCATGTAATTGTCCTGCGTATCTGCTGCGTTGCGGCACAGCCAATCATTTCACCGCCCCAAGCGCAAGTCGGTTAGCGGTAGCATTGCCCCGCCGTCAGTCGGCGGGGGCCACAGTTTAAAGGCCGCTTCAGTGGCCCATGATCATGCCTTCAAGGGCCTGTTTCTCCATCGACAGCTCTTGCAATTGTGCTTTGACCACATCGCCGAGGGAGATCAGCCCAACCAGTTCGCCGTTCTCAAGCACCGGCATATGGCGGAACCGTCCATCGGTCATCTTTTGCAGCACCGCATCGGACCGGTCGTCGCGGCTACAGGTCACCAATTTCCGGGTCATGAGGGTTTCGGCCGCCTGCTCCAGACAGCCCGCGCCCGCGCGGCCCAGCTCGCGCACGATGTCCCGCTCGGACAGAATCCCATCCGGCGTCTTACCATCCGCCGAGATCACCAGCGTCCCGATCCGTTTCTCGGCCAGCATCGCCGCCGCCTCGGAGATCGCCAATCCGGGTTTGGCCGTCACCACCTTGTCATCGGGCTTGGTCTTGAGAATCTGCGATACGAGCATCTGGCGCCTCCTTGGGTACAGGGCAAAGTCACCTCCAGCGTCACCGCGAAATCCTTTTCTGTCAAGCTTTTGGCGCAGTCCGGCCCGAGGTCAGCGCCTCCAGCCGCGCGGTCTCGGCCCGCAGTCCGGTGGCCAGCGCCTCGGCAAAGGCCGCCAACCGCGCGTTGCGGCGGTCATCGGCGTGGCGGATCAGATAGAAGGCGCGTTTGAGGCTCACGGCATCGGTAAGGATGCGCCGCACCCCCTGCGTCGCGGCGAGCGAGAAGTCATGCGCGACCCCAATCCCCCCGCCCTGCTGGATCATCCGCACCTGCACGGAGACGGAATTCGACGCCAGCGCCACCCGGCTGATGCCAAGGTCCGCAAGGTAATCCAACTCACGGTCAAAGATCATATCGGGGATATAGCCGACCATCCGATGCCCTTGCAGATCGCCCACGGCGGTCACCTCGGGGTGCTGCGCCAGATAGCTTTCCGCGGCGGCGAGATGGAGGTGGTAGTCCGTCACTTTTTGCACCACCAGCCGCCCCGCCGTGGGCGCACTCACCCCGATGGCCATATCCGCCTCGCGCCTGGACAGGTTGAAGACGCGCGGCAATGCGATGATCTGCACGTCCAGATCGGGGTTCTTCGCGGCAATGGCCGCACAGACCTGCGGTAGCAGATAGTTCGCCGCCCCATCGGGCGCGCCGACACGGATCTGCCCCGAAAGCTGATCGCTTTGCACCTGCACCCCGGCGGTGGCCGCGCGCATCGCCTGTTCGGCCCGCTCTGCCCGTTGCATGAGGTCTCGCCCCGCCTCGGTCAGCATATAGCCCTGTGGCGATTTCACGAAGAGGACGGTTTGCAACGCCTTTTCTAACCGTGCCATGCGGCGGCCCAGCGTCGCTGGATCGAGCCGGAGCAGCTTACCCGCGCCTGACAGGCTTTCCTCTCGTGCGACGGCCAGAAACAGCCGCAGGTCATCCCAATTCTGATCCATCTACCTGCCCTCTTACGTTTTGCAAAAATGCAAGACGGTTTTGCCATCCTTCCTCTGTTCCGGTTCTTTTTGCAAGGCTATCGTGCCGCCAACCATAGAGGAGACCGATCATGCAAGAGATGACGCATTACCTGAACGGCGAACATGTCAAAGGCACCTCCGGGCGCTTTGCCGATGTGATGAACCCCGCCACTGGCGAGGTGCAGGCCAAGGTGCCGCTCGCCAATGGCGACGAGTTGAACAAGGCCGTGGAATACGCCCAAGCCGCGCAGCCGAAATGGGCGGCCACCAACCCGCAGCGTCGCGCCCGCGTGTTGATGAAATTCGTGGCCTTGCTGAACCGCGACATGGACAAGCTGGCCGAGGCGCTGAGCCGCGAGCACGGCAAGACCCTGCCCGACGCCGCCGGCGACGTGCAGCGTGGCCTCGAAGTGGTGGAATACTGCATCGGCGCGCCGGAACTGCTGAAGGGTGATTTCACCGACAGCGCCGGCCCCGGGATCGACATGTACTCCATGCGCCAGCCCTTGGGTGTTACCGCGGGCATCACGCCCTTCAACTTCCCCGCCATGATCCCGATGTGGATGTTCGCGCCCGCCATCGCCTGCGGCAACGCCTTCATCCTCAAACCGTCCGAGCGTGACCCCTCCGTCCCGCTGATGCTGGCCGAACTTCTGGAAGAAGCCGGTCTGCCCAAGGGCATCATCCAGGTCGTCAACGGTGACAAAGAAGCGGTCGACGCGATCCTGCACCATGACGTGATCCAGTCCGTCGGCTTCGTCGGCTCCACCCCGATCGCCGAGTACATCTATGCCACCGGCTGCGCCAACGGCAAACGCGTGCAGTGCTTCGGGGGTGCCAAGAACCACATGATCATCATGCCCGACGCCGACCTCGACCAGGCCGCCGACGCGCTGGTGGGTGCGGGCTACGGTGCCGCGGGCGAACGCTGCATGGCGATCTCGGTCGCAGTGCCGGTGGGCGAGGAAACCGCCGACCGCCTGATCGAGAAGCTGGTGCCGCGCATCGAGAAGCTAAAAGTCGGCCCCTACACCGCGGGCAATGACGTGGACTACGGCCCTGTGGTCACCGCCGCCGCCAAGGCAAACATCGAGCGTCTGGTGCAGACCGGTATCGATCAGGGCGCGGAACTGGTCGTCGATGGGCGCGACTTCAAACTGCAGGGCTACGAGAACGGCTATTTCGTCGGGCCGCACCTGTTCGACCGCGCGACCAAGGACATGGACATCTACAAGCAGGAAATCTTCGGCCCCGTGCTGACCTGCGTCCGCGCCAAGGACTACGAAGAGGCGCTTGGCCTTGCGATGGACCATGAATACGGCAACGGCACGGCGATCTTCACCCGTGACGGCGACGCGGCGCGGGACTTCGCCAACCGCATCAACATCGGCATGGTCGGCGTGAACGTGCCGATCCCGGTGCCGCTGGCCTACCACACCTTCGGCGGCTGGAAGAAATCCGTCTTCGGCGATTTGAACCAGCACGGGCCCGATGCGTTCAAGTTCTACACCCGCACCAAGACCGTGACGGCCCGCTGGCCGTCGGGCATCAAGGAGGGTGGCGAGTTCTCCATCCCCGTGATGGAGTGATCCATCACGCCGGCTGCCCCCGTGGCAGTCGGCTCCAATGAACGAGGCCAGCGCCATGCAAAAAGAATTCACCATCGGTATCGAAGAAGAGTACCTTCTAGTCGACAAGGATTCACTGGCGCTGGCCGACACGCCCGCAGGGCTGATGGAGGATTGCCGCAAAGACCTTGGCGATCAGGTCAGCCCCGAGATGCTGCTCTGTCAGATCGAGATTGGCAGCAAACCCTGCGCCACTGTGGCCGAGGCCCGCGACGATCTGCGCCACTTGCGCAGCACCATTGCCAAACATGCCGCGAAACATAACCTCGCCCCCATCGCCGTGTCCTGCCATCCGTTTTCGGACTGGAAGAACCAAGAGATCACCCACAAGAAACGCTACGCCAAGATCGAGAACGAGTTGGAAAACGTCGCCCGCCGCATGTTGAGCTGCGGGATGCATGTGCATGTGGGGATCGAGGGCGATGACCTGCGTGTCGACCTGATGCCGCAGTTCTCCTATTTCCTGCCGCATCTGCTGGCGCTCTCGGCCTCTTCGCCCTATTGGCAGGGCGAAGACACCGGGCTGGCCTCCTACCGACTTGCGGTGATGGAAAGCATGCCGCGCACCGGCCTGCCGCCTCTGCTCCATAGCTGGGGGGAATATGAACGCAGCACGCAGGCGTTGATCGACCTCGACATCATTCCCGATCAATCGAAAATCTGGTGGGACCTGCGCCCCTCGACCCATTACCCCACGCTGGAAAGCCGCATTTGCGATGTGCAGCCGCGCCTGTCGCATGCGCTTGGGCTGGCGGGTCTGACCCAGTCTATCGCGCGCTTCCTCCTGCGCCTGCGCGACGGCAACCTGCGTTGGCGCGAGTATGACCGTTTCCTGATTGAAGAAAACCGCTGGCGCGCGCAGCGCTACGGGGTGAACGAGACGCTGATCGACTTTGGCGGGCCGACCCTCAAACCCTTCGACCAACTGTTCGAAGAGATCATCGGCCTGATCGCCGAAGACGCTGAGGCGCTCGGGTGTTTGGACGAGGTCTGCGCCCTGCGCGATGTCGTCAAACAGGGCACCTCCGCCGACCGGCAGCGCAAGGTCTGGGCCGACGCCCCCGAGGGCAAAGGCGGCGAAGCGGTCGTGCGCCAGTTGATAGAGGAATACCACGCCGATCTGTGACGCTTGTTGTCGCTCCTTTCGGCTGATAGAATTAAACAAGTGTTCAGTTCCAAGGGCACATGACTTCAGGGAGGAGCCGCGATGGATTTCGCATTGAACGAGGAACAGACCGCCATTTTCGACATGGCCCATGCCTTTGGGCAGGACAATATCGCCCCCCATGCCCATCAGTGGGAAAAGGATGGCACCATCCCCAAGGAGTTGTGGCCGCAGATCGGCGAGCTGGGCTTCGGCGGGCTCTACGTCTCGGAGGAAACCGGCGGCGCGGGTCTCACGCGCCTCGACGCCACGCTGGTCTTCGAGGCGCTCTCGATGGCCTGCCCCTCGGTCGCGGCGTTCCTCTCAATCCATAACATGTGCGCCAAAATGCTCGACACTTTCGCCAGTGACGAGATGAAAGAGCGCGTCATGCCCAAGGTGCTGACCATGGAGACGGTGCTGAGCTACTGCCTGACCGAACCCGGCTCCGGCTCCGACGCGGCGGCGCTGAAGACCCGCTGCGAGCGCAGCAATGAGGGCTACACGCTGAACGGCACCAAGGCCTTTATCTCGGGCGGCGGCTATTCGGATGCCTATGTCACCATGGTGCGCACCTCCGACGACGGCGCGCGCGGGGTTTCGACCGTCTATGTCGAGGACGGCACCCCCGGCCTCAGCTTCGGCGGGTTGGAAGACAAGATGGGTTGGCGCAGCCAGCCGACGGCGCTGGTGCAGTTCGACGATTGCAAGATCGGTGCCGAGAACCTCGTCGGCGAAGAGGGCAAGGGCTTTAAATACGCCATGGCCGGCCTCGACGGCGGGCGGCTCAACATCTCGGCCTGCTCACTGGGGGCCGCGCAGACCGCGCTCAACAAGACGCTGGAATACATGGGCGACCGGAAGGCCTTCGGCCAGACCATCGACCAGTTCCAGGGGCTGCAGTTCCGCCTCGCCGATATGGAGATCGAGTTGCAGGCCGCGCGCACCTTCCTGCGCCAAGCGGCATGGAAGCTCGACACCGGCGCGCCGGACGCCACCAAGTTCTGCGCCATGGCCAAGAAATTCGTGACCGAGACCGGCAGCAAGGTCGTCGACCAATGTCTGCAACTGCACGGCGGCTACGGCTACCTTGCCGATTACGGGATCGAGAAGCTGGTGCGCGACCTGCGCGTGCACCAGATCCTCGAAGGCACCAACGAGATCATGCGCGTGATCGTTGCCCGCGACATGCTCAAGAACCGCTGAGGCCCCCATGAGTGACATCGACATCCGCAAAACGGGGCGCGCGGGCCGCATCACGCTGACCCGGCCCAAAGCGCTGAACGCGCTGAGCTACGACATGTGTATCGCCATCGAGAAGGCCATTGATGCTTGGCGCGACGACCCGGAGGTCGCGGTCGTCGTGTTGGACGCGGAGGGCGAGAAAGCCTTCTGCGCTGGCGGCGACGTCGCGCAACTCTACCAGACCGGCAAGGAGGGCGATTACGATTTCGCCCGGCAGTTCTGGGCCGATGAATACCGGCTCAACAACAAGCTGCATGGCTACCCCAAGCCGGTGATCTCCTTCATGCAGGGCTTCACCATGGGCGGCGGCGTCGGCATCGGTTGCCACGGCTCGCACCGCGTCGTGGGGGAGGCGAGCAAGATCGCCATGCCGGAATGCGGCATCGGACTGGTGCCAGACGTGGGCGGCACGCTGCTGCTGGCGCAAGCGCCGGGGCGGATGGGCGAATACCTCGGCCTCACCGGGGCGCGCATGGGTCCGGCGGATGTGCTGCACGCGGGCTTTGCCGACTACTTCATCCCCGAGGACCAATGGCCCGAGCTAATCGCGCAACTGGAAGAGAACGGCGATCCCTTCATCCTCGACCGCGCGGCGACGACCCCGCCCCCATCTAGACTGGCCGAGGTTCAAGATGAGGTGGATCACCTTTTCGCCCCGGAGAATTTGGAAAAGATCGAAGCCACCTTTTCCATATCGGAAAGCGCCTTCGCCGCCGAGACGCTGAAGACCCTGCGCCGCAGCTCCCCCCTGTCGATGGGCTGCACGCTGGAAATGCTCCGCCGTCTGCGCGGCCCGGGCATCGGCATGGTCCCGGCGCTGCAACAGGAATACCGCTTTACCGCGCGGTCACTGGAGAAAGGCGACTTCATCGAAGGCGTGCGCGCCGCGATCATCGACAAGGATCGCAGCCCCAACTGGCAACATGCCGATTGGAACGTACCGCAGGCCGATGTCGAAGCCATGCTCGCCCCCTTGGGCGACAACGAATTGAAGTTGGAGGAAAATTCATGAGCAAACTCACAATCGGTTTCATCGGACTGGGCAACATGGGCGGCCCGATGGCGGCCAACCTCGCCGCCGCGGGTCATACGGTGCGCGGCAATGACGTGGCTGGCACCACCGCCGAAGGGGTAGCCGAAGCCAAGACCATCGCCGAAGCGGTGACCGACGCCGATGTCGTCATCACCATGCTGCCCAATGGCGCGATCCTGCGCCAAGTTGCCGAAGAAGCTGTCGCCCATATGGCCCCCGGCGCGCTGCTGATCGACTGTTCCACCGTCGATGTGGAAAGCGCGCGTTTCGCGGCAGAGGCGGCGCAGAAAGCCGGGCTGCTTTTCGTCGACGCCCCCGTCTCCGGCGGCATCGGCGGCGCACAGGGCGGCACGCTCACCTTCATGGCAGGCGGTGCGGAGGCGGCCTTCGAGAAAGCCAAACCGCTCTTCGACATCATGGGTCAAAAGGCCGTACACTGCGGCGACGCAGGCGCTGGCCAAGCCGCGAAGATCTGCAACAACATGATCCTCGGCGCCACGATGATCGCCACCTGCGAAGCCTTCGCGCTGGCCGACAAGCTGGGCCTAGATCGGGAGCGGATGTTCGACGTGGTCAGCACGTCCTCCGGCTATTCATGGTCGATGAACGCCTACTGCCCTGCCCCCGGAGTCGGTCCGCAGTCGCCTGCCGACAATGACTACAAACCGGGCTTCGCGGCGGAGTTGATGCTGAAAGACCTTGGCCTCGCGCAGCAAGCCGCTGAAATGGCCAATGCCGACACGCCCATGGGCGCACTGGCGAAAGAGCTCTACACCCGCTTCGTCGAAGAAGAAGGCGGCAAGGGCAAAGATTTCTCCGCCATGCTCCCGCGGTTCGAACAGCGCGGATATAAGGGCTAAGCCCCTAACATAACTGACACGGTGAAGTGGCGGCGGTTATTCCGCCGCCACTTTCGTCTCCTTGCGCAACATGGGCTTGAGGTACTTCCCCGTGTAGCTCTCAGCCACTTCCGCGACCTTTTCGGGCGTACCCGTGGCCACAACACGGCCCCCGCCATCACCGCCCTCGGGACCGATATCGATGATGTGATCCGCGGTTTTCACCACGTCGAGGTTGTGCTCAATCACCACGACGGAGTTGCCCTGATCAACCAATTCATGCAGCACTTCCAAAAGCTTACGCACGTCTTCAAAGTGCAAACCGGTGGTTGGCTCATCCAGAATGTAAAGCGTGCGCCCCGTCGAGCGTTTGCTCAGCTCCTTGCTGAGTTTCACCCGCTGCGCCTCACCGCCCGAAAGCGTCGTCGCCTGTTGACCCACCTTGATATACCCTAGGCCGACCCGCATCAGCGCGTCCATCTTCTCCCGGATCGACGGCACCGCGGCAAAGAAGTTCTGCGCATCTTCCACAGTCATATCAAGGACATCTGCGATGCTCTTGCCCTTGAACTTCACCTCGAGCGTCTCACGGTTATAACGCGCGCCCTTACAGGTCTCGCATTCCACGTAGACATCTGGCAGAAAATGCATCTCAATCTTGATGACCCCATCGCCCTGACAGGCCTCGCAACGCCCCCCTTTGACATTGAAGGAGAAGCGCCCGGGCTTATAGCCGCGCTCCTTGGCCTCCGGCAGACCGGCAAACCAATCGCGGATTGGGGTGAAGGCCCCGGTGTAAGTCGCTGGATTCGAACGCGGAGTTCGCCCAATCGGGCGTTGGTCAATGTCGATGACCTTATCGAGATGCTCCAACCCCTTGATCGTTTGACATGGCGCTGGCGTCTGCCGGGCCCCATTCAGATTCATCGAAGCGGTCTTGAACAAGGTTTCAATCGTCAGGGTCGATTTGCCGCCCCCCGACACGCCCGTCACGCAGACGAATTTCCCCAGCGGAAAGTCCACCGTCACATTCTGCAAGTTGTTGCCGGTGGCCTTTACCACCTGCAACTTCTTCTTATTCCCCTTGCGCCGCTTCGCCGGGACGGAGATTTCGCGAACGCCGGTAAGGTACTGACCCGTAACTGAATTCGGATCGGCTGCAACCTCTTGCGGCGTGCCATGGCTGATAACCTGTCCGCCGTGGACCCCAGCCCCCGGCCCAATATCAAAGACGTAATCCGCCTCGCGGATGGCCTCCTCATCGTGCTCCACCACGATCACGGTGTTCCCCTGATCGCGCAGGTTCTTCAATGTATCGAGCAGACGGTCATTGTCGCGCTGGTGCAAGCCAATCGATGGCTCATCAAGAACATAGAGAACCCCCGTCAGCCCCGAGCCGATCTGGCTCGCCAAACGAATGCGCTGGCTCTCACCGCCACTTAACGTACCACTTGAACGTGACATCGTAAGGTACTCAAGACCAACGTTATTTAGGAAACCAAGACGTTCCCGGATTTCCTTCAAAATGGCCCGGGCAATCTCGTTCTTCTGATCGGTCAGATGGTCTGGCACCGTCTTGCACCAGTCGAAAGCCTCGCGGATCGACATCTCGACCACTTTGCCGATATGCAGCAATTCATCTTCACCACCGTCGCGCGGGCCAATCCGCACCGCCAGCGCTTCGGGCCGCAGGCGATAGCCGCCGCAAGTGCCACAGGGGCGGTTATTCTGGTAGCGTTCGAACTCCTCGCGCACCCAATTACTATCGGTTTCGCGGTAGCGCCGCTGCATGTTGGGGATGACCCCTTCGAAAACCCGCTTCACCTCATAGACGCGGCCGCCCTCATCATAACGGAAGGTGATCTCCTCCTTACCGGAACCATGGAGGAAGACGTTCTGGACCTTTTCAGGCAGGTCTTTCCAACGGGTCTTCTGATCAAAATTATAATGTTTCGCAATGGCTTCGATGGTCTGCTTAAAGTACGGAGACTTCCCCTTACGCCAAGGCGCCAGCGCACCATCATAGATCTTCAGGTTTTGATCCGGCACCACCAAACGTTCATCGAAGAAAAGCTCGACCCCAAGGCCGTCACAAGACGGGCAAGCCCCGAAGGGCGCGTTGAAAGAGAACAGCCGCGGCTCAATCTCGGGGATGGTGAAACCACTGACGGGACAGGCGAATTTCTCGGAGAACGTATGGCGTTCCGGCTCACCTTCGCTGGGGGCCGTCTCTAGCACAGCGATCCCGTCGGCAAGGTCGAGCGCGGTGCGGAGCGAGTCCGCAAGCCGCGTCTCCAAACCCTCGCGCACCACGATCCGGTCGACGACGACGTCGATGTCATGACGGAATTTCTTATCCAAGGTGGGCGGCTCATCCAGATCGTAGAAGTCGCCATTCACCTTGACCCGCTGGAAGCCCTGCTTGCGCAACTCAATGAATTCCTTGCGGTATTCACCTTTCCGGTCGCGGATGATGGGGGCCAGCAGATAGGCCCGCGTGCCCTCTTCCATCGTCATGATCCGGTCGACCATGTCCTGCACCTGCTGGGCCTCGATCGGCTTGCCGGTGGCGGGGCTATAGGGCGTGCCAACGCGGGCGAAGAGCAGACGCAGGTAGTCGTAAATCTCGGTCACCGTGCCGACGGTCGACCTCGGGTTCTTCGACGTTGTCTTTTGTTCGATTGAAATGGCGGGGCTGAGGCCGGAAATGTGATCCACATCCGGCTTTTGCATCATATCAAGGAACTGCCGCGCATAGGCCGAGAGCGATTCCACATAGCGCCGCTGCCCTTCGGCATAGATCGTGTCGAAGGCAAGGCTCGACTTGCCGGAACCAGAAAGCCCGGTGATTACAACCAGTTGGTCCCGTGGAATATCCACGTCGATGTTCTTCAAATTGTGCTCGCGCGCGCCGCGCACTTCAATATTCTTCAGCTCAGCCATCACATGCCCCTCTTAACGATTTGTACATAGGTGCTGATGCAGTGTTTTCCAACGGAAAAGTGAGAACTAAACAGGAACGTGCCGCCTGCGACGTCGGGCCGCACCGAGGAGGAGATGTGCCACAAGCCCCATAACGAAGGCCCCGCCCGCAAGTAACGGCAGCGCCGCGGCGCCGAAACTTGCCAGACCGAAGGCCATGACCGGCGTGCCCAGGCTGTTGCCGAGGTTGCCCATCTGCGCCACCGCGCCGTTGGCCTGCGCCTGCGCGGCAGGGCCGGTGTTCAGCTGCGCCACAGCGGTGAAACTTGCCCCTTGGATCAGCCCCATGGCCCCAGCAAGCGCCAGACAGGCCAGCGGGGTGCCGGGGGCGAGCCAGAGCCAAACCATGGAAAGGGCCGAGAGGCCAAAGCCCGTTTGCACGACGTAGACCGCTGGCAGGCGGCGCAGCAGCGCCACGCCGACGGTCATCGACACCGCGATGCTGGTGAGCGGCATGGCTGCCATGGTAACCGCCCGCCATGCCTCGGGGAGGTAGGGCGGCAAGACAGTGAGGATGGAGACGAAGCTGAATGTATAGAACAGCCAACCCGCCGCCGGGGCGGAGAGGAAGGGTGACCGGTAAATCGCAAGGTGATCGCGGAGTATCTGCGGCAGGGAGAAAGGCGGCTGCGCGCCCTCCTCCGGCAAGCTGCGCAGACTGGCGGAGAGCACCAGCGCGCAGCCCGCCATATAGGCGGCGTGAACGGCGAAAAGCGCTGGCACACCCAAGGTCAAAGCGAGCGGACGGCCAAGAAGCGTCAGGACCGCGAAGGCGACGCCAAAGAAGGTGCCCCAGAGGGTCAGGGTAAACCCGCGGTCTTTCACAGCGCTAAGCTGCGCGATGAGGGTCGGCGCGGCGACGACGATGGCCAGATGTGACAGCCCTTCGACCACCCGGCTGGCCAGCATCCAGCCAAAGCCAGGCAAGAACGCCTGAAAAGCCGACACAACCGCGCCAAGCCAAAGGGCGAAGAGAAGCGCGCGGCGATAGCGGACCCGGGCGACCACCAGCCCCGCCACGACACCAAGGAGGATACCGACACCACCCACCGAGGAGACCAAGAACCCAAGCGCCGCCCCGGCCTGCGGGTAGATATCCGGCAGCAGGTCGAAGATGACACTCATCTTGCCATATTGCGCAGCCGCCCCCAGCCCCGCGGCCCAAAGCGCAAAGACGCGCAGAAAGGAGGTGTGTTCAGCCATCTGCCCTCAAGCCTTCTGGGCCAGCGCCCATGCGCAGAGCGGCATTTCGGGATCATTGGTCAGATCATCTATGGCCTTGTCGAAAGCCGGGGGCCAGTCAGGCTCCAGATTGCGTGCGGCGGCGGCGCGGTTGCCCCATTGTTTGGCGTTGATCCGGTGCGCGTCGAACCCGGCCTCGATCAGCAGGTTCTTCAGGCCCCGGGCGGACCAACGGGAGTTGTCATTTGGGGCCGCATGAAAGGGGATGAAAAACGGCACGGCGATCCAGAAATATCCCCTCGGCCTGAGCATCTGTTGAACATGGCCCAGTGCCGTATAGGGCCGGTCGAGATGCTCCCAAACCTGATTGGCGAGGATCAGATCGAACTGCCGCACGGCACCGCTCGCCGGATCGGTGAAGGGACCTGCGCAGATGTCATAGGTCGGATAGGCGAACTGGGTGTAGCTCTGGAACGTGAACCGTTTGCCGAACTTGCCGGAGATTTCGGCGGCGTCCAGCGTTTCAGGGTTCAAACGGTCAATCATCCGGCGGGTGCTGCGGTGCATGACGACACGGTTTAGGCTGACCACGACATGGCTCCCAACGGTTTGGCCGAAGTGCGACGGGGCAAGGCGCGTTGGGCGCGCCCTGCCCCGCGCGCCTTACATATGGATCACGCGGTCGAAAGCGTCGAGCACGGATTCATGCATCATCTCGCTGAGCGTCGGATGCGGGAAGACGGTGTTCATCAGGTCTTCTTCGGTGGTCTCCAACTGGCGGCCTACGACATAGCCTTGGATCAGTTCCGTCACCTCGGCCCCGACCATATGCGCGCCCAGAAGTTCGCCGGTTTTGGCGTCGAAGATGGTTTTCACCAGCCCCTCAGGCTCCCCCAAAGCCACGGCCTTGCCATTGCCGATGAAGGGGAAGCGCCCGACCTTGATGTCATAGCCCTGCTCTTTGGCCTTCGCCTCGGTCAGCCCAACGGAGGCGACTTGGGGGTGGCAATAGGTGCAGCCGGCGATGCTTTCGGGTTTGACGGGATGGGGTTTCTGGCCCGCGATCAGCTCGGCCACCATGACGCCCTCGTGGCTGGCCTTATGCGCAAGCCAAGGCGCCCCCGCGATGTCGCCGATGGCAAAGAGCCCATCGATCCCGGTGCGGCAATATTCATCCGTCACGACATGGGTGCGGTCAACCTTGACGCCAAGCTCTTCCAGCCCCAGCCCTTCGGTATTGCCGACGATGCCAACGGCTGAGATCACGGTGTCGAACTCAAGCTTCTCGACCTTGCCGTCTCGTTCGATATGGGCGGTGACTTTGTCGTCGGCACGGTCGAGTTTCTTGACCGTGGCCTTCTGCATGATGGTCATGCCCTGTTTTTCGAATGCCTTTTTGGCGAATTTCGAAATCTCTTCATCTTCGACAGGCAGCACGCGGTCCATCACCTCGACCACCGTGGTATCGGCGCCAAGGGTGTTGTAAAAGCTCGCAAATTCGATGCCGATGGCACCGGACCCGATGACCAGCAGTTTCTTGGGGTCGTGCACAGGCTGAAGGGCATGTCGGTAGGTCCAGACGCGTTTGCCGTCCGCCTCTAGCCCCGGCAATTCGCGGGCGCGCGCGCCGGTGGCGAGCACGATATTCTTGGCCGTCAGCTCCTCGCCGCCCTTGTCGGTTTTGACGGAGACCTTCCCCTTCGCGGGGATCGAGGCTTCGCCCATGAAGACTTCGACCTTGTTTTTCTTCAGCAGGTGTTTGACCCCGCCTTCCATCTGTTTGGCAACGCCGCGCGAGCGTTTGACCACGGCGGCAAGATCATAGTCGATCTTATCCGCCGCCAGACCGAAATCCTTGGCACGGTGCATCAGGTGGAACACTTCGGCAGAGCGCAGCAACGCCTTGGTGGGGATGCAGCCCCAGTTCAGGCAGATGCCGCCGAGGTTCTCCCGTTCGACCACCGCGACCTTCAGGCCAAGCTGGGCGCCACGGATCGCGGCGACATAGCCGCCCGGCCCCGCACCGATCACGATCAGATCAAAGGATTTGGCAGCCATGGCAAGGACCTCGCGTTAGGGTTTGCAAATATAGTTTACCGCTAAACCATATTTGCAATCGCCACAACCACGCGTGTTGCCCCGGCCTGCCCAAGGCTCAGGCCGCTTGAAGTTCCGCGCGCAGGTCCTTGACCGTCCGCCCATAGCCGCCCGCGTCGAGATAGGAGGTCTCCTGCGCCGTGAAACTGCGTGACAGCGCCGCGTTGCGATAGGGAAAGCGGCCAAACTGGCGGATCACTTCGCGGTGGGCGCGGGCATGCAACAGGTTGCTGCCGTCGCTTTTCGGCATCCGGTCGCACATCAGACGCACGCAGCGGTCCTGATCGCAGAGGTTCTCGGAATGCATCAGCGGCAGGTAGAAGAACTGCCGCGCGGGCGCCTCAACCCGCATGTCCCAGCCTTTCTCAATCGCCAGTTTTGCCGCCGCCAGCGCGATACGGTCGCTGGAAAACGCCTTGCCCGTGTCGCGGAACATGTTGCGCGGGAATTGATCGGTCAGGATCAGAAAGGCCAGCGCGTAGGTGGGATTGGTCAGCCAATGGTTCAGCTTGCCAGCCTGCGCCTCATCCCAAAGCCCCTCGAAACGCGCGCGGATATCGGCATCCAGCGTTTCGGAACTGTTGTACCATCCGGCCGGACCTACGTCTTCGAGCCAGAAATTCAGTACATCTTGGGGTTCTGCATTTGTGGCAGCCATCCCGCACACTCCTTTGCCGCATCTGGGCCGTTTCGTTAAAGTTAAGAACGTCTTACAGTAAAAGCCTAGTCACGTTTTATGTCATCCGCGACATCGTTATCGCTATCAGGGGCGTTTTTATCCGCTTCGGCGCTTTCTTGGGCAGCCTCTTCGGCGGCTTCCTGTTCCGTTTCAATGATATACTCCTGCGCGATCTCCACAGCCACGGCAGTGGCCGAAGGGTAGATCGGCACGTAGTTGCCTGTCTCGTCGACCGGCACCGCGGCACGCTGTGTCTTACGGTAGGAGGCATAGGCGGCCAGAGCGGCGAAAAGCACGGCGGTGAACAGATAAAAGCCCCCCGGCCCGAGCGCCGTGCCCATCATCCAACCGGTGATCACCGGACCCAGAACCGCGCCCAAGCCGTTGATAAATATCATCCCACCCGAGGCCGAGGCCATGTCCTCATGCTCAAGAAAGTCGTTGGTGTGGGCCATGAGCAGCGAGTAGAGCGGGTTCGACATGCCCCCCACCAGAAAGGCCGTGGCCAGCAGGATCGGGAAGACATGGCCCAGCGTCATACCGATGACCGAGCCGATGCCGCCGAGCGTGGCGACGATGACGATGAGGCTGCGGCGGTCCATGCGGTCCGAGATCCAGCCGATGGGATATTGCAGGATCACGGAGCCGACGAAGAACATGGCCACGAAAAGTGAAATCTGGCCGACGCTCAGCCCGGCTTCGGCGCCGTAAACCGCCGCCATGCCGAACTGGGCCGAGAAGACGCCGCCCAGAAGGAACATGCCGACACAGCCCAAGGGCGAGAAATCCATCAACTCGCGCAGGCTCATCGGCTTGGTGGTATCAAAAGGCGGTGTCGGGCTGATCGACAAAAGGATCGGAGTCACCGCGATGCTCACCAGCACCGAGGGGATGACGAAGAGCACGAAGCCCGAGGGGTCGGCGGTCAGCAAGAGCGCCTGCGCGATCACGATCCCCAGCGTTTGCACGATCATATAGGCCGAGAGCGCCTGCCCTCGGTTTTCGTTCGTGGCGGCGTTGTTGAGCCAGCTTTCCGCTGTGACGTAGACGGCGGAGAAGCAAAAGCCGATCAGCACCCTGCCCAGCGACCAGACGATGGTATTGGGGAAGGTCGGATAGATGATCATCACCGCCGAGATCAGCGAGGCCAATGCCGCGAAGACCCGCACGTGGCCGACCCGGCGGATCATCCCCGGCGCCATGCGCGACCCGCCAAGGAAGCCCACGAAATAGGCCGACATGACGATCGACATCTGGAAGGTCGAAAACCCTTCGATGCCGCCGCGGATACCCAGCAATGTGCCTTGCATGCCGTTGCCGACCATCAACAGGCACATGCCCAGCAAAAGCGCCCATGCGCTTGAAACCACTTGAATCATCAGTCAATTCCTTGTTCGCCCAAGCCCTCCCATGGACGGCAATCGCAGGCTAGTCACCCCCTAGTGCGACATTCAAGCGGGTTTTTGCGCCTCAGGCAGCAGAAGGGAGGAATCGCCGTAGGAGAAAAAGCGATAGCCCTCGCCGATGGCATGGGCATAGATGTCTTTCACCCGCTGCACCCCCATGAGGGCCGAGACCAGCATCATCAGCGTCGATTTAGGCAGGTGGAAATTCGTCATCAGCCCGTCGGCCACGTTGAACTTGAACCCCGGCGTGATGAAGATGTCGGTGTCGCCTTCCCATGCGGTGATCTCACCCTCGCGCGCCGCCGTCTCAATCAGGCGCAGGGCGGTGGTGCCCACGGGGATCACGCGCCCTCCGGCGGCGCGGGTGCCGGCAATCTCTTCAGCGGCCTTTGCGCTAACCCGGCCCCATTCGGCGTGCATCTTGTGTTCCGAGATGTCGTCGACCTTGACCGGCAGGAAAGTGCCCGCGCCGACATGCAGGGTGACATGGCTAAAACTCACGCCCTTCTCGGCCAGTGCTTCGAGCAGCGGCTCGTCGAAATGCAGCGAGGCCGTAGGCGCCGCGACCGCGCCCGCGTGGCGGGCAAAGACGGTTTGGTAATCGGTCATGTCCTGCGCATCGGCGGCGCGTTTGGCGGCGATATAGGGCGGCAGCGGCATCGCCCCCGCGGCATTGAGCGCCGCGTCGAAATCATCGCCCGCGCAGTTGAACCGCAGATGCCCCTGCCCGTCCTCCACCGCCTCCAAGGTGGCGCGCAGATCATCGGAAAAGACGACCTCTTCGCCGATCTTCAGTTTGCGCAGCGGTTTGATCAGCGCCGACCAAGTGCCGTCGCCGCGCGGCTCCAACAGGGTGACCTCGATCTTGGCCTGCACCGCCCCTTGGGCCGAGGTGCGGTGGCGAATGCCGCTCAGCCGCGCGGGGATCACGCGGGTGTCGTTCAGCACCAATCGGTCGCCGGGGCGCAGCCAGTCGGTCAGATCGGTCACGCGCCGGTCGTGCAGAGCGTCGCCCTCGGCCACCAGCAACCGCGCGGAAGAGCGCGGGTTGGCGGGACGTGTAGCGATCAGGGTCTCAGGAAGGTCGAAATCAAAATCGGAAAGCTTCATCGGCGCGGCTCCGGGTCTGGCGGCAGGGTCGCTTCGGCGCTTAGCGTTCCTCCGGCACCCGGGCAACCGGATTCGCTTGGCCCTGCACCTGTGGCGGCTGGGGCGGCGGACGGCGAAACAGCTCGCGGAACATGCCGGGGGTGAGCGCCGAGAGCGGGTTGACCGAAACGCTGGGGTCTTTCGCGGCCCCCGTGAGCCGGTAATTGAACCCGATCAGCCCCTCGCCCTTGCGGGTAAAGAGCGACCCGATCCCGTTGAACATATAGACCGGAGAGATCACCCCTTGCATGTCGATCAATCCGCTATCCAGCGCATAGACCCCATCCATCGACAGGCCCAAGGAAGCGCCCACCGCGCTGGCCTCGGTCAAGGTCAGGCGGTTCGGGGTCAGGCGAAAGTTCGCCTCCACATCGTCAAAGTAAATCCCGTCGCCGTTAAGCTCGTTGATTAGCCCGACGACCGAGATGGCATTGACCAGCGCCGCGATCCCCGGCGCGTCGCGAATGGCGACATCGCTGACCGTAAGCTGCCCGTCAAAGGCGCCGCCCGAACCCACGGGCAGCAGGGTGAGCGACAGGTTCCCCCCGACCACCTGTTTCACCAACCCGGCCGAGCGCAGAACCCCGCCCGCGTCGTCCGAGACCACGCGTACCGCGCTGCGCCCCGCTTGGGGCAGCACCCGCCCCTGCACCGGCGTGCCGCCATTGAGCCGGGCGGTAAAGGCGCCGTCCATCCCCTTGGCGGTGTCGAATGTGCCCGAAAGATCGGTCAGGTAAATCGTGTCGGTGATCTGCAACCGGTCCAGTGCCACGCGCATCGGCGGCCCGGCTTGGCCCCCGGACGCGCCGAACTCGGCCCGGCGCATGTCAAGCGTGCCGCCGCCCAGCACCACCTGCACCGGGTTGCCCTTGCCCTGCCCGATCAGTTGCAACGGGATATCCAACCAGTCGCCCCGCCGCAGCCGGTCGATCCGCACCCGCTCCAATGCGCCGCCGGGGGCAAGGTCGATGGAGCCCGCCACCCGCAGCCCCGGCGCGTTCAATTGAAAGGCGTCGATATTCGGCGTCTCGCCCAAACGCCCTGCCAGTCGCAACTCGCCCTTGGTGCCCGGCGCCTTGCTCCATGACAGTTGCGGGACGGAGACGCCCAAACCCGCCAGATCACTTTGCAGGGTGAAGCGCGGCGCTTCGCCCTTCTTGAGGTCCACGGCAATCTGCCCGCGCCCCTCGCCGCGCAGGCTGCCGGGGGGCAAGGCCACGCCAAAGGCTTCGAGCCCCGCCGGGGTCAGCGCCACCTGCGCGGTCAGGCGGCTTTCATCCGAGCCGGGGCCGATCGCCTGCGACCATTCCCCGTCGAAGCCCACCCCGTCGATACGCCCCGCGCCGCCGATGCTGATGCGTTCATTGTTCGCGGTGATGGACAGTTTGCTGGCCTGAAGGCTGCGGTCTTTGACCAGCGTATCGGTCGAGGGCGCCAGCAGGTCCCCCGCGAAGTGATAGCGCACATCTTCGGGCTTGCCGCCCTTTTTCAACGGCAGCGCCAGCGTGCCTTTCAGCACCGCCTCCCCATCCGCGAGCGTCACGGGCAGCCCGGCCTTTTCCATCACCCGCATCGGCGGCTGGTTCAGCAGCGACAGCGCCGCGGTCAGGGTGGAGCGCGTGTTGAGCCGGATCACCGAGGGGCTGCCGTCTTTCACCCGCACATCGGGAATGATGAAAGAGGACCCATCCAGCGTCACCGCCCCGCCCTGCGGCGCGATGACCTCGCCCGCGTCCACCGTGACGACAAGGCGGTTGTCGAGCAGGCTCATATGGCCGCTGCCATCGGTGATATGCGGCAGGGTCTTCAGAAACCGCACCTCGGCCCCGGCATAGTCGAAGGCGACATAGGTCTGCGGCGCCTGCCCCGGCGCCATGCGCAGCGCCAGATCGAGGTTGCGCATCCGGCCCGCGTGAAGGTTCTCATCCAGCCATTTGCGGGTCTTGGGCTTCACCCCCTCGGGCCAGAGCGCCAGAAGGCGTTCGGGGCTGAGCCGGTCCATCCGCCCATCGAGAGACAGGTTCCAGCCCTCCGCCTCGGCCACCAACGCGCCATCAAGGCGCAGGTTGCGGCCCTGATCGCTGATCTCCAGACGGCCCAGCTTCAGGCGAAACGGATTAAGGCTGAGTTCAAAGTCGATATCCGCCTGATCCAAGGCCACCGTTTCGGGGTAGACCTCCGCCGGATTGGCCCGAAGATCGCGCAGACTGAACTGCCCCACCATCCGCCCCGGAATGCCGCCCGTGACATCGCCCAGTTGCGAGCTGCCGGTGATATTGCCCGAGACCCAAGGGCTGTCGAGCGACATCTCGTCAAAGCGCAACAGCTGGCGCGCGGGGTCGTAGCTGAAATAGCTCTGCGCCCCATCGAAGGGGATCGGCTTGGTCTGCAAGACGCCCTTGCCGATCTGCAAAGAGGCGTTGATCGGCGCGAAACGGCCCGTGCTGTCGATGCCGCTGCGCACCGCGCCCGAGATATTGGTCCGCAGCACTTCGAGCCACGAAAAGGCAGGCCCCTGCGCCGCGATGTCGCGCGCATCGACCCCGTCGAAGGTCACGCCAAAGGTCGCGGCATTCTCACCGATTTGGCTGCTGTAATTGGCGGTGAGCGTGGCCACCCCCGCGCCCCCGCTGAGCACCGCGAGATCGGCGGAGAGGTCAAGCGCATCGCCGCTACGCGACAGGCGCAGCCGCCCGCCATCTCCGGTCCAAGCGCGGCCCGCGCGGGCATCCTCGAACCGCAACGTCAGCGCGCGCAGCTCGACCGAGCGCAGGGCGGATAGCGCGGGGGCGGCCAGCACCTCGTCGATCTGGCCGATGAGTTGCGGCAGGGTCGCCGCCTCCCGCTCGGGTGGCGCAATCCCGGCCCCGGCGCTCAGGCTCACCCGCCCATCCGCCCCGCGGCGCAGGTTGGCCACCACGCCCGAAAGCGAAATCGCCCGCGGCTGCGCCACACCGCGCAGCAGGGACCGCATCGACAGGCTGGCCTTGAACTCATTGAAACTGACGATCTCATCGCCCTCGGGCGTGGTGACAAAGATGTCTTGCAAACGCACGCGGGGGCGCCACCCCTCGTCAACGACGAATTCCATCGCGCCGAAATCCACCCGCGCCTGAGGCAGGGCGCTCGCGATCCGCGCCTCGATCCGTGTCTGCACCCAAAGCGGCGCCGGAATCGGACGCCCGGTGAAATAGACCGCCGCCCCGGTGGCCAGCGCCGCCAAGAGCACCAGCACCACAGCCGAGACGATCCCCGCGCGGCGGCGCGACCGGCGGCGCGGCGGCCCTTCGCCATCTGGCGCAGGGGGGCTGGAAAGGGACGGGTCGCGCATCGGGCTCCGGTTCGGATAGGGCGGCTTTCTGGGGCGGCTTTGACGTTGTCAAATCAGATGCAGTATGACAGCCCTGAACGACCCTTCACAAGCCAAAGGAACCGCCCCATGTCGCAGATCGGACCCCAACCCGGCCAACCGGCCCCGGATTTCACCCTTCCCGTGACCGGCGGTGGCGAGATCACGCTCTCTGCCTTGCGCGGCGAGCCGGTGGTTCTGTTCTTCTACCCGCGCGACGACACGCCCGGCTGCACCAAGGAATCGATCGGCTTTTCCGAGCGTTTGTCTGACTTCGCCGAGGCAGGCGTGCAGGTCTTTGGCATTTCGCGCGACAGTATGGACAAACACGACAAATTCGCCGCCAAACATGCGCTGACGGTGCCGCTTTTGTCTGACACCGACGGCGCGGTGACCGAAGCCTATGAGGTTTGGGTCGAAAAGAACATGTACGGCAAGAAATCCATGGGCATTGAACGCGCGACCTATCTGATCGACGCCGAAGGGCAGATTGCGCAGGTCTGGCGCAAGGTTAAGGTGCCGGGCCATGTGGATGCCGTGCTCGACGCGGTGCGCGGCGCATGATGCCGCTGGCGGAAATGGCCGAGGCGGTGCTGCGCACGGCGGATGGGCGCGAGAAGACGGCGCTGTCGCGGAAATATGCGGCGCAGTGGCTCTCGGCCCGGGAGGCCGGTGAACGCCCCGAGGTGGGCCGCGCCGACCCGCCGCTGCACCCTGCCCGGCCTGCACAGCCCGAGTTGCTCTCGCCCCGCGACGTCCCGCGCCGCCGTCCCGGCACGCCCGAAGGCCGCGCCGCGCTGCTCCATGCCGTGGCGCATATCGAGTTGAACGCCGTTGACCTGCATTGGGATGTGATCGCCCGCTTCTCCCATGTCCCGCTGCCCTTGGGCTTTTATGACGATTGGGTCAAAGCAGCGGATGACGAATCCAAACATTTCAACCTGATGTGCGATTGTCTTGAGGAAATGGGCAGCCATTACGGTGCCATGCCCGCCCATGCCGGCATGTGGCGCGCCGCCGAAGACACGGTGGACGATCTGATGGGCCGCCTCGCCGTGGTGCCGATGGTGCTGGAGGCCCGCGGCCTTGATGTGACCCCCGGCATGATCGAGATTTTCCGCAAAGCAAAGGCCGACAGCGCCGTGGCCGCGCTTGAGACGATCTATGCCGAAGAGGTTGCCCATGTGGCCTATGGCAGCAAGTGGTTTCACTTCCTCTGTGGCCGTCATGACGACGACCCAAAGGACCGTTTTCATGCCCTCGTGCGCAAGTATTTCCACGGCGATCTCAAGCCGCCGTTCAACGAGGAAAAGCGCGCCGAGGCGGGAATCCCGCCCGATTTCTACTGGCCCCTGACCGCGGATGGCGGGCCAAGCTGAACCGGGCCTGACGCAGCAAGTGTTTGGTATCGGCGGATTTTTGCCAATGAAAAAGCGCTTTTTTGGACGAATGGGGGAATGCCGCGCAGGCGCGGGTCAATAGGGTTGCCCCATTCGCGGGCACTGGCTATTGACGTTGGGCGCGGATGGGGCGAGCCCCCCGCGCCGACGGGACGGGACAAAGGACGACAACGTGCGCACACGGATTGCCATCAAGACGCATGCTCTGCTTGAGCATTACTTTCCCGAACGCCGCGTCTTTTTGAAATCCGACAGCGACACCCGTTTCATCCGCCTGCGGCCCGGCACGCAAATCGTTGGGTTGGCAGGATCGGCCTTTCTGGTTTCATGGGCCATCATCGCCACCGCGATCATCTTGATGGATAGCATCGGCTCCGGCAATTTTCGCGAACAGGCCAAACGCGACCAGCGCACCTATCAGGCCCGGCTGAACGAGCTTTCCGCGCAGCGCGACCTGCGCGCCGAAGAGGCGCTTGCCGCCCAAGACCGCTTTAACGCCGCGCTCACGCAGATTTCCGTCATGCAGTCCGAACTGCTGGCCTCTGAAACCCGCCGCCGCGAATTGGAAACCGGGATCGAGGTGATCCAATCCACCCTGCGCGACACGATGAAAGACCGCCAGAAGGCTAGGCTGAAACTGGCCGAACTGGAAGGCAGCCTTGAGAATGGCGAGGCAGGCAGCCTGCGCGCCGATGCCGATCAAGCGCCGGTCGATTTCCTTGCCCAAGCCCTCGCCCGGACCGCGGCGGAGCGCGACAAGGTCGTGGTCGACGCGCAGGATGCGCTGTTGCAGGCCGATGAGATGGCGCAGGAAATCGCGCTGATGCGCGACCAGAACGACGCGATCTTCCGCCAGCTTGAAGAAGCGATGAGCGTCTCTGTCGCCCCGCTTGACAAGATGTTCCGCAGCGCGGGCATGCCGACCGACCGTATCCTCGCCACCGTGCGCCGTGGCTATTCCGGCCAAGGTGGCCCGATGACGCCGCTCTCCTTCACCACCCGCGGCGAAGAACTGAGCCCCGACACGCTGCGCGCGAACAAGCTGCTGGGCCAGATGGACCGGCTGAACCTCTACCGGATCGCCGCCGAAAAGGCGCCCTTCGCGAACCCGGTTAAAAACGCTTTCCGCTTCACCAGCCAGTTCGGCTATCGCCGCGATCCCAAGACCGGTGGCCGCCGCATGCACAAGGGCGTCGACTTTGCCGCCGGGATGGGCACGCCGCTTTATGCGACCGCCGATGGCGTGGTGATTCACGCAGGCTGGTCCTCGGGCTATGGCCGTCTGGTCAAGATCCAGCATGAGTTCGGCATTGAGACCCGTTATGCCCACATGTCCAAGCTGCGCGTGAAAGTTGGTCAAAGAGTCTCGCGCGGGCAACATATCGGTGATATGGGTGCCTCAGGACGGGTCACCGGAGTTCATCTGCACTATGAAGTCCGCGTAGGTGGCAAAGCTGTCAATCCCATGATCTATATCAAGGCTGCAAACGATGTTTTCTAAAAGCAAAATCAACGATCCCGCCCCTCAGGATGCAGATGTGTCCAAACCGGCACCCTCCGGTGCATCCTCGGCCCCCCCGCCCTCTAAGCAGAGCGAATTCAAGGCCAGCGCGCCCAAGGCCAAGCCCCCTGCATCCGTTCTGTCTTCGGACCTGCATGTGACCGGCAACATGAAAACGACGGGCGACGTTCAGGTTGAAGGCACCGTCGAAGGCGACATTCGCGCCCATCTGCTGACCATCGGTGAGACGGCGACGATCAAGGGCGAAGTGGTTGCCGATGACGTGGTGATCAATGGCCGCATCGTGGGCCGCGTGCGTGGCCTCAAGGTGCGCCTGACATCGACCGCGCGGGTCGAGGGCGACATCATCCACAAGACCATCGCGATCGAATCCGGCGCGCATTTCGAAGGCTCCGTGCAGCGTCAGGACGATCCGCTGAACCCCGGCGCGAAATCCGCACCCGCGCAGAAGCCGAACCCCGCGTCCTAAGATTTCGGCAGGCTGAACATTCGCAGGCGTCGCAGACAATGCGGCGCCTGTTTGCTTTTGGGGGGGACAGTCTACGCTGCACCCTGCCCGCTTCGCCAATATCAGTAGTTCGGAATATGCGCTGCGCTGATAGCAGACCACTGGCGAAAACGCTCATTTCATCACGGCCTGAACTGGCCGATGCGTGGGGTGAGCGAAACCACCCCACGCGATGCTAGTCGGGACGTTACTCGGTCACCGTGACCGTTTTCATCACGTCCGGCGTGCCCACGACGGCGCCGTTCGGGCCGGTGCCGCGCTTGATGGCATCGACCACGTCCTGCCCTTCGGTGACCTTGCCGACAACGGTGTACTGACCGTTGAGGAAAGGTGCTTCGTCGAACATGATGAAGAACTGGCTGTTGGCGCTGTCGGGGCTCTGGCTGCGGGCCATGCCGACGACGCCTTTCTCATAGGCGATGTCCGAGAATTCGGCCTTGAGGTCGGGCTTCTCGGAGCCGCCCATGCCCGCGCGGGCAGTGTCGCCATCGGCGCGGCCGAACTGCACGTCACCGGTCTGGGCCATGAAGCCGTCGATCACGCGGTGGAAGACCACCCCGTCATAGGCGCCTTCCTCGGCCAGTTCGGTGATCTGCGCCACGTGGTTGGGCGCGACGTCTTCGAGCAGGTCGATCTTGACGGTGCCATTGGCCTCGCCCGCGACCTCGATGTCGAGCCCGGTGGCCATCGCCGCCGAGCCGAGGAGCGCCAGAAGCGCGCTGGAGGTGGCGATCTTACGCATCGGCGGCCACCTTGACGGAGATCATGCGGTCGGGGTTCGCAGGCGGCTCGCCACGGGTGATCGCATCGACATGCTCCATGCCGGAAATGACCTGCCCGTAAACGGTGTATTGACCGTTGAGGAAGTCATTGTCCTTGAAGTTGATGAAGAACTGGCTGTTGGCGCTGTCGGGATTGGCCGAACGGGCTGCACCGATGGTGCCGCGGGCGTGCGGAACCTTGGAGAATTCTGCGGGCAGGTTCGGCAGGTCCGAGCCGCCAGTGCCCGCCGCGCGCAGGTTGAAGTTGTCTTCCATGTTGCCGTTGGCCACGTCGCCGGTCTGGGCCATAAACCCTTCGATCACGCGGTGGAAGGCGACATTGTCGTATTTCCCGGCGCGGGCCAGTTCCTTCATCCGCTCCACATGTTTGGGCGCAAGGTCGGGCATCAACTCGATGGTGACGGTGCCGCCTTTCAGTTCCATCAGGATGGTGTTCTCGGGGTCTTTGATCTCGGCCATGGGGCAATCCTTTGATTTGTCTTTGCCAGATACCTAAGGAGCTTGGCCGCGATTGCCAAGCCGCGCATTGACCTGAGGCCAGATAACAGCAAAACACAGCGCAAGAGATTGGATTGGGAGAAGACCGATGGGCTGGAAATCACTGGACGATATGGAACTGGACGGCAAGCGCGTGCTCTTGCGGGTCGACATCAACGTGCCGGTCGAAGAGGGCCGCGTCACCGATGCCACGCGGATCGAGCGGATTGCGCCCACGGTGGACGACATCCTGTCGCGCGGCGGCAAGGTGACGCTGCTGGCGCATTTCGGACGGCCCAAGGGCAAGGTCGTCGAGGAAATGTGCCTGCGCCAAGTCCTCCCCGCGCTGGAAAAGGCACTGGGCCGCGACGTGGCATTCCTGCCATCGCTGGACGCCGCAGGCGACGCGCAGGCCGATCTGCAACTCATGGAAAACATCCGCTTCTACCCCGGTGAGGAGGCCAATGACGAAGATTTCGCCCGCCAACTGGCCGCGCTTGGCGATATCTATTGCAACGATGCCTTCTCTGCCGCGCACCGCGCCCATGCCTCGACCGAGGCGCTGGCGCGGCTGCTGCCTGCCTGCGCGGGGCGCTTGATGCAGGCGGAGCTCTCGGCGCTGGAGGCGGCACTTGCCAAGCCCGAACGCCCGGTGGGCGCTGTCGTGGGCGGGGCCAAAGTCTCGACCAAGATCGCGCTTTTGGAAAACCTCGTGAACCGGCTCGACGTTTTGGTCATCGGCGGCGGCATGGCGAACACCTTCCTCGCCGCACTCGGGGCCGATCTGGGCAAATCGTTGGAAGAGCCGGACTACTACGACACGGCCAAGGACATCATGGCGCAGGCCGAGAAGGCGGGCTGCCGGGTCATCCTGCCGGTCGACGGTCTGGTCTCGCGGGAGTTCGCCAAGGGTGCGGCCCATGAGGTCGCCCCGCTTGGCCCCGATGCGAAGCTCGCGACAGATCAGATGGTGCTCGACGCGGGCCCCGAGACCGTCGCATTGGTCGAGACCGCCTTCGCCGAACTGCGTACCCTGATCTGGAACGGCCCCATGGGAGCCTTTGAAATCCCGCCCTTCGACACCGCCACCGTCGCCGCGGCCCAAGCCGCCGCCGCCAAGGCCCGCGAGGGCACGCTGACCTCGGTCGCCGGGGGCGGTGACACGGTCGCGGCGCTGAACCAAGCGGGCGTGGCGGATGACTTCACCTATATCTCCACCGCCGGGGGCGCTTTCCTTGAATGGATGGAAGGCAAGACCCTGCCCGGCGTCGCAGCTTTGGGCGGCTAAGTCGCGCAAAAACGCGATTTACCGCTAAAAACAACGGGTTTCCCGCAATTGTGGGATTCCCATAACGAATCGCCTGTGTCATACTGATGTCACGTCCGCCAAGAGACGCAGAGGCAGAACCATGACACGCAACACCCGACCGGCTTTCGGCACATTGCTGTTCTTCGCAATCGCTTTCGCGCTGAGCCTGTATTTCACCTTCGCCGCCGTGCAGGGGGATTTCGGCCTGTTCCGCCGGACCGAGATCGTGGCCGAGAACCAAAAGCTGAGCGACCGTTTGGCCGAGGTCCGCGCTGAGGTGGCCCGGATGGAAAACCTGACCCGCCGCCTGTCGGACGACTACCTCGACCTTGATCTTCTCGACGAACGTGCGCGCAAAGTGCTGGGCATGGTCCGTACCGATGAGATCGTCATTCGCTAAGCTTTCGCGGCTTATCGTCTATCGGCCCCTGCCCTGCGCCTGCGGCCTTGCAATCACACCAAATCTCTGGCCTCCTTCGCCTTGTCAGCCGTGGTGCGCGCACCACTTCACAAAGTCTCTCGCAATCCATTCTGGAATGCGTTAGGGAATAGTTTAACGCTAAACTACTTTTGGCACCTGACCAAAGCCGACGGAGGAGACGTCCATGGCCGCGAGGAAATCGAGCAAGAAACCCAATGTCTCGGCGGAGGAGCTGACCAGCTACTACCGCGACATGCTGCTGATCCGGCGGTTTGAAGAGAAAGCCGGACAACTTTACGGCATGGGGCTGATCGGGGGGTTCTGTCACCTCTATATCGGACAAGAAGCGGTCGTTGTTGGGCTTGAGGCCGCTGCTGAGGAAGGCGACAAGCGCATCACCTCCTACCGCGACCACGGCCATATGCTGGCCTGCGGCATGGACCCTAACGGCGTCATGGCCGAGCTGACGGGCCGCGAGGGCGGTTATTCCAAAGGCAAGGGCGGCTCAATGCACATGTTCTCGAAAGAGAAGCATTTCTATGGCGGTCACGGCATTGTGGCGGCACAGGTGCCGCTTGGCGCGGGCCTTGCCTTTGCCGATCAATACAAGGGCAACGGGCGCGTCACCTTCACCTATTTCGGCGACGGTGCGGCGAACCAGGGCCAGGTCTACGAGACCTTCAATATGGCCGCTCTGTGGAAACTGCCGGTGATCTTCGTGATCGAGAACAACCAATACGCCATGGGCACCTCGCAGCAGCGCTCGACCTCCTCGGCCGAGATCTGGGAACGTGGCCGCGCCTTCGGCATCCCCGGTGAGGCGGTCGACGGCATGGATGTGCTGGCTGTCAAGGAAGCCGGTCAGAAGGCCGTGGAACACGCCCGCAAGGACGGCCCCTATATTCTGGAGATCAAGACCTACCGCTACCGTGGTCACTCCATGTCCGACCCCGCGAAATACCGCACCCGCGAGGAAGTGCAGAAGATGCGCGACGAACGCGACCCGATTGAGGCCGTGCGCAGCCTGCTGTTAGAGGGCAACCACGCGAGCGAGGAAGATCTCAAGGCCATCGACAAGGAGATCAAGCAGATCGTGAACGAAAGCGCCGATTTCGCCAAGGAGAGCCCGGAGCCCGACCTCGACGAGCTCTGGACCGACATCTACGCAACCGAAGTTCCGCAGGAGGCCTGAAGCAATGGCAACCGAAATTCTCATGCCCGCCCTCAGCCCCACCATGGAAGAAGGCACGCTGGCGAAATGGCTGGTCAAGGAAGGCGACGAAGTCTCCTCCGGTGACATCCTCGCCGAGATCGAAACCGACAAGGCCACGATGGAATTCGAGGCCGTGGACGAAGGCACCATCGGCAAGATCCTGATCGAAGAAGGCACCGAAGGCGTGAAGGTGAACAGCCCCATCGCCGTGCTGCTCGAAGAAGGCGAAAGCGCCGACGACATCGAAACCGCGAAATCCGCCCCCGCCGAGGACAAGGGCGAAGAGGCTAAGCCCGCGCAGGTTAAATCCTCGGACGATGACCGCGAAGCGCCTGCCGAGGGCAAGAAGCAGCCCGAGCCCGACACCAGCCCCGACTGGCCAGAGGGCACCGAGATGAAGCAGCAAACCGTCCGCGAAGCGCTGCGCGACGCCATGGCCGAGGAAATGCGCCGCGACGAGAACGTCTTCCTCATGGGCGAAGAAGTCGCCGAGTACCAAGGCGCCTACAAGATTTCCCAAGGTCTGCTAGACGAATTCGGCGCCAAGCGCGTGATCGACACGCCGATCACTGAACATGGCTTTGCCGGTATCGGCGTCGGCGCGGCCTTCGGCGGTTTGCGCCCCATCGTCGAGTTCATGACCTTCAACTTCGCCATGCAGGCAATGGACCAGATCATCAACTCGGCAGCGAAAACACTCTACATGTCCGGCGGCCAGATGGGCGCGCCCATGGTCTTCCGTGGTCCCAACGGTGCCGCCGCCCGCGTCGGCGCGCAGCACTCGCAAGACTACGCCGCGTGGTTCATGCAGATCCCCGGCCTCAAGGTCGCGATGCCCTATTCGGCTAGCGATTACAAAGGCTTGATGAAGACAGCGATCCGCGATCCGAACCCGGTGATCTTCCTTGAGAACGAAATTCTCTACGGTCGTAGCTTCGATGTGCCGGACCTCGAGGATTACACCGTCCCCTTCGGCAAGGCCCGCATCTGGCGCGAGGGTTCGGATGTCACCATCGTCAGCTTCGGCATCGGCATGACCTATGCGCTGGAAGCGGCCGAGAAACTGGCCGAGGACGGTATCGAGGCCGAGGTCATCGACCTACGCACCCTGCGCCCGATGGACACCGAAACGGTGCTTAAATCCGTGATGAAGACCAACCGCTGCGTGACGGTCGAAGAAGGCTGGCCGCAGGGCTCGGTGGGTGGCTACATCAGCGGCGTGATCATGCAGGAGGCGTTCGACTACCTCGACGCCCCGGTCATCACCTGCACCGGCAAGGACGTGCCCATGCCCTATGCCGCCAACCTCGAAAAACACGCGCTGGTTACCACCGACGAGGTGATCGAAGCCGTGCGCAAAGTCACCTACCGGTAAGGAGCGGATCATGCCCACAGAAATTCTCATGCCCGCCCTTTCGCCCACGATGGAGGAAGGCACGCTCGCCAGATGGCTGGTCAAGGAAGGGGACGAGGTCGCCTCGGGTGACATCCTCGCCGAGATCGAGACCGACAAGGCCACGATGGAGTTCGAAGCCGTCGACGAAGGCACCATCGGCAAAATCCTGATCGAAGAAGGCAGCGAAGGCGTGAAGGTAAACACGCCGATCGCCGTGCTGCTCGAGGAAGGCGAAAGCGCCGACGACATCGACAGCGCCGCCCCGGCCAAAGAAGAGAAACCTCAGGCCGAGGAAGCGCCCAAAGCAGCCGAGGCCGAAACGCCCGAAGCGGGCTATGGCCGCGGTGCGACGGATGCAAATGACGCGCCGACCAACAGCGACGCCAAAGCCCCCGCCGCGCCCAAGGACGACAAGGGCGGGCGCATCTTCGCCTCCCCCCTCGCCCGCCGGATCGCTGCGGACAAGGGGCTGGACCTCACCCAAATCGAAGGCAGCGGCCCGCGTGGTCGGATCGTCAAAGCCGATGTGGAAAGCGCCCAGCAGACGGCTGCCAACACCGACAGCCCCGCCGCCGCCAAGGACGCCGCGCCGGTGACACAGCCTGCTCCCGCCGGCCCCTCCTCCGACGCCGTGCGCAAGATGTACGAGGACCGCGAGGTCGAAGAGGTCAAGCTCGACGGGATGCGCAAGACCATCGCCGCGCGCCTCACCGAGGCCAAGCAGACGGTCCCGCATTTCTACCTGCGCCGCGACATTCAAATCGACGCGCTGCTCTCCTTCCGCAGTGATCTGAACAAGCAACTCGAAGCGCGCGGCGTGAAGCTCTCGGTCAACGATTTTATCATCAAAGCCTGTGCGCTGGCGCTGCAATCGGTGCCGGATGCCAACGCCGTCTGGGCCGGGGATCGTATCCTGAAGCTCAAGCCATCGGACGTGGCCGTGGCCGTGGCCATCGAAGGCGGGCTGTTCACCCCCGTGCTACAGGACGCCGACACCAAGTCGCTCTCGACCCTCTCGGCGCAGATGAAAGACCTTGCCACCCGCGCCCGCGACCGCAAGCTGGCACCGCATGAGTATCAGGGTGGCAGCTTCGCCATCTCCAACCTCGGCATGTTCGGGATCGACAATTTCGACGCGGTCATCAACCCGCCGCATGGCGCAATTCTCGCCGTGGGGGCTGGTGTCAAAAAGCCCATCATCGGCAAGGACGGTGAGATCACGGCGGCAACGGTAATGTCCGTGACCCTCTCGGTCGATCACCGCGTGATCGACGGGGCGCTCGGGGCCCAACTGTTGAATGCGATTGTCGAGAACCTTGAAAATCCGATGATCATGCTGGCCTAAGGGCGGCACCACCCAAACGAAGAAAGCCGGGGCATGCCCCGGCTTTTCTATTGCGATACTGGCATCTGCCGTTATTCGGCGTCTGGCCCGAAAAGATGGTTCATCGACATCGACGGCTGATCGCAGCCCGCCTCCCCAACGATCCGCGCGGGGATCCCGGCGACGGTTTTGCAGGCGGGCACAGGCTCCAGCACAACCGACCCCGCCGCGATGCGGCTGCAATGGCCGATAGAGATATTGCCCAGAACCTTCGCGCCTGCGCCAATCAACACGCCATTGCCGATCTTGGGGTGACGGTCCTCTTCCTCTTTGCCGGTGCCGCCAAGGGTCACCGAATGCAGCATCGAGACGTTGTCGCCCACCACCGCCGTCTCACCGATGACGATGGAATGCGCGTGGTCGATCATGATGCCCTTGCCCATCTTGGCCGCCGGGTGGATATCCACGCCAAAAATCTCGCTCACCCGCATCTGGATGAAATAGGCCAGATCGCGCTTGCCCTTAGCATAGAGGTAATGGCCCACGCGGTAGGCCTGCACCGCCTGATAGCCTTTGAAATACAGAATCGGCTGCAACAACCGGTGGCAGGCCGGGTCTCGGTCATAGATGGCCACCAGATCCGCACGCGCCGCGGCGACGAGATCAGGGTCTTCGGCATAGGCTTCTTCGACCATCTCGCGCACGACCATCATCGACATCTCGTTCGACGAAAGCTTGGCCGCGATGCGATAGGAAAGCGCATTCTCGATAGATTTATGGTGCAGGATACAGGCATGCACAAAGCCGCCGATCAACGGCTCATCACGCACCGCATCCTCAGCCTCTTGCTGAATCTGGTCCCAGACCGGGTCCACTTTCGAGATATTTCTGCGTGTCTGCGCCATGGCACGGGCTCCTTCACTCTGCCGTAAGGGTAGCTCATGCAATAGCGTAGGACCATTTGTAAATCCGCACATGCTCAAAATCGTGATAACGCGCGGGCCTATCCGGGGACGGTCAAACCTGTAGTCGGCCCCGCGCCATATGTGGCCGAGACCTGCGCCACCGTCACGTCAAACGCCCCGCTGACGCCATCCGCCGCCCGTGCCGCAGTGCTATAGATCCACCGCGGCGTATCGATCAGCACCTCCCGCCGCTGCTCGCCGCCTTCGTAAACGCGTAAGAGATAGCGTTCACTTTCCTCGCCAAGCGGCACCTCCGGCCCCTCCCAAGCGTCGCCGTCGATCCGCGTTCGGCGAATCCAGCTAAGGGTGATATCGCCACTGGCCCCAGCCTCGGCCCGCAGATGACAGAGGCTGTAGGGCCGCAGACCATTCCCGTCAAAGGCATGAACCTGATGCAGGTAAGAGGGGTCATCCACCGGTCGCCGCGCAGGCCCGATGCGGTAATGCTGCGCCACGCGGCGCAAGTGCGGGCTCAGCTCGACCTGCTGTGGCGTCCCGTTCATCAGCACAAAGCGCGACCCGGTGGGCCAAACCTCGGGCATCAACCCATCGCTGCCTGCCTGCCCGCGCAAGCGACCCGTCAGCCAATAGGTCATCGGGGCGACAAGCTGCGCCTCCTCAAACTGGAACAACTCCCAACGGTCCGCGCTCCCATCCCCAATGGCGGCAAGGTTCGCCCCATTCAAAAGCGCCTCTCTGCTAACGGACTGAAGGCTGCCGCTGGTTAATTTGACCTCCAGCACCGGCCCCGCGTCAATCAACCCTGGTCGTGCCGCGCTTAGCGGCGTTTGGGTAACGCCCATGATCGACCGGTTCGCCACGATGGCGTTCAGCGCATAATCCGAATCCATGGCAGAGCGGTAGACCGCGACGGACCCCGGCCAAGGGGTCGCCGTCACCGCCAGATGCGGCGCATGGGGCACCTCATCCCCGCGCAAAAGCGGCAGGTCCATGAACTGCGGCAGAACCGGCAGCGGCGGGACGAAGGGGCGCAGCGCTGCAAGTTCTTCATCAAGCGGTGCGGGATCATAGACTTCGGGCTCAATCCGAACGCCGTCGATCAGCAGGGAGCCGGCCTGTTCCACCCGGTCGACGCGGTAGCGCCCCGGCCCCTCCGCCCCATCGCCCGGCAGTTCGATCACATCCCCCGCCCCGACAGCCATCCGCGACGGCGGCAATGCCAGCCGCAGCGTCTCACGCGCGACACGCGCTTCGGTCAGCCAGCGTTCGGCCACCTGCCGCCCCTCGCCCCGGGTCAAGGCCATGTTCAACTCGGTCCCGGTGACCGCATGGGTCGCCTCATCTGCCAGAACCGCCTCTTCGGCAATCGGGTCAAAATCCGCATCGGCCTGAATGAACCGCAGCCGCACACGGCCCGAGACTTCGGCCTCCGCCTCACGCAACTGCTCGGTCAACCCGCTCAGGTCGGGGTGAACCGCCAAGTGATCGGGGTCGAGGGGCAACGCATCCGTCCCGTCACGCATCCGAAACTGCAAGACCCCGTCGCGTTCGATCGCGTCAAACCCATAACGCAGCATCAGCGGTTGCAGCGCGGCCCGCGCCTCGCCAACCTCGGCTACCATATAGCCGCGCACATAGCCGAACAGCGCGGAGGGATCGAAATGCGCCACACCCGCGCGGCGGCAAATCTCTCCCACGACCGAGGCCAGCGACCGCGCCGAGGCGCGCCCGTTCAGCCAGTGGCCCCGGCTGTAATTCTCCCCATCGCTCCAGAGATCGACATCGTTGGGGAAGAAGGGAAACGGCCGCGTGTCCCATGCCCAGACAAAAGCGCGCGTCATATCCAGCATCGGCGCACCATATTCCTCCGAAATCGGATTATGCGCCGGATCGCGCCAGTAATCCGAGATCGCCCGCAGATATTGCATCTGCATCAGATCGTCCCGCGCGCCAGTGGAATAATGCGGCAAGGCGCTTTCCGAGCTCTTCAGATCGAGGAACTTGTTGGGCTGGTTCGCCCCTTTGTCGATGGCCGCGCAGCCGTATTCCGTGAACCAGATCGGTTTCGACATCGGCTGCCATTCCGTTGGAGCGGCTTGCCGCTGCCAGCCGATACGCGGGTGGTGCGGGCTCTCCCACCAACGGCGCAGGTCTTTGTAGCGGTACACCCAAGGCTCATCATGCGCGCCATCGGTGATCGGCGTGCGGATCTGCGCGTCGCGGGCCTCGGGCGAATGGTAGTACCAGTCATAGCCCTCGCCGCCTTCGATGTTGGATCTCAGATAGCCGACATCGTAGATTGCGGACCAGTTCTCGCCGTCCAGATGCCCTTCCTCATCGCGCCAATCGGCTAGCGGCATGTAGTTGTCGATCCCGATGAAATCGATCTGCGGATCGGCCCATAGCGGATCAAGGTGAAAGAAGACATCGCCGCTGTCATCCTGCGGGTGATAGCCGAAATACTCGGACCAATCAGCGGCATAGCTGATCTTAACCTCCGGCCCCAACAAGGCGCGCACCTCTCCGGCCAAGGCCCGCAGCGCGGCCACCGCGGGAAAGCTGTTGCCTGCCGCGCGTATCTGGGTCAGCCCCCGCATTTCGGAGGAAATGTAAAACGCCTCGACCCCGCCTGCCGCGGCGCAAAGCGCGGCATAGTGCAAGATAAAGCGCGACAGGGTCCATTCCTCGGGGCCGTTGTAGATGACCGAGCCTTCGCCCACCGCGAAATCCGCAGCCGTGACGGTTCCGAAAAACGCCGCCACCTCGGCTTCTGCCACCGCCGTACCGTCCGGGCTGCCCGGTCGCCCCGGGGCCACCGAAAGCGTGATCCGCCCACGCCACGGCAAGCGGGGCTGGTCCTCGGCATCGCTATAGGGGTCCGGCAGGCCGTTTCCTTCGGTCTGATCCATCAAGATGAAGGGATAGAACATCACCGCCTTGCCCGCTGCCTTCAGCGCGTGAATGGCCTCAACCACCGCGGCATCGGCTGGCGTGCCGCCGTAGATCGGGCGCGCGTCTTGCTGGGTGATCACCTGTGCCGCGCCACGCGTCACGCCAGAGACCCGCCAAGGCATGTTCTCCCCATCGATATCCGGGTCTTCGACCTTGGGCCGCAGGCGACAGTCGCCGCAGCGCAGATCGCCGCCAAACCACGACACGACGAGAGAGGCCGCTTCCAACCGTGGCAATTCCTCGGTCAGGCTTTCCAAGGACACCGCAAAATCGGTCTTGGCGGCGGGCGAATTCACATTCGCGCTCCACCGGCTGCCGGGGCCGTCGGTGTAATGCACCGGGGTCGTCGCCAGCGCATATTCCCCCGTGCCGGGGATCAGGGCGACGCCCTGTACGCCATAGGCGGGCGCATGCTCCCACCCCGGCGCTTGCGGCTGTTCGGGGCGCATCACCTCGAAAGAGAACTGCGGCACCCGGTTGCCAAATTGCGCAAGCGGGAGGTCTTCCATCACCACATAGGCTGTGCCGCGATAGGCCGGCACCCGGTCCGCGCCCTCGATCGCGGCGATGGTCGGGTCGGGCTGCTGGTCCGCCGCGCCTCGGTAAACGCGCATGTTCAGATCGTCCGGGGCAATCTCCTCCCCATCCGCCCAGATACGCCCGACGCTAGTGATCTCCCCTTCGCAGAGCGCGATGGCAAGGCTGACGGTATAGCTGTACTCGGTGGTCTTTGGCGTCGGCGGGCCGCCCTTGCCGCCGCCGCTGACTTCGGTGACCTCTTGGAACTGCGAGGTCCAGATGACATGCCCCGCCAGTCGCATCCGCCCGTAAAGCTGCGGGATCGCCGCCCCCTCGCCCGAGCCTGTCAGGCGAAAGCGATCAACCTTACCGGTCTCGACCGCCTCTCCGCCTTGGCCCAGCAGGCGTTGATCCACCAATCGCCCAAGGCTCGCTCCCACCGCGCGGCCCACCGCGACCGAAGACAGCCCCGCCAGCGTGCCCCCGATGGAGCCGCCAACCGCCGCCCCCGCTGCCGAAAGAACAATCGTCGCCATCAGGAGACCTCCTCAGGAAATACAAAACGCGCCACGATGCGCCGCTGCCATGGCGGGCTGAGCGGGCTTTCCACCACCCCGTGCCGCGCATAGGCGTGGATGAAACTGGCGCTGGCCCCGACGCGCGCCTGCAGCCCGAGGTGCTTTGCCACCGCACCCTGCCGCATTCGGAAAAGCAGCACGTCACCGGGGGCCGCATCACCGCAGTCTTTCATCGCCATATGACGCAGCCCCGCCGCCCAGAGCCGCTCCTCCCCCTGCGGCTCGGACCAATCCATCGAATAGGGTGGCACCGCCTCAGGCTCCGCGCCCAGCAACTCCCGCCAAAGCCCCCGGATCAGCCCCAGACAATCGCAGCCCGCCCCCTTAGTCGCAGCCTGATGCACATAGGGCGTGCCGATCCATCCGCGCGCGGCCTGCGCCAAGCGCTCTCCCGTAGCACTCATCGGCGTGACCCGCCGCCATTCGCACCGTCCGACCGGGGCACCGCCATCATCCAATCCTCCCCCGGCAAATCGGGAAAGCCCCGATAGTTCAGCAGGTTGTTGAACTTCAGCCGACAGGTCTCCATCCGCTTGTCGCAGCCTGCGGTAAACCGGACACGGGTGCCCGCCGCCACCGCCCCGCGGATCGGCTGCCAAAGCTCGATCACGCGCTGCCCGTCCTCATGGTAGTC
The DNA here is from genome assembly GCF_043557275.1 of Sulfitobacter sp. 1A13368. Classification (NCBI taxonomy): domain Bacteria; kingdom Pseudomonadati; phylum Pseudomonadota; class Alphaproteobacteria; order Rhodobacterales; family Roseobacteraceae; genus Sulfitobacter; species Sulfitobacter sp. 1A13368. The sequence goes on along the minus strand of NZ_JBIFFR010000002.1, from coordinate 362,689 downwards.
ACGTTTGACCATGCCCCAAAGCCCCGCCGCGGGCCCCTCCAGCACATCAAGCCGCCCCCGGGCGAACCAACCTTCATCGTAGCCCGGGAACGCGGTCCAACGGAAATACTGCGCCTCCGACACTGTCTCGACCACACGCGTCTCAGCATAGCCGGGCGCGGTGAGATCGAACCGGCAATCGCTATCCCCCAACACCGCCGAACAGGGCTTTTGATAGACCCGCCCCACAGGCCGGTTGAGCGGTTCCGTCAGCCCGCGCAACTCGGCACGAAAGCTGCCCCCCGCGCGGTGCAACTCACCGATTGAGCCGCGAAATTGCAGCCGCCGCTGCGCGGGCTCCGCCCAGTTCACCAGCCACGCCTGCACCTCGGCGCCATCAAAGCGCCCCTGTTCGATTTCATCCTCGCGGATCGCATCATCGCTGAGCGCGCCAAGCGCCTCTGTGTTATCAACCGACAACCCGTTGGTCTGGTCCAGCGCCCTCGCGCTCAGCCCTGTATCGGCGCGAAAGGTGACCCCGTCGAACACCAGCGGCATGTCATGATCGGTAAAGGCAAATACCGCCCCATCCGCGCGCGTCACCTGCCAGCAATGGCAGAGCGTCGTCACACCCTGCGCGATATGGGCTGCAAAGCCTCTGTCCAGCCCCGCCATCAGACCCGCACCTCGATCACCGGCACGTCGGGCACCTGTCCGGCCTGAAAACTCTCGACCGAGACCAGAATGCGGTCGGTATCAAAGCGCACCGGCACGTCGAACTCGAAGCCCGCGAAAATCTCGATCTCAGGATCAGGCGGATGGGCAAAGGTGATGATCCCGCTCTCTGCGTCGACCTCAAATTCGACGCCCTCGCGCAGCTCATCCTGCTCCAGCCCCACGCGCACGGTCCCGGCCACCGGTTTGGTGATCGGACGGCGATAGGATTGCGCCCCCGAGCGGTAGGTCTTGGTCAGTTGAAACGCCGCCTGAACCCCATCCCCATAGCCGATGCTCTGGTCGTCGAAAGCCACCGGAAGCGCCATTTTGCCCGACTTATAATCGGCCCAATCCTTCCAGCGAAACCCGTACATCTGCCCCATGCGCGCCTCAAAAAAGGCGATCAGCACCTGTAGATCGTCGATCGAGCGCATCCCCAACCCGGCATCATAGACCCGCCGCGAATGGGCCCAAGGCGTGTTACGCTCCTCATGGCCGTTGGCCAAGGTGACCACATCTGTCTGCCGTTGCGGCCCCCCGACAGAGCCAAAGCTTAGCGACGGGGGAAATCTGACCTCGTGAAACTGCATGATCTGCTCCTTTATCCGCCGCGCGGCCTATCGGTTGCGGTTGCCGGTGCTGAGGGCACGGCTCAACTGTGCGGCGATCTGGCTTTGGCTGCGCTGAAACCCCTGTACATCGGGGGTAGTGATGTTCATCACGATGGTCGTCGCGCCGCCGCCGTTGCCGCGCACGCCCAGCTTGCCATCCGCCCCCCGCGCCAAGGGCATGATTGCCTCCGGCCCGGCCTCACCCATCAGCCCCGTGCCGCCGCGCATGGGAAAGGCGGTCGCCGAGTTGACCACCCCACCCTGCGCGAAGGGCATGACCTTACCTTGCGAGAAAGGCGCGCCATCGGCGAAGGGCAATATCCCCTCCACAATGCTGCCCACGCCCTCGCTGATCAGCCCGCCGAAATGGTCCGTCACCGGGCGCATCGCGGCATTGTAAGTCGTGCGGATCATCGACTGCGCCAAGTCGCTCAGCGCGTCCGAGAGTTTGGCCCCGTCAAAGACCACCCCATCAAAGGCCCGCCTCAATCCACGGCTGAGCCCTTTCTCAAGGGTCGCCACGTCTTTGCCCGTCGCGGCGAGCGCGCCGCGCATTCGCCGCAGCTCACCGTCGAACCCGGCCACCAAACCGCTGGTCTGCGCCAGCGTCTCATTCAGCCCCTCGGCCCGGCTCTCAAGGTTCTCGAAATCGTCAAAGTCAGCCATCACCGGCCCCTTTCGTCTCATCTGGATAGGCCGCCATCAGCGCGGCGAGACCGTCGCTCAGCAGCGGCGTGGGGCCAGACTTCGGCCCCAGCATCAACTGCAACTCCGCCGGCGTCAGCGCCCAGAATTGATCCGGCAGCAGCCCCAATCGCGACAGCCCCACCCGCAGCAACGCGGGCCAGTCAAGGCCGCTTGCCGCGCTCACGCCTGCACCGTAAAGGCCCGCGCCAGCAATTCCGCCGCCGCCCGCGCCGCCGCCATTGGCCCGCCCTCGATCTGCGCGTGCTCAAGCGTGGCGGCATCCATCTCCGCCCCGCCTCCGCGCAGCCCGGCGAGCAACAGGGCCAAGACATCGCGGCTCGAAAAACGATTGCTTTCAAACCGCTCTACCAGGGCCACAAGGCTGTCGGCCTGCAACGCGGCCTCCAACTCGGCCAAGGCCCCAAGGGTCAGCCGTGCCTCATGACGTTCACCATCAATCACGAGGCTCACCTCGCCGCGCCACGGGTTCGTCATGCTCATACCACCACATCGGGGGTAAAGATCAGCTCCCCCGCCGATTGCAGGCTAAGCTCAAAGGTGGCCTCCCCATTCAGCGACCCCGCGTATTCTAGAGCAGAGACCTGAAACGGCCCCTGCACCACGCCGAAATCCGGAATGATCACCTGAAAATCCGGCGTCAGCCCGTTAAAGAACAACTGCCGCGCCCGTTCATCCGTGCCCGCATCGCGAAACACCCCCGACCCGCTGATCGCGGCCGAGCGGACACCGGCACCCGCCAGCAATTCCCGCCAACCGCCGCTTGAATCGAGCGAGGTCACATCCACCGTTTCGGCGTTGAAACTCACCCGTTTGGCCCTGAGCCCGGCAATCGTCTCGAACTGCCCATCGCTGGTCATATCCACTTTGACCAAAAGGTCCTTGCCCGCTTGAACTGCCATCACTGTCTCCTCGCACCAATCTGAAATCTAAAGTCTTATGCGTCCGCGACCCGGGCGCGGAATTGCAGGTCGATCCGCCGGGCAGAGGCCCCGTCGATCCGCCGCGCCGTCGCTTTGAGAAAGGCCATATCCACCACGCGCCCCCGGCTGAGCGCCGGCTCCGCCCCATGCAGCAGGTCTGAGATCACCGCCGCGCAGCCCTTCGCCGTGCTGAACCCCGGCGCGCTGGTGACCACCGACAGGGTCAGGCGATGCTCCGCCCCCGCGCCCTGCGGGTCCGACAGGTCCTTCGCCACCTCTTGGCCCAAGAGCACATAGGTCTCTGGCAGGCTCCCCCCCGGCACCGCGTCAAAGACCGCGTCACCGATCAGCACGGTGAGGCCCGGATCGCTCTGCAACAGGTCATAAACCGCCGCCTGCAAAGCCCCTGAAAGCGCATAGGTCATACCGCCACCTCCTCATCGGCAAAGCAGATCAGATAGCGCCCGCCCGCATCGCTCTCGGCCACGGCCCGGACCACGAAGACCCGCGTGCCCTCGCGAAACCGCTGCTCGGGGGTTGGTCGCTGCGGGGTACCTTCCGGCGCCGCCCGCACTGTGATCTTGACCCCCATCCGGCTGACGGCCACCCCGCCCTGCGCAGTCTCCCGCCCCGTCCGCGCGCGCACATCGGCCCAGAGAGTGCCCAAGGGCTGCCAGACCTCGCGATGCCCTCCCGCGCCATCGCTCACGCGCTGCGGCGCTTCCAATACAAGGGGCCGGTTCAACTGCGGGCGGCTCATGCCGTCCCCCCAAAGCCGAGGCGCACCCGGCGGTAGCGTTCGATCAGGCTGCTGACACCAAAAGGCATGCACCCTTCGCCAAGCGCCGTGTCGTCGCGGTATTCGTAGTAATGCGCCGCCAGCAGCATCACCGCTTGGGCCAAATCATCCGGCAACCCGCCCCAATCAGCGGACATGCCCGCATCGAAATTGATCAGCGCGGCCCCCGCGCTTGGGATGCGCGGCAGGGCGGCGGTGCTGGCCCGAAGACGCGGCGTTTGCGCATCGCGTTCCAGCCAATAGCGCTCGGGGTCCACCGCCGTCTCCACCCCGTCCCGCGCCACAAGCGCCACCCGCGCGATCTCTTGCACAGGGGCCACGGGCAAGACCTGCGCCGCCGCATCCCGCCAAAAGGTCAGTGACAGGGCAAAACGCCGAATGATCAGCACCTTGCCCGTCCGCGCTTCCACCGCCGCCATCGCCGCGCGCAGGAAGCTGCGCAACACCGGGTCTTGAAGGCCGTCCTGCGCAAAGCCGGTGCCAAGGCGCAGATGCATTCTGAAGGCCTCAACCGGCAAGACCGCATCCGGCACATTTGTCTCTTCGATCAACATCATCGAACGTCTCCAAAAATCGCTCCCGCGCCCCTTGGGGCCATGCGGTTATTCCCGGACGCGCACCGGTTGCATTGCTCGGTCGGAGGGGAGCAGCTAGACAACGCAACCTCGCAGGCGCACGTCCGGGCCGGGGCCAAGTTGCCCCGGCCCCGGCTTCGGCACCGGCTTACGCCAGGCCGAATTTCATCAGCTTGATCGCCGCGAAATCGCTCACGTCGCCGCCGACACGTTTGGTGGCATAGAACAGCACATGCGGCTTGGCGCTGAACGGGTCGCGCAGGATCCGCAGATCGGGACGTTCGGCCACGGTGTAGCCTGCGGAAAAGTCGCCAAAGGCGATGGCCATCGCATCGGTCGCCGGATCGGGCATGTCCTCTGCCACCAGCACCGGATAGCCCATAAGCCGCGCAGGCTCCCCCGCCGCCAACCCGTCGGACCACAGAAACCGCCCATCGGTGTCTTTCAACTTGCGCACCTTGGCCGTGGTCTTTGAGTTCATCACGAAGACCGCATTCTTGCGGTAAGCCGCGCCAAGGGCATAGACCAACTCGATGATCGCGTCGGCCTCGGGGTTGGCGTTGGTGCCGCTGGGGACATAGCCCAGATTGCCCCAGGTCCAGATGTCGTTGTCCACCGCAGGGTGGCTCAGAAAACCGGTAGGCTTGTCGATGCCGTCACCGCTGACAAAGGCCGCCGCTTCGGCCCGTGCAAATTTGTCGGCGATACGCCCCGCCAGCCAACCTTCGATATCAAAGGCGCTGTCATCCAGCAGACGTTGGCTCGCCTTGGGCAGCGCGCTCAGCTCATGCAGCGGCACGGTGATCCGGTCGATCTGGGGCGTGTCCGTCTCGGCTTGCGCCCCGCTTTCGGTCGCCCAACCAGCGCCCACATCGGCGTGATCGACCAGCACGTCATAAGACGTGGCCTCCACCTGCACCACCGAGGCAATCGCGCGGATCGACGCCCCCGCATTCAGCACAGATTGCACCCGGTCGGCAGTTTGCGGATCCACCAGATAGCCGCCGTCCGAATTGACCGCCGTCGACATCGATTTGCTGTCCAATTCCAGCCCCCGCAGCCCATCGTCATCGCCGTTGCGCAGATAGGCGTCAAAGGCTTTCTTATGCGGCGCATCGTGATCGATCGCGCCGCTCAAAGGGCTGCGGGCAGGCAGGGTCATCTTGCGGTCCATCATGGCAATTCGCTCTTCTGATTGTTGAAGTTTCGTATTAATCTCGGCCCGAAAGCCGTTGAAGTCACTGACAAAACCGCTCACGGCCTGCCGCACTTCCTCCGCCGGAGACAGGTCTTTGCCCGCCTTTGTGCTCATCTCATTCTTGGTCATCGCTTTTCCTTCGATCTGCTCAGTCAAACTCAGGCTCAGCCCCGCGCCATCTCGGCCCGCGCGGCATCAAAGGCCGCCGCCATCTCGCGCAGCACATGGCCCACGGCCCTGAACTCCCCCTTGGCCCCGACCCGCGCCCAGGGCAGCATCGGAAAGGTCACCAAAGACACCTCCCAAAGCTCCAGTTCCGACAGCAGCCGCTGCCCCTTGGTGGTCTTGCCTGCTTTCACGGTGCGGTAGCCGATGCTGAGCCCGTCGATGGCCCCCGCCTCGATCAGCGCCGCCGCCTCCCGGCCCTTGGCCACAGTGCTAAGGATGCGCCCCTTGACCCAAAGACCCCGGCCATCCTCGCGCACCTCGTCCCATACCCCGATGGGCTGGGCCGGGTCATGCTGCCACAGCATCTTGACGCTGCGCCCCGCCTTCGCGACCGCCGCAAGGCTCACCGCATAGGCCCCCGCCTCGACCACATCGCCGCCCTGATCGACCGCGCCAAAGAGGCTGGCATAGCCGCTGATCTTCAGCCCATCCTCCACCGATGTCACGCTGCCGAAGCGTGCAAATTTATGCTCCAACCCGCAGCCCGTAGGCGCAACTTCCCCGTTCTCCGGCCAGCCGCCGAAGGCGTCCAATTGATAAGTCATCGTATTTTCCCTCGTTCAGCCCACTACGGCGCCACCGCCAGAAAGGATTGCACCGCCTGTGCCAAGATCACCGCCACCACGCCGTAGACCGTCAGCCACAGCCGCCGTTCCAACCGCTCCATCATCTGCTCGATCCGGTCGAGCCGCTTTTGCATGTTCTCGCGATGCACCGCGCTGAGCGTCTCATGCGCCTGAAGCCGCAACCCCGGCGCACATTCGAAGCGCTCGATCTCACGCAGCTCAGGCATCATCGGCCACCGCTGGAAGCCCCAATAGGCTGCGCTTCTCCGCATCGCTCAGGAACGCCGCCGCAGACACCCGCGCCCATTGCGCATCACGCTCCGCCGCCAATGTAGGCACTTGGTCAAGGTCCGGCTTCACCATCACCGCCGCCCCCAGATACCCGCTCAGCCACTCCGCCAGCGCCGCCGTCACCCGCGTCGCCAGCGGCAGCACCGTCAGACGATAGAACGCCCGATGCGCCTCCTGATAGTTTGCGTAAGTCGCGTCCCCCTGCACCCCGATCAGCATCGGCGGCACCCCAAAGGCCAGCGCAATCTCCCGCGCCGCACTCTCCTTTGTTTTCTGAAACTCCATATCAGAGGGCGAAAAGCCCATCGGCTTCCAGTCGAGCCCGCCCTCCAGCAGCATGGGCCGTCCCGCATTGCGCGCCCCTTGATGGTGGCTCTCCATCTCACTCACCAGCCGGTCATACTGATCCTCACTCAGCTTGCCCTGCCCCTCAGCCCCGCGATAGACAATCGCCCCCGAGGGCCGCGCCGCATTGTCCAGCAGCGCCTTCGACCAGCGGCTCGCCGCGTTATGCACGTCCATCGCCATCGCCGCCGCCTGCATGGGGCTAAAACCATAGTGATCGTCCTGCGGGTGAAAATTCCGGATATGACAAACCGGCGTCGCCGTCCCACTCGCGTCGAAACGGTGCTTGCGCCCACCCACCGCATATTCATAGGCCACCGGCCAGCCATCCGCCCCCGGCACCACGCTCATCCGGTCCGACCGCAACACATGGAGCTCAACCGGCAAACCACCCTCGCCGCCCACCGCTTCGACATAGCCATCCCCGCTCAGCAGCATCTGTCCATAAAGCGCCTCAAGCAACTCTGCCCGGCCTTGCCCCGCATTCGGGCGCCGCATCAGTTCCATGAGCGGGTGTTCGTCATAGCGCCGCGCGCTATCCTGCACGACCAGCGGCAGCGCCGCCGCAGCCTCGGCGATCAGCTTGACCGAACGAAACCCCACCGGATTGCCGCAAAAGCCCGAGCGCGTCAGGCTCACGCTATCGCGCGGGCTCCAGGCTACACGGCCCGAGGTCTGATAGGCGACGACCGACCCGGTGGCCGAAGCCTTGCGCTCCGCTGTTTCAACCGCCGCGCCCCGCCGTAGAAAATCGAATACCATGTCGTCGCTCCTCATTCTGCCCGACCCCGGCGGCGAATACCTGCCCCGCATTGCCCGGCGTTGTCAGACTTTCCCTGAAATCCCTTAACGCTGGAGAAACCCACCGTGCGCTGTCCCACGCAACAGCCCGCTCACAGGCTCCGCACCCCCGGGCTGCGCCACTGCGCGGCAGGTTCGATCATCAGCTCATGCAGCGCCCAGACCAGCGCATCGACCCGGTCCGGGCTGCCCTTGCCCTCATAGCCGCGCGCCGTCATCAGACACATCTGATCCTCCAGCGCATCCAGCCCCGGCAAATGGCACACCCGCCCCTGCTCATAAAGCGCGGCCACTGGCTCCGCCCGCGCCACCTTGCCCCGCGCCGCATGAACGGTCTTGAGCGAGACCAGCGGATCGACCTGCCGCAACACCTCAGCCACCAACTGCCCGCCCTGATTGACCTCAGCCACCAACCGATCCGCCCCATAGCGCGTCATCGCCGCAATCGCCGCCTGCGCCCAGCCCATGGGCGTGGCCCCCTGCACCGTGCAATCAGCCAGCACCACCGCCCGCCACTCCTGCGGCGGCCCCTTTGTCTGCGCCCCCACCACAACAATCCCGCACTCGTCCGAGCCCGCCCCACTCGTCGTCGCCGGGTCCAAACCCACCACGATCCGGTCCAGCTCCGGCGCTTCTCGCACCCGCCCCGCCTCCAACAAGGCCGAGGTCCACAACGCCCCATCGGCATCGGCCAACAAAACACCATCCAACTCCTGCCGCCCCAGCCGCGTGCCGCGATACCGCGCCCGCACCTCTTCAAGGAACGACCCTGCCAGATTGGCCGCATTCGCCTCCGTCGGCGCATGGGTCGTGACCGTCGAGGGCGCGGCCAAAAGCGCCTTCAACACATCCACATTGCGCGGCGTCGTCGTCACGCAGACCTGAGGCCGCTCCCCCAATCGCAGCGCAAACTGCAACTGGTCCCAAGCCTCCTGCCCACGCTTCCACTTCGCCAGTTCATCCACCCAAGCCGCATCAAACTGCGGCCCGCGCAGTCCTTCTGGGTCATGCGCCGTATGCACCGTGGCAATTGCGCCATTGGGCCAGACCAACCGCTTGCGCGTCGCCTCCCAATCGGGCCGCCGATCCGGCGGGCTACAGGCCAGAATGCCGCTGTCGCCAAAGATCATCACCTCGCGCACCTGCTCGATGGTCTCCCCGACCAGCGCCACGCGGCTGCACGCACCGGGGTCGAGCGGTCGGCTCCCCTCAACCTTGCTGCGCACCCATTCCGCCCCGGCCCGGGTCTTGCCCGCGCCGCGCCCGCCCATGATCACCCATGTCCGCCAATCGCCCTCAGGCGGCAGTTGGTGGTCCAGCGCCCAGAACTCAAACAAAAAAGGGAGAGCCAGAAGCTCTCCCTCACCGAGGTCATTCAGAAACTGCGCCTGGGTCTGAGCATCGGCGCAGGCGATCCAGCTTGCACCCGATGTCAGCCCGCGCTTTGTCCATGTCGAGGGCATAGCCCCCGCGCGCGATTCCAGCTTGTCGGTTTCGACAGTCATTCAGCGTGTTCTCCGCTTTCAGGCAATGCGCCAGCAGTCCTGCCACTTTGGACGTTTTGCCAGACACCGCAGTTTCCTTGAGTTCCCCCCCGGACCGGGCCTGTTCCGTCAGACCTTCGATTTCCCGACGCAGCGCGCCGATTGCTTCTTGGAGACCGCGCAGGATTTCCGCGCTGTCTTCCGTCTCTTGCTCCGGGGTAATGATCGTCATCGCTTTACCTCTTGTTGGTTATCCCCAACCGAGCAGACACAAAAAAACGACCACCGGGTCACCCCGGGGCCGTTCGCCCATGTCCTCTAGCGTGCCACAAGTCCTACGTCAGACCGTGCGCAAAGTCAAGAAAAACTGTGTTAACAACACCTTACAGCGCCGTGCGGCAAAGCACCCGCGCAAATAAAAACCCCGCTGTCTCCAGCGGGGTTTTCAGTGGTCTCAGTTTCCGCCGGTTGAGGCATTGCCCGCCGCTTCCGCGCCGCGCTGCGCCTCGATCTGACGCCAGCGCGCAACGTTGCGGTTATGCTCGTCCAAGGTTTCCGCAAAAGCGTGCCCACCGGTGCCATCCGCCACGAAGAAGACGTAGTCCGTCTCCGCCGGTTGAGCTGCGGCCATCAGGCTCGCCCGGCCCGGGTTGGCAATGGGCGTGGGCGGCAGACCGTCGATCACATAGGTGTTCCACGGCGTCTCTGCCCGCAGTTCCGAGCGGCGCAGCCCGCGGCCCAGCACGCCCTTGCCCTCGGTCACCCCGTAGATCACCGTAGGGTCGGTCTGAAGCCGCATCCCTTGGTTCAAACGGTTCACGAAAACGCTCGCCACCTGCTCACGTTCGGCGGCGACACCGGTTTCCTTTTCGATGATCGACGCAAGGATCAGCAGCTCCTCGGGCGTCTCAATTGGCAGATCGGGGTCGCGCGCCTCAAAGGCTTCGGCCAAGAGCACCTCCTGCGCCGCGGCCATCCGTGCAATCACCTCGGCGCGGTCGTCGCCCGGACGCACCTCATAGCTATCGGGCGCGAGGCTGCCCTCTGCTGGAAGCTCCGCAACCTCGCCGGTCAATTGCTCGACCTGCTTCAGCGCTTCGACAACCTGCCAGCTGGTCACCCCTTCGGCCAATGCCACGCGGAACCGCGTGTCATTCGCACTCGAGATTTCGGTATAGGCTTCGGGAGCCTCTTCCTCACTCGGGGTGAATTCCGCGCGTTCAACAAAACGGCTGGTGACCGGGTCCAACTCACGGACCTGCACGCTCACCCGGTTCACCCCGATGCGATAGACTACCTCAGTACCGCAGGTGCTGGCCCCGCCTTGGGTCACGATATCCACGATCCCCTGCATCGACGTGCCGGGCTGAACAAGAAAGCTGCCCGCCTTCAGGCTGCTCGACTTCTCCTCGTAATCCGCGCCCATGCGAAAGATCGCGGGCGAAGAAACCGCGCCCTGTTCCTCAAGGTTCTGGCTGACCTGCCGCATGTTCGAGCCGCGCTCGACCTGCACACAGATCGCCTGTTCCAACGGACCCTCAGAGACATAGGTCGACTTGCCCCAGAGGATGATCCCCCCAAGCAGGAACAGGCCGACCAACAGAAACGTCACGGCGTTAGAGGCGATATGACGCCACATTTAGCTGACTTTCCCGAACAGGACCGATGCGTTGGTGCCGCCGAAACCAAAGGAGTTGCTGAGCGCCACGTCGATCTTGCGCTCGACCTTTTTGTTTGGTGCCAAATCAATCGGCGTCTCAACCGCCGGGTTATCAAGGTTGATCGTCGGCGGCGCCACCTGATCGCGGATCGCGAGCATGCAGAAGATCGCCTCGATCGCGCCCGCAGCCCCCAAAAGGTGCCCGGTGGCGGATTTGGTCGATGACATCGTCACATCGCCCGCAGCCTCGCCCATCAGCCGCTCGACCGCACCCAGCTCAATCGTGTCGGCCATGGTCGAGGTGCCATGCGCGTTGATGTAATCCACATCCGCAGGCTCCAGCCCCGCATTCTTCAGCGCCGCACGCATGGAGCGTTCGCCGCCCTCGCCGTCCTCGGAAGGGGCGGTGATGTGATGCGCATCGCCCGACAGGCCATAACCCAGCACCTCGGCATAGATCTTGGCACCGCGCGCCTTGGCGTGTTCATACTCTTCCAGCACCACGATGCCCGCACCCTCGCCCATGACGAAACCGTCGCGGTCCACGTCATAGGGGCGGCTGGCCTTTTGCGGATCGTCGCCGCGTTTGGTCGAGAGCGCCTTGCAGGCGTTAAAGCCCGCCATGCCGATCTCACAGATCGCCGCCTCGGCACCGCCTGCGATCATCACATCCGCATCACCGTATTTGATCAGCCGCGCCGCATCGCCGATGGCATGGGCGCCGGTCGAACAGGCGGTCACGACCGAGTGGTTCGGCCCCTTGAAACCATAGCGGATCGACACCTGACCCGAGATCAGGTTGATCAGCGCGCCCGGCACGAAGAAGGGGCTTACGCGACGCGGGCCCTTCTCATGCATCATGACGGCGGTATTGGCGATGGAGTTCAGCCCCCCGATGCCCGAACCGATCAGAACGCCGGTGCGTTCCTGATCTTCCTGCTCGGTCGGCTTCCAGCCCGAATCCTCAACCGCCTGCTGGGCGGCGGCCATGCCAAAGAGGATGAAGGTGTCGACCTTACGCTGCTCTTTCGGCTCCATGTATTTATTGGCGTCGAAGGTGCCATCGCTGCCATCGCCCAAGGGCACTTCGCAAGCGTATTGAGTCACCAGTTTGCTGGCATCAAAGCCGGTGATCGGCCCGGCCCCGGACTTCCCATCAAGGATCCGTTTCCAGCTTTCTTCCACGCCGTCCGCGAGCGGGGTAACCAAACCCAAACCCGTTACTACAACTCTGCGCATCTCAGTGCCCCTTGCCGATAATGTCTCGGCGAACCTCTTACCCTGCAAAAGCCTGTAGGCACAAGCATATCGGCGGGGGTCCGCAGGCAGAGCGCAAAAATGCCGATGGGTCGAATCTCAGGGGCCTTCGTGGCGCATAAGCTCAGCCCGGCGGGCCGCGCCGGGTCATCAGATGCACCGCACCGCCCGCCGTCTTGACGTCGCGCAGCCCCTGATAGCCAAGCGCCCCCGCGATCCGCAAAGCGGCCTCATTCCCCGCCGAGATCATACAGACCGTGCGGCCCGTGATCACCCGATCAAACCACTCATGCGCCGCCCGGGCGGCCTCGGCCCCAAGCCGCTGGTCTTGGGCCTGAGGGGCCAAGACCAGCCGCGCCTCGGGGTAAGTGTCGAAATCCTCGCCGAAATTGCGGGTGCCAAAGACGAAACCGGTCTGGCCCAACACCTCGCGCTGGCGATGGAGCTGCACCGCCCACTGCCCAAATCCCGTAATCTGCCAATGGCCCGCGTTGCGCAGAAAAGCATCCCATGACTGCCCCTTGGGCCGGGGCTGATCGAGGATCCGGTCCGCCACATCGGGCATCGCCCAAATCTCGGCATAGCGCTGAAAATCCTCGGCGCGCATGGCGCGCAGGGTCAGTCTAGCGGTGTTGATGGTCGGGATCGTGCGGGACATGGGGTGAATTGCCTTCACGCTTGAAACTTCTTGGCGCAGACATGCGACCTCAGCTCCAAAGGGACAAGCCCACCCCGTTCAGACAAATAAAAACGGCGTCATTCCGCTAGGAACAACGCCGTTTCCAAAACTCAAATCCGCCGGTTGCCCGGCAAAGCCTTAGGAGGCTTCTTTGATGAACTTGACCGCATCGCCAACGGTCTGGATGTTCTCAGCCGCGTCATCGGGGATCTCGATGCCGAACTCTTCTTCGAACGCCATCACCAGTTCCACGGTGTCGAGGCTGTCTGCGCCGAGATCGTCGATGAACGACGCATTCTCAGTCACTTTGTCCTCTTCCACGCTCAGGTGTTCTACAACGATCTTTTTCACGCGGTCTGCGACGTCGCTCATAATAAGTCCTCATGTCTTCGGGCCATTCAAGGCCCCTTTTGGTTTCCGCCCGCCGGTAATCGGCGTTTGGAGGATGCCCCAAAAGGGGCGGCTATTTCCTTGTTCGCACAAGGCGCAGGGGGTGATCAAGCACCCTCCGTTTCGATTCTGCGCCCCCTTTAGCACATGCGCCGGGCTTGGCAAACGCTATTGAGGCGCAGGGTCACAACATGGCCATACCGCCGTTCACATGCAAGGTGGTCCCTGTCACGTAAGCGGCCTCGGGGCTGGAAAGATAGACCACAGCGGCGGCGATCTCATCCGGGTCGCCCATGCGGCCTGCTGGGATTTGCACCATGATTCCAGACTTTTGCTCATCCGTCAGCTTGTCGGTCATGGCGGTGGTGATAAAGCCCGGCGCCACGGCGTTCACGGTGATCCCGCGGCTTGCCACCTCATAGGCCAGCGACTTGGACATGCCCACGACACCCGCCTTGGAGGCCGCGTAATTCGCCTGACCGGGGTTGCCCGTGGCGCCCACTACACTCGAGATATTCACGATCCGGCCCCAGCGTGCCTTCATCATGCCGCGCATCACGCCCTTGCAGAGCTTGAAGGTCGCCGTGAGGTTCACATTCAGGACCGAGTTCCACTCTTCGTCCGACATCCGCATAAACAGGTTGTCGCGGGTGATGCCAGCGTTGTTCACCAGAATATCGACCGACCCCATCGCTTCCGCCGCCTGCTTCGGCAGCGCGTCGACAGCTTCCATATCGCTCAGGTTGCAGGGCAGCACGTGCGCGCGCCCACCCAACTCGGCCTTCAGCGCTTCCAGTGGTTCAGTCCGCGTCCCCGACAGGCCGACGGTCGCCCCTCGGGCATGCAGCTTGCGGGCGATGTCAGCACCAATGCCGCCCGAGGCGCCGGTGATCAGGGCATTTTTTCCTGTAAGATCGAACATGTCTCTTCCTTTATTCTCTCAAAGGGCGCGAGGCCCCGACGCGGCGGGAATGCCGCTTATTTTCATGCCTCAGGCGTCAGACGCGGCCTTAACCTCATCCGGCGTGCCGATGCTGCGGGTGGCGACACTTTTGTCGATGCGTCGGATCATGCCCGAAAGCGCCTTGCCCGCGCCGATCTCCCACGCCTCTGTCACGCCCTGCGCGGCCATCCACTCGATCGAGGAACGCCAGCGCACTCGGCCCGTGACCTGTTCGACCAGCAACTCGCGAATGCGGGCGGCGTCCGACACCGCCTCGGCGGTGACATTGGCCACCAACGGCACGGCGGGATCGTTAAAGGTCACCTCGCCCAGTGCTTTTGCCATCTCTTCCGCAGCCGGCCCCATCAAGGGGCAATGGAAAGGGGCGGAGACGGGCAGCAGCAACGCGCGCTTGGCCCCGGCCTCTTTCGCCATGGCAACGGCCCGCTCTACCGCGGCCTTTTCGCCGGAGAGCACGTTCTGGCTCGGGTCATTCTCATTGGCGACCTGACAGACCGCGCCCTCGGCAGCGGCTTCGGCCAGTTTCTCGGTCTCTTCGATGCCGAGGCCGAGAATCGCCGCCATGGCGCCCTCACCCACCGGCACGGCGGCCTGCATGGCCTTGCCGCGGATGCGCAGCAGCCGCGCGGTGTCAGCCAGCGACAGCGCGCCCGCAGCACAGAGTGCCGAGTATTCACCAAGGCTGTGCCCGGCCACGAAGGCCGCTTTCTCGACACTTACACCCTCGGCCTTCAGCGCGGCCATGGCGGCCATCGAAGTCGCCATCAGCGCGGGCTGCGCGTTCTCGGTCAGGGTCAGCGTCTCGATGTCGCCTTCCCAGATCAGGTCAGACAGCTTTTCGCCCAGGGCCGCGTCGACCTCGTCAAATACGGCGCGGGCTTCAGGATAGGCTTCGGCCAAATCGCGGCCCATGCCGATGGTCTGGGCGCCCTGCCCGGGGAAAACGAATGCGATGCTCATGGTTGCAGCCTCTTATTAGCGATTTGGCCTGATGTATCGCGTCCCGTGCCGTAAGGGCAAGCCTTGCGCCGCACCGCCGGTCTCTGGCGCGGCGGGCATCGGGGCTTGCCGTGGCCGGGAAACCGTGTATACGGGCGCTTCCTTGCACAGCATATGAACCGCGCAGACTCTCGTGGTGGGGAGCAAGGATAAACGCCCCGCCTATGAAATGCGCCTTGATACAAATAGGAGTGCACATGCCGCTTTATGAGCATGTTATGATTGCGCGTCAGGACCTGTCCAACACGCAAGCAGAAGGCCTCATCGAACACTTCGGCACCGTTCTCGCGGACAACGACGGCAAGCTCGTCGACAGCGAGTACTGGGGCGTCAAAACGATGGCCTACAAGATCAACAAGAACCGCAAGGGCCACTATGCCTTCCTGCGTTCGGACGCACCCGCGACCGCCGTGCAGGAAATGGAACGCCTGATGCGCCTGCATGACGACGTGATGCGCGTTCTGACCATCAAGGTCGACGAGCACAAGGAACTGCCCTCGGTGCAGATGCAGAAACGTGACGAACGCGACAACCGTCGCGAGCGCCGTTGATCAACGCTTGAAGAAGAGGACTTAAATCATGGCTGCAAAACCATTTTTCCGCCGCCGCAAAGTCTGCCCCTTCTCGGGCGACAATGCACCTGCGATCGACTACAAGGACACACGTCTGCTGCAACGCTACATCTCTGAGCGTGGCAAGATCGTTCCTTCCCGCATCACCGCCGTATCGGCCAAGAAACAACGCGAGCTGGCCCGTGCCATCAAACGCGCCCGTTTCCTCGCCCTGCTGCCCTACGCCGTCAAGTAAGGAGAGAGCACATGCAAGTTATCCTTCTGGAACGTGTGGCCAAACTGGGCCAGATGGGCGAAGTCGTGGACGTAAAGCCCGGCTATGCCCGCAACTACCTGCTGCCGCAGGGCAAGGCGCTGTCGGCCTCCAAGGCCAACGTCGAAGCCTTTGAGGGCCAGAAAGCCCAGCTTGAAGCACAGAACCTCGAGACCAAGAAAGAAGCCGAGAAACTCGCCGAGAAGCTGAACGGTCAGCAGTTCGTCGTGATTCGCTCCGCTTCCGACGCCGGCGCGCTCTACGGCTCCGTCACCACCCGTGACGCCGCCGAAGCCGCGACTGCCGAAGGTTTCTCGATCGATCGCAAGCAGGTCGTTCTGGGCAACCCGATCAAGGAACTGGGCGTGCATGACGTGCGCATCATCCTGCACCCCGAAGTCGACGCCACAATCGAGCTGAACGTTGCACGTTCGCCCGAAGAGGCCGAGCTTCAGGCATCGGGCAAATCGATTCAGGAACTGGCCGCCGAAGAGGAAGCCGCCGCTGAATTCGAGATCTCCGAACTCTTCGACGACATCGGCTCTGCCGCTGACGAAGACGGCGACTCGGACGTGGTGCGCACCCCCGAGGGCGACGCACAGGACGACAGCAACAGCTGATCCGGCCTGTCCGATCTGACATGAAACGCCGCGCGGTCCTCCGCGCGGCGTTTTCTTTTGCGCAGCCCCTCCAACCGCCCCGCACGCGCCTCTGACGCAAACCCCTGCAAAAACAGCGCGATTTATGCTAAGATACCTCCATTCAGCATGGAGGATGACACATGCGTTACATCACCATCACCACTTGGGAACTCGCCGATGGGGCGGATTACGACGTGGCCCTGCGCGCCATCGAAGAAAAGCGCCTACCCGCCCTCAAGGGCTTTGGCGCCAGCCGCATCACCGTGGTCCGCACCTCTGAGCGCACGAGTGCCGCAATCACCGAATGGCCCGACAGGGCCACGCGCGACGCCGCCGAACTCAAGATCGACGAGGTCCGCCGTTCGGTAAAACGCGAAGATCAGAGCCGCATGACCGGCGAAATGAAAGGCGAAATCGTCGCCGATGTTTAAGCATGGCGAAAAGCCGCGCCTGAGGGTCCAATGCTTGGGCAAGGGGCCGCGTATCCTGCGCCTGCGCTCTTGCCCGATGCCCCCCTTGGGGCGATCCTCGGGGCGAAATAACAAGCCCCGGTGCATCATGCCTCAGACCACACGCCGCATGTTCCTTTCCCTCATCGCCGCCAGCACGCTCACCGCCTGCAACGCCGCGCCCGAAGTCTCCCCCACGCCGCCGCAGCGCCCCGCCCTGCCGCTGCACCCGAATGAGACGCCCGAGTTGCGGCGCAAGATCAACCACTGGGCCGACTTCTACGACCTGCCGCGCCCCTTGGTGCATCGTCTGGCCATCCGCGAAAGCACCCATAATCCCCGCGCCCGCAACGGCCCCTATTACGGGCTGCTGCAAATCCTGCCCGCCACCGCGCGGTCTATGGGGTTCCGGGGCAAACCTTCCGATCTCTTGGACGCCGATACCAATCTGAAATACGCGCTGAAATATCTGCGCGGCGCCTGGCTCCTGTCGGACGGTGACCATGGCACCGCCATCAAATGGTACGCCCGCGGCTACTATTACGAGGCCAAGCGCCGCGGCATGCTTGTGGAAACCGGCCTACGGGACGGGTGATTAATTTTCGGGCTTGCGCGGCCTCTCGCTTCGCCTCAGGTAGGTGTTAATCACGTCAAGAAGGAACGCCGCATGACCCTCCGCCTTAACCGCCGTCACTTCCTCGCCGGCACTGCCGGATTGCTGGCCCTCCACCCCTTTTCTCTCCGTGCCGCGGCCAATCAGGCGCATCTGCGGCTGATGGAGACGACGGACCTGCATGTGCATGTCTTTCCTTACGACTATTACGCCGACAAAGAGGTCGACACCGTGGGCCTTGCCCGCACTGCCAGCATCGTCAAATCGATCCGCGCCGAGGCGACCAATACCCTGATGCTCGATAACGGCGACTTTTTGCAGGGCAATCCGATGGGCGATTACATCGCTTATGAGCGCGGCATGAAAGAGGGCGACATGCACCCGGTGATCCACGCGATGAACGCGCTTGGCTATGACGCCTCGACCCTTGGCAACCACGAGTTCAACTACGGGCTCGACTTCCTGATGAAATCCCTCGCCGGGGCCGACTTCCCGGTGGTCAGTGCCAATGTCGTAAAGAAGATCGGCGCCAAGCCGAGCGACGATGAAACACTGGTCAAACCCTATGTCCTACTCGACCGGATCTTGACCGATGGCGCGGGTGAAACGCATCCGATCAAGATCGGCATCATCGGCTTCGTTCCGCCCCAGATCATGAGCTGGGACCGCCGCCATCTCGAAGGCAAGGTGCAGGCCCGCGATATCCTTGAGAGTGCCCGCGCATGGGTGCCCCAGATGAAAGAGGCAGGCGCGGACATCATCATCGCGCTGTCGCACTCGGGCATCGGTGCGGCCAAGGAAGAGGATATGATGGAGAACGCCTCCGTCCCCCTCGCCGCCGTTGAGGGGATCGACGCCATCATGACCGGACACAGCCACCTCGTCTTCCCCTCGGGCAGCTATGCGGACTATCCGGGCGTGGACGTTAGCGCAGGCACGATCCACGGCAAACCCGCCACCATGGGCGGCTTCTGGGGCAGCCACCTCGGCCTGATCGACCTGATGCTTGAGCGTGACGGCAGCGGCTGGCGCATCGCCAGCCACAGCGCCGAGGCCCGCGCGATTTCGCAGCGCAACGAAGACCGCTCTGTGATGCCGCTGGTGGAAAGCGATGCCGAGGTGCTTGCCTCCGTCCAGCAGGAACATGATGAGACGCTGGCCTATGTCCGCCGTGCCGTGGGCAAGACCGACGCCAATCTGCACAGCTATTTCGCGCTGGTGGCGGATGACCCTTCCGTGCAGGTCGTCTCCAACGCGCAGCGCTGGTATATCGAACAGATGCTGAAGGGGACCGAACATGAGGGGCTGCCGATCCTCTCTGCCGCCGCCCCCTTCAAGGCCGGTGGCCGTGGCGGGCCGGAGTATTACACTGACGTCCCGAAGGGCGATGTGGCGATCAAGAATGTCGCCGACCTCTACCTCTACCCCAACACCGCCCGCGCGGTGCGCGTGACCGGGGCGCAGGTGAAAGACTGGCTCGAACGCTCTGCCGGCATGTTCAACCAGATCACCCCCGGCAAGGCCAACCAGCCGCTGCTGAACCCCGAGTTCCCCAGCTATAATTTCGATGTGATCGACGGGGTGACCTATCAGATCGACCTTAGCCAGCCTTCGAAATTCGGGCCCAAGGGCACCGTTGCAAACCCTGAGGCAAGCCGGATCGTAAATCTTGAGTTCGAAGGGCAACCCCTTGATCCTAAATCCGAATTCATCATCGCCACCAACAATTACCGCGCCAGCGGCGGCGGGGCTTTCCCCGGCGCGATGGGCGATACCATCGTGTTTGAAGGGCCCGACACCAACCGCGATGTGATTGTGCGCTATATCGTCGAAAAAGGCACCATTAGCCCCCGCGCCGATGGCAACTGGCGCTTCGCGCCGTTGGAGGAAACGAGCGTGATGTTCGAAACCGGGCCAAAGGCGGCGGACTACGTCGATGAGGTGACAGGCGTAGAGATGGAACAGGTTGGCGACACGGAAGACGGCTTCGCCCAGTTCCGGATTACTTTGTGACGTACCCGGTGCGTACCAGCATCTGACACTGCCACAAAGGGCAGCGCCCTCCCTGGGGGGCGTTGCAACGATGGTGGCCTGCGGTCGCCCCCATCGCACACAACTGCTGCGAATTTTCGAGACCTTGAAAATCGCCCCCCGGAGTGCCCCCGGGCGGGACGTCGACAGTAGGGTCGGTAATCCTTCACGCCCATCCAGAGTGACAGGCAAAGGCCACGCTTCGCGTGCAGCCCCAACAAAACAGGGGCGACGGTTTCCCGTCGCCCCTGCTCCAAAATCCGATCCCGTAAGACTTATTCGTCTTCCAGTTCTTCAACAGCTTTCTGAAGCTCTTCTTTCGAGATCTCTTTCTCGGTCACCTTGGCCTGTTCGACCACATGATCGACAACCTTGTCCTCGAAGATCGGCGCGCGCATCTGCTGCTGCATCTGCTGGTTCTGCTGCACGAATTCAAAGAACTGACGCTCCTGACCCGGGTACTGACGCGCCTGGTTCATGATCGCTTGGGTCATCTCGGCGTCGGTCACCTGAACGTCGGCTTTCTGGCCCAGCTCGGCCAGCAGCAGGCCCAGACGGACGCGGCGCTCGGCCAATGTCTTGTGCTCGTCGGTCGGCTCGATCTCGGGGTGATCGTGGCCTTCCACATCGGGGTTTTCCTCGTGCCACAGCTGATGCGCGATCTGCTTGGCTTCGGCGTCAACCAGCGACGGCGGCAGGTCAAAGCTGACCTCTTTGTCCAGCGCGTCCAGCAGGTTACGCTTCATCACAGCGCGCGAAGCACCGGCATATTCCGCTTCCAAACGCTCAGCGATCTGACCTTTCAGCGCGCCGAGATCCTCGGCACCGAATTTCTTGGCCATCTCGTCGTTTACTTCAGCAGCAACAGGCTCTTTCACTTCTTTCACGGTGCAAGCGAAGGTCGCTTCCTTACCGGCCAGATGTGCGGCCTGATACTCTTCGGGGAAGTTCACGACGACCGATTTCTCTTCGCCCGCTTTCACGCCAACCAACTGCTCTTCGAAGCCGGGGATGAAGGAGTTGGAGCCCAGCACCAGCGGGTAATCTTCCGCCGCGCCGCCTTCGAATTCTTCGCCGTCGACGGAGCCTTTGAAGTCGATCACAACCTGATCGCCATCTTCTGCCTTGGCACCTTCTTCGCGGGCTTTGAAGTCCTGCGCGGTTTCGGCAAGGCTTGCCAGTGCTTCTTCGACAGCAGCATCGTCAGCTTTGACCACCATCTTTTCCAGTTCGATCTTGCTCAGATCAACTTCGGGAATCTCAGGCAGTTTTTCGTAGGACATGGAGACTTCGACGTCGTCGCCTTCTTTCCAGTCCTCATTGGTCATCTTGACCTCGGGCTGCATCGCGGGGCGGTCGCCGGTCTTTTCGAAGTGCTCGTTCATGGCGCCGTCGATGCTTTCCTGCATTGCTTCGCCCATGATCCGCTGGCCGAACTGCTTTTTCAGCAGCGCCATCGGCACCTTGCCCTTGCGGAAGCCCTTCATCTCGACTTCGGGCTGCGCTTCGGCCAGCTTCTCGTTGACCTTGGCTTCAAGCTCATCGGCGGTGACGGTGATGTTGTAACCGCGTTTCAGACCTTCGTTCAGCGTCTCGTTGACCTGCATGTGTGCTCCATAGGGTAAGGCCGCGCGGCGGGGGCGCGGGCGAAAATTTGTGTCCTTCTATGGGTGTTGAACCGCCTGCGCAAGGGGGTCCGCGGCCCATCGCGCCACATCCGCAGAAATCGCCCCCACCCCCGCCGGGCAGCCCAGTGCCGGGCTAGACTAAAAGCACGGCGACATAGGCCACATAGGCCAGCGCAAAGAGCGCCCCCTGCCCGCGTGTCACGCGCCCGCCAAAGGCGCAGGCGATCAGCGCCACCGTGGCCCCCAGCATCACCCAAATGTCCAGCGTGGCGATCTGCGCAGCCACCCCCACCGGCTGGATCAGCGCGGTGATGCCCAGAACGGCAAGAATGTTGAAGATGTTGGAGCCGACCACGTTGCCCAATGCCACATCGCTCTGCCCGCGCCTTGCGGCGATGACCGACGTGACCAGTTCCGGCATGGAGGTGCCCACGGCCACGATGGTCAACCCGATCACCGCCTCCGACAGCCCCACGGCCTGTGCGAGCGCTACAGCCCCAGTGACCAGAAACCGCGCCGAGAGAATGGTCAGCAAAAGCCCACCCAGCAGCCAGACGAGCGCTAGCCAAGACGGCGCTTGATCCGGCAGCGGCTCCATCGCCTCTGCCCCGCTTCGATCGCTGCGAAAAGTGTAAATCAGATAGGCAGCCAGTCCCACGAGCGCGACGCCCCCCGCAAGCCGATCCACCTGCCCCAGCAGCACAGTGCCGAGGCAGAGCAGGCTCGCCGCCAGCATGACCGTCCCGTCCCGCGCGAAACTACGTCCGGAGATGGCCACCGGGGCGATCACCGCCGCAAGGCCGAGAATCAGCAGGATATTCGCGATGTTCGATCCCACGACATTCCCAAGCGCGATGTCCGGCGCGCCCAGCAAAGCCGCCTGAACCGAGGTCACCAATTCAGGAGCCGAGGTGCCAAAGCCCACCACCGTCAGCCCGATCACCAAGGGCGACATGCCAACCCTCTGCGCCAGCACCACGGCGCCGCGCACCAGATACTCACCACCGAGCACGAGCCCCAGCAGACCACCAAGGACAAACAGAATGTTCACGGGAAAAAAAACTCACCGGCCTCAGACCATCGGGCGCCGCGGAGACCGCGCAGACGCCCGATGCAAATGGGGATGGGCCGGAGGCATTCAAGGCCGCGCGGAAAATTCAGTCCCGCCGCGGCAGGGCGCTCACATGCCCAAGGCTTCTTTGTACATTTCCATCACCGCTTCTTCTTCGGCGATGTCGTCCTTGTCGCGCTTGCGCAGGGCGATCACCTTGCGCAGCACCTTGGTGTCGTAACCGCGCGATTTCGCTTCGGCCATCACTTCTTTTTGCTGTTCGGCAAGGTCTTTCTTCTCGGCGTCCAAACGCTCGATCCGCTCGACGAACTGGCGCAGCTCATTGGCGGTGACCCGGTAGGTCGCATCACCTTGGGATTCGACGACATCGGGATTGGTGCTGGTATCGCTCATGGGAAGTCCTCACGGAATGGCTGGCTCTGGCGGGTTTGACTACAGGCTGCACGCCCAGCCCGCAAGCGGGACTTGCCCCCCTTGGCGGTTTGGCGTAGCTCTGCCGCCATGGAAAGCGCAAACACATCTATTTTCGATCTCATGGTCTGGGGCGGCGCCGGTCTGTCCCTCTTGGGATTGCTCGGTCTGGGCTGGTGCATCATCAAGGTGAGCCGTGCAAAACGCGCGCAGCTCGACGATGAGGAGATGCGCGTGGTGCTGCGCAAAGTCGTGCCGCTGAACATGGGCGCGCTGTTTCTCTCCGTGATCGGCCTGATGCTGGTGATCCTTGGGATTTCGCTGGGCTGATCGGCGCGTTTGACCAGCCCGCTCCGGCGGTGCTGGACAGGGCCGCTGCATCTGCTTAAATCGGCCCATGGATATTCGCCAAATCACCCCCCGCTATTTCGTCGCCCCGCAGATCGAGCCCGGTGACATGGAAAGCCTGCGCGCCCAAGGCATCACCCGCATCCTGTGCAACCGCCCCGACGCGGAAGTGCCGCCCAGCCATCAGGCCGCCGCCATGCGCAGCGCGGCCGAGGCCGCGGGGATTGCCTTTGCCGAACAGCCGCTGACCCACCAGACCATGACCCCAGATGTCATCGCCAAGAACCGCGCCCTCGGCGTGGAAACCGATGACACCGTGCTGGCCTATTGCGCCTCGGGCACCCGCTCCACCATCGCTTGGGCCTTGGGCCAAGCCGGTGAGATGGACAGCGACGCGATCATCGAAGCCGCACGTCAAGGCGGGTATGACCTTGAAAACATGCGCCCCATGCTGGGGCAAAGCTATACCTGAGGTCTCTGCCGGTCCCATTGGGGGCCGGTATTCTACGCCGCCGCGGTCAGGGCGCGGGCGGGCAGTTGCACACGGAAGGCCGTGCCGGGCACATCCCGCAGAAAGCTGATCTCTCCGCCCAAGCGGCACATGATTTCACGGCAGATGGCAAGGCCAAGCCCCGCGCCATCGCCCTCCCCCGTGATGCGCGAGAACTTCTCGAAAATCAGCGCCTCCGACCCTGCGTCGATCCCATGGCCGTTGTCGACGAAATCAATCACCAGCCCCTGCGCCGTCACCCGCGGCGTGATCACCAGTCGCGGGTCATCCGCAGCGCAGTATTTGCGGGCGTTGGTGACGAGGTTGATAAAGACCTGCACCAGCCGGTCGAGATCGCTGGTCAGCATAATATCCTCGGCCTGCGGATCACGCAGCACCTTGAGCGGCCGCGTGGCCCCCGCCTGCGCCGTGGTCACCGCCAGATCCAGCAGATCGCGCAGGTTGCCTTCGCGTTGGTTCAGCGTCACCTGCCCGTTTTCCAGCACCGAGAGATCCAACAGGTCATCCAACAGCCGCGTCAGACGGATCGTCTCGCTATGGATGATCGTGGCATAGCGGTTCTTGTCGGCATCCGTGAGACCGGGCGCATCGCGCAGGATCTCGGAAAACGAGCGGATCGAGGTCATCGGCGTGCGCAATTCATGGCTGATCTGACTGAGGAAACTGTCCTTTTGCAGCGACAATTGCGTCAGCTTCTCATTCGCCGCGCGCAGCTGCGCCGCCGTCTCGGTCAACTCGCGCGACTTGGCCTCCAACTGGCTGGAATACTCCAGCATCTGCGCGGATTCGTCGGCCACAGCCAGCAGGTCTTGGACCGAGACCGAGGCCCCGCCGACGATCTGCGCCACCATCGCATGGGCCGTGGCCGCCCCGACTGAGGCCGCCAATTCCCGCTCCAAGGCTTGCACGAATCGCGGCGTGGGTTCCGGCAACCGCCGCCCCTGCCCCTGCCGTTCGGCCTCGCGGGTGAAAAACGCCTGCGCCTCCGTCGCGCCCAAGATGCGCTGCGCCATGATCATCAAGTCTTCGCTACCCGCGACCGAGGCCGTCCACCCCCGCGCCGGGCCGGAATGGTCAAAGACATTGACGAATTGCGCGCCCTGAAGCCGCTCCAACGGCGTGGGGAAGCTAAAGAGAGAGACCACCACGAAAACCAGCGTGTTGAGCGCGATGCTCCAGACCACCGCATGCACCGTCGGGTCGATCCCCGCGATGCCAAAAAGCGCCTCGGGGCGCAGCCATGCGAGGCCCCAAAGTCCCTGCTCCAAAGTCTCGGTCGATAGGGCCACATCCGCGCCGAAACTTGGCAGCAACATGGTAAAAACCCAAAGCACAAAGCCCGTGCCGAGCCCGCAAAGCGCACCCGTACGCGTGGCCCCGCGCCAAAGCACGCCGCCCAGCATCGCGGGCAGAAACTGCGCCACCCCGCCGAAGGAAATCGTGCCAATCGCGGCCAGCGCCCCGCTGCCGCCCGAGGCGCGATAGTAGAGATAACCCAAGCCCACCACGCAGAAAATCGACAACCGCCGCGCAAGGATGACGATATTGCGCACATCCCCCGACTGCGTCGCCCCATCGCGGCGCAGCGCCAGCCAGATCGGCATGACGATATGGTTGCTCACCATGGTCGAGAGCGCCAGCGTGGCGACGATCACCATCGAGGTCGCCGATGAGAAACCGCCCAAGAAAGACAGCATTGCCAGCCCGTTCTGCCCTTGGCTGAGTGGCAGGCTCAGCACGAAAAGATCGGGGTTCGCGCCTTCGGGCATCAGGTCTAGCCCCACCACCGCGATGGGCACGACGAAAAGGCTCATCAGCATCAGGTACAGCGGGAAGGCCCAGCTTGCGATTTGCAACTGCCGCTCGTCGTCGTTCTCGACCACCATGACCTGAAACATGCGCGGCAGGCACAAAAGCGCGGCCCCCGAAAGCACGGTCAACGCGGCCCAACGGCTGCCCTGCACTTGCCATTGGCCGATGTCGGAGGCGTCGATCCGCGCCAAGGTCTCGCCCAAGCCCCCGGCCAGGCCCCAGATGACGTAGACCCCCACCGCCACCAGCGCCAAGAGCTTGACCACGGCCTCCACCGCGATGGCGATGACCACGCCGTGATGCCGTTCGTTTACGTTCAGGTTCCGGGTGCCGAAAAGCACGGTAAAGAGCGTCAGCCCCGCCGCGACCCAAAGCGCCGCCTGCCCCCGGTTGATCACATCGCCCCCCGCCTCGGCCAGCGGCACGTCGGCGGCGGCGAAGATCGACAGCGACAGGATAACCGATTGCAATTGCAGCGCGATATAGGGCGTCACACCGATCACGGCCATCACCGTCACGACGATCGCCAGCGTGTTGGACTTGCCATAGCGCGATGAAATCAGGTCCGCGATCGAGGTGACGCGATGGCTTCGCCCGATCCGCACCAAACGCCGCAGCCCCCACCACCAGCCGATCATCACCAGCGAAGGGCCGAGGTAGATGGTCACATATTCCAGCCCCGAGCGCGCCGCATATCCCACCGCGCCGTAAAAGGTCCAAGCGGTGCAATAGATCGACAAGGACAGCGTGTAGACCAGCGGCGAGCGCAGCAGCCAGCCGCCCTGCCCGCGCAGGGCCGCGCGTTCGGCGGCGAAGGCCACGATGAACAGCCCCGCCACATACATCAGGCAGACCACCACCAACTGGTTGAGCGATACCATCAGCGCGGCCCGTCCGGCTGTGCTGCATCCTCATCCGAGGCCACATCCCGGGTCCGCCGCCAGAGCGCCCATGTCCCCAAGATCAGCAACGCCCAGACCCCAAAGAGATAGCGCAGCGCCACGCTCATCGGGATGGTCGGCGCGGTGGGGTCTGGGCTGCCCGCTGGGACGGGCCAAAGCAGAGGCACCATCCACAGCATCAACCCCAGAAACGGCAACAGGCGCACCGCATCCATCATCCGCCGCTGACGGTAGCCGCGTTTTTCCAGAAAGATCGGCCTACGGGGCATGGCAGGTCAACTGGCGATCAGGTCGCGCACCGCGTCCAGCATCTCGGCATTCGAGAACGGCTTGGTCATGAAGCGGCTGACACCCGCCTTTTCGGCCATGGCGCGGTCCCGGCTTTGGCCCCTCGCGGTCAGCATCAGCACCGGCAACGCGCCGGTTTCGGGGTCACCCCGCAGCTCATCCAATATCTCGAAACCGCTCTTGCCCGGCAGCATCACGTCGAGCATCACCAGATCCGGCGATGCCTTGCGGATCACCTCCACCGCGCCTGACCCATTGGCCAAGGTCTCCACACGCCAACCCTCTTGGCTCAGCAAAAAGCGGATGGCCTCGGCGATATTCACCTCGTCCTCCACCAGAACTACGAGTTTGCTCATCGGCAAAAAGTCTCCCCCCTCGGTGTGCGGCCGCCCCGTCTTGCTGCGGGGTCTCGCGCACCGGGGGGAGCATGCATCGGTTTGCCAGCCCTGTCAAAAACTGCCTGCTGCGCCGCCTCAGATCCCCTCGCGCAGGATCGAAGGCTCGCGCCGCGCGCGGCATCCTTCGACCGGGCAAATGCGACAGGTCGCCCCCACCGGCTGCGCAGGCGCTGCCCCCGAGGGGACCGGCAAGAGCAGCATGACCGATTGGCTGAGCGGCGGCGTGTTATAGGCAGCCGCAGCTTGCACTTCGCAGGTGGCAATCGCCTCGAACTCCGCCTGCCCGCGCCCCATCTGCATGACGCGGGATTTCATCACCAGCCCCGGCTGCCCCTGCACCGCAAAGAGCGGCCAAAGCGGGCAACAGGCGCCAAAGCGCGGCACGGTGAACCCTTCGATCGACTTGGCGAATGTCACGCTGCCAGAACGGTCACAGACCACCAGCCCCGCGCCGAGGTCAGGCAGTGACGCCAAGCGCCGCAGCACCCGGCCCATCGGCTGGTCGAGTGCCTGCGCCAATTCGGCAGGATCGTGACCTATCTCCCCCGCCGCCCGCTCCAGCCGCGCCAAAGGCAGCGCCGCCGCATCGCGGGCGATCTGTTGCAACACCCCCGTCGCGATATGCTGCGCGGCCTTGGTCTTGAGCGTATCGGCCTGTTCGACCAGCGCCGCAATCGCCGCCTGCGGGGCGCGCGCCTCTTCCAAAGGGTCGAAACGGTAGTCATGCGCGGCGAGGAAACTCTCAACCTCGGCCTGGGGCGAATGGGCCACCTCGCGGGTCTCGGCGGCATTGTCGAAATAGGTCACCAGCGCCTGCGCACTGTCAGATAGGCGGCGGCTGTCTTGGTGGATATTGGCGTGAAACCTATCGCGCCATTCCGCTTGCAAACTGTCCGTTTCTGCCAGAATCGCGGCAGTCGACCGGATCGCCGCGGCGGTACTCAATAGCTCATGCATGGAGGTGGCAAGCTGCGGGTCATGGGCCAAACGGTCCGAGAGCGCCTCGACCGTCTGCTCCAATGCCGCGATGCGGCGCTGGCTGTTGGCCAGCACCTTGGCCCAGCCCGGAAACCGCCCCGCGAATTCATCCGCCCGGTCGCTCTCTGGCCCGGTCAGCCCCGCATCCTCTGCCGCCTCGCGCAGGGTGGCGATCAGCGCGGCTTCGGCCCCTTCGGTCAGCGCCTGCGGCTCGACCCCAAGCGCATGGGCGATGTTGAGCAAAAGCTTGCCGCCGATTCTGCGCCGATTGTGCTCGATAAGGTTGAGATAGCTGGCCGAGATGCCGCTTTGCTGCGCAAGCTCCGCCTGTTTCAGCCCCGCCATCACGCGCCGCTCACGGATGCGGCTGCCGGTCAGCCCTTCACGCATGGGACGGCCCGGAGGGATTTTTCACCCGTTGTTTCAAGGTCTTTCTGCGCCGCAATATCATATTCTTTACAGATCCACCGATGCGATTGCGAATATATTTACAAAAAAATCGTTACGATCAAGCGCCTTATTGATCGGTTTTCATTTTCCACGCCATAGTTTCTTTGCACTATTGCGTGTTGTGGCATCGGGGGGAGGTTCCGCTGCCGCGACTTACAAAAATGGGAGGACTTCATGTCGTTTACGAAACTGACACGCCGCGGGCTGATCCAGACCGGCGCGGTTGCCGGTGCAGGGTTGGCGCTGCCGACCTATCTGCGCGCGGAAAATCACGCGGGCTTCACCAATGCCCCCACGGGCAGCACCGTGACGCTTGGCTTCAACGTGCCCCAGACCGGCCCCTATGCCGAAGAAGGTCTGGACGAGCTGCGCGCGCAGGAACTTGCGGTCGAACACCTCAATGGCGGGGGCGACGGCGGCATGATGAACACCTTCAGTTCCAAGGCGCTGAAAGGGAACGGCATTCTGGGCAAGAAGGTCGAATATGTCACCGGCGACACCCAGACGAAATCCGACGCGGCCCGCGCCAGCGCCAAGTCGATGATCGAAAAAGACGGCGCGGTGATGATCAACGGCGGCTCGTCCTCGGGCGTGGCCGTGGCCGTGCAAGACCTTTGCCAATCGGCGGGCGTGATCTTCATGGCGGGTCTGACCCATGCCAATGACACCACCGGCAAGGACCGAAAGGCCAATGGCTTCCGGCATTTCTTCAACGCCTATATGTCCGCCGCCGCCCTCGCCCCGGTGCTCAAGAACGCCTATGGGTCTGAGCGCCGCGCCTATCACCTGACGGCGGATTACAACTGGGGCTGGACCCAGCAGGAATCCATCGCCGCCGCGACCGAGGCGATGGGCTGGGAGACCGTGGAGAACGTGCTGACGCCGCTCGCCTCGACCGATTTCTCCTCCTATATCGCGCCGGTGCTAAACTCGGGCGCCGATGTGCTGGTGCTGAACCACTACGGCGGCAACATGGTGAACTCGCTCACCAACGCGGTGCAGTTCGGCCTGCTCGACAAACAGGTCAACGGCAAGAAGTTCGAGATCGTCGTGCCGCTCTACTCCGAGCTGATGGCCGCCGGTGCCGGGGCCAACGTGCAGGGCGTGATCGGCTCGATGAACTGGAA
This sequence comes from Sulfitobacter sp. 1A13368, assembly GCF_043557275.1. Taxonomy (NCBI): domain Bacteria; kingdom Pseudomonadati; phylum Pseudomonadota; class Alphaproteobacteria; order Rhodobacterales; family Roseobacteraceae; genus Sulfitobacter; species Sulfitobacter sp. 1A13368. The sequence goes on along the minus strand of NZ_JBIFFR010000002.1, from coordinate 333,034 downwards.
CTGGCAGTTGCAAGACGAAGGGTCCAAGGCCTTCACCAAGTCGTTTGGTGAGAAATATGGCCGCCCGCCCTCGAACTCCGCGCATACCTGCTACGTGCAGACCCTGCTCTATGCCGATGCGGTGGAACGGGCGGGCTCGTTCAACCCCTGCGCCGTGGCCGAGGCGCTTGAGGGTTATGAGTTCGACGGGCTGGGCAACGGGCCGACACTCTACCGCGCCGACGATCACCAGTGCTTCAAAGACGTGCTCGTGATGAAGGGGGCAGAGAACCCGACCAGCGAATACGACACGCTGGAGATCGTCGAACAGACGCCCCGTGCACAGGTCGAATATGCCCCCGATCACCCGATGTTCGCGGGCGGTGATCTGGGCAAATGCAACCCCGGCGCGTGATCCGCTGACATCAGATGGCGCGCGGGCCTGATCCTGCGCGCCCTTTTTATCGCTGCAAGCGGCCAAGCCGCTTGTAAACGCTTCCCTTACAGGTGGGGACCATGGACGCAATCCTTCTGCAAATACTCAACGGCCTCGACAAAGGCTCGGCCTATGCGCTCATTGCGCTCGGGCTGACGCTGATCTTCGGCACCCTTGGCGTGGTCAATTTCGCCCATGGGGCGCTTTTCATGATCGGGGCCTTCTGTTCGGTCACGCTGCAACGCATTCTGACGCTGAGCGTCGAGACCATCGACGAGACCAAGAAGGATTTCCTCGGCAATCCGCTGAAGGTCAAAACCCCCTATGTCGAACAGTGGTTCGGGCCGGAAACGGGACAGGCGATTATCGATTGGTCGGTGCCGCTGGCGATCCTCTTTGCGATCCCGGTGATGCTGCTCATTGGCTTCATCATGGAACGTGGGCTGATCAAACATTTCTACAAGCGCCCCCATGCAGATCAGATCCTCGTGACCTTCGGCCTCGCCATCGTTTTGCAGGAAGTCGTCAAATATTTCTACGGCGCCAACCCAATCCCCACCCCCGCGCCTGAGGCCTTTGTCGGCAGCTTCGATTTCGCGCCGCTCTTGGGTTTGGACACGTCTTTGGCCTACCCCTATTGGCGCTTGGTCTACTTTGGCTTTTCGACCCTCATCATCGCCGCGGTCTTTGCTTTCTTGCAATTCACCACTTTCGGCATGGTGGTCCGCGCAGGCATGGCGGACCGTGAGACCGTGGGCCTTCTGGGCATCGACATCGACCGCCGCTTTACCATCATGTTCGGCATCGCCGCCGCCGTGGCGGGGCTTGCGGGAGTGATGTACGCGCCGATCAACTCGCCCAATTATCACATGGGCATGGACTTTCTGGTGCTGAGCTTTGTCGTCGTCGTGGTCGGCGGCATGGGTTCGCTGCCGGGCGCGGTGCTGGCGGGGTTCCTTTTGGGCATCCTCGAAAGCCTCGCGTCCATGAATGAAATCAAAAGCATCATCTACGGTATCGACCAGATCATCATCTACGTCGTTGCCATCGTGATCCTGCTGGTCCGCCCGCGCGGTCTGATGGGGCGCCGCGGCGTGATGGAGGAATAAGACATGTTCGGACTGGAAAAACGCGATACGCTTCTTTTGGGGGTTGTGATCGTTCTCACGCTCTTCGCCCCCTTCATCCTCAACCCCTTTCCGGCGGATTCGGGCCTTGCACAGTTCAACGCGGGCTACCCCGACCTGATGCAACGCTTTGTGATCTTTGGCATCTTTGCCATTGGGTTCAACATCCTCTTTGGCCTGACCGGCTATCTCTCCTTTGGCCATGCGGCCTTTCTGGGGGTCGGTTCCTACTCTGCCGTCTGGATGTTCAAACTGCTTAGCTACAACGTCGTGCCCGCGCTGGTGCTGGCCGTTATCATGGCGGGGCTGTTCTCGGCACTGATCGGCTACATCAGCCTGCGGCGCTCGGGCATCTACTTTTCAATCCTGACGCTGGCCTTCGCGCAGATGTCCTTCAACCTCGCCTATTCAGTGCTGACGCCGATCACCAATGGTGAGACGGGGTTGCAGATCTACACCTCCGATCCGCAGTACCTCCAATCCGTCGACGCGCCTTCGTTTCCGAATCTCTTCGGTGCCGCGATGAACTCCTCGACGACGCTGTTCTTCGGCGGTTGGACCTTCACCTTCTCGGTCGGCTACTATTTCTGCGCGGTCTTCCTGATCCTCGCCTTCTATCTGGCGATCCGCATCTTCCGCTCGCCCTTTGGCATGATGCTGCGGGCGGTGAAATCGAACCAGCAGCGGATGAACTACACCGGGCTGAACACGCGGCCTTATACGCTGGCGGCCTTTGTCATCTCTGGCATGTATGCCGGGCTTGCGGGCGGTCTGCTGGCGGCGATGGACCCGCTGGCGGGGGCCGAGCGGATGCAATGGACCGCATCGGGCGAAGTCGTGCTGATGACGATCCTTGGCGGCGCGGGCACCTTGATCGGGCCGGTGCTGGGCGCGGGCTTCATCAAGTATTTCGAGAACATCTTCGCCAAGATCAACGACAACGTGCTGCACGGCTGGTTCGCCTTCATGCCCGACGGAATCGAAGACGCGATGGTCGCGATCATCCACCCCTTCGTCGGCAAGGGCTGGCACTTGACCCTTGGCCTTCTGTTCATGCTGGTCGTGATCTTCCTGCCCGGTGGGCTGGTCGAGGGCGGGCAACGTCTGGGCCGGGTCTTCCGCCGCCGGGACAAGAACGCAGGCTCGGTCGAGGCCGACGCCGCCCAACAGCGCAGCGAAGCCGCGGAATAGGAGAGACATCATGGCCATTCTCGAAGTCAAAAATGTCGGCAAGCGCTTTGGCGGGTTGCAGGCGCTGAGCGATGTGAACCTCAGCGTGGCGGAGAACTCCGTCCACGCCATCATCGGCCCCAATGGGGCAGGCAAATCCACCCTGCTGAACTGTCTGGTGGGCAAGCTCATCCCCGATACCGGCTCTGTCATGTTCGACGGGCAGTCTGTGCTGGGCCGCAAACCCTATGAGATCAACCAGATGGGCATTTCCCGCGTGTTCCAAACGCCCGAGATCTTTGGTGATCTGACGGTGATGGAAAACATGCTGATCCCCTGCCTTGCCAAACGCGACGGGGCCTTTCAGCTCAACGGCTGGTCCCGCGTCGTGGGCCAGCAGGACATGATCGACAAGGCCGAGGAAATGCTGCGCGACATGCGTATGATCGACAAACGGCACATGCCCGCAGCCTCCATGTCCCGCGGGGACAAACGGCGGTTGGAGATCGCCATGTGTCTCGCCCAAGACCCCCGTCTGCTGCTCTTGGACGAACCGACCGCCGGAATGGCGCGGGCCGACACCAATAACACCATCGACCTGCTCAAACAGATCAAGGACGAGCGCGACATCACCATCGCCATCATCGAACACGACATGCATGTCGTCTTTTCACTGGCCGAGCGGATCACCGTGCTGGCCCAAGGCACGCCGCTGGTCGAAGACACGCCCGACCGGATCAAGGGCCACCCCAAGGTGCGCGAAGCCTACCTCGGCGAAAGCCAAGACGCCGCCTGACCCCCTCCCTTTGCCGCAGATCTAGGACAGCATATGACCACCAGCACGCTCGACAAAAACGCCAACCACGCCCAAACCGCCCCCGCTTTCCTCTCGGTCTGGGACATTCACGCCTATTACGGCGAAAGCTACATCGTGCAGGGGGTGAGCTTTAACGTCCATGAAGGGGAGATTCTCGCCCTGCTGGGCCGCAACGGGGCGGGCAAAACCTCGACCCTGCGGGCCATCGCGCGGGTGAGCGACCCAGAGCTGAAACGTGGCGAGGTCTGGCTCGACCATCAGCCGCTCCACAATATGGCCAGCCACCAAGCCTCTGCCGCGGGGCTGGCGCTGGTGCCCGAGGATCGGCGCATCATTTCCGGCCTCACGGTCGAAGAGAACCTCAAACTCGCCCAGATCGCCCCGCCCATCGGCTGGTCGCTCGACCGGCTCTATGACCTCTTCCCCCGCCTGCGCGAGCGGCGCCATCAAGAGGGGGTGACCCTCTCCGGCGGGGAGCAGCAAATGCTCGCCATCGCCCGCGCTTTGGCCCGTGACATCAAGGTGTTGCTACTCGATGAGCCCTACGAAGGGCTGGCGCCGGTGATCGTGGATGAGATCGAGAAAACGCTGGGGCTGATCAAAGCGCAGGGCATCACCACGATTCTGGTCGAACAAAACGCGGTGCGGGCGCTGAAACTGGCCGACCGGGCGGTGATCCTCGACACCGGCGGCGTGGTCTTTGACGGCACCGCCGCCGAGGTGCTGGACAACGCGGAACTGCGCGCGGAATACCTCGCGATCTGACCTAAGGTCACTCAGGTCCGGCGCGCGCGGCTGAGGCCCAGCCTCATTCTCGCGCCCGGACTGCTTTGCGCGACAAAAAACCGATCCTACCCCCTAGACAACAGTTGGCTTTTCATGGCTTTGCCCATGCCCTATAAGCGTGCCAATCAATCGCGCAGCGACGGGCCGCAGGCCTGCCGAAATCTTCGAGGATCCAATGACAAACAAAACCCATGACGCTGACGTGGCCTTCATCAAGGCCCTCGCCGAGCTGCTGAATGAAAACGACCTGACCGAGCTTCAGGTGAAACGCGACTATGCCGAGGATGACAGCCTGAACGTGCGCGTCAGCCGCAAGCCGCCGCAGCAGGTCATGGCCGCCCCCCAGCAGCAGTACCAAGCCGCCCCGGCGCCTGCCGCCGCACCGGCGCCCGCCGCTGCCGCCCCCGCCGCTTCCGCACCTGCCCCTGCCGCAGACGCCGATCCTGCAGATCACCCCGGCGCCGTGACCTCGCCCATGGTCGGCACCGTCTATCTGCAAGCCGAGCCGGGCGCGCCCGCCTTCATCTCCGTCGGGGCCTCGGTCTCCGAAGGTGACACGCTTCTGATCGTCGAGGCGATGAAGACCATGAACCACATCCCCGCCCCCCGCGCCGGCACCGTCAAACGCATCCTCGTCGGCGACGGCGATGCCGTGGAATTCGGCGCGCCGCTGGTCATCCTGGAATAAGGGCCGGACATGTTCAGCAAAATCCTAGTCGCCAACCGGGGAGAGATCGCGCTGCGCGTCATCCGCGCGGCCCGCGAGATGGGCATCCAGACCGTCGCGGTGCATTCCACCGCCGACAGTGACGCGATGCACGTGCGCATGGCCGACGAATCCGTCTGCATCGGCCCGCCCTCCTCGACCCAATCCTACCTCTCGATCCCCGCCATCATCGCGGCCTGCGAGATCACCGGCGCCGAGGCGATCCACCCCGGCTACGGCTTCCTGTCCGAGAACGCGAATTTCGTGCAGGTGATCGAAGATCACGGGCTCACCTTCATCGGCCCCACCGCCGAGCATATCCGCGTCATGGGCGACAAGATCACCGCCAAAGACACGATGAAAAAGCTCGGCGTGCCCTGCGTGCCCGGCTCCGACGGCGGGGTCACCTCGCTGGAAGAAGCCAAGCGCATCGGTGAGGAGATCGGCTATCCGGTCATCATCAAGGCCACCGCCGGTGGCGGCGGCAAGGGCATGAAAGTGGCCCAGACCGCCAAGGACATGGAAAAGGCCTTCCAGACCGCCCGCGCCGAGGGCAAATCGAACTTCGGCAACGACGAAGTCTATATCGAGAAATACCTCACCACGCCGCGCCACATCGAGATTCAGGTCTTTGGTGACGGCAAGGGCAATGCCGTGCATCTGGGCGAGCGCGACTGCTCGCTGCAGCGCCGCCACCAGAAGGTGTTTGAGGAGGCCCCCGGCCCCTCCATCACCGAGGAAGAGCGTGCGCGCATCGGCAAGGTCTGTGCCGACGCCGTGGCCAACATCAACTACATCGGCGCGGGCACCATCGAGTTCCTCTACGAGAACGGCGAGTTCTATTTCATCGAAATGAACACCCGCCTGCAGGTGGAACACCCGGTGACCGAGGCGATCTTTGGTGTCGATCTGGTGCGCGAGCAGATTCGCGTGGCCGAAGGGCTGCCGATGTCCTTCACGCAGGATGATCTGCAGATCAATGGCCATGCCATCGAGGTGCGCATCAACGCCGAGAAACTGCCGAACTTCTCGCCCTGCCCGGGCAAGATCACGCAGTATCACGCCCCCGGCGGTCTTGGCGTGCGGATGGATTCGGCGCTCTACGACGGCTATTCGATCCCGCCGTTCTACGACAGCCTAATCGGCAAGCTCATCGTGCACGGTCGCGACCGGCCCGAGGCGCTCGCGCGTCTAGGCCGCGCTTTGGGCGAGTTGATCGTGGACGGGGTCGACACCACCGTGCCGCTGTTCCACGCCCTGCTGGCCGAAGAAGACATCCAATCGGGCGGCTACAACATCCACTGGCTTGAGCATTGGCTGGAAACCAACCTCGGCGACGGCTGACATGACATGTCGGATCTGACGCCAGAGATCCTGCTCCACGGCTATTCCATCGGGATTTTCCCCATGGCGGAACACCGCGACGACCCGGAAATTTTCTGGGTCGATCCGCGGCGCCGTGGGGTGATGCCGCTCAACGGTTTCCACATCTCGCGCTCTCTGGCCCGCGCCATTCGGCGCAGCACGTTCCACCACACGATCAACCGTGATTTTCAAGCTGTCGTCGCCGGTTGTGCCGACCGCGAAGACACATGGATCAATGCCGAGATCACCGCGCTCTACACTGCGTTGCACCGCGCGGGCTATGCCCATTCGCTTGAGGTTTGGGACGGTGACGCGTTGGTGGGCGGTGTCTATGGCGTCACGCTGGGCCGGGCGTTTTTCGGCGAGAGCATGTTTTCGCGCCGGACCAATGCGTCAAAAATGGCGCTGGCAGCGCTGGTGGATCGGCTGCGCCGCGCGGGGTTCACCCTGTTCGATACGCAGTTTCTGACCGATCACCTCGCCTCTCTCGGGGCGGTGGAGATTTCGCGGGCAGAATATCACGCGCAGCTCGATGTGGCGAAACGCGGCAATGCGCGGTTCAGCGCGCCTAAGTTGGACAGTCTTCAGGACGTGCTGCAGCGCATGACCCAGATGTCATAGCGGAAATGCTCCAGCGCGTGCAGCGCGGGGGCCGAGGCGATCATCCAACCGGAAAACAAGGCGCTGTCGCTGCCCTCTTCGGTGATCTCAAGCGCGGCATAGGCATTGGCCGCCGGATCCCCCGCCGGATAGCGGCAATCGACCATGGTGATCTGCAAATTGCCCAAGGTCAGCCGGTCGCCCTTGGTGATCTCCAGATCGGTCGTATCGCCCGAAATCTTGTCTAAGGCACGCAACACGCCACCCGAGGCGCTGGCGACCTGCCCCCCCTCTTGAGCGTGAAGCGGCGCGGCCAGCAAAAGCGCGGCCAAGAGAAGCTTTTTCATGGGTACACCCGGATTGCGTGAGCTTTGGGGCCGCGCGAAAGGCGCGGCCAACCGATCATTCAGGCTGCCAGGCCTCGTAATCCTTACGTTCGATAGGTTCGGCGCGGCGCAGCGACCCGGCGGGCGCATAGGCCATGGCGGTGCCGGTGCGATTCTCCACATGGGCCTTTTCCCATGGCTTATGCGCCAGCGGCTTGTCGGTCGGCGGCTCGTCCCATGTGCGGTGCAGCCAGCCATGCCAATCGGGGCTCACGCGGCTCGCCTCGGCCTCACCGTTGAAAATGACCCAGCGTTTGCTGTCGTCGGCGTTGCGGTAATAGACGTTGCCCTGCGCGTCTTCGCCCACCTTGCTGCCCTTGCGCCAAGTGAAAAGCTGGGTGTTCAGCGTCTGGCCGTTCCACCATGTGACACTGCGCAGAAGTGAATTGAGAATGCCCATTGAGGTCTCCGTTCCTGTTGCCCGTTATATGCACCATGGAGGCTTTGGCGTCCAGCCTCACCGCGCAGGAGGTTCCACGCGCGGCAGGATTCGCCGCCGAAAATCAGCCATCTGCCGCCGCGCGCAAAAGGGCCGTGCATTCGATCTCAATCCGGTATTTCGGGTCGATCAGCCCGCATTCGATCATCGTCGCCGCGGGCGGATGCGCGCCGAAGGCCGAGCGTAGAAGCGGCCAGCAAGCTTCGAACTCCGCCGCGTCGGTTAGCATATAGGTGACGCGCACCACATGGGCGAAATCACTTCCTGCCTCGGCCAAGGCCGCCTTGATCGTTGCCAGTGCCGCCGCGCATTGCGCCGTCACCTCTGCCCCCTCACCCACGGTGCCGGAGACATGGACCATGCCCCCCGCCACCACAGCGCGGCTGTAGCCGATCTTACCCTCATAGATGCCGCCAGATGAAATGCGCTGCATAAAGCCCTCTCCCGAAACGCAAAAGGGCGGACCAGATGGCCCGCCCCTATGACTTTGCCTTACGCGCTTAGCCCGCGCTGGCTGGTTCTTTGCTTTCGCTGTCGGCGTGGATCATCAGCGGCTTGGCCTCCGATGTGACGGCCTCCTCGTTGACGACCACTTCGCTCACCGTCTCCAGCCCCGGCAGTTCGAACATCGTGTCGAGCAGGATGTCTTCGAGGATGGAGCGCAGACCGCGAGCGCCGGTCTTCCGCTCGATCGCGCGTTTGGCGATGGCTTGCAGCGCGTCATCGGTGAAGGTCAGCTGCGTGTCCTCCAATTCGAACAGACGCTGGTACTGTTTGACCAGAGCGTTCTTCGGCTCGGTCAGGATGGTGACCAGAGCGTCCTCATCCAGATCTTCGAGTGTTGCCAGAACCGGCAGACGGCCCACGAATTCCGGGATCAGACCGAACTTCAGCAGGTCTTCGGGCTCAAGATCGGTGAAAATCTCACCAATGCCGCGAGCGTCATTGTCACGCACGTCGGCGCCAAAGCCCATGGCAGAGCCTTTGCCACGCTGCGCGATGATCTTGTCGAGACCGGCAAACGCACCGCCGCAGATGAAGAGGATGTTCGTGGTGTCCACCTGCAGGAACTCCTGCTGCGGATGCTTGCGCCCGCCCTGCGGCGGCACGGAGGCCACGGTGCCTTCCATCAGCTTCAGCAGCGCCTGCTGCACGCCCTCGCCCGACACGTCGCGGGTGATCGAGGGATTTTCAGACTTGCGGGTGATCTTGTCGACCTCGTCGATATAGACGATGCCGCGCTGCGCGCGCTCGACGTTGTATTCCGACGCCTGCAACAGCTTGAGAATGATGTTCTCCACATCCTCGCCCACATAGCCGGCCTCGGTCAGCGTGGTCGCATCGGCCATGGTGAAGGGCACATCGAGGATGCGCGCCAGCGTCTGCGCCAGCAACGTCTTGCCGCAGCCAGTGGGGCCGATCAGCAGGATGTTGGATTTCGCCAGTTCTATATCGCCGCCCTTCTGGGCGTGGTTCAACCGTTTGTAGTGGTTGTGGACCGCCACCGAGAGCACGCGCTTGGCCATCGCCTGACCGATCACATAGTCGTCCAACACGCCGCAGATGTCGCGGGGCGTGGGCACGCCATCGGTCGCCTTGAGGCCCGAGGCTTTGGTCTCTTCTCGGATGATATCCATGCACAGCTCGACGCATTCGTCGCAGATGAACACGGTCGGCCCCGCAATCAGCTTGCGCACCTCGTGCTGGCTCTTGCCGCAGAAGCTACAGTAGAGCGTATTTTTGCTGTCGTTGCCGGAATTATTCGCCATCTCAAACCTTTCAGGTCTGTCGTGTATGTCCGCCCCGGTCTTGGGGCCGCGAGATTTGGCCTCGAGCTTAGGCCAGTGACCCCGGCGCTACAATCGCAAAATATGCAGCGCCGGGCCCCTTCGATTACTTGTCTTTCTTGTCCTTGCCACCGGCGGCAGCCTCATCGGCTTTGCCACGGCTTTCGACGATCTCATCGAGATGGCCCCATTCCTTGGCTTCCTCGGGCGTCATCCACAGATCACGGTCGAGGGCTTTTTGAACGGTTTCCAGCGGCTGGCCGGAGTGTTTGACATAGAGCTGATACATCCGCTCACGGGTGCGTTCGATGTGGCGCGCCGAGATCAGGATATCTTCGGCCATGCCCTGCGAGCCGCCGGAGGGCTGGTGGATCATCACTTCGGCATTGGGCAGCGCGAAACGCATGCCCTTCTCGCCGCCGATCGCGATGACCGACCCCATAGAGGCCGCCATGCCGCAGATCAAGGTCGAGACCTTGGGCTTGATATATTGCATCGTGTCGTAGATCGACAGGCCCGCCGTCACCTCGCCACCGGGCGAGTTGATGTACATACTGATTTCCTTGGAGGGGTTCTCGGCCTCAAGGTGCAACAGCTGGGCGACGACCAGATGGCTCATCCCACTGTGGATCGGGCCGTTGACGAAGATGATCCGCTCTTTCAACAGACGCGAGAAGATGTCGTAGGACCGCTCGCCCCGGCTGGTTTGCTCAACCACCATCGGGACAAGCGTGTTCATATAGGTGTTGATCGGATCGTTCATGCGTGCCTGCCTCAGTTCCTGTTCGCGGGACCATACCCGCAAAACTGTTACCCAGAGATTAGTCCCCCCGGTATGGGGGTTCAAGGGGGGCAGGCACGACAGTCTACGCGAATCGCGCCGATCACTCCGACGCGTCGCGCAGGTAGGCGATCAACGCGTCGATATCCTCGGGCTTGCGCACACCCCGGAACGACATTTTAGTGCCTTTCATGAAGCCCTTAGGGTCCGCCAGAAAGGCGCTCAACTCATCGTGAGACCAGACCAACCCCTCTGCCGCTGCGGCCTGCATGGCTTTGGAGTAGCGGAAGCCATCGACAGCACCCGCCGGGCCATCCACGATGCCGTTCAGCATCGGGCCGACACGGTTCTTAGCCTTGGCGCCGATCTGATGGCAGGATTTGCATTTGCGAAACGCCTTCTCCCCGGCCTTGATCAGCGCGGGATCGGCGGCGGGGGCTTCGGCCACCTCGACCAGCGCGGGGGCTTCTTCGGGTGCAGGTTCCGCCGCGGCTTTGGTCTCTTCGGCCTTAGCCTCTTCGGCTGCGGCCTTGGCGGCGGTCTCCTCGGGCGTCACGTCCAGCACGGCTGCGCGCATGGTGATCTCGACCGAGGATTTGCAATCGCTCATGCAAGGCTCTTGCTTGAAGGACGCAAACTCCACCTCCGCCCGGTCATCGGGTTTGAAGGCCGCCTCATTCGGCAAGCGCAATTCAGCGAAGTTCTCTGACGAGAGCACGAAATCCTCATCCACCTCGTCATTGAGATAGAGCAGATAAGCGGTGATCGCATAGACCTCATCATCGCTCAGCGACTGCGCATCGCCGAAGGGCATCGCCCGGTTCACATAGTCGTAAACCGTTGAAAGGTATGGCCAATAGCTGCCGATCGTTTTGACGGGGCGCATGTCGGTCAGGCTGCCCTGCCCGCCCGCGAGGACCGGCCAACGGCCTGTGCCCTCGCCAAAGACGCCGTGGCAGGAGGCGCATTTCGCGGTGTAAATCTCATCCCCGGTCATCACGTCGCCACGGCCCTCGGGCAGACCTGTGCCGTCAGGGCGCACGTCGATGTCCCACAGCGCCACTTCCTCGGGGGTGGCGGCGCGGCCAAGGCCCAAAGGCTCGGCGGCCAGCGGGCTCGCCAGCGCGGTGGTCAGGAGGGCAGCTTTAAGAAATTTCGACATTTTCGGCCTTTCCGTCTGCATCGACCGCCCAGGTCTGGATGCCGTTATTGTGGTAGATCGAATTCTCGCCGCGCACTTCGCGCAGCGCATCCTTGGTGGGCTGGACGTAGCCGGTGCTGTCATGCGCGCGGCTTTGCAGCAGCAGGGGTTTGCCGTCCCATTCGAAGTCAAAGTAGAAGCGGTGCAGCGCCTTGGGCGTGCTCGGCCCGTCCATCCGCGCCTGATGCCACGTGATGCCACCGTCGAGCGTCACATCCACGCGCGGAATCGTACCGCGGCCCGACCACGCGAGGCCGGTCAGAACGGTCGGCCCCGGGCCATGGGTGATCGGCGCCTGCGGGCTGGGGTTGGTGATGACTGATTTCGCGTCCATCTCCCAGGTAAAGCGCCGCGCGACGCCGTCGGCCATGAGGTCGGTGTATTTGCTGGTCTCCTCGCGGTGGTGCCAAGGCTGGTCGCCGACTTCGAGCCGGCGCAGCCATTTAACCCACATGTTGCCCTCCCAGCCGGGCACCACGAGGCGCACCGGGTAGCCCTGTTCGGGGCGCAGCGCTTCACCGTTCATCTTGAAGGCCACGAGGCAATCGTCGAGCGCCTTTTCCATCGGGATCGACCGGCTCATCGCCGCGGCATCCGCACCCTCGGCCAGCAACCACTTGCCCTCGGGCTTCACACCGGCTTCCTCCAGCACCAGCCGCAGCGGCACGCCGGTGTATTGCACGTTGTGGATCATGCCATGGGTGAACTGGCAGCCATTGAGCTGCGATCCGCGCCATTCCATGCCGGAGTTGGCGGCACATTCGAGGAAGTAAACGTGGTTCTCGCGGGGGAAGCGGTGCAGGTCGTCCATCGTCAGCACCAGCGGCTTGTCAACTAGCCCGTTGATCATCAGCCGGTGCTTTGCCGGGTCGACCTCGGCCACGCCCGAATGGTGCCGCTCGAAACACAGCCCGTTTGGCGTGATCGTGCCGTCGAGGTCATGCAGCGGGGTGAAGTTGATCGAGCTCACCGGGTCGGCGGTCAGCCATTCCACGGTGCGGCGTTTCACATCCGCCTCATGCGGCGAGGGCATGCCGTAGGGGGCGACATCGACGCCGTCCCCTAACTCTTGCATCCATGGATGGATCGCGATGCCCGGATCGGTCTGCGCGGCACTGGCTTGGCCCGCCAGCGTCCCCGCGGCCGCCGCCCCTGCCCCCGTCAGAAAGGCACGGCGCGATGGCCCCTTGTGGTTCTCTTCTGTCATGTCGTGGCCCTCACATATTCAAATTCATTTTATTGAATTTGTATCTATGTGAGAACCCCTATTCTCATTTTTCTTACTTTGGCAGAACGATTTTCACCGGGGTCCGGGCGCCTTCGCCCACGGTGTTCAGTTTCGAGATATGGCTTTCCACCACGTCCCAGATCGGCGGGCCTTCGGTGCCCTCGTTGACCGAGGCCCAGCCGGCCACGACATAGCTGCGCTGCGGATCAATTGGCTCTCCAGTGCTAAGCAAGGTCATCTCGCTGATCCGCTCGCCCTGCGGCTTGGCGATGTCCATCTTGAAGCCCATGCCACCGACGCGCACCATGTCCCCGCCCTGCTGGTAATAGGGATCGGGGTTGAACAGGTTGTCGCCCACGTCTTCTAGCACGACTTTCAGGAATTCTCCTGTCATTTCGGTGCGATAGGCATTTGGGTAGGTCATCGAGGTGACGTTGAAGATATCCTCGCGGGTGATGTCCTGCCCCGGCAGGATTGACGGCCCCCAGCGGACGCCCGGGCTAAGCGCGATCTCGGCGTCGCGCTCGCTCAGCAGCGCGTCGCAGATGAGGTCATCCCAAGTGCCGTTGAAGTTGCCCCGGCGATAGAGCAGCGCATCGCTCTGCCCCACCACATGGGTGAGATCCTCAAGGAAGGGCGCGCGCTGCGCCTCGATCAGCTTGGCCACCTCCGCGTCCGGCGTGATCAGGTCCGAGAAGATCGGGATGAGCTTGTGCCGCAGCCCCATCATCTTGCCGTCGCGCACGTCCAGATCCACGCGGGAAACGAATTTCCCGTTCGAGCCGGAGGCGATGATATGGGTCTCGCCCACCAGCACAGGTTCGGGCAGCGCGTCGTGGGTGTGACCCGATAGGATCACGTCGATCCCCTTGACGATGCCGGCCATCTTCTTGTCGACGTCAAAGCCGTTGTGGCTGAGGCAGACGACCAGTTCGGCCCCCTGCGCGCGCACCTCGTCGACCATCTGCTGCATATGCTCGTCGCGGATGCCGAAGGAGTATTCGGGGAACATCCAGCCGGGGTTGGCGATGGGCATATAGGGAAAGGCCTGCCCGATGACGGCGATCTTCACGCCGCCGCGCTCGAAGAACTCGTAAGGCTTGAACAGCTCCGCCGGCTCGTCCCATTCGCGGTCGAAAATGTTCTGGCCGAGGGCGGCAAAGGGCAGCCCTTCGACGATCTCCTGCACCCGTTCGGAGCCCAAGGTGAACTCCCAGTGGAAGGTCATCGCGTCGGGCTTCAGCGCGTTCATCACGTTGACCATGTCCTGCCCCTCGGTCTTCAGGCAAGTCATCGAGCCGTGCCATGTGTCGCCGCCATCCAAGAGCAGCGCGTCGGGACGGTCGGCGCGGATGGCGTTCAGCACGGTGGCCACGCGGTCGAGCCCGCCGACCTTGCCGTAGGCCTGTGCTTGGGCCACGAAATCGTCGTAGGTCAGGGCATAATCCAGCGGCGTGCGACCGCCAATGCCGTAGCGGACGCGGAAATCCTCGCCGGTGATATGGGGCACCTTGCCGCGGTTGTCGCCCACGCCGATGTTGACCGACGGCTCGCGGAAATAGATCGGCTTTAGCTGGGCATGGATGTCGGTCACATGCATCAGGGTGACATTGCCGAACTTCTCGAACTCCAGCAGCGCGTCCTGATCGAACTTGTCCTGCGCCGCGAGCCGCGCCCAGTTGCCGAAGCCCGAGCCGCCATAGATAGAGGCCGCGGCCATGGACATTTGCAGAAAATCACGGCGAGACAGCATGTTACGCTCCAGCACTTGAAAACAGGGAAAGGCCCCGCCCCCATGCGGGGGGCGGGATCAGGTCAGGCGAAACGCCCGGAAATTAAATCAGTTACGCACCGAGGGGGCTTCGACCGACAGGCCGTTGCCGCGGCTGGCGACGTAGAGTTCCAGCGCCACGAACTCGGGGCTGCCGGGGCTGAAGGTCTCGGCCCGCGTGTCGCGCACGCAGCCCTTGAAACGCGCATGGGCGCTGTTGAGCTTGGTGTTTTTCAGACGGTAGACCGGGAAGCCGTTGATCTGGCCCTGGCTCAGGTGGTCGGCCCGGATCATGTTGCCGTAGTTGTCTTCGTGACAATTGGCGCAGCTCAGCTCAAGCTGGCCGTAGCGGGTGTAGTACATCTCCTTGCCCTGCTCCCACGTGCTCTGGGCCGGGCCGTCGATTGCCACGTTGACCGGCATGCCGCGCGACTGGACCGAGATCAGCGCCTCCATCGCCGTCATCTGGCTGCCGGTGTATTTGTAGGGCTCCGCGCCCATCTGGTTCTCGCGACAGTCGTTGATCTGCTGCGCCAGCGTGCGCACTTCACCGGCCTCTTCGTTCCACTTCGGATAGACCGCCCGGACGCCCTTCATCGAGGTTTCCACGTCGTTGTGGCAGGAGGCGCAGGACTTGCCCTCGCTGCCCTCGGCCGTGTCCCAGGCGGCTTGGGCCTGATCGACGAAGATCATGCCCGAGTTGTCGAAGTCGTCCATCTGGAGGGCTTGGGTTTCATCCGAACGGAAACGCCAGCCCGACATGATCTCCGGCAAGGCGCCTTCGAGATGCGCAGGCGGTTCGGTCTTGGTCACCATCTCGATCTCACCGTTGACGACAAGCTCGGCCTCCTCATCGGCCGCTGCAAAGGTGGGGGCCGCCACCAAAAGCGCCGCGACTGCGGTCATTGCCTTGAATTTCATGTCTTTCCTCCCTGTTCCAAGCGCGCTGCGGCTGCCCCGAGGGGTCAGCCGATCGCGATGGATTTGACTTCTTCGTAGACCGAGCCGTCGTCATCGTACCACGTGAACTTGAACTCGCCGGCCTCGGGCACCGTGGCGTCGAACTCGAAATAGGGGTTCGTGGACATCGCCGGCTCCATCTTCACGTCGATCACGTTCTGGCCGTTGAACTCGGCCGTGAAGCGATTGATGATCGAGCGCGGGATGACATTGCCGTCGCTGTCCTTGCGCTGGCCCGATTCCATCGGGTGGCTGATCAGCGTCTTGATCGTGATGACCTCGCCGGCCTCGGCCTTTTTCGGCACTTTGACGCGGGGTGTTACACCTTCTGCCATTTTCTAAACTCCTGATTTGGGGCGCGCGGGCTTAGCCGCCGCAGCCACCGATTGTAACTTTGATCTCTGCGCTGGTGCGGGCGAACGTGCCGTCTTCCAGCTTGGCGATGGCGATGACGTCTTGGGTCTGCGCCAGCCGGATGCGGGTGGAGGCGCTGCGGCTGCCCGCCAGCGGGCCGAAGTTGAAGGTGCCCACGGGCGGAGTCGGGTTGCCCGCAGCCAGCACCATGATCGCCGAAGCGCCCGGTGCCTCGACCGAGATTGGCACGGTGTTGCCATTCTCGGCAATTTCAGGCGCGGTCAGGGTCACGCCGGTGTCGGCCATATCGGCCCCGCCAGTGAATTCCGCGATCAATTCGTCCACCGTGGCGGCCGAAGCCCCCACCGGCAGGATGGTCAGCGCCATGGCGCCAAGGCCGAGGCCCAGAGTTTCACGTCTTGAGAAGTCCATCTCTCATCTCCTTGTTCGTCGGCGGCGCAGCGCGCCGTCATTCCATTCCGCGATGCGCTGATCGCGATCTCTTGCACCGGTCCACCGCCGCCGCCTGCTCTCGCAGGGCGGCGGGGCCGCGTTACTCTTCTTTAAGCGTCGCCAGAAAGGCCACGACATCTTCGATTTGCTGCGCGTCCAGCAGCGGCGGCAACGGTTCGGTCCCCGCTTTGCCGGTGAAGCCGTCGCCGGGGCGGATATAGCCGCTGGTCTTGTAATAGGAAGGCATCATCGAGCCTTCGAAGGTCATCTTGCTATTGGCCACGATGCCGCGCAACTCGGCCTCGTTCCAGCGGTCGCCAGCCCCGTCAAGCATCGGACCGATTTCGCCCTGAAAGGGAACCTCGCTAAGTGCGCTGATCTGGTGGCAGGCCACGCAGTTGCCCGCCTTCTTGCTGCCGACGATGGCCGCACCCTTGGCGGCATCGCCGGGTGTCCCGGTCAAGGATTGTTCAACCGAACCATAGTCATCATAGGTCACGTCGGCAGGTGCCACGGTTTCAGCGGCGGCCAGAACGGGCGCGCCCGACACAATTGCGGCGGCGATCCATCTCATCATCG
Organism: Sulfitobacter sp. 1A13368; assembly: GCF_043557275.1. Classification (NCBI taxonomy): domain Bacteria; kingdom Pseudomonadati; phylum Pseudomonadota; class Alphaproteobacteria; order Rhodobacterales; family Roseobacteraceae; genus Sulfitobacter; species Sulfitobacter sp. 1A13368. The sequence goes on along the minus strand of NZ_JBIFFR010000002.1, from coordinate 316,109 downwards.
AAAACTTCCTCCCAGTGCCGATCACGGTGATGTGTGATCCGGTTTACCTGACCCTAAGACAGGGATGCGGCGCGGCGCAACAACAAATTCAAACTTTTGAATAGCTTTACATGCGCAGCGCCGCTTTTCCTCGGTCAATCCGTGCTGCCATTGTTGCGCTCTTGGATCATCCGCGCGTGGTAGCGTTGGAAATCCTCGGCCCCCTCGAGCGCATAGCGCTCCTCGTTCACCCATGTGAGCATATCAAGCGTTGTGCCCTTGCCGAACGCCCCCGGCATCACCGCCACCGCCGCCTGTGGCGCGGTCGCCTCTTCGGGTACCTCCTGCGGCAGGAACATCAGCGTCGGGGTAAAGAGAATCCCCCATTTGCGCGCCATCTGCTTTTCTGAAAGCGTCTCGCCATCGAAATCGGTCACTTCGATATCCCCATGCAGGTTCAGCTGCACGACAAAGTAATTCTCTTCGATGTAATTGGCGATCTCGGGGGTGGGAAAAACCTCTTCGTGCATCTTGGTGCAATAGATGCAGCCGCGCTGTTCGAACATCAGCATCAGACGTTTGTCCTCGCCCCTGGCCTCCTCCAGATCCTCACGCAGGTCTTTGAAGGTGTCGCGCATCCAGGGCGTCTTGTGCAGCCCGTCGTCGCCCAGTTCCGCCGCGGCCAAAGGCCATGCCAGCATCGCCGCCGCCACCGCGGCTCCTATCCTCGATCCGATCATCTTGGCGTCCTCCTCCTGATTGTTGCGTCTATCCTAGCGTCGTGAAGCTGGGGAACCAACGGATCATCGCATCCGCGATCAGTTGCACCCCGCCGGTCACGATCAGCACGGCAAAGAGGATCAGCATCACCCCCATCGCCTTTTCCACCTTTTGCACTAGCGCCATATGCCGCGCGGCCCAATTAAGAAACGGTTTGGCGAAAAGCGCGGCCACCACGAAGGGCGCGGTCATCCCCGCGCCATAGGCGGCCAGCAACAGCCCGCCCCGGGCGATATCGCCCATGCCTGAGGCGATCATCAAAATCGCCGCCAGCGCGGGGCCGACGCAGGGGGTCCAGCCAAAGCCGAAGGCCAGCCCCATGACATAGGCGCCCCAGACCGAGGTGAGCGTGCCGCCCCCCTCCAACCGCGCCTCGCGGTAGAGCAGCGGCACTTTGATCACGCCGAGGAAGTGCAGGCCAAAGACCGTCAGGATCGCGGCCGCCACCCAGCTCAGCGGCTCAAGGTACTGGGTGAACACCTGCCCGATGGCCGTGGCACCCATGCCGAGCAGCACGAAGATCGTCGTGACCCCAAGCGCGAAGAGCAGCGAAGACAGCACCAAGCGCCGCTGCGCCCCCGGCGCGATTGCACCATCGCTGCGCAATTCGGTCACGCTGAGCCCCGCCATATAGCTAAGGTAGAATGGCACCATCGGCAGAATGCAGGGCGTAAAGAAGCTGAGCAGCCCTGCGAAAAGCGCGCCTGCATAGGTGATGTCGAACATGTTACCCCCCCGCCCGCGCCGCGCTGGTCCGCCGCGCTTGAATAATTCACATATTCAAATTACGTTGAGTGTCGTCCAAACGTCAATCAGGCAAGCCGATGATCCGCACACTGACCGCCCTGAGCCTTGCGGCGCTGACCGCCCTGCCCGCCCGGCCCGTCGAGGCGATGGAACTGGTCATGGTCGAACAGCCCGGCTGCATCTACTGCCAGCGTTGGGACGAAGAGATCGCCCCCGCCTATCCCAAGACCGCCGAAGGGGCTTTCGCCCCGCTGCGCCGCGTCGATATCTCCGCCGTGGAAGAGAGCGTCACCCCGCAGCGTGCGGTGATCTTCACCCCGACCTTTTTGCTGGTCGAAGACGATGTCGAATTGGGCCGCCTCGAAGGCTACCCCGGTGCGGAGTTCTTCTGGCCCATGCTTGATACGCTCTTGCACGACAAGACCGATTTCGAGGACCCGACCGAATGACAAGCCTGCCCGTGATGACCCCCGACATGTCCCAAGAGGACATGGACCGGATGCTGACCAATGCCGTGACCGCGTCGAATTTCCTCAAGGCGATCAGCCATGAGGGGCGGTTGATGATCCTGTGTCACCTCGTTTCGGGAGAGAAGTCGGTGAGCGAGTTGGAGGCCCTGCTCTCGACCCGGCAAGCCGCCGTATCGCAGCAACTGTCGCGCCTCAGGCTCGAAGGGCTGGTGACTCCGCGTCGGGACGGTAAAACGATCTACTACCGGCTTGCCGATGACCGGCCCCGCAAAATGCTGGAACTGGTCTACGAATTGTTCTGCAAGGATGATTGAGCTTTGGGGCCAGCCGCTGACCGCCGCCCTTCTGGGCGGGCTGGGCGGCGTGTTGCTAGGCCTCGCCGCACGATTGGGGCGGTTTTGCACCCTGGGCGCGATCGAAGACCTGCTCTATGGCGGATCGGGCGACCGAATGCGGATGTGGGGGCTGGCCATCGGGGTAGCGATGCTGGGCAGTTTCACCCTTGCCAGCTTGGGGCTGATCAACCTCGACCGCGCCTTTCACCTGACGATTGCCTTCTCATGGGCGCCTGCGGTCTTTGGCGGGCTGATCTTCGGCTATGGCATGGCGCTGGCGGGCACCTGCGGCTTTGGCGCTTTGGCGCGGTTGGGCGGCGGGGATCTGCGCGCCTTCGTGATTGTCTTGGTCATGGGACTTGCGGCCTTTACCGTACTCTCCGGCCCCCTCGCCCCGGCACGCGCCCTGCTCTTCCCGCGCCAGATGAACGCCGGGCCGCCCGATGGGATCGCCCATGCGATCGCCGCGCTTACCGGCGGATCGGTGGCGCTGATCGGCATTCTACTGGGCCTTGCGGTCTGCCTGCTGATGCTCAGCGCCCGCACCTTTCGCCGAGATCTGCGCAAAGTGGTCTGGGGCGCCGTGGCCGGGCTTGCCATCACCTCGGGCTGGGCGGGCACGGCGTGGCTGGCGCAGACCGGTTTTGGCGCGCAAACGCTGATGTCGCATAGCTATGCCGCCCCCGTGGGAGAGACGCTGCTCTATGCGATGCAGGGCTCGGTCCGCCCGCTGAGTTTTGGCATCGGCTCGGTTGCCGGAGTCTGGGTCGGGGCCTTTCTGGGTTCGCTTTGGCAGGGGCATTTCCGCTGGGAAGCCTGCGAAGACCCGCGCGAACTCCGCCGCCAGATATTCGGCGCGGGGCTGATGGGGGCGAGTGCGGTGATCGCCATGGGCTGCACCATCGGGCAAGGCATCTCGGCCATCTCGGTGCTGGCCTTCAGCGGGCCGGTGACCCTCGCCGCGATCTTTGCGGGCGCGGCTTTGGGCCTGCGCCAACTCATCGTAGGATTTCGCCGCAGCACAGTCTGACGCGTCATAAAACCGTGACAGTCATGATGCAAATGGAGGCCAGCCAAGTCACCTAAGGAAGCATGATGACCCGCCGCGAGATTCTCAACGACCCCGCCATCGGCAACAAGGCCGAAGCCTTTGAGGCATTCGACGACATCCCCACCAATGCGAACCTGTCACGCACCATCGGCGATGTGATCAACGCCCGCTATGGCCGCCGTGACATCCTGCGCGGCATGCTTGGGGTGTCGGCCACCACCGCCCTTTTCGGCAGTGCCGCCGCCATCGCCCCGTCCAAGGCCAGCGCCGCCGAGAGCCGCTATGTGTTTGACGAGCTGGCATGGGGCAATGACGAAACCCACCACGTTGCCCCCGGTTATGACGCGCAGATCCTGCTGCGGTGGGGCGATCCGATCACCGCCGATGCGCCGGAATTCGACGTGATGAACCAGACTGCCGCCGCGCAGTCGAAACAGTTCGGCTATAACAACGACTACGTGGGCTTCGTGCCCCTGAACGACGACGGCAGCCGCGGGCTGCTCTGCGTGAACCACGAATACACCAACGAAGAGGTCATGTTCCCCGGTCTTGGCCGTCAGGACAAGGTGAACTTCAAAGGCATGACGCCTGAGTTGATCGACATCGAAATGGCCGCCCACGGCGGCTCGGTCGTCGAGATCGCCCGCGACGCGGCGGGCAAATGGCAGGTCGTGCGCGACGGCAAGATGAACCGCCGCATCACCCCGCTCGACACCGCGATGACGCTGAGCGGCCCCGCCGCCGGTCACGCGCGGCTGCAAACCAACGACGACCCCAGCGGCACCAAGGTCATCGGCACGCTCAACAACTGCGCGGGCGGGCTGACCCCTTGGGGCACATGGCTGATGGCCGAAGAGAACTTCCACGGCTATTTCTGGACCGACAAGCTGGATGCCGACGGCAAGCCCGACATCGCCGGTGCCGCGGAAGAGAAATCATGGGACCGTTACGGCGTGCCGGGCATGTGGTACGCTTGGGGCCAGAAACACGACCGTTTCAACGTGGACGCCGAGCCGAACATGCCCAATAAGTTCGGCTGGGTGGTCGAGGTTGACCCGATGGACCCGACCTCAACCCCCGTCAAACGCACCGCTCTGGGCCGTTTCCGCCATGAGGGCGCCGAGACCACGGTGAGCAAAGATGGCAAGCTCGTGGTCTATATGGGCGACGACAACCGCTTTGATTATCAATACAAATACGTCTCCGCCGGGATCGTTTCCGATGATCCGGCGGCCAATGGCACTCTGCTGGACGATGGCACGCTCTACGTCGCGCGGTTCGAAGAGGACGGCACGATCAACTGGCTGCCGCTGGTGCATGGCACCGGGCCGCTGACCGCCGAGAATGGGTTCAACGACCAAGGCGACGTGATGATCGACACCCGTCTGGCCGCCGACCTGCTGGGCGCCACCCCCATGGACCGCCCCGAAGACGCGCAGCCGCGCGGCGATGGCACGGCCTATATCCTGCTGACCAACAACACCAAGCGCAAGCAGGGCGACACCAACGCCGCCAACCCGCGCCCGGAAAGCAGCTTTGGCCATATCATCGAGATCAAGGAAGCGAATGCCGACCACGCCGCCACCAGCGGTACTTGGTCGATCCTCGTGCAATGCGGTGATCCGAAGGTGGCCGAGGTCGGCGCCCAGTGGAACCCCGAGACATCGGAGAACGGCTGGTTCGGCAGCCCCGACAATGCCGCGATGGATGCCGACGGGCGCCTCTGGATCAGCACCGACCAGGGCAGCAGCTGGGGCAAGACCGGCAAGTCCGACGGGCTTTATGCGCTTGAGACCGAAGGCGAAGCGCGCGGCACCTCGAAGCTCTTCTTCCGCTGTCCCGTGGGCGGTGAGATGTGCGGCCCCTACTTCACCGAGGATGGCGAGACGCTCTTTGTCGCGGTGCAGCACCCGGGCACGGATGGCACCAAGGACATCCCCGGTTTCGAGCGGGAAAGCACCTTTGAGGACCCGGCCACCCGCTGGCCCGACTTCGACCCCAAGATGCCCCCGCGCCCTGCGGTGGTCGTCATTACCAAAGAAGGCGGCGGTAAAATCGCCGTCTGATCAGAATTCTACAAAAGTTATTTTAGCATGTAAGATGTGGTGCAGCTTCCCCGGCTGCACCACTTTTTTATTGGGCTGCTTCTATTAGCCAGCGCCTAAATCAATCCGACAGGCAGTCAGACATGCTCTGCGCCATGCCGCGCAGCAGATCGGGGTAGAAAGAAACACCCAGTTCCAGATCCGCGCCGATCGGGTCGAGCGTGCCGGTCCCGGTCTCCTGCCCCTCAGTCACGGCGGCAATCAGGCCGGGGTTGAACTGCGGCTCGGCAAAGACGCATTTCGCGCCGCTCTCGGCCACTAGGTCGCGCAACTCTGCCACACGCGCAGCCCCCGGGGCGCGGGCGTCATTCTCGCTGATGGCACCACGGGCTTCGATGTCGAAACGCGCTTCGAAATAGTGGTAGGCGTCATGGAAGACGATGAAGGGGCGGTCTTTGACCGGGGCGAGAGTCTCGGCGATGTCTTCCTCCAAGACCGCAAGCTCGGCTTGAGCGGCCTCGGCGTTCTCACGATATTGCGCGGCGTTCTCGGGGTCTAGTTCCGCCAGCGCCTCGGCGATCTGGCCCAGCCAAAGCTGCCCGTTGCGCGGGTCGAGCCAGATGTGGGGATCATCGCCGTCATGGGCGTGATCGTGACCTTCATGGCCGTGGTCGTCGTGGGCGTGGTCGTCGTGATCCTTCTCGCCATGGCCATGATTGTCATGATCCCCGTGGTCATGTCCTTCGTGGTCATGCGCCTCGTGATCGTGGTCGTCGTGGTCATGCTCCTCGTGATCGTGGTCGCCGTGGTCATGCTCTTCGTGGTCATGCCCCTCGTGGCCGTGGTCATCATGCCCATGCGCGTCGTGGTCATGCCCTTCCTCGGCGTGATCATGGCCCTCGTGACCCTCATGCCCCTCGTCACCGTGGCTATGCGGCTCAAAGGTCGCCCCTTCGCGGAAGGCCAGAACCCGTGTGCCGGGCTGCTCCATCAAGGCCAGATGGCTGGCGCTGCTGGCCAGCGATTGCAGCGGATCGGCCAGCCATGGGGTCAGCGACGGGCCTACCCAGACGACCAGATCGGCCCCGCTCAGCGCGCGTGCCTCGGAGGGGCGCATGGCATAGCCATGGGGCGAGCTGCGCGGCGGCACGATGAGGTCGGGCGTGCCGACTCCCTCCATCACCTGCGACACCAGCCCATGCACCGGGGCAATATCTGTCGCAACGGCGGGGACATCCGCCCAAAGCGGCGACGCGGCAGCGGCGAGAACGGCGGCGGGGAGCGTGAAACGATACATGACAGACCTTCAAAATGTTATAGTATCACCTTGCTAACACCGCTGTTATAACATATCAATACCGAAACGAATTGAGGTTCCCCATGCGCCCCATAGGATTCAGTGATCATGACCACGCCGCCTGCGTGCGTAGCACCATGCAGGTGGCCGAAGCGCAATGCGCCGAACGCGGGCTGCGGCTGACCCCGGTGCGCCGCCGCGCGCTGGAGATCCTGCTGTCGGAACACCGCGCCTTGGGCGCCTATGACCTGCTCGCCCGCCTGTCAGCCGAGGGGCTGGGCGCGCAGCCCCCCGTGGCCTATCGCGCCTTGGATTTTCTGGTGAAAGCCGGGCTCGCCCATAAAATCGAAGCGCTCAACGCCTATGTTGGCTGCGTGCACCCGGGCGAGGATCACGCGCCCGCCTTTCTGATCTGTCGCAGCTGCCGCTCGGTGGCGGAGGCCGATACAACCCCGAACAAAAGCCGCCTTGGCGATGCCGCCCGCGCTGCCGGGTTCCGCATCGAGCGCAGCGTGGTCGAGGCCGAGGGCCTCTGCCCCGCCTGTCAGGAGCCCGGTGCATGAGCCTGATCAATACGCGCGGCCTGACCCTGCGCCACGACGGTCAGATCGCCCTGCGCGACGTGAACTTCAATATCGACGCTGGTGAGATCGTCACCATCGTCGGCCCCAACGGGTCGGGCAAATCCAGCCTGCTGCGCGCGCTGATCGGCGCGCTGAAACCGGCTGCGGGCAAGATCACCCGCAAACCGGGGCTGCGCATCGGCTATGTGCCGCAGAAGCTGCAAATCGACGCGACCCTGCCGCTCACCGTGCGCCGTTTCATCAACCTGCCCCGCCGCCAGAAGCCCGAGGCGATCCGCGGCGCGCTGGCCACCGCTGGCGTGCCGGAACTGGCAGAGCGGCAGATGGTCGACCTGTCGGGCGGGCAATTCCAACGCGTGCTGCTGGCCCGCGCCCTGCTGGAAAGGCCCGATCTGCTGATCCTCGACGAGGCGACGCAGGGGCTGGACCAGCCCGGCTCCGCCGCCTTTTACCGCCAGATCGAAGCCGTGCGCCAAGACCTCGGCTGCGCCGTGCTGATGGTCAGCCACGATCTGCATGTCGTCATGGCGGCCAGCGACCGTGTGCTCTGCCTCAACGGCCATGTCTGCTGCGAAGGCACGCCCGAGACCGTCTCCGAAGCGCCCGAATACCGCGCCCTCTTTGGCAGCGGCACCCAAGGGGCGCTGGCGCTCTACCGGCACGATCACGACCATCACCACCACCATCACGGCGCCGCCTGTGACGGCCACCACCAAGAGATTGAGAATGCTTGACGATTTCATTCTGCGCGCCGCCCTCGCGGGCCTTGGCGTAGCGCTGGCCGCCGCCCCTTTGGGCTGTTTCGTGATCTGGCGGCGCATGGCCTATTTCGGCGATGCCACCAGCCATGCTGCCCTCTTGGGCGTGGCACTGGCGCTGGCGACCGATCTGCCGATCACCGCGGGCGTGCTTTTGGTGGCGCTCGTCATGGCGCTGGTGATCAGCACGCTGTCGGGCCGCAATGTCAGCGCCGACGCGCTTTTGGGCGTGATGGCCCATTCCGCGCTGGCACTTGGCCTCGTGGCCGTGTCCCTGTTGCCGGGGCAGCGGGTCGATCTGTCGTCCTACCTCTTTGGTGAAATCCTCGCCGTGACGCGCTTTGACCTTGGCGTGATCTGGGGCGGTGCCGTGGCGGTGGCACTCCTGCTGGCCTGGCGCTGGTCGGCGCTGCTGGCGGCGACGCTGAACCCCGATCTGGCGCAGGCCGCAGGTGGCAATCCGCGGCGCGAGCAGTTGATCCTGACGCTGGCGCTGGCAATCATGGTGGCCGTGGCGATCAAAGTGGTCGGCGCGCTGCTGATCGCGGCGATGCTGATCATCCCGGCCGCCACTGCCCGCCCCTTTGCCCGCACGCCGGAAACCATGGCTTTTTGGGCCATGGGTCTGGGCGCGGTAGCGGCCCTCGGGGGGCTGCTGGCCTCATTGGAGTTCGACACACCGACAGGGCCGAGCATCGTCAGCATCGCGGCGGGTCTCTTTGCACTTTCCTCCGCCTTTTCGGCGGCCCTTCCGGCGCTGCGCCGCCGGGGGTGACCCCGACGGCGGCTTGGCTTAGCGCGGGATCACCGCGTCGGCTTCGATCTCAAGCTTGGCCTCATCCTCGACCAGACCGGCGACGACCACCATCGCCATGGCCGGGAAATGCTTGCCCATGACCTCGCGATAGGCCCGGCCCACGTCCTTTTGCGCAGCGAGATATTCTTTCTTATCCGTGACATACCACGTCAGCCGGGTGATATCCTCGGGCGTGCCGCCGGCGGCTTCGACCACCTCGCGGATGTTTTTCAGCGCCTGTTTCATCTGGCCGATGAAGTCATGGCATTCGAACTTCTGCTCCGCGGTCCAGCCGATCTGACCGCCGACGAACAGATGGCCATCCGCGCTCAGCACGCCGTTTGCATAGCCTTTCGCGGGGGCCCAGCCTTCGGGCTGAATGATTTGATGCGACATGTCGTGTTCCTTTTTGTTAACAGTCACACGCCGAGGAATTGGTCGGCGATTTGAGTATCGAGCGCGGGCATCGGACCGGACCAGACCGAGCGGCCCCGTTCGAGGATAACGGCGTGATCGGCGACGCGCCGCAGCTCGGCGAGGGATTTGTCCACCACCAGAAGCGCCAGACCGCTGTCACGTTTCAGCTGCGCCACGGCGGCCCAGATTTCCTGACGCACCACCGGGGCCAAACCCTCGGTCGCCTCGTCGAGCAGCAAAAGCTGCGGGTTGGTCATCAGCGCACGGCCAATCGCCAGCATCTGCTGCTCCCCGCCCGAGAGCGAGCCTGCCGCCTGATCCCGCCGTTCGCCCAAGCGGGGGAAGAGCTTGACCACCCGCGCCTCGTCCCACGGGCCGGGGCGCGCGGCGGCGATAAGGTTTTCATGCACCGTCAGCGTCGCGAAACAGCGCCGCCCCTCGGGCACCAGCCCCACGCCAGCCTGTGCAGCGCGAAACGACGGCAACCCCGCAATGTCGCGCCCATTCAGACGCAGGCTGCCGCTATCGTGTTTCAGCATCCGGCAGATCACCTTGATGGTGGAGGATTTGCCCATCCCGTTGCGCCCCATCAGCGCGCAGACCTCGCCCGCCTTCAGCGCCAGATCGACGCCGAAAAGCGCCTGTGTCGGCCCGTAGGAGGCGGTGATGTCCTTCAGTTCCAGCAGGCTCATGCCGCGTCCTCCTCGCCCAGATAGGCCACGCGGACCTGTGGATCGGCCTTGATCTCGGCTGCAGTGCCGCTTGCGATGATGCGCCCGTAGACCAGCACCGAGATGCGGTCGGCGAGCGCGAAAACCGCGTCCATGTCATGCTCCACCAGCAGGATCGGCGCCTCGGCCCGAAGACCGTCGAGAAAACCGGTCATCTCGCGCGACCCACTTGCGCCAAGCCCGGCCATCGGCTCATCCATCAGGAAGACCTTGGGCCGCAGCGTCAGCGCTACCGCGACCTCGAGCTGGCGGCGTTGGCCGTGCGACAGGTCCGATGTGCGCTTGGCCGCGTGATCGTCCAGCCCCACCAGTTCCAGCGCGCGCATCGCCTCGGCCCGCAACTCGGGCTGTTTCATCACCGGCGCAAAGAAGCGCATCACCCGGCCCGACTGGCCAAGCGCGCCCAGCACAGCGTTCTGCAGCACCGTGTATTCCATCGCCAGCGAGGAGATCTGGAAGGTCCGCCCCAGCCCTGCCCGCGCGCGCTGCACGGTGCTGAGCGGCGTCACATCCTGCCCCGCAAAATGCACTGTGCCGCTGTCCGAGCGCAGCCCGCCCGCGATCTGCTTGATCAGCGTCGACTTGCCCGCCCCGTTGGGGCCGATCAGCGCATGGATCTCGCCCGGGCGCAGGGTGATGGATACATCGTCGGTCGCCTTAAGCGCCCCGAAGCTTTTGTGCAGGTTGCGCACATCCAAAAGCACATCAGTCATGGGCCACCTCCCGTCCGGCGATGAGGCCGATCATGCCGCCCCGCGCAAAGAGCACCACCATCAGCAAGAGAAAGCCGAGGTAGATGTGCCAGAACTCCGACAGCCCGCCCAGGACATGCTCCAACAGGATGAAAAGCGCCGCCCCGGCCACCGGGCCAAAGAGCCGCCCCACCCCGCCAAGGATCACGAAGATCATGATCTCGCCGGAGGTCTGCCAAGAGAACATCGTCGGGCTGACGAAACGGTTGAGATCGGCAAAAAGCGCGCCCGCAAGCCCGGTGACCGCGCCCGAAATGACAAAGGCCACCAGCCGCAGACGGAACGGCGCGAGACCGACGCTCTCGACCCGCTCGGCGTTTTGCCGCGCCGCCGAGAGTGCGAGGCCGAAGGGCGCCCGCGCCAGACGGCCCGCGAAAAGCAACACCAGCGCCAGCACGGCAAAGGCAATGGCAAAGAAGGTCAGCGGGTCCAGCGTGTTCAGCCCCGGAAAGCCGTTGCGCACGTAGATCGACAGCCCGTCCTCGCCGCCATAGGCCGGCCAGGAGATCGAGAAGTAGAAGAGCATCTGCCCGAAGGCGAGCGTGACCATGATGAAATAGACGCCCGAGGTGCGCAGGGAGAGCGCCCCGATCAGCAGCGCCGCCAGCGCGGAGACCACGATCGCGACCAGCCAGATGATGGGCATCGACTTGGTGCCCTCGATCAGGAAGGGGCTCTCCATGATCGGCGTATAGCTCTGCGCATGCGCCGCGAGGATGCCCATGGCATAACCGCCCAGCCCGAAGAACGCCGCGTGACCGAAGCTGACCAACCCGCCGAGGCCGAGCGCAATGTTCAGCCCCACGCCTGCCAGCGCGAGGATCGCGGCCTTGGTGGCCAGCGTGATGATGAAAGGCTCGTCCAGCGCGAAGGCCGCCAGCGCCGTGACAGGCAGGAGCAGGAAGAGAAAGACGTTTACAAGTGTTTCGCGCATCATGGCTCAGGCCTCCCCAAACAGGCCAGTGGGTTTGAACAGCAAAACCCCCGCCATGAGAATGTAGATCGACATGGAGGCGAGCGAGGAGCCGACGGAGGTGGCCGCCGAAGCCTCCATGAAATTGGCAAAGAAGAGCGGCAGCAGGACCGAGCCCAGCGTATCCGTCAGCCCCACCAGCAGCGCGCCGATGAGCGCACCCTTGATTGAGCCGATGCCGCCGATGACGATCACCACGAAGGCAAGGATCAGCACCGGCTCGCCCATGCCCACTTGCACCGACTGGATCGCGCCCACCAACGCCCCGGCGAGCCCCGCAAGGGCGGCCCCGAGCGCGAAGACCAGCGTGTAGAGCTTGGCGATATCGACGCCGAGCGCCGCGATCATCTCGCGGTCGGCCTCGCCCGCGCGGATCTGGATGCCGATGCGGGTGCGGGCGATCAGCAGGAAGAGACCGGCGGCGATGGCAAGACCCACGCCGATGATGACAAGGCGGTAAAGCGGATACTGGATGCCGCCCGGCAGCGTCACCGGCCCCGCCAACGCGGCGGGAATGTCGAGAAACAGCGGGAAGGAGCCAAAGAAGAAGCGCGTGCCCTCGGAGAAAATCAGGATCATCGCGAAGGTCGCCAGAACCTGATCGAGGTGGTCGCGGTCATAAAGGCGGCGGATCACCGTCATCTCGATCAGGCAGCCCGCCAATGCGGCAGCGGCAAGTGCGGCCACCAGCGCAAGAAGGAAAGACCCCGTAGCCGCCGCCACCGCCGCCGCAGCAAAAGCGCCGACCATGTAGAGCGACCCATGGGCGAGATTGATCAGCCCCATAACCCCGAAGATGAGCGTAAGCCCGGCGGCCATGAGAAACAACATGACCCCGGATTGGACCCCGTTCAGCACCTGTTCGACGAGCAGGATGAATGACATTTGGCAAAGCCTCCCGGCGCGCCGGACGAAGCCCGGCGTGAAAGCGTTAGTTTGTCGGCCCCGGGCGACCGAAGTCAGCGCCGGGGCCGCGCGGGATTACATCTTGCAGTCGGCCGCGTAGGCGTCAGCGTGATCCGTCAGCGAGGGGCCGATGAGCTTGTTGGTATAGACATCGCCCTCCTTGACCACTTCGCGCACGTAGTAGTCTTGGATCGGGTGGTTGTTGTTACCAAACGAGAATTTGCCCCGTACGCTGTCGAAATCAGCCTCTTTCAGCGCCGCGCCAAAGGCCTCGGCATCCGACACATCGGCCTTTTCCATCGCGCTCAGCAGCAGGTTCGCGGTGTCATAGCCCTGGCTCGCGTAAAGCGAGGGCAGACGGTCGTATTCCTCCTTGAAGGCTTCGACAAAGGTCTTGTTGGCCGCGTTGTCGAGATCTTTGTTCCACTGGCTGGTGTTCTTGATCCCAACAGCGGCTTCGCCCACGGCCTGAAGGATGCCCTGATCAAAGCTGAAGGCCGGACCCACCACGGGGAGTTCCACGCCTGAGTTCGCGTATTGCTTGAGGAAGGAAATCCCCATGCCGCCGGGCAGGAAGAAGAACACGCTGTCAGCACCGGAGGCACGGATCTGCGCGATCTCGGCGGCGTAGTCGGTCTGGCCCAAATCGGTATAGACCTCGCCCGCCGCTTCACCCTCATAGGTGCGTTTGTAACCGGTCAGCGCGTCCTTGCCCGCCGGGTAATTCGGCGCCAGCATGAAAGTGTTCGCGTAGCCCGCGTCGTTCGCATAGGCGCCCGCGGCCTCATGCAGGTTGTCGTTCTGCCATGCCACGTTGAAGTAAAGCGGGTTGCAGCCCTTGCCTGCCAGCGCGGAGGGACCGGCGTTGGGCGAGAGGTAGAATTTGCCCTGCGCTGTCGCCGCTGGCACCACAGCCATGGCGAGGTTGGACCAGATGATACCGGTCATCACGTCGACCTTCTCGGACTGGATCATCTTGTCGGCCAGTTGCACCGCGATCTCGGGCTTGCGCTGGTCGTCCTCGACCACAACCTCAAGGTTCTCGTTCCCGGCCAACTTGGTGGCCAGCAGGAACCCGTCGCGCACGTCAATGCCGAGGCCCGCGCCGCCGCCCGAGAGCGTGGTGATCATGCCGACCTTCACCTTGCCCTCTTCGGCCCATGCGCCGCCTGCCGCCAATGCCGCGACCGAGGCCGCCATCACCAGTGATTTCATCTTCATTTCAGTCTCCCTTGGTTGGTTTGGGCCTCTTTGCCGGGCCCGTTTTGTTGGATCGTTTTGCCAGCTTAACGCCTGCGCCTGATACTGTCAGGTCACCCGCGCGCGGGTCTTGTATTTTTCGTTGTCCCAGAGGCGGTTCTCCATCACGTCGCGGATGATCCCGACCGCCTTGAAGACATCCTCGGCGTCCAGATAAAGTGGCGTGAAGCCAAAGCGCATGATGTCGGGCGCGCGGAAGTCGCCAATTACGCCGCGGTCGATCACCGCCTGCATCGCGGCATAGCCTTCCTCGAACCGGAAGGAGACCTGACTGCCCCGTTCGGCGCTGTTGCGCGGGCTCGCCAGCGTCAGCTGCGGCACGTCGCGCTCGATCTCTTCGATGAACTGCTCCTGCAACGCCACCGAGGCCTCGCGCAGTGCCTGCATGTCGACATCGGCCCAAAGCTCCATCGCCACTTCCAACGCGGTGAGCTGAATGACCGGCGGCGTGCCGACGCGCATCCGCTCGATCCCCTGCCCGGGCTGGTAGTTTTGCTCAAAGGCAAAGGGCTGGCGATGCCCAAGCCAGCCCGCAAGCGCCGGTTGCACCGCGTCGGCCAGATCGGGGCGGACGTAGATGAAGCCCGGCGCACCCGGCCCGCCGTTGAGGTACTTGTAGGTGCAGCCCACGGCGAATTCGCAGTTGGAGCCTGCAAGGTCCACCGGCAGCGCGCCCGCGGAATGCGCCAGATCCCAGATCATCACCGCGCCATTGGCATGGGCCAGTTCGGTGATCGCCTTCATGTCGTGCTTGCGGCCGGTGCGGTAATCGACCTCCGTCAGCATCACGGCGGCGATGTCCTCCCCGATGGCTTCCGTCACTTCCTCGGGCGCCACGGTGCGCAGTTCATAGCCCTGCTCCAACAGCCCCACCAGCCCCTCGGCCATATAGAGGTCCGACGGGAAGTTGCCGTTGTCCGACAGGATCACCTTGCGCCCGGGCCGCAGCTTCAGCGCCGAGGCCAGCGCCTGAAACACCTTGATCGAGAGCGTGTCGCCCATGACGACCGAACCCTCGGGCGCGCCGATGATCCCCGCCACCATATTGCCGACGCGGGCGGGCTGTTCCATCCAAGCGGCCTTGTTCCAGCCGCGGATCAGCATCTCGCCCCATTCGTCCGTGATCATCTCCTGCACCCGCGCCGCGGCGGCCTTCGGCAGCGGCCCCAGCGAGTTGCCGTCGAGGTAGATGACACCCTCCGGCAGGACAAACTGATCTTTTCTCAAAACAGACACTTACAGTGCTCCTCTCACATGCCAAAGCTCGGGGAAGAGCTCCACCTCGAGCATTTTGCGCAGATACGTCACACCCGAGGTGCCGCCCGTGCCGCGTTTGAATCCAATGATGCGTTCCACGGTGGTGACGTGGTTGAACCGCCAGCGGCGGAAGTAATCCTCAAGATCGACAAGTTTCTCGGCCAATTCGTAGAGCTCCCAATGGGTTGCCGGGTCTTCATAAACCTTTTTCCAGAGGTCCTGCACCTCTTGCTTAGCCTCCCATGCACGCGGCTCGGGCTGGCCCGCGAGCGAGGGCACCCCCATCCGGTCACAAAGCAGATCGACCGCCACCTGATAAAGGCTCGGCTGCTGAATCTCCGCCACAAGCGCCGCGTGCGGCTCGGGCGTATGTTCGTGCAGCTTGGTCAGCGCGGCGATGCGGTTGCCCAGAAGATATTCGATCAAGCGATACTGATAGGACTGGAAGCCCGAGGACGCGCCAAGGTAGGGGCGGAACTGCGTGTATTCGCTGGGCGTCATGGTGCGCAGCACGTCCCAGGCGGAATTGAGCTGTTCAAAGATCCTTGCCACGCGGGTCAACATCTTGAAACTAGGCCGCAAATCGCCGGCCTGCAGGGCCTCTCGACAGGCCGTCAACTCGTGGATCGCAAGCTTCATCCAAAGCTCGGACGTCTGGTGCTGGATGATGAACAGCAGCCCGTCATGCGCCATGTCGAGCGGGTTCTCGGTGGTCAGGATCTGGTCCAGCCCGAGGTAATCGCCATAGGACTTGTCCTTGGCGAAATCCATCTTGGCGCCCTTGGAGGCTTCGTCGAACGTGCTCATTTGCCCTCTCTCAGCGCGAAACGCTGGATCTTGCCGGTGGCGGTCTTGGGCAGTTCCTTGATGAACTTGATGTCGCGCGGGTATTTGTAAGGCGCAATCGTCGCTTTAACATGATCCTGCAACGTCTTGATGGTGTTGGCATCTTCTGGCGTACCCTCGCCCAGAACCACATGCGCCTGCACGATGGAGCCGCGGGCCTCGTCGGGGGCGGCGACCACGCCGCATTCGCTGACCCAAGGGTGGCTTAGAAGTGCGGCTTCGACCTCCGGTCCCGCGATATTGTAGCCCGAACTGATGATCATGTCGTCGTTGCGGGCGGCGAAATGCAGGTAGCCGTCTTCGTCCATGATGAAACTGTCGCCGGTGATGTTCCAGCCGTCCTTAACGTAATCGGCCTGCCGTTTGTCGCCCAGATAGCGGCAACCGATGGGCCCGCGCACCGCTAGGCGGCCCACCTCGCCGCGCGGCACCTCGTTGCCCTCCGCGTCGATCACCTTCGCCTCGTAGCCCGTTACCGGCTTGCCGGTACAGGCCGCACGGTGGTCATCGAAACGGTTGGAGATGAAGATATGCAGCATCTCCGTCGCCCCGATCCCGTCGAGCATGGGCTTGCCGGTTTTTTCCTGCCATTCATGGTAGACCGGCGCGGGCAACGTCTCGCCTGCCGAGACGGCGGCACGCAGGCTGCTGAGGTCCGCGCCCTCCTCCATCGCCTGCATCATGGCGCGGTAGGCGGTGGGGGCGGTGAAACAAACGGTGGCTTTGTACTTCTCGATGATCTCGATCATGTTGGGCGGGCTGGCGGTCTCCAAAAGGGTCGCTGCGGCCCCGAAGCGGAGCGGGAATACGGCAAGACCGCCAAGGCCGAAGGTGAAGGCCAGAGGCGGCGAGCCCACGAAGACGTCCTCGGGGGTGACGCTGAGCACCTCGCGCGCATAGCCATCCGCGATGATCAGAAGATCACGGTGAAAATGCATTGTTGCCTTGGGGTTACCGGTGGTTCCTGATGTAAATCCGAGGAGTGCCACATCATCCTGCGCGGTATCCACCGCCTCAAAATGAACCGGCTTTTCAAGCGCCAGACGGTCCAACTCGGCGTCGTGATTGCTGGTACCGTCGAAGCCCGCGACGGTCTTGAGGAATTTCGAGGTCTTGGCGCAGGCCGTCATCTCGTCCATCAGCCGCGTGTCGCAAAGCGCATGGGTGATTTCGGCCTTGTCGACGATGGCCGAAAGCTCACCCGCGCGCAGCATCGGCATGGTGTTCACGACCACCGCGCCTGCCTTGGTCGCCGCCAGCCAGCAGGCCACCATCGCGGGGTTGTTGGCCGAGCGGATCAAAACCCGGTTGCCCGGCTTCACGCCCAAGTCCTCAACCAGCGCCGCGGCCAAACGGTTCGTCCAGTCCGACAACTCTTTATAGGTACGCCGCCGCCCGTTGCCGATCAGCGCGGTATGGTCGCCGAAACCTTTTTCCACCATTTTATCAGTGAGTTCGACGCCGACATTCAGGCGTTCGGGATAATCGAAGCCCTCCAACAACAGATCCGGCCACTGGTCGAAGGGCGGCAGGTTGTCGCGGGCGAATGTGTCTTCATGTCCGGTCGGGTGCAGCTTCATGACATGGCTCCCAAAGTCTGTCGAGCGATGACAACACGTTGCACGTCCGAGGCGCCCTCGTAAATGCGCAAGGCCCTGATTTCACGGTAAAGTCGCTCGACTGCCTCCCCATTGCGCACACCATCGCCGCCGTGTAATTGAACGGCCTTGTCGATGACCTTTTGCGCCTGATCGGTGGCGAAAAGTTTGGCCATCGCCGCCTCACGGGTGACGCGCGGCGCGCCGCTGTCCTTGGTCCATGCGGCGCGGTAGACGAGCAGTGCTGCCGCATCAACGTCGAGCGCCATATCCGCGATATGGCCCTGCACCATCTGCAATTCGCTCAAGGGCGCGCCCTGCACCTGACGGCTGGTCACGCGCGTGAGCGCCTCGTCCAGCGCGCGGCGGGCAAAGCCGAGGGCCGCGGCCGCCACGGTGGAGCGAAAGACGTCGAGCACCGACATGGCGATGGCGAAGCCGCGCCCCGCCTCACCCAGAAGCGCCGAGCCGGGCAGTTTCAGGCCGTCGAAATGCAGCGTCGCCAGCGGGTGCGGTGCCATGACCTCGAGCCGTTCCTCGACCTTGAGCCCCGGCGTGTCGGCGGGCACGATGAAGGCGGAAAGCCCCTTGGCGCCCGGCGCCTCCCCGGTGCGCGCAAAGACGGTGTAGACATCCGCGATGCCGCCGTTGGAAATCCACGTCTTGCGCCCGTCGAGCACATAGCCGTTGCCATCCGGCGTCGCGGTCATGGTGGAATTGGCCACGTCCGAGCCGGACTGCGGCTCGGTCAGGGCAAAGGCCGAGATCGCCTGCCCCGAGCGGGTCTTGGGCAGCCATTCGGCCTTCTGCTCATCGGTCCCGAAGAGCGAGATCGCCCCGGTACCAAGTCCCTGCATCGCAAAGGAGAAATCCGCCAGCCCGTCGTGGCGGGCCAGTGTTTCGCGGATCAGGCAGAGGGTACGGACGTCGAGCATCTCGTTCCCCTCGGCCCCGCTGTGGCGCAGCCAGCCGTCCTGCCCCATCATCGTCACCAGATCGCGGCAAGCCCCGTCTGTGTCGCCGTGATCCACGTTTTTCAGTTCGCGCTTGGCCCAGTCGTCGAGCTTCAGCGCCAGTTCCTTGTGGCGCGGCTCGAAAAAGGGCCAGTCGAGAAAACTTGTGTCAGCCATGGTTACGCCTCCCCGCGTGTTATCTTTTGGCTTTCGTATTTGGCTTAGTCCCCTTCGAAGACCGGGCGTTCCTTGGCGACGAAGGCGTTGTAGGCGCGCTCGAAATCACCCGTTTGCATGCAGATCGCCTGCGCCTGCGCTTCGGCCTCGATCGCCTGTTCGATCGACATGGCCCATTCCTGCGCCAGCATCGTCTTGGTCATCATATGCGCGAAATTGGGGCCGGCCTGGATTTTCTTGGCCAGTGCCATGGCCTCTTCCTCCAGCGTCTCGCCCGTCACCAGACGGTTGTAGAAGCCCCAGCGTTCGCCCTCTTCCGCCGACATGGCGCGGCCTGTGTAGAGCAGTTCCGCGGCCCGCGTCTGGCCGATGATGCGCGGGAGGATCGCGCAGGCGCCCATATCGCAGCCGGCAAGGCCCACGCGGGTGAAGAGGAAGGCCGTCTTCGCCTCCGCCGTCGCCAGCCGCAGGTCCGAGGCCATAGCGATGATCGCGCCCGCGCCGACGCAGACACCGTCGACGGCGGCGATCACCGGCTTACCGCAATTCACGATGGCCTTGACCAGATCGCCGGTCATGCGGGTGAATTGCAGCAACTCTTTCATGTTCATCTTGGTCAAAGGGCCAATGATATCATGCACATCGCCACCGGAACTAAAGTTACCCCCGTTGGAGCCAAAGATCACCACATCGACGTCATCGGCATAGACCAGATCGCGGAACCAGTCGCGCAGCTCGGCGTAGCTGTCGAAGGTCAGCGGGTTCTTGCGGTCGGGCCGGTCGAGCCGCACGGTGGCGATCCGGTCTTTGATCTCGCATTGAAAATGCGTCACATCACTGCGCATTGGCTTTTTCCTCTTCTTCCGTTTGGGCGGCGAAGGCTTGTAGGCGGGCCGCCATGGCGCGGGCTTCCTCGGAGGAGATTCCGCGCAGTTTTTCGTTGATCCAGTCTTCATGCGCCTGCGCTTGGCGGGCGAATTGCGCCGCCCCCTCAAGCGTCAGCCGCAGCATCATCGCGCGCCGGTCGCCCGGCACGGGGATGCGCTCCACCAGCCCCTCTTCGCTGAGGCGGTCGGCGATGCCGGTGACATTGCCGTTGGACACCCGCAGCACGCCGGAAAGCTGGCTCATCTTCAGCCCCTCGGGATGGCGCGAGAGGGCCGACATCACGTCGAAACGCGGCAGCGTCGTGTTATGCTCGCGCCGCAGCCTGTCGCGCAGCTCCTGCTCCAGCCCGCGCACCACCTTCAGCAGCCGCAGCCAGAGCCGGACGCGATCCTTGGCCGCGTTGCTCACACCTCGCCCCCCGATAGCGCCAGCGCGTGGCCGTTGACCGAGGCCGCGGCATCTGAGAGCAGATAGAGCACGGCACCGGCGACCTCGGAGGTCTCCACGAAGCGGTTCTGCGGGCTGGCGCGTTTCAGCAGGGCGCGGGCCTCCTCGGCGTTCTTGCCGGTGGTTTTGGTGATATTCCCGACCGAGCGTTCCAGAAGCGGCGTGTCGATGAAACCGGGGCAAATCGCGTTCACGGTGATGCCCGTGCGCGCCAGTTCCAGCGCCAGCGCGCGGGTGAGGCCGACGACACCGTGTTTGGCCGCGACATAGCCCGCGACATATGGGTAACCCTTGAGGCCCGCGGTGGAGGCCACGGCGATCAGCCGCCCCTGCCCGGCCTCCTTCATCTCCGCCAGTGCCGCCTGCCAGACGTTGAAGACGCCGGTGACATTGACCGCCATCATGTCGGTCATGTCCTGCGCGGTGATCTTGTGGAAAGGCGCGGAATGGGCAGCACCCGCATTGGCGACGACGCCGGTGATGGGGCCATTCTCAGCGCGCGCGGCGGCGAAGGCGGCCTGCACCGCTTCCGGATCGGTCACGTCGCAGGTCTGGAACGGCAACCCTTGCTCGCGCAGGGGCGCTTCGCGGCGGCCCATGATGGTCACCTTGGCGCCGGTGCCGGCCACCGCATGGGCGATCTCGGCCCCCACGCCGGTGCCGCCGCCGGTGATGACGATATGGCTCATACCTTCTCCATTTCCGCCGCACGGTCCGCCAGACGCCATGCCTGATCGCGGCCCGGGCCGTAGGGCAGCGGCCAGTCGGCGTGGCGGTCGCCGATGGCGGTGGCGGCGTGCAGGGTCCAATAGGGGTCGGCCAGATGCGGGCGGGCGAGGCAGACCAGATCGGCGCGGCCCGCCATGAGGATCGAGTTCACGTGGTCGGCCTCGTAGATATTGCCCACGGCCATGGTCTTGATCCCGCCGTCGTTGCGGATGCGGTCGCTGAAAGGCGTCTGGAACATGCGGCCATAGACCGGCTTGGCCTGTTTCGAGGTCTGGCCCGCCGAGACGTCGATGATGTCGGCCCCGGCTTCACTGAACATGCGCGCGATCTCGACCGCTTCCTCGGGCGTGACGCCGTCTTCCTCGACCCAATCGTTGGCCGAGATACGCACCGCCATCGGCCTTTCCTCGGGCCAGGCGTCGCGCATGGCGCGGAAGACTTCGAGCGGATAGCGCATGCGGTTCTCGAGGCTGCCGCCGTATTTATCTTCGCGCTGGTTCGACAGGGGCGAGATGAACGACGAGATCAGGTAGCCGTGGGCCGCGTGCAGTTCGATCATGTCGAAATTGGCGCGCTCCGCCATGCGGGCAGCCTCAACAAATTCGTCGCGGATCTGGTCCATATCCGCGCGTGTCGCTTCCTTCGGCACGGCGTTGTTTTCCGACCACGGGATCGGCGAGGCCGAGATTATCTCCCAATTTCCCGCTTTCAGCGGCGCGTCCATTTCTTCCCAGCCGAGCTGGGTCGAGCCCTTGCGGCCCGAGTGGCCGATCTGGCAGCAGATCTTGGCGTCGGTCTCGGCATGGACGAAATCCGTAAGCCGCTTCCACGCCGCCTCGTGCTCGGGCGCGTAGAGGCCGGGGCACCCCGGCGTGATCCGACCCTCGGGGGAGACGCAGGTCATCTCGGTATAGACCAGCCCCGCGCCGCCCTTGGCGCGTTCGGCGTAATGGATGAGATGCCAGTCGGTGGGGCAGCCGTCGACGGCCTTGTACTGCGCCATGGGCGAGACGACGATGCGGTTGTTGAGCTTCATGTCGCGCAGGCGGAAGGGCGCGAACATCGGCGCACGGATCGGGCCATTGGTGTCGGCGCCCGCCTGTTCGAGGAACCATTTCTCGGCCCCCTCAAGCCACTTCGGATCCCGCTCGCGCAGGTTCTCGTGGCTGATCCGCTGGCTGCGGGTCAGCATGGAGTAGTTCAACTGCACCGGGTCGAGGTCGAGGTAGCGCTCTACGTCCTCGAACCATTCGACCGAGTTGCGCGCCGCCGATTGCAGGCGCAGCACTTCGAGGCGGCGGGCCTCTTCGTATTTTTCGAAAGCCGTGGGCAGATCGACGTCGTCGCTGACGTGTTTCGCCAGCGAGATCGCCGATTCCAGCGCCAGTTTCGTGCCCGAGCCGATCGAGAAATGCGCCGTGGCCGAGGCATCGCCCAGCAGCACGACGTTCTCGTGGCTCCACTTCTCGCAAAGCACGCGCGGGAACTTGATCCAAGCCGAGCCGCGGATGTGGCTGGCGTTGGTCATCAGCTTGTGCCCGTCAAGGTGGTCCTTGAAGATCTCCTCGCAGATCGCGATCGTCTCCTCCTGCGTCTTCTCGCCGAAACCGTAGGCGTCGAAAGTCTCCTGGCTGCATTCGACGATGAAAGTCGCCGTGTCCTTGTCGAATTGGTAGGCATGAACCCAGATCCAGCCCTTGTCGGTCTTCTCGAATATGAAGGTGAAGGCGTTGTCGAACTTCTGATGCGTGCCGAGCCAGACGAAGGGGCAGCGGCGCACGTCGATGTCGGGCTTGAAAGTGTCCTCGAACTCCATCCGGGTCTTGGAGTTCAGACCGTCCGAGGCGACAACCAGATCGTAGTCGTCCATGTATTCCGAAGCGGCCTTCACCTCGGTCTCGAACTGCAGGTTCACGCCCAATTCGCGGGCACGCTCCTGCAGGATCAGCAGCAACCGCTTGCGCCCGATGCCGCAGAAGCCATGGCCGGAGCTGAGGATCGTGTTGCCCTTGTGGTGCAGCGCGATGTCGTCCCAATAGGCGAAGTGGCTGCGGATTTCCTTGGCCGAGACGGGATCATTGGCCTCGAGATTGTCCAACGTCTCGTCCGAGAGCACGACGCCCCAGCCGAAGGTGTCATCGGGGCGGTTGCGCTCAAGCACGGTGACATCGGCCTCGGGCTGGCGCAGCTTGAGAGAGATCGCGAAGTACAGCCCCGCAGGACCGCCGCCAAGACAGATTGCACGCATCGAAATTCCCCTCTGGTTCGCTTTGGAAGGGATCCTAGGGCGAGTCGCTTTTTCATTCAAGAATAAATATTTTAGGCTTGAAGCAAATTGGTGGTTCGTCTTTTTGCGTCCAGCGGACGCGTTGAACCCGCAGGCCATTGGGCCTATGCCGTTGAGACATTCCACGACGAGGGCAGCACGATGACGGGTTTGAGCAATGCAGATTGGCTGGCGGTAGAGGTTCACGAGGCGCGTTTGCAGGTCTGGGCCATGCAGGGCGGATCAGCGCTTGAGAGCGCCACGAGCGAGAGCGAGACTGCCGAACCCGACGGCCTCGCGGCCTTCGACGCCGCGCTCGCTAAGCTGACCGCGCCGTGGCAGCTGCCTCGCCTGCCGGTTTTCGTCGCTGGCTTGCCCGCAGGCAGGACCGATGCCGCGCCGCGCATGGTGCCCTGCTCCGCCGCGGCTGAACGCACAACGGCTGTCGCCACCGACAACTTCGACCTTCAGGTCATCCCACCCCTGCGCCAGCAGACCCCCAGCGGTCTGCTGCAAGGGGCCGAAACGCGCATCGCGGGGTTTCTGAGCCTCAACAAAGACTGGGACGGGGTGATCTGCCTGCCCGGAGCCACGTCAGTCTGGGCGCAGATCAGCGCGGGCGAGGTGGTGAGTTTTCAGACCTTCCTGACCGGGGAATTGCTGGCCCTCTTAGGCGATGGCACCCCTGCCGAGGGCACGGCGCTGGACGACACGGCTTTTGACGACGCGCTCAGCGATGGGCTGTCGCGGCCCGAGCGTATGGCGGGGCGGCTTGCCTCCATCCGGGCCGAACTGGCCTTGCAAGACATCCCGCCACCCACCGCAGAGGCGCGGCTGGCGGGCACATTGATCGGGGCGGAACTGGCGGCGGCGCGGGCCTATTGGCTGGGGCAAACGCTGGCGGTGATCGGCACGGGCGGGGCTGTGCCGCTCTATCTGCGGGCGCTGTCGCAACAGGGTGCACTGGCGACCGAGGCTGATGGCAGCCGCATGGCGCTGGCGGGGATCTGCGCGGTACGGCGGGCGGTTAACGGGGGATAGCCCTGCCCGCCAACACCTTTCCCGTCAGTCTTTCTTTTGCCCGTCGGTCTTTTTCTGCATGTCCAGATTGACGAGATCTTCGAGCATATCGAGCAGGTCTTCCATTCGCTGCTTGCCGAAACGCGCCTCGAAGTCAGAGAACAGCGCCGCCGCATCGCCCGCGTGGTCTTGGATCACCTGACGGCCCTGATCGGTGATCGTGACGATGGATTTGCGCCCATCATCGGGATCGCTGGCACGGCTGAGCAGCCCCTCCTCCTCCATCGCGCGCAACATGCGGGTCAGGCTCGGCAGCAGCAGACAGGCCTGCTGCGCCAGTGCGGTCTGCTCCATCGGGCCGGATTCCTCGACCACGCGCAGCACGCGGAACTTCTGTTCCGAGATGCCGCTTTCGTTCAAGATCTCGCGGATCGGCCCCATCACCCTTTCCCGCGCGCGCAAAAGCGCAATCGGAAGGGAGCGGGCAGTGCGGCGCAGGGGGGGCATTGGGGCCATTCTTGACGGTTTCCTGATCGCTACTTACCAAGTCAAAGACCGCCCAAAAGGGCGTGACGACCACCATAGCCGCTGCGACAACATTCTTGAAGAGGTCAAGCTCAGCGGAACAACAGTGAGACAATACAACAACATGGGGCAGGAAATGCGGATGACAACCAGAATTCCACAGCAAGGGAGCGGCGCATGAATTGGGAGGATTTCCGGCATTGGGGCCGCCGCGCCGCCGATTGGGCTGCCGATTACCACGCGGGTCTGCGCAACCGCCCGGTGCGCGCGCAGGTGGCCCCCGGCGCGGTGCTTTCCGCCCTGCCCGATGCCCCGCCCGAAGGGGCCGAGGCGATGCAGGCGATCTTCGACGATTTCGAACAGACCCTCATGCCCGGCATGACCCATTGGCAGCACCCCCGCTTCTTTGCCTATTTCCCGGCCAATGCTGCGCCGGTCTCGGTGCTGGCGGAATATTTCGTCTCTGCCATCGCGGCGCAATGCATGCTGTGGCAGACCTCTCCGGCCGCGACGGAGTTGGAGACCCGCGTTTGCGATTGGATGCGTCAGGCGATCGGCCTGCCGGATGGCTTTACCGGGGTGATCCAAGACAGCGCCAGCTCCGCCACGCTTTGTGCCGTGCTGACAATGCGCGAACGCGCGCTTGATTGGCAGGGCAACCGCGCGGGGCTGTCGGGCCAGCCGCGCCTACGGGTCTATTGCTCGGACGAGGTGCATACCTCGGTCGACCGGGCCATTTGGATCGCGGGGCTGGGCGAAGAGAACCTTGTCCGCATTCCGACTCAAGGCGCGACCCGCGCGATGGACGCCGAAGCGCTGCGCGCCGCCATCGCCGCCGACCGTGCGGCGGGGCATCTGCCTGCGGGCATCATCGCCTGCACCGGGGGCACCAGTGCGGGGGCCAGCGATGATATTGCCGCCGTGATGGATGTGGCCGACGCCGAAGGGCTCTACACCCATGTCGACGCCGCTTGGGCCGGGTCGGCGATGATCTGCCCTGAATTCCGCAGCCTTTGGGCCGGGGTCGAACGGGCCGACTCGGTGGTGATGAACCCGCATAAATGGCTGGGGGCGCAGTTTGACTGCACCACGCATTTCCTGCGCAATCCCGACGATCTGGTGCGTACCTTGGCGATTCAGCCGGAGTACCTGAAGACCCATGGCGCGGATGGCGTGGTGAACTATTCCGAATGGTCCGTGCCGCTGGGCCGCCGTTTCCGCGCGCTCAAACTGTGGTTCCTGATCCGCGCCCATGGGCTGGAGGGGCTGCGCGAAATGATCCGCAACCATGTGACATGGGCGCAGGATTTGGCTGCACGGCTTGAGGCGACGGAGGGGTTCGAGATCGTGACCCAGCCGATGCTCTCGCTCTTCACCTTCCGCCATCTCGGAGCCGAAGATCTCGATGCCCATAACCAAGACCTGCTGAACCAGATCAATGACGACGGGCGCATTTACCTGACCCAGACCCGGATCGACGGGGCATTCGTGATCCGCTTTCAGGCAGGTGCCTTCACCGCCACGGCCGAAGATGTGGCCATGGCCTATGACGTGATCACCGACTTGGCCGGGACTTAGGGTGCGATCAGCGTGACGCCCGGCATGGCGCGGATGACCTCGACATCCGCGTCATAGATCGCCGTCATCCGCTCGACCAATTCTTCGGTCCAGCCGGGCATGTCGAGCTCTTCTTCGATTTCTTCCTCCAGCGCGTATTTGTCGAGGAACGCGGTGATCACGCGGCGCTTCTGCGCCTCGGACATATCGGGATGTGTGTCGAGATAGCCGCGAAAGCGTTTCATCCCCTCCTCCGACATGATCGTCTGCAAAAGATCGAAACCGCCCTTGATCTTGGTTTCGGGCGCCAGCCCCGCCATCTCCCGAATGATCTGCGCCCAGATCAGCGGCGCGTCTTCATTGCACCACAGGGTGATGGGAATCCCCGGCGCCGCCTCGCGCAGTTGGCCAATCGTCTCGGACCAGCGCAGGTCCTCCGGCCCCCGCTCCCCCCAGAACGCCGCCGAGGTTTTATCCGCCGCTTTCTCATAAAGCACCGGCACGAGGGAGGCGGGATTGCGGATCGCCATAAAGATGCGCATCTCATCTTCGGGGAAAAGCTGCGCCATGCGCAGCATGCGCACGGCGGCGGCGGGATAAAGTACGCCTTCTTGCAGGGCCGTGGCAGGGGAGCGGAAGAAATTCGCATCCGACAGGATCACCCGGCTGGCTGTCCCATCATCGAGGATCGCGTCCAGCAGAACATCCCGCGCCACCTCCGACGGCTCCGCCTTATGCATCGCGTTGAGCGTGTCACGGAACAGGTTGCGATAGGTGCTAGGCCCGGGCACTTTGACGCCCGTCTTGGCGAAATCGTCCTGATTGCGCAGCAGGCATTTCAGCAGCCGCTCGTCTTCCGTGAAATGGACACCTGTGTGCAAAACGAGCTGCATGATACTCTGCTTACCCTTGAAAATCTCGGCGTTGAATAGCCCGTCCCGGCGCGCGTGTAAAATCCGAAAGAATCTCGCATTTCCCCTCTTGCACCCCCCGGCTCCTTTCTCTAAATGAGCCCTCAGTGCCCCTATAGCTCAGCTGGTAGAGCAACTGATTTGTAATCAGTAGGTCCGCGGTTCGAGTCCGTGTGGGGGCACCACTTCTCTCTTTAGATCATGCGCTGATCCGCTGCCGTTGCGTGCTAGTTTACGCCTGCCTACAGGCTCGGCCAAGCCGCCCGATGGCCCCGCGCCCCCGCCGCATTCGGCAGACGCGGGGCCGTGGCCCCTAACCCATTCGCTTGGAGCTGTAGCTGCCGGGCGATGCGGGAAAGACCACGGTTTTATTGCCGTTCAGAAACACCCGGTGGTGGGCATGGGCGTGAATCGCGCGCGCCAAGACGCTCGCCTCCACATCGCGACCGAGCGAGACATAATCCGAGGCGCTTTGCGCATGGGTGATGCGCACGATGTCCTGTTCGATGATCGGCCCCTCGTCCAGATCGGCGGTGACGTAATGCGAGGTGGCACCGATCAATTTCACGCCCCGTTCATAGGCCTGCTTGTAAGGGTTCGCCCCCTTGAAGGACGGCAGGAAGGAATGGTGAATATTGATGATCCGCCCCGACATCTTTTGGCACATGGCGTCAGACAGAATTTGCATGTAGCGCGCCAGCACGATCAGCTCGGCGCCGGTTTCCTCGACCACTTCCATGATCCGCGCTTCGGCCTGCGGTTTGTTCTCCTTCGTCACCTTGATGCAGTGAAATGGAATGTCGTGGTTCGCCACGACCTTTTGATAGTCCATATGGTTCGAGATCACGGCGACGATCTCAATCGGGAGCGCGCCGATGCGCACACGGTAGAGCAGATCGTTCAGACAGTGCCCAAAGCGCGAGACCATGACCACGACCTTAATCGTGGTGTCTTGGTCGTGGAATTCATAGGTCATGCCAAAGGGTTCCGCGACCGCTGTGAACCCCTCGCGCAGGGTCTCGAGCGTGGCGCCGGTTTCGGCCTCGGCGCTGATGCGCATGAAGAACTGGCCGTTTTCGGTGTCGTCGAACTGCGCGCTGTCGGTGATGTTGCAGCCGGTTTCGGCGATGTAATTGGCGATGGCGGCAACGATCCCGCGTTGCGAGGTGCAGGTCACGGTCAGGCAGAACTTGGTCATGGGCGGTCCTTAGGGGGGTTGGTCGGGGCGGCAGGGCTTGCGTCGCTTACTCTACCGTTTGCAGGCTCCGCGGGGGAAGGCAAGCGATAGCGCACGTATGACGGGGGTCGCCCATGCCTAGATCAACAGCCCTGCCTAGGTGCCGTTTTCCGATGCGCATCAATGTTGATCATCCGCCAAAAAACGGGCGGCGGCGCATCAAAATGCACCGCCACTCCGATAAGCACTATCGACCTATTGAATGCCGACCCTGAATTGCACGGCCCCGGTCTGCCCCGGCAACATCTGGCCCGTGCAATTCCACTCGATTGCCCCGGCATAGCTGGCCACATTGCTTGCCGGCACCACCAGATCACAGCTGAGGTTGGGCGAGACCTGTTGCGGATCGACGATAGGCTCCGACAGCTGCGTATAGGGCGGGGTTCTATCGTAGATCTTGACGTTCGACGCCTGCGTGGTCGCGTTGTTTTGCAGATAGATGCGGTACAGAAGGATATCGTTCACACTGCCAAGGTTGGTGGTGGCCTCCCCAGTGCCTTGGGTCTCATTCTCGACCGTTTTGCGCAGTTCGATCTGGGTGGAACGCCCCCCGACCAAGACCTCATCGGTATTGCTGGCCGAACTGGTCACCGTGGTCCGGGCGAATGCCGTGGTCGCCAGCACCTGATAGACGTAGGTACTACCCTGCCCAGCGCCCGAACCGGCGGACACCCGTGAGACGATACAGATGGCCTGCCCCGTGGTGACGGCGATGGGACCGGTGATCGGCCCATCGATGCTATCGTCACAGCCGATATCTTGGAACAGCGCCGCGCTGAACGCGCCTGTGGGGGTCGAGGTGGCACCGGCGTAGGAGAAGGTCACCTGCCCGTCTGAGGTGGCGGTATAGATATGCGGCAGGGTCGCAACCTGCCCCTGTGCGACGGTCGTGGTCCGGTCGTTGGTCAGACTGGGCAGTTGCAGCAGTCCAATATCCAGCCCCATGCGATTGCCGAAAGCCTCGGGCGTGAAGGTGAATTCACCGTCATGCGGGTTGGTGTCGACCAAATCGGGCAGCCCGGTCGTCGCTTCCGAGATCGCCCGGTAATCATTCGCCGGGATCGCGCGGATCGTGATCGGCCCGCTGTAGCTGCTAGAAAGCCCATAGCTCCAAGTGCCATCCGTCGCGAGACCGGGGGTCGCCAGTACCGCACCGCCGCTGTCGAGGATCTCCAACACCGCCGAGGATGCCCCCCCTTCGCTGCCGTTGCGCAGCGCGTCATGGGCGGTGCCGCCGCCTGCCCCGTTGTCGATGAAAACACGGCCCGTCAAGATCCGTTCCCCTGTGACGAGGTTCACGGAATAGGAAGCCTCATCGTCATCGGGCAGTTGGTCGAACAGGTCATCGGTCAGCGGCCCCGTGCTGGGGTCGCTGTCGGGATCGGGCAGCGAGCTATAGATGATCTCGGCCTGATTGGTGAAATCACCGCTGCCCAGCACCGTGGTGGTGATCGTCAGGGTCTCGCTCTCTCCGCTGAGCAGTTCATCCACGAACCACAAGCCTGTGTCGGGGTCATAGGTATCCCCCGTCGCGGGCGCATCGTCCGAG
Organism: Sulfitobacter sp. 1A13368; assembly: GCF_043557275.1. Taxonomy (NCBI): domain Bacteria; kingdom Pseudomonadati; phylum Pseudomonadota; class Alphaproteobacteria; order Rhodobacterales; family Roseobacteraceae; genus Sulfitobacter; species Sulfitobacter sp. 1A13368. The sequence continues at coordinate 286,268 of NZ_JBIFFR010000002.1, read as the reverse complement.
ACATAGGCGAAACCGCTTGGGATCTGGTCAATCACTTTGACCCCCGAGGGCGAGCCACCGCTGACATTGGTAATGGTGATGATCCAATCGATGGTATCCCCTTCTGACACATTGGTAATCAGTGTCGTCGTCCCTGTAGCGGCGGCGATTTTGCTGAGTTCGAGGTCACTGCCTGCGGGATCGAAGCCAAAGTCTTGGTCACTGGTCACGCTATTGCCGGAGACAGGAACCCCAAGCAGCGGGTTGGACGTGCCGATGGTCAGCCCCGAAGGCAGATCGGGGTCCGCCTCGTCCAATGCGACACGGTAGGTCGTGTTCACCATCAACTCCCCAACCGCATAGGTGCCATCGGCCAAGGTCTCCGTGGTTACTAGAAAGATGTCATCGGCGGTATTGGCCGGGGTGCCATTGTCGGCATAGACCGAGATGCCCACGCCCGCGCCGAAATTGGTCTCCCCATTGTCTTTCACGTCCGAAGCATCCGCGTCTTCATAGATGTTGCCCGAGATGCCCCCCAGTGGGATCGGTGCAGGCCCCCGGCAGGAGATGCCATCGCTACGCCCGCCCTCATCTACCGGAATGCCGGATACCAGTTGCGGCACACCTGTCGCCGTTGAGATGACAAAGAGGTTGTTGGTGGTGTTGGAATAGCCATAGAGCCTGCCGTCACGGTCGAACCACAGCGCGTCGAACATGCCCGCATAGACGGCAGGGCCGATCGCTTGGGGTGTCACGTTTCCAGGGGTGCCGTTGTTGACCGCCGCGCGGAACAGGAAGCCTGAGTTTCTGTCGATTCCATACATGATGCCGTCCACGGGGTTGAAGGCGAGGTCTTCGGGATTGACGCCGATAGAGAGGTTGATCTCGCCCAGAGCGATGGGCGTGGCGGGATTGGTCAGATCGACGATCTGCCATGTATTTTGATCCACTTCGTAGATCAGCCGCCCATTCGGCAGGATATCCCCGGCATTCAACGCATCCTCCGCACCAGAAATATTGCCGAAATCCGTGATATCCCCCGCCCCGTCGATCCGGTAGAGCCGCCGACTGTTCTCATCCACGCCGTAGATATAGCCGTCCAGCGCGTTATAGCCCCAGGCGCCGTCGCGGTTCTGTCCGGTGCTGCCCGAGGTCTCAACCGTTGTGGCATAGCTCCCCCCACCATCGCGGAAGGTCATACGCCTCAGCGCAGAGGGGCTGTCGACGATGGCATAGAGCGAAGCATCGCAGACCAGCGGCGGCGGATCGCTTGAAATGGTGAGCGTATAGTCCTCCACCTCCCCCTCAAAAGCTGTGACAAGGCCAGTGCTGTCGGTCGACCAGCGAAAGCGGGCATAGGTAGGCAGTGTCGTGGCCCCCGCGGGCACCGCCACTTCGAAAAGGATCGTGCCATTGCTGAAGCCGTCCTTATCCTGCGGGCCGCCGTCTTGCAGGTTCACCGCCACCTGCTCCCCGGCTTGGTTGAAGGTGCCATCGCCATCGAAGTCGATAAAGGCCTGCAGATAGGACGACCCCGGCGCGGCAATCAGATCACTGACTGTCACCGTGATCTCGGCCAGACCGCCACGGTAGAACTGCGGCAGGATCACCCCGTCTTCATCATCCGACCCGTCGGCATCATCCCCCGTGGCCCCGATGGAGTTCTGCGTCAGCAGATCGATATCCGGCGGGGTGCTGCCCAGATAGATCTCAGGCGCGCCCGGGCCTTCGATGATATGCTGCGGATCGCCATAGCTCGCCGGGGCGTCGCCCCGGTCGGCGTCGGGCGGTGTCTTGCTGGTAATGCCATAGTCTTCGACCTCCCCATCCGGGGCGGGGGTGATCGCATCAAGCCCCGCGGTCGAGGACCAGCGCAGCCGGACGAAGGTCGGGGTCAGAACGGCGGTAACCGGCACGCTGACGGGGAATGAAATCTCTCCATTCACCACCCCGTCGAGGTCTTGCGCCCCGCCGTCTTGGATATCCGTCGCGACCTGATCGCCAAGGAAGAGGCCATCGCCGCCGAAATCGACGAAAGCCTGCAGGTAGCCAGTGCCGGGGGTGGGTTCGTTTACGACCACGGTCACCGTGCGGGTCAGATCACCGTAGAGCTGGGGAAAGCTCTCTTCGCTTTCGTCATCCTTCCCGTCGAGGTCGTCGCCGGTGCCATCGACGGAATGTTGCGCCGAACCATCGCCGTCACCATTCAGCGCGCCGATCCAATATTGCGCGGTGTCCGCATGTTGCGGATCGCCGTAGGTGACCGGCGCATCCCCCCGGTCGGGGCCTGAGCCTGCGTAGATCGTCGTGGGGTCATCGCGCCCTTCGCCCGGCCCGTTCGACGCCACACCATCCCCGTCACCGGGGTTCTCGGAATCCGACAGGTCCGAGACTGCTGTCCCCCCCGGTGTCTCAGCCGTGACCTGCGCTTGGTTGCTGATCGTGGTGTCCAAATCCTCAGGCACCAGCGTGTAGGTCGCCGTATAGACGGCCTTCTCCCCGACCAGCAGCGTGCCTTCGGGCGACAGCGACGTGGCGGCCTGAAAGGTGATCACCGGGGGCACGCCCTTGCCGCTGAACTGCGTCTCGGCAAGCTGCACATTGGTCAGATCGACATTGCCGAAGTTTTCAGCGGTAAAGACATAGGCGATCGTCTCACCCGGATCGGCGTAGCCGTTAAGGTTGGTATCGACCAATTGCGCCAGTTTCAGCAGACCGACAGAGCCCACATCGATCGAGACCTGCGCGGGCGCGGAATAGGCCCGCGGCTCATTCGGCAGGATGATGGGCGATTGATAGCGGTAGCTGATTGGCGTCGGCGCGGCAAAGAAGGCGACGAAGGGGGTGAAGGTCAACTCCCCGGTCAGGTCGTCATAGCTCCATGTGCCCTCCCCCAGAATGTCAAAACCCACCCGATGGCCTTCGGAATCGGTCACGATGTTCTGCGCCCCGGCAGGTGGGATCAGATCGACAGCCTGTTTTGCATATTCGCTGGGCTGGCCCGAATTATTGGCCGGCGCATTGTTGTTTTCCGTCGCGACACTGTCGTTGAACAGGATGTTGACCACCACAGGCTCGCTCAGCACCTGTTCTTTCAGATCGTCCTGCAAAACGGGTGCTTTGAAGTCACCGCATTGCAGGTCATAGGTCTGCGCTTCGTCATAGGTCGGATTGGCGAGCCGGACGAGGAAGCCACTGTTGGCGGTCCGACCAAAGCGAAAGGTCGAGGTCTGCGGGTAGAAGATTTCAAGCCCCGATACCGGCTGGTTGCTATAGTTGCGGTCCCCGGCAAGATAGAACACCTCTGTCCCGAGGTTTGCATCCGGCCCTTCGATATAGCCCCGATAGGTCGTCGCGCTGCCGTCAATGCGGACATATTCGACCGTGCCGTCGCAGACGTTCACATAGACCTGCTCATTCAACGGACCGTCGATGTCATTAATCTGAAAGAAAACATCCGCCACCACCGGCACCCCGCCAGTATTGGTCGTGATGTTATGGGTGCCTGCCTCATAGAGGTAGAAATCCATGAAATGCGGGTCTTGCCCGGTCGAGGTAATCTGGATTTGCCCATTGCCCGAGGCGAAAATATGATCCCGCCCGGCAAAGGCCATTTCACCGACGATATCGACCGACACCCCGCCAACCGTACCTGCGTTGCGCCACAAGGCCCGCTCGCCCACACCTGCCCCGACCACGGTGGGCGCGGCGACGGGATTGAGAATGAGCTGCTGCGCCAAGGCGGCTCTGGTCAGCAAAGCCAACAAGAACAATGTCCAAAACGATGCCGCGATCATCCGAAGCCAAGGCCCCTGCCCTGCCAAGGCCGAAAGGCGGCGCAAGTGCTGCGCCGTGAACGTGCCGAGAAAATAAGTGTAAAAATGCATATCTTTGCTCACAACCTTTTAAGACACAGCCTAGCGACGAAGCGGGTTCTGAGGACTTACGCAGAAAGGTATTAAGATATGCTTCCGGTTATAGGGGCGGTGAAGGGATAGGTGGTGGTCGCTCTTGTGCATATGCCTCTGTGCCTTAGCAGGCCGCAAAGCTGCCGCGCCTGTGCCGCCGTGCTACCAAATCAATTTTCCGAAAATGACCACTTGACCCTCCAGCAACTGGAAGCCCCATATTCAGCCCAAGACGAATAGAGGGCGTGAAATGGGCAAAGCGGAAACACTCACGTTTGGCGTGCAGAACATGAGCTGCGCGTCCTGTGTGGGGCGTGTCGAAAAAGCGCTAAACGCGCTGGAGGGGGTCGACGAGGCCCGGGTGAACCTTGCGGCAGAAACCGTGCGCGTGACGGCAAACCCCGCGTTTGACGCAGGCGAGCTCGATGCCGCCTTGGCGCAGGCGGGCTACCCGGCGCGCAAAACCACCCATCGTTTGCGGCTATCGAACATGACCTGCGCCTCCTGCCTGGGCCGTGTGGAACGCGCGCTGCTTGCGGTGCCGGGGGTGCTCTCGGCCACGGTCAACCTCGCCAGCGAAGAGGCGCGGGTCGAAATCTTGGAAGACGCCGATCTTTTGCCCGCCCTGCACGATGCGGCGGCAAAGGCGGGCTATCCCGCCAGCGTCGACACGCCCGAGGTGGGCACCCCCGGCGCCGCGACGCGCAAGGAAGCGGAGGCCATCCACCTCAAACGGATGACCCTGCTGGCCGCCGCGCTCACCCTACCCGTCTTTGTGCTTGAGATGGGCGGCCATCTGTTGCCCGCATTCCACCATCGGATCGCGGCGACCATCGGGATGGAGACAAGCTGGCTCATCCAGTTCCTCCTCACCACCCTCGTGCTGGCATGGCCGGGGCGGCATTTCTATAGCAATGGCCTGCCTGCGCTGGCGAAGGGCGCGCCGGATATGAACTCGCTCGTGGCACTTGGATCGGGGGCGGCGTGGCTCTACTCGGTCACCGCGCTCTTCGCGCCGGGGCTGTTGCCCGAAGGCAGCCGCGTGGTCTATTTCGAAGCCGCCGCCGTGATCGTCACGCTGATCCTGCTGGGCCGCTATCTTGAGGCCCGCGCCAAGGGGCGCACCGGGGCCGCGATAGCCAAGCTCATGGGCCTGCGCGCCACCAGCGCACGGGTGGAGCGGGACGGCGCCGTCATCGAACTGCCCTTGGAAAAGATCGAAACCGGCGACATCATCTACCTCCGCCCGGGCGAGAAGATCGCCACCGACGGCATCGTCGTCGAAGGGCAATCCTATGTCGATGAAAGCATGATTACCGGTGAGCCTGTGCCGGTGGAGAAAACCGGCGGTGCGGCTCTCGTCGGCGGCACGGTCAATGGCACCGGCAGCCTGACCTATCGCGCCACCAAGGTGGGCGGTGACACGGTTCTGGCGCAGATCATCCGCATGGTCGAAGAGGCCCAAGGCGCGAAGCTCCCCATTCAGGACTTGGTCAACCGCATCACCCTGTGGTTCGTCCCCGCGGTCATCGCCGTGGCGCTGGTGACCTTTGCCGGCTGGCTGGCCTTCGGCCCCTCGCTCAGCCATGCATTGGTGGGGGCGGTAGCGGTGCTGATCATCGCCTGCCCCTGTGCCATGGGGCTGGCCACGCCCACGTCGATCATGGTCGGCACCGGGCGGGCGGCGCAATTGGGCGTGCTGTTCCGGCAAGGCGATGCGCTGCAAAGCCTGCAGGGCGTCACGACGGTTGCCTTGGACAAGACCGGCACGCTGACCAAGGGCACGCCAGAACTTACCGACCTCGTGTTGATGAACGATATGACCGAGGAGACGCTGCTGCCCCTGATCGGCGCGGTCGAGGCCCGCTCAGAACATCCCATCGCCCAAGCCATCCTGCGCCGGGCCGAAGCGGCTGGCCCCGTGCCGCGCGAGGTAATCGATTTCCAATCCCATACCGGCTACGGCGTTAGCGCATTGGTGGCGGGCCGCCGTGTCACGCTTGGCGCGGACCGGCTGATGACCCGCGAGGGGATTGATCTGGGCAATGCCCAGCGGATCAGCGCGGATCTGGCCAAGGACGGCAAAACCCCGCTTTTCGCCGCGATCGACGGCAAACTAGCGGCGGTCATCGCCGTGGCGGACCCGATCAAACCCGGCACGCCCGAGGCCATCGCCCGGCTGCACGACCTCAACCTCGAAGTGGCGATGATCACCGGCGGCAACCGCGGCACGGCAGAGGCCATCGCGGCGCAACTGGGCATCGACCGCGTCGTCGCCGAGATGCTGCCCGATGGCAAAGTGGCCGCCATCGACGACCTGAGAAAAGGCGACAACCACATCGCCTACGTGGGCGACGGGATCAACGACGCGCCCGCGCTTGCGCAGGCCGATGTCGGGCTGGCCATCGGCACCGGCACCGATGTGGCGATCGAAGCGGCGGATGTGGTGCTGATGTCGGGCGATCTGCGCGGCGTGGTCAATGCCATCGACGTAAGCCAGCGCAGCATGGCGAATATCCGGCAAAACCTCTTCTGGGCCTTCGGCTATAACGTCCTGCTGATCCCCGTGGCCGCTGGCGCCTTCTACCCGCTGACCGGTTGGCTCTTGTCGCCCGCGCTGGCTGCCGGGGCAATGGCTTTGTCGAGCGTTTTCGTTCTCAGCAATGCCCTGCGCCTGCGCTGGATCGCCGCCCCTCTGACTGAGAGCGCCACCCCATCCCACGGCCCCCGGGCCGCCGCCCCCGTGGCCGCAGACGTAGCCGCAGAATAGGATCGTCCCATGAACATCGGAGAAGTCTCACAACGCACCGGGTTGCCGCCCAAAACCATCCGCTATTACGAGGATATCGGGCTGGTCAAACCCCTGCGCGACGCCAATGGCTACCGTGCCTTCCGCGAAAGCGAGATGCACAAGCTGGCCTTTCTGGGCCGTGCCAGAACGCTGGGGTTCAGCATCGAAGATTGCCGCAACCTGTTGGCGCTTTGGGAGGACAAGAACCGCGCCAGCGCCGATGTGCGCGCCATCGCCAAGGACCATCTGGCCCAGATCGAGGCCAAGATCAGCGGCCTGCAAGAGATGCGCGACACGCTCAGCACGCTGGTCCGCGATTGTGCGGGCGATGACCGGCCGGATTGTCCGATCCTAAAGACCTTGGGCACCGCAGCGGCCATATAACCACCGCTTTCAATAGCAAAAGGGGCCGCCCAGCCAAGCCGGGCGGCCCCTTTTGCGTTCAAGTCAGAGCAAAGCCTAGGCTTTGAGACGGTCCACGATACTATGCGCGGTGACGGTCCCGATCTGAGCGCCGTCTTCCATAACGGCAATCGCGGCATCGGCCCCACGCAGACGGTCCATCAATTCGCGCACCGGGGTCTCGGCTGTGGTCTCGCCTTGGGTGGCAGCACCATCATCCGCACCCATCACGTCGCGCGCGGTCAGAACCTCCAGCGGGTTCATATTGGCCACGAATTCCGCCACATAGTCCGAAGCGGGGTTCGAGAAAATCTCGCGCGGGGTGCCGATTTGCACGATGCGCCCGCCTTCCATGATGGCAATTCGCCCGCCCAGTTTGAATGCCTCATCAAGGTCATGGCTGACAAAAATAATCGTGCGGTTAAGATCGCGTTGCAGGTCCAACAGCTCATCCTGCAAGCGCGTACGGATCAGCGGATCGAGCGCCGAAAAAGGCTCATCCATCAGCAGGATCGGCGCTTCGGTGGCAAAGGCACGGGCAAGGCCCACACGCTGCTGCATTCCGCCCGAAAGCTCCCCCACCTTGCGGTCAGCCCAATCGCTGAGCCCCACCAGCTTCAACTGCCGCTCGGCCCGCTCCAACCGCTCGCCCTTGGGCACATTGGACAGTTCCAGCCCAAGCGCCACATTGTCGCGCACCGTGCGCCAGGGCAGCAGGCCGAACTGTTGGAACACCATCGACACGCCTTCACGGCGCACCCGGCGCAGCTCTCCCGCGTTGCTCTCATGCACATCGCAGGACCAGCCCTCGGCATGAACCCGCACGGTGCCGCGCACCATCGGGTTCAGCCCGTTCACCGCCCGCAACAGCGTTGATTTGCCCGAGCCCGACAGGCCCATCAGCACAAGGATTTCGCCATTCTCAACGGTGAGCGAGCAATCATGCACGCCCAGCACCTGCCCTGTCGCCGCTTCGATCTCGGCGCGACTTTGGCCTTCGTCCATCAGCGGCAGAGCCTTCTCCGGCTTGTCACCAAAGACGATGGACACATTGTCAAATTCTACTGCTTTACTCATTTCCGTCCCACCCGCAGGATACGGTCGAGCATGATCGCCACGACAACGATCACCAACCCGGATTCAAATCCCAAGCCTGTGTTGACTTGGTTCAGGGCACGCACCACCGGCACGCCCAAACCGTCTGCGCCCACCAATGCTGCGATCACCACCATCGACAGCGACAGCATGATGGTCTGGTTCAGACCCGTCATGATCTGCGGCAACGCATAGGGCAGTTCGATCTTCCACAGTGTCTGGCGCGGCTTGGCGCCGAAAGCCTGCGCGGCCTCTAGAAGCGCCTTTGGGGTCGAGGAGATGCCAAGCTGCGTCAGCCGGATCGGCGCGGGCAAAACGAAGATCACCGTAGCGATCAACCCGGGCACCATGCCGATGCCGAAAAAGACAATCGCGGGGATCAGATAGACGAAGGTCGGCAGCGTCTGCATCAGGTCCAAGACCGGGGCCACCCATGCGTAAAGTCGGGGCCGATGCGCCACGGCGATGCCAATCGGCACGCCCACGCCCATGCAGACCACACAGGCCGAGAGCACGAGCGTTAGGCTTTCCATCGTCTCTTCCCAGTAATCTTGGTTCAGAATGAACAGGAAACCCAGCACCACGAAGGCCACGGTTTTCCAATTGCGCTGAATGGCCCAGGTGATCGCGGCAAAGACGGCGATCAGGATCAGCGGATGCGGGGTTTGCAGCACCCAGAGGATCGCCTCGATCAGCCGTTCCATCAGGTCCGACAGCCCGTCAAAGAACCACGCCCCGTTCGTTTGCAACCAATCCAGCGCGTCTTCGGCTACATCGGCCACGGGGATCTTGTTTTCTGTCAGCCAGTCCATGTCAGTCCTTCAGGATTGGAGAATTGCGCATGAGAATGACCCGCCCCATCGATCTGGAGCGGGTCTTGTCCATCAATAGCGTGTGGATCACTTCAGCGAAGCGACAGCTTCCATCGCATCGCCGCCATCGACGGTGGTCACACCGTCCAGCCATGTGTCGAGCACGTCAGCGTTCGCCTTGATCCAATCGGCGGCGGCCTCTTCCGGCTTTTCGCCATCATCGAGGATCGCGCCCATGATCTCATTCTCCATCTCAAGGCTGAATTCGAGGTTCTGGAGGAATTTACCGAGGTTCGGGCATTCTTCGACGAAACCGGCGCGGGTGTTGGTGTAAACCGTCGCACCGCCCAGATCGGGGCCAAAGTAATCGTCACCACCTTCAAGATAGGTCAGGTCGAAGTTGGCGTTCATCGGATGTGGCTCCCAACCAAGGAAGACAACAGGCTCTTCCTTGCGGCTGGCGCGCTGCACCTGAGCGAGCATCCCCTGTTCGGAGGATTCGACGACTTCGAAGTCGCCCAGTTCAAAGGCATTCTCGTCGATCATCGACTGGATCAGGCGGTTGCCGTCATTGCCCGGCTCGATGCCGTAGATCTTGCCTTCCAGCGCACCGGCATTGGCAGCGATGTCGGCGAAGGTTTTGATGCCCATATCGGCGGCGGCCTTGTTGACGGCCAGCGTGTATTTCGCGCCTTCAAGGTTCGCGCGCACGGTGTCAACGCTGCCCTCTTCGCGGTACTTGGCGATATCGCCTTCCATCGTCGGCATCCAGTTGCCCAAGAACACGTCGATGTCGCCGGACGCCATGGAGGTATAGGTCACCGGCACGGCGAGGATTTTGGTCTCAGTGTCATAGCCAAGCGCGTCGAGCACGACAGAGGCGGCGGCGGTGGTGGCGGTGATGTCGGTCCAGCCGACGTCGGAGAAGGTGACTTCGCTACACTCGGCAGCGGCCAGCGATGTCGCAGCGACCGTCGCCAGAGCGGATGTCATAAGCAGTTTTTTCATTGGTGTTCTCCCCAGAGAAGTTTTTATTGACTGATGCGCCAATCAAAAGCCATCGGCCGCGATATTGCAACCGGATTAATTTTGCCAACTTACTGGAGGGCAAATTGCAATACTACTTGTTTCAAAACTCACTCCCGCGCGGCCTGTTTGGGACGCAGAACCGGGGTGACATTTTCCCCCGCGCCGGGCTCTGGCTCGGCGTTGATTTCGGGGGCATCCTCGGCTTGGGTTGTCGACTCTTGGTCAGGCTCCCCCTGCGGCGTCTCGGATGCTATCGGAGACGTTTCCGACGTCTCGCCCTCCGCCGTTTCCTCATTCGTTTCAGTGGCTTCGCCCGGAAGCGCGCCAGCCTCCATCCCAAATGCCGCGCGGATCGCGGCTTGGGTGCCATCGCCATAAAGCCCGTCGATCGCACCGTCGTAGAACCCGGAATCCGACAGCTTGCGTTGCAGTGCTTTACGGGTGTCGCTGTCGAACAAACGCGGCTCCTCCTGCATCAGCCCCAGCAAGGTGCCATCCCCCGCCCGCAGCGCACGATAGAGGTAGAGCGCGGCATCCGCCGCCCCGCGCCCCGGCACTTTGTCATCGTCGATCATCGCAGCAAAGTTGAACATCGCAGCAGGGTGTCGCCTGTCGGCTGCACGGCGGAAGTAATCGAGCGCCAGTTCGGGGTCGGCCTTCTGCCCCAATTCGCCCTGCAAATGGATGAAGCCCAGATCGTTCAACGCCCCGGCATGGCCCCGCTCGGCAGCGTCGCGATAAAGCTGCATCGCGCGGTCCTCGTCGGGCTCTACCCCTCGGCCCTCTTCGTAAAGCTGGGCCAGTTGATACCGCGCCTCGGCTGAGCCGGTCTCAATCGCGCGCATGAGCTGCGCCGCCGCATTCTGCGGATCATAGCGCGGATCGTCGGGATCGCTTTGCAGGGCGGCGAGGCCGAGTTGTGAGCGGGTATCGCCCTGCCCCGCCAATTCGGCCAAACGCTGGCCCTGTGTCTCGTTCAAATCGGCCCAGCCCCCCGGGGCCGCCTCCCCGTCACCGCTGCCGAGGAAGAATGGCATGGGGTTCAGCCGCCCATAGCGCCGCGCTGAGAGGCTGCCACCGCTGCGGCTGCGCAAAACCGCGCGGAAATCATCCAGCATGGCCCCGACCTCGACCTCCGGCTGGACCAAAACCTCGGCCAGCGTTTCGGCGAAAAGGCCCGCGTTTTCACCACCCTCATCACAAGCGCCCACCTCGCCAGAAGTCACGACCAAGGTGCCAAGGCGTGGCTCAGGCGGTGGCAAGGGCGCGGTGGCTTGCTGCGGGGCGGCGTGGCAGTTGTCGAGCAGAACAAGCCGTATCTGCCGGGCCTTGCCCGCCGCACGCAGGAGCGCAGGCAGGGCCACCCCCTCGCGCCGCAGTGCCGAGGCCGGGGCCAAGGGCGCGTCGACCGGGATCAGATAGCTCTGCCCGCCGGAGGCGACACGGCGGCCTGCGTAGTAAATCAGGGCGATATCCGCTGTTTCGGCCTGAAAGGCAAAGTCGGAAAGCGCTTGTTTGAACGCCGCGCTCTCAGCGTCGATCAGCGTGGTGACGTCAAAGCCCTGCCCCTCCAGCGCCTTGGTCAGCCGCACCGCATCCGCGCGCGGACCGTCAAGCGCGGCGGCATCCTCATAGGCCGAGTTCCCGATGACCATCGCCACACGGTCTTGCGCTGCCGCGGCGAAGGGCAGGAACAACATCAGCAGAAGCGCGGTCAGACGCATATGGCAGGATCCTTTCGGTCAGCTTCGGTTGGGCAGCGCCGCCCATTGACCTATGCTGGCAGGAAAAGGTTTCCACCATCGTAACAGTTTGAAATGAATCCGACCTTGGCCCACCCCCTCAGGCGTTGGGCCAAGTCTCTTCGATCTCGCGGTCTTCTTCCGGCACGTTCAATGTGGCCCAAGTATCCCCATCCGGCAGTTCGGGCGGATGCGGCAGGCAATCGCGGCGGTGGATATTCGCCTTGGCCATGAAATTGGCCGAGACCGGCGCGGTGACAAAGATGAAGGCCATGATCAGCAGCTCATGCAGCGACCCCGTGCCCGAAAGGAAAGAGTTCACCATGGCCGCCAGCAGATAGGCCCCGATCCCCAGCGTCGCGGCCTTGGTCGGCGCGTGCAGACGGGTCATGGGATCATTCAGCTTGAGCAGGCCAATCCCGGCGACAAGCACAAAGAAACTGCCGATCACCAGCAGCGCGATAACGAAATAGGTGGCGATGACGTCGGGGCTCATTCGATGATATCTCCGCGCAGAACGAAACGGGCATAGGCCACGGTCGAGACGAAGCCGAGCATGGCGATGATCAGCGCGGCCTCGAAATAGATCTGCGTGCCCTGTAGGATGCCCAGCAAAACGATGATGCCGATGGCGTTGATGAACATCGTGTCCAGCGCCAGAATGCGGTCCCCGGTGCCAGGGCCGATCCACAAACGGATCATCGCCATGAACTGCGCGATGGCGACGAGGGTCAGCGCGCCGTAGAGCGCCAGCGTCAAAAGGTCGGTCGCTTGGGTCATACGAAAATCTCCTTCAAGCGGCGTTCGTAGCGGTCTTTGATCTCATCACGCACCGCGTCGGGGTCGCTCGCGTCCAGCGCGTGTACCAAAAGGTAGCGCCCGTTGTCCGACAGGTCCGCCGAGACGGTGCCGGGGGTCAGCGTGATGGTGCCCATCAGGATCGTGATCGCCTCGGGTTCTTTCAGGTCCAGCGGCACGACAACCCAAGCGGGCGACATGCTGGCGTTGGATTTGGTCAGGATGATCCAGGCCACTTGAATATTGGCAATAACGATGTCCCAGATCACCAAAAGCACATAGGCCAGCATCCGCAGCGGGCGGATGCCCTGCGCGCGGTCGGTCCACCAGCGCGCGGTCAGGATCGGGATCACGATGCCAAGGATCAGGCCAAAGACCAACATGCCTGCGCTGAACTTGTTTTGCAGCAGGATCCACACCGCCGTCAGCAGCAGGGTCAGAAACGGGTGCGGCAAAAGCCAACGGATCGGTCGCATCATGTCAATGGGCCTCCTCTTTGCCGTCCGACAGTTTGCCGGGGGTCTCCAACACGGTGGTCAGGTAACGTTCCGGCCCGAACAATTGCTTTGAAATCGCGGTGGCATATTGGGTGGCCGGTCCGGCCAGCAGGGTATGTGCCACCAGCAGGGCCAAGAGCCCGCCCACCGCGACATAGCTCAGCGCCGAGGGGCGCTCGGCCGGGGTTGCCCCCTCCTCCGGCGTGACGCTGCGCGCTTTCCAGAAGACCACGCTGCCCGCGCGGCCAAAGCCCACGAGGCTCAAAAGGCTCGCGCCCAAGATAACGGCCCAGATCCAGACCCAAGCATCACTGGCGGCGGCGGCATCCATGATCAGCAGCTTGCCCAGAAAGCCCGAGAGCGGCGGCACGCCGACCATGGCGATGGCGGCAACAAAGAACAAGGCCGAAGTCAGCTTGGCCCCCGCCACCTGCGGCTGCGCCGTCAGGTCAAGGTTGTCGCGCCCTGCCCGCGCCAGATCGGCAATCAGGAACAGCGCGCCCGCGGCCAGTGTCGAATGCACGATATAATAAAGCGCCGCGGCGATCCCCTCGGGCGTGAACAGCGCGATCGAGATCATCACCATGCCCATGGAGCCGATGACGGAAAAGGCCACCATACGGTCCAACTGTTTGGCCGCCAGTACGCCGATCATGCCAAGCGCCAGCGACAGCAGTGCGGCAGGTAGCAGCCATGTCGTGTGCAGATCCGCCGTCACGGCCAGTTCTGGCGGGAAGATCAGCGTATAGACGCGGATGATCGCATAGGCGCCGACCTTGGTCATGATAGCGAAAAGCGCCGCCACCGGGCCGGGCGCTTCGGCATAGCTCGACGGGAGCCAGAAATGCAGCGGCACCACAGCGGCTTTGACCGCGAAGACCATCAAGAGCAGCACCGCCGCGATGCGGATGCCCACGGTCGCGCCTGCGTCGATCAGGGCAACGCGCTGCGCCAGATCGGCCATGTTGAGCGTTCCCGTCTCGGCATAGATGGCGCCAAGCGCAAAGAGAAACAGCGTCGAGCCCAGCAGGTTATAGAGCACATATTGCACCCCCGCCCGCAGGCGCGGCGTGCCACCGGCGTGGATCATCAACCCGTAGGAGGCGATCAGCAGCACTTCGAAAAAGACGAAGAGGTTGAAAAGGTCGCCCGTCAGGAAGGCGCCCATGATCCCCATCAGCTGGAACTGGAACAGCGCATGAAAATGCCGCCCGCGTTCGTCCCATTTGGAGCCGATGACATAGAGCAGTACAAACAGCGCCAGCACCGCCGTCAGCGTGACCATCAGCGTCGACAGGCGGTCGCCGACCAGCACGATGCCAAAGGGCGCGGCCCAATCGCTGAGACGGTAGAGCATGACATTGCCGCTCGCCGCCTCGACAGAGAGGCCAAGCCCCACGACGACCAGCGCAAGCGCGCCAAACAGCGACAGCACCCGCTGGATGGTGATGTGATAGCGTGCGGCCAGAATGATGAAAGGCGCGATAAACGCAGGCAGCACGATGGGCAGGATCAGCCAATGGGTCATGTGCGGTCCTCCGCCTTGGTATCGGTCAGCGGCTCGTCCACATGATCGTCCTTATTGCCCAGATAGGCCCCGAGGGCGATCATCACCACCACGGCGGTCATGCCAAAGGAAATCACGATGGCGGTCAGCACCAGCGCTTGGGGCAGCGGATCGGTATAGCGCGCGGCATCGCTCAGGATCGGCGGCGCGCCCACGGTCAAACGGCCCGAGGCAAAGAGAAAGACGTTCACCGCATAGGTCAGCAGCGATGTGCCCATGATGACGGGAAAGCTCCGCAAGCGCAGCACGAGATAGAGGCCAGAGGCCGTCAGGATGCCGATGGCGGATGCGACGAGAAGTTCCATGCTATGCCTCCGCCTTGGTGTTGTCTTCGCGCGATGGGTCGATGTCCATCGGGTGATCGGCCTCGGGCACATGCGCCCGGCGCGCCAGCCGCGAGAAGCTTTCGAGCGACAGCATCACCGCCCCCACTACGGCAAGGAACACGCCCAGATCGAACAGCGCCGCCGTCGCCAGTTCGAACTTGTCGAAGGGCGGGATGCGCACATAGGTGAAGTCCGACGTGAGGAAGGGTTTGGCAAAGAGCCACGATCCGATCCCCGTCAGCCCCGCGATCAAGACGCCGGTGCCGATGATCCCATGATAGGGATAACGCAGCCGTGCCGAGGCCCAGGCAAAGCCGCTGGCCATATATTGCATCACCACAGCGATGGAGACGATCAGACCGGCGATGAAACCGCCGCCCGGCTCGTTATGGCCGCGCAGGAAGATGTAGAAACCCACCATCAGCACCACCGGCATGATCACGCGGGTCATCACCACCATCATCATCGGGTGCCGGTCGCCCGCGCGCGGCTGGTCGGGCTTGCGGTTCAGCAAACGCGCCCGCACCGGGCCCGAGAGCAGCGTCTCGGTCAGCGCGTAGATCAGCAGGGCGGCAATGCCCAGCACGATGATCTCACCATAGGTGTCAAAGCCCCGGAAATCGACGAGGATCACGTTCACCACATTGGTGCCGCCGCCGCCCTTGTAGGAGTTGGCGAGGTGGAATTCGGAAATGCTCGGCGCCACGGTGTCGCGCAGCAGGTAGTGATAGGACAGTGCCATGGTCGCCGCCCCCGCCGCGAGGGAGACGACAACGTCCCGCGTCCGGCGCAGCACGCTGCTTTCGATCGGTGTGCGGTTGGGCAGGAAGTTCAGCGCCAAGAGCAGCAGGATGATCGTCACCACCTCGACCGTCAGCTGGGTCATCGCCAAGTCAGGCGCGCTGAAGAAAACGAAACCAGCCGATACGATCAGCCCGACGATGCCGATCAGGATCAGTGACAACAGACGGTTGCGGTGCAGGAAGACAAGGCCGCAGGCCGCCGCGACCAGCATCAGCCAGCCCGCGATCTGCACGGCGTTCGTCGGTTGCAGCGCGCGGCTCGCCGCGCCCACCGTGCCGGTGGCCCAAGCGTAATAGCCCACGCCCACGACGGTCACCGCCATCACGGCGGCATAGCGTGAGAAAGCCCCGTTGTGCAGCCGCAGCGATACCGCCTGCGACAGGCCGACAGACGCCGCGATGATCCGGTCAAAGATGCGCTTGGCTTCGGGCCGGGGTGCGGCATCCCAGACGCGCAGCAAGGGGGTGAAGAGCGCAAGCAGGATCAGCCCGCCCACGACCGCGATGATCGACATATAAAGCGCCGGACCCAGCCCGTGCCAGATTTTGAAATGCGCAGAAGACATCTCGGCCGCATCGCCAAGGACAGAAACGGTCACCAGCTTGACGAAAGGCTCGGCCAGAAACGGCGCGAGGCCGATCACCACCACGGGGATGATCAAGAGCGCTGGCGGCAGCCAGAGGCCGGGCTTGGGGTCATGCGGATGGTCGGGATAGTCGTCGCGCTCTTTGCCAAGGAAAGTATGGCCGATCAGCCGGAAGCTATAGGCCGCAGAGAAGAGCGCGCCAAAGGTCGCAAGCGCAGGCACCAGCCACGGCAGATCGAAAAGCGTGGTGTGCAGCGTCTCTTCCAGCATCATCTCTTTCGACAGGAAGCCATTGAACAGCGGGATTCCCGCCATCGAAAGCGACGCCAGCGTGGCGATCACGAAGGTCACCGGCATCAGATGCCGCAGTCCGCCCAAACGGCGGATGTCGCGCGTATGCACCGCGTGATCCACGATCCCCGCCGACATAAAGAGTGCCGCCTTGAAGGTCGCGTGGTTCAGGATGTGAAACACCGCCGCCAGCGCGCCAAAGGCCGTGCCAGTGCCCAGAAGCATGGTAATCAGACCAAGGTGACTGACGGTCGAGAAAGCCAAGAGCGCCTTCAGGTCATGTTTGAACAGCGCGATCACCGCACCCAGCACCATGGTGATCAGCCCCGCCGTGGTGACGATGACGAACCACTCCGGCGTGCCCGAAAGCACCGGCCACATCCGCGCCATGAGGAAGATCCCCGCCTTCACCATCGTGGCGGAGTGCAGATAGGCCGAGACCGGCGTGGGCGCGGCCATGGCGTGGGGCAGCCAGAAGTGGAAGGGAAACTGCGCCGATTTGGTGAAACAGCCCAGCAGGATCAGGATCAGCGCAGGCAGATAGAGCGGCGAGGCTTGGATCGCCTCGCGGTTTTCCAAGATCACGCTCAGGTCATAGCTGCCGACGATCTGCCCCAGCAGCAGCATGCCACCGATCATGGCAAGCCCGCCCATGCCCGTCACGGTCAGCGCCATCCGCGCGCCTTGGCGGCCTTCGGGGAGATGCTTCCAATAGCCGATCAGCAGGAAGGAGGACAGCGAGGTCAGCTCCCAAAAGATCAGCAGGATCAACACGTTATCACTTAGAACGATGCCGACCATCGCACCTTGGAAGAGCAAGAGATAGGTGAAAAACTCACCCATATGATCGTCGCGCGACAGGTAAGAACGCGCATAGGCGATGATGAGCAGACCGATGCCAAGGATCAGACAGGCAAAGAAAAAGCCAAGACTGTCGAGCATCAAGGTCAGGTTCAGACCAAGCTGCGGAATCCAATCAACCCGCGCGGTCAGCACTTCTCCGGCCAGCACGGCGGGCAGATGGGTGAGCAGGCCCACAAAGGCCACGAGGGTAACCATGAAGGTGACCCCGGCGCAGGCTTGGCGCCCTGCGGAATTCATCAGTCCGGGTAGCAAAGCACCAAGGAAAGGCAAGGCAACGATAAGGAAGAGGGACACGCGAACTCCTGATCTAGCGGACTGAAAGGTCACCACGTTCTGTAGAAATTTTCCCGGCACCTCAAGCGAAACCGGGTATTAAACGCCAGATTGTCGCAGGTTACGCCCCCCCGCCCTGCCCCGTGGGAGGGGGATGCCCGTGCCTTTGCCCGTCCGACAGTCCCCCTCGGGCCGTGTCACTCCGGTTGGAAGAGGTCCCGGTAGTTTTCGCGCAGCACGTTCTTCTGCACCTTGCCCATCGTGTTGCGCGGCAGTTCCGGCAGCACGATCAACTTTTGGGGCTGTTTGAACTTGGCCAGCGATCCGGCCACGTCGGCGGCGATCTGCTCCAGATCCAGTTCCACACCCCGGCGTGCCACCAGCACCGCCACGACGCTTTCGCCGAAATCGGGGTGCGGTACGCCGATCACCGCGCTTTCCAACACGCCCGGTTGGTCGTCGAGCAGCAGTTCGACCTCCTTGGGGTAGATGTTATAGCCGCCTGAAATGATCAGATCCTTGTCGCGGCCCACGATGGTGACATAGCCATCCGCATCGCGCCGCCCCAGATCGCCGGTGATGAAAAACCCGTCTTCGCGCAATTCGGCGGCAGTCTTCTCGGGCATTTGCCAATAGCCCTTGAAGACATTCGGCCCCCGAACTTCGATGCTGCCGATCTCGCCATCCGGCAGGGTCGCACCGGTTTCGGGGTCGGTGATCTTCAACTCCACATCCGGCAGCGGCAGGCCCACGGTGCCCGCACGGCGCTCGCCCTCATAGGGGTTACTGGTGTTCATATTGGTCTCGGTCATGCCGTAACGCTCAAGGATACGGTGGCCAGTCCGGGTCTCGAAATCCACATGGGTTTCCGCCAACAGCGGGGCGGAGCCCGAGATGAACAGCCGCATATTCGCCGCCGTCTCGCTGGTAAAACGCGCGTCGTCCAACAGCCGGGTGTAGAAGGTGGGCACCCCCATCATCGCGGTGGCATGGGGCATCCGGTCGATCAATCGGTCGATGTCGAGCTTGGGCATAAAGATCATCGCGCCCCCCGCCACCAGCGTCACATTGGTCGCCACGAACAGCCCGTGGGTATGGAAGATCGGCAGCGCATGGAGCAGCACATCCGCATTGGTAAAACGCCACAGATCGGCCAGCGTCTGCGCGTTGGACAAAAGGTTCGCCTGCGTCAGCATTGCCCCCTTTGAGCGCCCCGTCGTGCCGGAGGTATAGAGGAAGGCCGCCAGATCATCAGCCCCACGCGCGACGGTCTCGAACTGATCGGGGGCCGAGGCTGCGCGGTCCGCAAAGCTGCCATCGTTTTCGGTGCCCAGCGTCTCAAGCTGGCAGCCCGTGTCCTTGGCCAGCGGCGCCATCTCATTGCGCCGCGCAGGCTGGCAGACGAAAGCCGCCGCCCCGCTGTCGGTCACGAAATAGCGCACCTCATCCGCCGTATAGGCCGGGTTCAGCGGCAGAAAGATCACCCCCGCCTGCACGCAAGCGGCATAGAGCGCCAGCGCATCCGCGGATTTGTCGATCTGCACCGCGAGCCGGTCACCCGGCTTCACCCCCAGCCCAGACAGCACATTGGCAAAGCGGCCCGCCCGGCTCAGAAAGCCCGCATGGGTCAGCGTCACCCCGCCCTCAAGGTGCAAAAAGGCGGTCGTCTTGCCAGCGTGACGGCCAAACAGAGTGTCATAAAGGGGGTTTGCCATCACGGTGCTCCTCACGTGTTGTTCTTGGGAAAGCCGATTGCCTCCTCGCCGGATTACAATCGTATTACGCAGGGTAATGCAAGCGGGCGGAGGGCTGCGTGCGGCTGCGGTGAGGGGAAATGTTGAACCGAGGCAATAGCTTGTAGGGCGACGCTCGGACGCGTCGCCCTGCGGATTAGCGGCCCATTAAGCCCGGCAACCAAGTACCGATGCCCGGCAGCCAGACGACCAGCGCCAGCACGAAGAGCTTGATTAACAAAAAGGGCATCACCGAGGCATAGATTTGCGGCATCCGGATCTCTTCGGGCGCCACGCCCCGCATGACGAAGAGAAGCAGCCCGAAAGGCGGAGTCAGCAGACCGATCTCCATGGTCAGTAGGTAAACCACGCCGAGGGTCAGCTCGTTGATCTCCATCGCGCCCGCCAAGGGCACGAAAACCGGGACCGTCACCATCAACATCGACACTTGATCGATGAAACACCCCAGAAACAGCAGGATCGCGATCATCCCCAAAAGCACCATCAAAGGCGTCGGATCGACGGCGTTGATTGCATTGATCAGCCCGTTGGTCGCGCCAGAAAAGCTTAGCACCTGCGCAAAGGTCTGGCTCGCCGCAATGATGAACAGGATCATCACCGACAGTTTCAGCGTCTCCATCAGAGCACGGCCCATCTTCTCCCAACTCAAGGCCCGATAGGCTGCCCCGATGATCACCGCCGTGATACTGCCCAGCGCAGCGCTCTCCGTGGGTGTGGCGATCCCTGCCAGCAAAGAGCCGATTACCACCGCGAAAAGTACCGTCAGCGGCAAGACATAGATCGCAAAAGGCGTCCACCGGTCGCGCAGCGACATATCCTCGTAAACATCGGGCGGCGCGACCTTTGGGTCCAATACACTGCGCCCCACCACATAGGCCACAAAAAGCACCGCCAGCAGCAGGGCCGGAAGTACCCCCGCGATCAGCAGCCCCGCGATAGAAATACCGGCGAGCGAGCCCACCAGAACCGCCAGCGCCGACGGTGGGATCAGCATCGCAATCGCCCCCGAAGCCATGATCGGCCCCATGGCCATCGACGGGTGGTAGCCGCGTTTCAGCATCCCCGGAAGCAGCGTGCCGCCCAGCATCGCGGTATTGGCGATGGTCGAGCCTGAGAGTGCCGCAAAGATCGTGCCGCCAAAGATCGTCACCACTGACATGCGGCCCGGGATCCGCGTCACCACCCGCTCGATGGCGTCGATGGCGCGGTGCGCCACCCCGGTCTGGAAGAGAATCTCCCCCATCAGGATGAACAGGGGTATCGGGGCAAGCTGGAAATTCGCCACCGATTGCGCCGAGTTGCGCGCCAGCTGCAGAATGCCACGTTCGCCACCCAGCACGAAGTATGCGCCCACGGTGGTCACGGCGATAAAGGCAAAGGCGACCGGCAAGCCGATCAGCAAAAGCACCGCGAGGCTGCCCAGCATGAGCGTCAGGATCAAAGCCCAATCCATCTCAAAGACCACTCAGACTACGCTCGGCCGTTTCCGGATAGAAAAGGCGGCGGATAAAAATAATCGTGCAAAGCGCCAATGACAGCGGCACAAAGGCCAGCATCCACCATTCCGGGATGACGAATGACGTGCGGATCATTGACCCCCGGGCGGCCGACGCCAGCACCGCTTGCAATCCGTACCACCCCAACACCCCCGCCGTGACAGCGCCGATGGCGCTAGTAAGACGGGTGAGCACATAGGCCGTGCGTGGCGCAAGATTGCTGGTGATCAGATCGACCTTCACATGGCCACCGATCGACAGCACCCAGGGCGCGCCAAGGAGGGTGGCGATCATCAGCGCGTATTGGATAGCATCCAGCGCGCCATAGACCACCGGCAGGCCAAGATTGCGCAGCACAACATTGAGAGCGATGAACACCGCGATCACCCCGAGGATACCAGCCGAAAAGACGGCCAGCCCCCGGAGTGTCCGGTCAAACATTCTAGAGATCATTGGAGGATCACTTGGTCATGCAGGCGCGCATCTGCTGCGCAAGATCGGCATCGACCTCTTCCACCGCGGCCCAACCGGCATCGCGGGCGGCAGCGATCCAAGTCTCGGCATCGGCCTCGCCGAAGGTGATCGTCTCGATACCCGCCTCGGCCTGCGCCGCATATTCCGAGGCGTTGCGATCCGCGTTGTCGTTGTTCAGCTCTTCCATCCAAGCGGCACCTTCGGCCAGCTTGGCGCGCTGCGCCTCCGTTAGCCCGTTCCAAGTATCAAGGTTCACCAGCACGTTGACATCGACGTTGTAAAAGCTCGGGTCGACACGGTATTTCGTCTGCTCGTCCCAACCAAGGTCCAGCACCCCCTGCGAGGGCCAGCCGTAGCCGTCAATCGCACCACGCTCCAGCGCGCTGTAGACCTCGCCCGGCGCGGTCCGCACGAGGTTGGCACCAAGCTGCGTAAACATCGCTTGGTAAACCGGCGTGGTGCGGATGGTCAGACCGCTCAGATCCGGCCCCTCGACCGGTTTGGTGAGATAGAGGTGATAGCCGATCCCGTCGCCCGCATGGGCGAGGTATTTCACGTTCATCTGCTCTTGATGGATACGGTCGACCAGTTCATAGCAGCCATTGGCGCGCTGGTCTTGAATGGTGTTCTCGGCCAGATGCAGTGCGTCGCCGGTGGGCAGCAGGTTGGGGTAATAGGCCGTGGTGTTGTTGGCGATGTCGACGACGCCGGACTGCACCGCATTGCCCAGTTCAAAAGGCGGCACGGCCTCAGGACCGCCGACCAGATTGATCTGCACGACCCCCTTGCCGTTCTCGTTGATCCACTCGACAAAGGACTCGAACTCGCGGCTAAAAGCGGTGCCAAGGGTAAAGGCCGAAACGGCGCGCAGGGTCACTTCTTCGGCCTGAGCGATGCTGCCGGTGGCAAATGTGCTGACGGCAAAGACCGCCGCGCTAAGCGTGGTTGTTGTTTTCATGGTCGTCTCCCAGTTGTGATCAAAAGCCCGCGATCTTTGCCTCGGTGCCCTCGCATGCAAATGCATAATATGTATCTGCATATAATTGGTAGCGACTAGATCTCCCTACGTCAATTTAATCTCGGCGCCACGGGGCTACCCCGCCCCCTCAGCAGCCCCCCGCGCAAATTGTCGCGGCATTAAGATAGATTAATGACGCCGCCCCGTTGAGAACATATATAGAACGCATGACCAAACAGACCCTCGATCAGAAACTGGCGATTCTCAGCGACGCGGCGAGATACGACGCCTCCTGCGCCTCCTCGGGCTCCACCAAACGCGACTCGCGCGATGGCAAGGGGCTGGGCTCCAATGAAGGCAGCGGCATCTGCCACGCCTATGCCCCGGACGGGCGGTGCATCAGCCTGCTCAAGATCCTGATGACGAATTTCTGCATCTACGATTGCAGCTATTGCATCAACCGCGTCTCCTCGAACGTGGAGCGCGCGCGCTTCAGCGTGGACGAGGTGGTGAAACTCACCATCGAGTTCTACCGCCGCAATTATATCGAGGGGCTGTTCCTCTCCTCGGGCGTGATCCGCTCACCCGATGCCACGATGTCGGACATGGTGCAGATCGCCCGCAAGCTGCGCCACGAGGAGAATTTTCGCGGCTACATCCACCTCAAGACGATCCCCGACGCCTCGCCTGAGTTGATCGAGGAAGCGGGCCGACTGGCCGACCGCCTGTCGATCAACGTGGAGCTGCCCACCGACAGCGCGGTGCAGCAATATGCGCCCGAGAAAAAGCCCGAGCAGATCCGCCGCGCCATGGCCAACGTGCGGATGACGAAAGAGGCGAGCAAAGATCAATCCTTCACCGGCAAGCGCCCGCCGCGCTTCGCGCCCGCGGGCCAGTCGACGCAGATGATCATCGGCGCGGATGGGTCAAACGATGCCACGGTGCTGGGGCAATCGACGCGGCTCTATTCCAGCTACAAGCTGAAACGGGTCTATTACTCCGCCTTTTCGCCCATTCCCGACAGTTCGTCGAAACTGCCGCTGATCCGCCCGCCCCTGCAACGCGAGCACCGGCTTTATCAGGCCGACTGGCTGCTGCGGTTCTACGACTTTCAACTGGATGAGATCACCTCCGTCACCCGCGACGGCAACCTTGATCTTGAGGTCGACCCCAAGCTCGCCTGGGCGCTGGTGCACCGCGAACACTTCCCGCTCGACGTCAACCGCGCCAGCCGCGAGATGCTGCTGCGGGTGCCGGGGTTCGGGGTGAAGACCGTCAACCGCATTCTCGCCGCCCGTCGCCATCGCGCGTTGCGCTACGAAGACCTGACCCGCATGGGCGCCTCGATGAAAAAGGCCCGCGCCTTTGTCACCGCGGGGGGCTGGACCCCCGGCGGCCTCACCGACAGCGCCGATCTGCGCGCGCGTTTCGCGCCGCCGCCCGAGCAATTGACCCTGTTCTGATGCACCGCGTCTCCCTGCCCCCCATCGGCACCGCCAAGGCATGGCGCGAGGCGGCGCGCGGCTTTCTGGCCGCGGGCGTGCCGCCCGAGCAGATCCTCTGGGGCAACCATGCCGCCGCCCCCGACCTGTTTGGCGAGGAAGCCGCGCCGACTACCAAGGGCCGCGTCGCGGTGCCGCGCAGCTTCGTGTCGATGGCCGAAACGGCGGTCTGGCACAGCGACCCGGAGCGTTTCGCGCGGCTTTATGCCTTCCTCTGGCGCGTGAAGGACGCGCCGCATCTGATGTCCGACCGGGGCGATGCCGACCTCGCCGTGCTGCGCGGGATGGAGAAGAACGTCCGCCGCTGTCAGCACAAGATGAAGGCCTTCGTCCGCTTCCGCGAGATCGGTGATCCAAACGCCCCGCGTCGCAGCTTCGCCGCATGGTTCGAGCCCACGCATCACACGGTGGAGCCCACGGCGGATTTCTTCGTGCGGCGGTTTTCCGACATGGACTGGCGCATCCTGACGCCCGATGTCTCGGCCATCTTCGAGGGCGGCAAGCTCAGCTTTCAGGAGGGCCACGCCAAGCCCGACCTGCCCGAGGACGCGGGCGAGCAGCTTTGGATCACCTACTTCCAGAACATCTTCAATCCCGCCCGCCTGATGGTGAAGGCGATGCAGTCGGAGATGCCCAAGAAATACTGGAAGAACATGCCCGAGGCCGCCTTCATTCCCCAGATGATCGCCGAGGCCCCGGCCCGCGCCCGGGCCATGGCCGAGGCCGCCCCGACCCTGCCGCCCGCGCGGATGGACCGGGTGCAGGCGCAGCTTTCGGCTTTTGAGTCCGCTTGGGACGGCCCGATGGAAGAGCTTCCGTCCGCGATACGCGCCTGCACCCGCTGCCCGCTGCATTGCCACGCCACGCAGGCCGTGCCCGGCGAAGGGCCGACGCATGCTGACCTGATGGTTGTGGGCGAACAACCCGGCGATCAGGAAGACCTCGCGGGCCGTCCCTTCGTCGGGCCGGCGGGGCAGATGTTTGACCGTGTGGCCGCCGAGGCTGGCCTCGACCGCGAGGCGGCTTTCGTCACCAATGCCGTCAAACATTTCAAATTCACCGCCCGCGGCAAACGCCGTATCCACCAGCGCCCCGAGACGCCCGAGATCGACCAATGCCGCTGGTGGATGAACGCCGAGGTGGCGCAGGTGCAGCCCAAGCTCATCCTCGCCATGGGCGCCACGGCGGCGCAGAGCCTGACCGGCAAGGGCGCGGGCATCCTGAAACGCCGCGGCACGATCGAGGCGGGGCCGGAGGGCATTCCGGTGCTGATCACCCTGCACCCCTCCTACCTTTTGCGCGTGCCCGATCCCCGCGTGCGCGAGGAGGCCGAGGCGCAGTTCCGCTCGGATCTGGCGATGGCAGCACGGATGATGGCGGAGGCGGCTTAATCCTCGGGGTCGATGACCTGCAAGGCACCATCCGGCAGCGGACGTTGCAACGTCGCAAGGTCGGCGGTCTCGGCGCTGAGCCACGTCTGCACCTCATTGGGCGTGGTCAGGATCACCGGCATCGCCTTGGGGTGCACGGCGGCGACCTCGGCATTGGGCTCGGTCGTCAGGAAGCCATAGAGGTTATCGGTGGTCTCCCCGTCCTTCAGTTTTCGCACGGAGGTCCACTGCGTCCAGACCCCGGCGAAAAAGGCCAGCGGGCGGTCCTCGCCAAGCGCGAACCAGACCGGGCGCGAACGCTCCCCGGGGCGGTTCAGCGGCTCGGAAAAGGCGGTGAAGGGCACCACGCAGCGATGCTCCCGCACCAGCCAGCGCCGCCAATGCGGTGAGGCGATGTTGCGGATGTTGGTGACGCCGCGGTCGGTCTTCTTGCCCTTGAGCGCGAAGGCCGGGGACGGCATGCCCCACCGCATCATCTCCAGCACCGGGCCGCTATCGCCATGGCGCACCACCGGGGCGGGGTAATCGGGGTAGATGCCGGGCATGGGCGGCAGATTGCCCGCCTGGTCGTCGATCCCGTCGAACCAGCCGCGGATCGCGTCCTGCCCCTTGGTCAGGGAATAAAGATTGCACATCGGTTGGCCCCCTTGCCGCCGTCGTCGGCTTATTAGATGCGGTTTTGCCCGCCCCCGGCAAGAGGCCACAGGAACTTTGACAGCACCGCAGTTCGTGATTTATAAATAGAACAAAATGTGAACATATGGAGTCGTGCATGACAACCGATTCTACATATGGGCAGGTCCTTACCCTGCCGCGGCGCAGGCCGTCGACACCGCTCGAACCGGGGGTTCTGGCCACGCATGCGCCGCTGACGGATGTCTTTCCGCAGGCCTTCGCCAGTGCTTCGGCCAGTGGCTTCGTCCTGTCGCTGCTGCCACGCGGCAAGGGGCCGGTGCTTTGGGTGCAGGACTTCCTGTCGCGGCGCGAAAACGGCGCGCCCTATACCCCGAGCCTTGCAACTTTCGGGCTGGAGCAGCCGGTGCTGCTGGTCACCGCCAGCCATCCGCGCGACGTGCTCTGGACGATGGAGGAAGGCGCGGCCTGTGCCGGCCTCTCAGCCGTGGTGGGCGAGGTGCATGGCGGGCCGGAGGTGCTGGATTTCACCGCCACCAAGCGGCTGTCGCTCCGGGCCGAGGCTTCGGGGGTGCCGCTCTACCTCATCCGCAGTGGCGACCCCGGGGGCCTGAGTGCGGCGCGGATGCGTTGGCGCATTGCCTCCCTGCCCGCGCAGGCGCATCCCGACGATCCGCAGGCCCCGGGCGCGGCCCGCTGGGATCTGGAGCTGTTTCGCGCGCGCGGCCATGCGCCCGGCCGCTGGGTGGCCGATCATGAGCCCGACAAACGCCACAGCCCCCGCGCCGCGGATCGTCTCCGTCTGGTTCCCCGATCTGACGATGGAGCGTTGGCGCCGGGTGATCAGCCAATACCGCAGCGTTCCGGGGGATGAGGTCCCCGTTGTCCTGTCGCGTGACGGGACGCACGGGCCGGTGGTCCATGGGCTGAGCGCCGCCGCCCGCGCCCGGGGCATCGAGACGGGCGCGCGGGTGGTCGACGTGCAGGCGATCCACCCCGATCTGCATGTCGAGCCTGCCGATCTGGACGGCGATATCGCCCTCATCAAGCGGCTGGTGCATTGGGCGCGGCGCTGGTGCCCCTGGACCGCGCGGGACGTCGATCACGGGCTGCTGCTCGATGTGACCGGCTGCACGCATCTTTTCGGCGGCGAGGCGGCGATGCTGCGCGACATCCGCAGCCGCTTTGCCCTGCAGGGGCTGACCGCGCGCTGCGCCATGGCCCCCACCCCCGGTGCCGCGCAGGCGCTGGCGCGTTTCGGCTCCGGCGCGCAGATCTGCACCGCCGAGGACGTCGGCGCCGCCCTCGCCCCCCTGCCCGTCGCCGCCCTGCGGCTCGACGCCCAGACCACGCGGCTGCTGGACCGGCTTGGCCTCAAGACCATCGGCGCGCTGAGCGATCTGCCCCGCGCCGCGCTGATGCGCCGCTTCGCCAGCCTGAAGCCCGAGCGCAACCCGCTTATCCTGCTGGACAAAGCGCTCGGCAAGGCCGCCGATCCGCTCAACGCCCCGCCCGATCACCGTCATTTCATGGCCCGCAGCCGCCTGCCCGAACCGGTGCTCGACCCCGCCCCGCATCTGCCCGCGCTGGTCGAGGACCTCTGCGCGCAACTGGCCCGGGCGGAACTGGGCGCGCGGCGGCTGCGGCTGACCGTCTACCGCATCGACGGCGACTGGCGCGGCCTCGACACCGCCACCGCCCGCGCCAGCCGGGACGCCGCCCATCTGCGCCGGCTCTTCGACGGCAAGCTGGAGAATATCGACAGCGGCTTCGGCTTTGATCTTTTGACGCTGGAGGCGCTGGCCAGCGAGCCGCTGCCGCTGATGCAGGACCACCTCGACGGCAAGCGCGATCCCTCGGCCGACGTGGCTGGGCTTCTCGACCGTCTGGTGGCGAAACTGGGCAGCGACAAGGTGAACTGGCCGCAGTGGCGCGAGACCCACAAGCCCGAGGCGGTGGAGGAACGCGCCCCGGCGCTACAGGCCACCCCCACAGCCGCGCCGGTGCTGCTGCGCGAGCGCCCGCTGCGCCTCTTGACCCCGCCCGAGGAGGTGCGCGTGATCTACGCCGTGCCCGAAGGCCCGCCCTCGCAGTTCAACTGGCGCCGCGTCACCTACAAGACCACCCGCCACGCGGGGCCTGAGCGGATCGCCCCCGAATGGTGGCGCGACCGCCCCGGCACCCGGCTGCGCGATTACTATAAAGTGGAGGTCGCGGGCGGCCAGCGCTTCTGGCTCTACCGCGAGGGCGTGATCCACGACGGTCGCGGGGCCGAGCCGCGCTGGTTCCTGCACGGGATGTTCGCCTGATGCCGCAGCAGGAGGGACATAAGCGCCGCACCTTGGGCGAGGACGGTTTCGCCGCCCCCGCCCGCGCAGAATATGTGGAGTTCGGGCTGGCCAGTTGCTTTTCCTTCCTGCGCGCCGCCTCGGACGCCGTCGATCTGGTCGAGACGGCGCATCACCACGGCTACGACAGCCTCGGCATCGCGGATCACAACACGCTGGCGGGCGTGGTGCGGCTGCATGTAGAGGCCGAAAAGGCGCATATCCGCCCCCTGATCGGCGCGCGTCTGGTGCTGCTCTGCGGGACCGAGATCCTCGCCTATCCGCAGGACCGCGCCGCCTATGCGCGGCTCTCGACGCTTCTGTCGGCGGGCAAGATGCAATCGGTCGACGGCGAATGGCAGCAAAAGGGCGAGACCCATCTGACGCTGGAAATGCTGCAGGGGCATGCCGAAGGGCTGCACCTGATCGTCATGCCGCCCGAAAACCTCGACCTCTTCGCCGCGGGCCTGCCGCGGCTGCTGAAAGCGCTGCCGGGGATGCGCCATATCGGGGCGAGCTTCCTCTACCGCGGCGATGATCGCGCGCGGATCAACCGGCTGGATGCGCTGGCCCGCGCCCATGGGCTGAGGCTGCTTGCCACCAACGACGTGCTCTACCACGCCCGCCACCGCCGTCCGCTTCAGGACGTGATGGTGGCGATCCGCGAGGGCGTGATCGTGCCCAAGGCGGGCTACCTGCTGGCCGCCAATGCCGAGCGGCATCTGAAATCGCCTGAGGCGATGATCCGCCTCTTCGCCGACTGGCCCCATGCCATAGCCGAGACGCGCCGCTTGGCGGACAAGATCGACTTCCGCCTCACCGATCTGGCCTATGAATACCCCCATGAGATCGTCCCCGAAGGCCGCCCCCCGATGGAGGAACTCGCCCGCCTGACATGGGAAGGCGCGGCCCGGCGCTACCCCGAAGGCGTGCCCGAAGCGGTGAAAAAGACCATCGAGAAGGAATTCGCCCTGATCTCCTCCAAGAAGATCGCGCGCTATTTCCTGACCATCTACGACATCGTCCGCTTCGCCCGCGAGGAGGCCGAGCCGCCGATCCTTTGTCAGGGGCGCGGCTCGGCGGCCAACTCCGCCGTCTGTTTCTGCCTCGGCATCACCTCGGTCGACCCGGCGGTGCATGACCTGCTCTTCGAGCGGTTCCTCAGCGAGGAACGCGACGAGCCGCCCGATATCGACGTCGATTTCGAGCATGAGCGGCGCGAGGAAGTCATCCAGTACATGTACGGCAAATACGGCCGCCACCGCGCCGGGCTCTGCGCCACGGTGATCCACTACCGCCCGCGCTCGGCCATCCGCGAGGTCGGCAAGGCGATGGGGCTTTCCGAAGACGTGACCTCGAAACTCGCCGGCACCGTCTGGGGCAGTTTCGAGGGTGAGATGGATGATGCCCGCGCCCGCGAGGCGGGGCTGGACCTGTCGGACCCCTACCTGCGCATGGTGCTGAAACTCGCCTCCCAGATGATCGGCATGCCGCGGCACCTGAGCCAGCACGTCGGCGGCTTCATTCTGACCGAACGCCCCCTGACCGAGATCGTGCCCATCGGCAACGGCGCCATGCCCGAGCGCAGTTTCATCGAATGGGACAAGGACGACATCGACGCTTTGCAGATCTTCAAGGTCGATATCCTCGCGCTCGGCATGCTGACCTGCATCGCCAAGTGCTTCGACCTGATCGAGGCGCATTACGACCGCCCGCTGGAACTGGCCACGGTGCCGGTGGAGGATCACGAGGACGACGCCACGGGGCGACCGACCTACGACATGCTCTGCCGCGGCGACAGCCTTGGTGTCTTTCAGGTGGAAAGCCGCGCGCAGATGGCCATGCTGCCAAAACTGCGCCCCCGCGTCTTCTATGATCTGGTGATCGAAGTCGCCATCGTCCGCCCCGGCCCCATTCAGGGCGACATGGTCCACCCCTACCTGCGCCGCCGTCAGGGGTTGGAGAGCGTCGTCTACCCCGCCCCCGGCCCGGCCTATCCGCAGGACGAGTTGTTCAGCATCCTCAGCCGGACGCTGGGCGTGCCGATCTTTCAGGAACAGGCGATGAAAATCTCCATCGACGCGGCGCGGTTCTCCCCCGCCGAGGCCAACGAGCTGCGCAAGGCCATGGCCACCTTCCGCTCGCGCGGGACGATCGAGAAGCTGCAGGACAAGATGGTGGGCCGCATGACCAAACGCGGCTACGATCCGGTCTTCGCGCAGCGCTGTTTCGACCAGATCAAGGGCTTCGGCGAATACGGCTTTCCCGAGAGCCATGCCGCAAGCTTCGCCAAGCTGGTCTATGTCTCAAGTTGGATGAAATGCCACTACCCGGCGGCCTTTGCCTGCGCGCTCTTGAACTCGCAGCCGATGGGCTTCTACGCGCCGGCGCAGATCGTGCGCGACGCCCGCGAGCATCAGGTCGAGGTGCGCGATGTCGACGTGAACCTCTCGGACTGGAACTGCACGCTGGAGCCTTGTGGGGACGGTTTCGCCCTGCGGCTGGGGCTGCGCATGGTAGACGGGCTGCAGGAAAAGGCCGGCGCGCGGATCATGGACCGGCGCGACGCGCCTTACGCGGATGTCGAAGATCTCAAGACCCGCGCAGGCCTCGATGCCAAGGCGATCCGCCAGCTTGCCGCCGCCGACACGATGCGCAGCATGGGGATCGACCGGCGCCAAGCGCTCTGGCAGGCCCAAGGGCTGCGCGACGCGCCCGCCTTGCCGATCTTCGACCATGTCGAAGCCTCGGCCCGCGGCCCGGAGCCGGAGGTGCATCTGCCGGTGATGCCGAAGGCCGAGCAGGTGGTCGCCGATTACCAGACGCTGCGCCTGTCGCTGAAGGCGCATCCGATGTCCTTCTACCGCGGGAGCCTCGCCGCGCAGGGGTTCTCCTCGGCCCGGGACCTTTCGCGCATGGGCCACGGGCGGCGGGTAAAGCTGGCGGGGCTGGTGCTGGTGCGCCAGAAACCCGGCAGCGCCAAGGGGGTCTGTTTCATCACGCTGGAGGATGAGTTTGGCGTCGCCAACCTCGTGATCTGGCCAAACATGTTCAAGCTCTACCGTCCCACGATCATGTCGTCGCGGCTTCTGGTCGTGGAGGGCCGCGTGCAGACCGACGGGCGGGTGATACATGTGGTGGCCGAGCGGCTCGAGAACCGCTCTGACCGGCTGGCCGCGCTCTCGGAAGCACCGATGCCCGGCATCACGACGCGGGGCGATCACCCGACCCATCCGCTGCCCGGTCAGGTGGCCATGCACGGCCACCCGCGTGATGCCAAGGTGATCCCCAAATCGCGGGATTTTCATTAACGAATCCTCATGCAATGCATGAGGTACGCACCGCAACTAACGGATATAAAACGAAACACAATAAATAACCGATCCCCTGTTGACCCTATGAACGCCCCTCGCTAGCCTGCCGGAAATCCGTTGGGGTGCCGCAAGGCTGAGAGGTGAAAACCGACCCATCGAACCTGATCCGGGTCGTACCGGCGTAGGGAACGGAAGCAAGCATCAGCCCCATCTGGGCGCTCGTTTACCCCGTATCTCCATGCCCTTGGCCCATCTAACGAATGGGGGGCCGAATGGCGTTTCAAGCACTGACGATTGCGGGGTCCGACAGCGGCGGCGGGGCGGGGATTCAGGCCGATCTCAAGACCTTTAGCGCGCTTGGCGCCTATGGGGCCAGCGTGCTCACCGCCGTGACCGCGCAGAACACCCGCGCCGTCACCGCGGTCGCCATGATCGCGCCTGCGATGATCCGCGCGCAGATGGCGGCGGTCTTTGACGATCTGGCCATCGGCGCGGTCAAGATTGGCATGTTGGGCGACCCGGCCACGATCTCCGCCGTGGCCGAGGAGCTGGCCGACTGCGCCGCGCCCGTTGTGCTCGACCCGGTGATGGTGGCGAAATCCGGCGATGCGCTGCTCTCTGCCGAAGCGGTGGAAACCCTGCGCGACCGGATGCTGCCCCGCGCCCATGTACTGACGCCGAACCTGCCCGAGGCCGCACGGCTGCTGGACACAGAAGAAGCCACCGACGAGGCCACCATGCTCGTGCAGGGCCGCGCGCTGCTGTCGCTCGGCCCCCGCGCGGTGCTGATGAAGGGCGGCCATGGCAAGGGCGAAACCTGCGTCGATCTGCTGATTTCCAAGGCCGACACCCTGCGCCTTTCCGCGCCCCGCCAGCAGACGGCGAACACCCATGGCACCGGCTGCACGCTCTCTGCCGCCATTGCCGCCGGTCTGGCGCGGGGCCTGCCTCTGCCGCAGGCGGTGGGAGCCGCTCATAGCTATCTGCAACGCGCCATTGCCGCGGCGGACGCCCTCAACATCGGCCATGGCCACGGGCCGGTCCATCATTTTCACGGCGTTTGGCCCCATGAGTGATGTCACCATCATCGGCGCGGGCGTGGCAGGGCTTTGGGCCGCGCGGGCCTGTCTGGCGCAGGGGCTGCGGCCCCGGCTCGTTGACCGCAAAGGCCCGCCCGGGCCGCACGGCTGTTCGTGGTGGGCGGGCGGCATGCTCGCCCCCTTTTGCGAAGGCGCGCTGAGCGAGCCTGCGGTGGTAACCCATGGACGGCGTGCCGCGGCGCTATGGGGGGAGATCACGGAAGTCACCCATCGGGGCACGCTGGTCCTCGCCCCCGAGCGGGACCGCGCGGAATTGCAGCGTTTCGCCGCCCGCACCGAAGGCCACAGCGACTGCGACGCCGAAGCCATCGCTGCCTGTGAGCCGGACCTCGCCGGGCGCCATCGCCGCGGGTTGTTCTTTGCCGAGGAAGCGCATCTGAACCCGCGCCAAGCGCTGCAAGACCTGACCCATGCGCTGGCCGCCGAGGGCGTGACGGTTGAGACCACGGCCCTCACCCCTTCGGAGGTCACAGGCCCGGTGATCGACTGCCGCGGCATGGTGGCCCGCGACGCTCTGCCCGGTTTGCGTGCCGTGCGCGGGGAGATGATCCTGCTGCGCGCGCCCGAGATCGCCCTCACCCGCCCGATCCGCCTGCTGCACCCGCGCCACCCGCTTTACGTCGTGCCGCGCGGGCAAGGCATCTACATGCTGGGCGCGACCCAGATCGAAAGCGCCAGCCGCAGCGGCATGACCGCCCGCTCGGCGCTGGAACTGCTCTCAGCCGCCTATGCGCTCGACCCGCGCTTTGCCGAGGGCGAGATCATCGAGATGGGCGCCGACCTGCGCCCGGCTTTCGCCGACAACCTGCCCGGCATCGTACAGCGCGGGGCGGTGCTGCATCTGAACGGATTGTTCCGGCACGGCTTTCTCATGGCGCCCGCCTTGGCCGAACAGGCTGCGGGCTTTCTGGCAACAGCGACAACGGGGGATTTATTCCGTGAAGATTGAAGTGAACGGCAAGACGCGTGAGGTCGCGGCCTCCCAGCTTAACGCGGCATTGGCAGAGCTGGGTTGGGGCGAGGCAAAAGTCGCCACAGCCCTCAACGGCAGTTTCGTTCCCGCAGGCGCGCGGGGCGAGACCATGCTGAGCGACGGCGACCGGCTCGAAGTGCTCAGCGCCATGCAGGGGGGCTGAGTGATGCGCGATTTCTACGGCACCACCCTGCCCCTGCCGCTGATGCTGGGCACCGCGCGCTACCCCTCGCCCGCGGTGATGGAGGCCGCCTTTCGCCAAAGCGCCGCGCCGGTCGCCACGGTTTCGCTGCGCCGCGAACAGGGGGCGGGACAGGCGTTTTGGGACATGGTGCGCGGCTTGGGCGTGCATCTGCTGCCCAATACCGCCGGCTGCCATTCCGCGCGCGAGGCGATCACCACGGCGCAGATGGCGCGAGAGTATTTCGGCACCAATTGGATCAAGCTCGAGGTCATCGGCCATGCCGACACCCTGCAACCTGACCCCTTCGGGCTGGTCGAGGCTGCCGAGGCGCTCTGCGCCGATGGGTTCGAGGTCTTCCCCTATACCACCGAGGATCAGGTGCTGGCCGCGCGGCTGGTCGATGCGGGCTGCCGGGTGCTGATGCCATGGGGTGCGCCCATCGGCTCGGGGCTGGGGCTGAACAACCTGCACGGGCTGCGCAGCCTGCGGGCGGCCTTTCCCGATGTGGCGATGGTGATCGATGCAGGTCTCGGCCTGCCCAGCCATGCGGCACAGGCGTTGGAGATGGGGTTCGACGCGGTACTGCTGAACACCGCCGTGGCCGAGGCCGCAGACCCCGCCGCCATGGCCGAAGCCTTTGCACTGGCCTGCCGCGCGGGCGCGCTTGCTGCCGCTTCCGGCCCCATGGGCCAGCGCGACATGGCCGTGCCCTCCACCCCCGTCATTGGAAAGGCTTGGCTATGAGCTTGCCGCGTTTCTACCCCGTCTTCGATAGTGCCGCATGGGTCGCGCGGGCCGTGCCCTTGGGGGTGAAGCTGGTGCAACTGCGCATCAAGGACGCGCCCGAAGAGGTGCTGCGGGCCGAGATCACCACCGCGCTCGACCTCTGCCGCCAGCACGGCGCACTGCTGGTGGTGAATGACCACTGGCAACTGGCGATTGAACTGGGAGCCGATTGGCTGCATCTGGGGCAAGAGGATTTGGACAGTGCCGACATCCCCGCGATCCGCGCCGCCGGGCTGAAGCTGGGCCTGTCGACCCATGACCATGCCGAGCTTGACCGCGCGCTGGCCCTCGCCCCCGATTACATCGCCCTCGGCCCCGTCTATCCGACCATTCTGAAAAAAATGAAATGGACCGAACAGGGCCTCGACCGGCTGACGGAATGGAAAGCGCGGATCGGGGACATTCCGCTTTGCGCCATTGGCGGCATGTCTGTCGCCCGCGCGCCGGGGGCCTTTGCTGCCGGGGCCGATACGGTGGCGGCGGTCACGGATATCACGCTGCACGCAGACCCCGAAGCGCGGATGCGCGAATGGCTTGAGGTGACGGCATGAGCCGCTATGTCCGCCAGACGGTTCTGCCGCAGATCGGCGCCGAGGGGCAAGCGCGGCTCACGGCGGCGCATGTGCTGGTCGTCGGTGCCGGAGCGCTGGCGGTGCCTGTGCTGCAATATCTCGTCGGGGCCGGTGTCGGGCGGATCACATTGGTCGACGGCGATCAGGTGGCCTTGAGCAATCTGCACCGCCAACCGCTCTACCGGATGGACGGTATCGGCAGCCCCAAGGTCCGTGCCGCCGCCGAGGCGATGGCGGCGCTGAACCCCGAGGTAACGCTTGTGCCGCGTGCCGAATGGCTCACCCCCGCCAATGCGCCCGCCCTGCTGGCGGACTGCGATATCGCGCTCGACTGCGCCGACACTTTCGCCGCCAGCCTGACCCTGTCGGACGAAGCCCGCGCGCAGGGCAAACCGCTGATTTCAGCCTCGGCCCTTGGGCTGTCGGGCTATGTCGGCGGTTTCTGCGGGAGTGCCCCCTCGCTCCGCGCTGTTTTCCCTGACCTGCCCCAGGCGGCAGCGACATGTGACACGGCGGGCGTCTTGGGGCCCGTGGTCGGGATGATCGGCGCGGCACAGGCGCAGATGGCGCTCTCGGTCCTGCTGGGCCTCACGCCCTCCCCGCTGGGGCAACTCTTGATCTGGGACGCCGCGCAATGGCGCATGTCGGGCTTTCGTTTCGACAGCGCGCCCGAGCCTGCGCGCGCCGCGGGTTTCATCGCCGAAAGCCAGATCGCCTCGCGCGATATGGTCATCGACCTGCGCGCCGAAGCGCCCGCGCCTTTCTCAGACCAAGCGCGCCATGTCCCGCCCGAGGCGCTGCCGGACTTGCCGTTGCCAGCCGATGCACCCCGCATCGTGCTAGCCTGCCGCACCGGCCTGCGCGCGCATCACGCGGCCAACACCCTTCGCCCCCGCTGGCCGGGCGAGATCGCCCTACTCGCCCTCCCCGGCGCCTGACCCTTTTCCCGCATAAACGATATACTGGAGACCCTTCGTGAAAAACATCCTCGCCCCCCTTGCCCTGACGCTGATCACAGCCCCTGCCTTGGCCCAAGACAAGATGACCGTCATGCTCGACTGGTTCGTGAACCCCGACCACGGGCCGATCATTCTGGCGCAGGAAAAGGGCTATTTCACCGATGCGGGGTTAGAGGTCGAACTCGTCTCCCCCGCCGACCCGAATGAGCCGCCGCGCATGGTGGCGGCGGGCCGGGTCGATCTTGCGGTCTCCTATCAACCGGAACTGCATCTCGCCCAGCGCGAGGGGTTGGACCTGCGCCGTGTGGGCACGCTGGTCGAAACCCCGCTCACCTGCCTCGTGGTCCGCGCCGACGGGCCGGTGCAGGAGATGGCGGACCTGAAGGGCCGAAAGGTGGGTTTTGCCGTGGCGGGCGTGCAAGAGATGCTGCTGGATGCGATGCTGAGCCACAATGGCGTGGCGCCTGCCGAGGTCGAGCAAATCAACATCGGCTGGTCGATCTCGCCCGCGCTAATGTCGGGACAAGTCGACGGGGTGATCGGCGCGTTCCGCAATTTCGAGCTGAACCAGATGCAGATCGAGGGCCATGAGGGCCGTTGCTTTTACCCCGAAGCCGAGGGCGTGCCAGCCTATGACGAGTTGATCTATGTCGCCCATGCCGAAGAGATGGACCGCGACATGATCGCCCGCTTCCTGCGTGCCACCGAACGGGCCGCCGCCGATATCGTGAACGACCCGGCCGCCAGCGGAGAGGTCTTCTTTGCCTCCGACGTCGAGCTGCGCAACGAGCTGAACACCCGCGCATGGGAAGACACATGGCCGCGTTTCGCCACCCGCCCCGCGGCCGTGGACCACGGGCGCTATGACCGGTTCGAGACCTTCATGAAGGAAAGCGGCGTGGTGGAAACCGTGATCCCCGCCGCCGATCTGGTGGTCGACGTCACAGCGCAGGCGAAACCATGACGGCGCCCGATTACGGCAAGGCCTTCGCAGCATGGCGCAGTGGCGCCGGAGAGACATGGTGGGCCTATACCCGCCATGACTTTGTCGAACAGTTGGGCAACGGCAGTCTGCCACAGGCCAGCTATTTGCATTACCTGCGGCAGGACTATGTTTTCCTGATTCACTTCGCCCGCGCTTGGGCCCTTGCCGCGGCCAAGGCGGAAACGCTGGATGAAATGGCCGCCGCGAGTGCCACGGTCCATGCGCTCGTGCATGTGGAGATGCCCCTCCATGTAGAGACCTGCGCAGGCTATGGCATCGACCGCACCACGCTCGAGTCCACGGCAGAGGCTCCCGGCAACCTCGCCTATACGCGCTATGTTTTGGAGGCGGGCTATTCCGGGGATTTCCTTGACCTGATGGCCGCCCTCGCCCCCTGCGTTCTGGGCTATGGTGAGATTGGGTTGGCCCTGCGGGGCAATGACGGCCCCTATGCCGATTGGCGCGCGGTTTATGGGGGTGAAGAGTATCAAGCACTGTGCCGCGATGTCGGCGCGCTGATCGACGGCGCGCTAGCGCGGCGTCTGGGCGCGGATTGGCAAACCCTGCCCCGAGCCAAGACCTTGCAAGAGCGGTTCAACACGGCCACGGCGCTTGAGGTTGGCTTTTGGGGCATGGCGCTGTCGCCCGCGGCAGCATGACCGCCCCTGCGGTGCATCTATCGGGCGCGCTTCACGGCGCTGCGGGCCCTTTGATCGACCATTTTGATCTTACCCTCAAGGCCGGGCAATGGAACGTCTTGCTCGGTCCCTCGGGTGTGGGGAAAACCTCGCTGCTGCGGCTGCTTGCGGGTCTGCCCACTTTGGCGCGGCTGGAGGGCCGTATTGCTACGGATGACGACCGTCCCATCGCCCCCCGTGTTGCGATGATGGCGCAGGACGATCAACTGCTGCCTTGGGCGAATGCGGTTGAGAATGTCACCATCCCCGCCCGGCTGCGCGGAGAACGGGCGGACCCTGACCGTGCCGCCGCGCTTTTGGCCGAGGTCGGGCTTCGCGCGGAGCTGCGCCGCAAACCTGCCCAGCTTTCCGCTGGCCAGCGCCAGCGCGTCACCCTTGCCCGCACGCTGTATGAAGACCGCCCCATGGTCTTGCTGGACGAACCTTTTTCTGCCCTCGATGTGGTAACCCGCCTTAAAATGCAGGATCTAGCGGCGCGGCTGCTTTGCGGGCGAACCGTCGTGCTGATCACCCATGACCCGGCGGAGGCCCTGAGGCTCGCCGATCACGCTTGGATCGTGAGCCGCCATGGGGCCGCCCCCTGCCCCCTGCCCAAAACGCCGCCACCGCGCCGGATCGACGCCCCCGAGACCCTCGCCGCTCAAGCCGATCTGCTGCG
Organism: Sulfitobacter sp. 1A13368; assembly: GCF_043557275.1. NCBI lineage: Bacteria > Pseudomonadati > Pseudomonadota > Alphaproteobacteria > Rhodobacterales > Roseobacteraceae > Sulfitobacter > Sulfitobacter sp. 1A13368. Next base: position 247,740 of record NZ_JBIFFR010000002.1, on the reverse strand, counting down.
CCGCATGGGGCTGGCCTCACCCGCACAGGTCGCCTGATGGTATTTACGCTGCATAAATTATGGCGTGGCATGGTCTGCTTCGCCCTCGCCGTCGCGATATGGCAGCTTGTTGTCACCCTCAGCGGCGTGCCGCGTTTCATCCTGCCGGGGCCTTGGCTTGTCTTACAAGCGCTGGGCGGGAATGCCGCGCTGCTTTGGCAGAATGCGCTGTGGTCGGCGGGCAATCTTGCACTGGGCCTAAGTTTAGGCATTTTCCTCGGCATCGAGACGGCGCTGTTGCTGACCCTGTCGCGCCGCGCGCGCTGGCTGCTGCGCCCGATGCTGGTGGTGGCTCAGGCCGTGCCTGTCTTCGCCCTCGCCCCGGTCATCACCCTTTGGCTCGGCTACGGGATGCCCTCTAAGATCGTGACCATCGCGCTGGTCACCTATTTTCCCATCGCCTCGGCCCTCTTCGACCGGCTGATGGCGCTGCCCCCGGGCCTGCGCGATCTGGCGCATCTTTCGGGCGCCAACCGCTGGCGCGAAACACTGCTGCTGCGCCTGCCCCACGCCGTGCCCGGCCTGATCTCGGGCCTGCGTCTGGCGGTGGTCTACGGCCCCCTCGCGGTGCTGATCGGCGAATGGGTCGGCTCCTCCCGCGGGCTGGGGCATCTGATGCTGATGGCCAATGGCCGCGGCCAAACCGCGCTCATGTTCGCGGCCCTGATCGTGCTCGCAGCGCTGTCGCTGCTGCTCTGGTCCGCGGTCGAAGCGCTCGCCCGCTGGACGGCACGGCGGTTTTAGGTGCTTTGGAACCCCATGGATAGCGTGTTGCCCTTATGCGGCACGGCATGGCAATCCGCGCTCCAGCGTCCAAGGATATCCGGGCACCGCCAATGATATCGGCTATGTGAAATGGTAGATCGATGAAACCGACCCCGTCGGGCGCGGGTTCACCATCACCAAAAAGCTAAGACGTGAAAATTGGCCGCCTCAACCTAGGTGACGGCCATTCACCTGATAGCCAGAGGCAGATTCCACATGTTTCTCTCAAATTTTCCGGTCAGTTCAACGACAGCTGCGCGACACATTCGCCCCCACGGCAACGTATCTCTCCCCCTTCTTCGATGCAGAGCTTTTTGATCGCGATATTGCTGCGTAAGAAGTTCACATCCACCGTCTCAATATTTCGCGCGCGCGCTTCGGCCAGACCGCGATGGAAGAGCCTCCGGCCATAGCCGCGCCCTTGATAGGCGTCTTCAACCGAAAGCCCGATCTCCGCATGGGTGCTGTCAATGCAATGTAGCTCCAGTATCGCACGCAAAGCATCATCGCATTCGACGCCGAGCGTCAGGTCGGGGTTGGAGCCCCGAACCACGCGCAGCAAGGCATCATCGTTAAGCTGGCCCATGAATCTCAGCTCGCGCGAAGCGGGGCTAAGCCTTTGGTAATGTTCGCATAGAGTCTGCTTTAGAAGCGGGAGGGGAACGGAAAGAGGTTCTGGAACGGCGGTGTGCATGATGTCTCCAATCTCAATTCCAAGATGGGAAGCCGACCCGCCCGGAGTAGATATCGAACAGGGCAGGAGAAATGCGCTGTTTGCATAGGTTGCCGGCACGTTTGTTAATCCAGCCTGTGGCGCGCGCCGAGGGGATAGTGCGTTGCCGCCCTCGTCATCCTGTTGCACTCCGTGCAGTTCCGGGAAACCGCAGGCGCGGCGTGCATCAATCCCGCGACGGCCTATACCCCCCTCCACTTCCGCTCTCAGCCGATGCGCTGCCCCGCCGGGGGCGGCACCCAAGACGGCGACCCCGCGGTAGAAGATCGGTGTCAGAAAGAGCGTAAAAACCGTAGCAAAGCCCAGGCGGCCGACGATCCCCCAACCGACGGCAATGCGCAGTTTTTGCGTCCGAATTGATCCAGCGCAAAGACCGCAGGACGGCGGCCCCCTAGACTGGTGCCATGGAACAGATACAGATGCTTGAGGCTCTCGGCCTCTTCGACGCGCGCGTGCCGCGCTACACCTCCTATCCCACCGCGGCGGCTTTCACCCCCGCGGTCGGCGCCGCGTTTCAGCGCTCAGCGCTCGGCACGTTGGACCCAGGCGTGCCGGTCTCGGTCTATGTCCACATCCCCTTTTGCGAGCGCCTGTGCTATTTCTGCGCCTGCCACACGCAGGGCACCAAGACGCTCAGCCCTGTCGAGCGCTATATCGAAGCTCTTGAGGCCGAGCTTGAGCTTCTGCGCGCCGCGATGCCTGCGGGCATACGGATGGGGCGGATGCATTGGGGTGGCGGGACACCAACCATCCTACCGCCCGCCCTCATTGACCGCCTGAACCGCGCCCTTCATCAGCTCTTCACGCCGACCGAGGATTTCGAGTTCTCCGTCGAGATCGACCCCACCCAGATCGACCCCGCCAAAATCGCCGCCCTGCGCGCCGCGGGCCTCACACGGGCCTCTATCGGCATTCAAGATTTCGACCCTGAGGTGCAGCAGGCCATCGGGCGCCTCCAGTCCTTCGAGGTCACGCGCCGCTGTGTCGACCAGTTGCGCGCCGAAGGGGTCACCTCGCTCAATACTGACTTGGTTTACGGCCTGCCTCATCAGACCATGGCGCGGCTGGAGGATACGATTGACAAGACCCTGTCCCTTGCCCCGGATCGCGTGGCGCTTTTCGGCTATGCGCATGTGCCATGGGTCGCGAAACGGCAGAAACTCATCCGCGAGGCGACACTGCCCGACGCGGTCGCACGCTATCACTTCGCCGAGAAGGCCGCGGCACGCTTTGCCGCTTCGGGCATGGAGGCAATCGGCATCGATCATTTCGCCACGCCGCAGGATGGGCTGACCCAAGCAAAAAACAACCGCCGCCTGCGCCGGAATTTCCAAGGCTACACCGATGACAATTGCCAAACCTTGATCGGCCTCGGCGCCTCGTCAATCTCGCGTTTTCCGGGGGGCTACCTACAGAATGCCCCCGCGACGGCGGCCTACACCGCGCGTATCGCCGACGGCGACTTGCCCGGAACGCGCGGCTACGCCTTGGACGATACGGACCGCCTGAACGCGCGGGCGATCGAATGTCTGATGTGCGACTTCACCCTTGACCTGAACGCCTTGGCAGAAACCTTCGGCGCGCGGGCCTTCGATCTCGCGCCCGAGTTGAAGGCCATTTCAACCCGCTTCACGCCATTCGTGCGCTTGTCCGGAACGCGCCTCGACATCCTGCCCGAAGGTCGCGCCCTGACCCGCATGATCGCATCACTGCTGGACCGGGAGGTACCGGAGGGCATGCGCTATTCGCAAGCTTCCTGAGCTTTCACCGGCTCGCCCGAGGCTCGGGCCGTTCGGACACTGACCAGATAACGGCAGACAGATCGGCGCGCGCCTCACCGACCGTGGCGGACCGCTGTGACCCATCGGAACAAAGCGCGCGCGGGCCGGTTTCTTCCCAGTAGTGGAATGGGAAAGAAAATGTCTTCATCGAAATCGAAGGACGAAATCTGGGGCGAGTGGCGCGATCTGGTCAACATGGCACCTGCGGAGCTTGAGGACTGGCTGGAGACCGAGGACTCGAAGTCCGTGGGCGACCGCGGAAGCGGTGAAAGCACCGGGCACAAGTCCGGCCGCCGGATCGTCAAGATCAAACGCACCAACAAGGACGACCTGACCGACGATCAGTGGGATCACATGGCAACCGTCGTTGGCTATATCAAACGGCACCTCTCCCAAGGCGGGCCGAAGGATGGCGTTGAAGACTCGAAATGGCGCTATTCGCTGATGAATTGGGGCCATGATCCTCTAAAGGGCGATAGCTGACGAACTGCGCCTTGCCCGAGTGATAAGGGTATGGACTTTTGATCGGGCTTCGACCTTGGCGGAGGAGCGCAGACAGTTGCGCTTCTTCGCAACTCAAGCGTCGATATCTCTCGCCCCCTATGGTCTCCGATCCGCGCATCGCAGAACTGGTTGCGGGGCGCAGCGAACCTGCCGCCTCTGCCCTCTTCGCCCCCGCGAGGCCGAAACGGCCCACCGTATTGCTCTGCAAGAGCCACCCAACAGCGAAACCCCATTCTCGACAATGCCGTAGTGTGCTGCCACAAAGTCACACAAAGGCAGTCCCGCACCTGTTTCGCCGGGAGAACGTTCGCCTTGCGCTTGGAGGAGGAAAAACCATGAATGCATTAAGACAAACTATTTGCGCGGCATTGGCCCTGGGGCTTGTGGGGGGCGCCGCAAGCGCCGAGACCCGTGTGACCTATAAGTCGGCCAAATCGGGCTCGTCCTACTATCAAATGGGCGTGGAGCTTGCCGAAGCCATGAAAGCGGGCAGCGGCGGAGACATCTCGGTTACCGTGGAAGAGAGCCAAGGATCGGTTCAGAACGTCATGGAAGTCCGCGCGCGCGGGGCCGACTATGTCTTCACCACCCCGCCCTCGCTCGTTGGTCTGGCCCAGAACGGCAAGGCCATGTTCGAAGGCAAGACCGCACCTGCTTTCGATGAGATTCGCGCGCTCTTCCCGATCCCATCGCTGACCATGCATTTCGTGATGTCTCGGGACAGCGGCGCCACCGCGCTCGCGGATTTGGAAGGCAAGAGCATCCTGCTGGGCAAAGGGTCTTTCGGCGCGACCGAAGGCGCGAAGTATCTGGATATGTTCGGGCTGGCAGACAGTGTGGAGATCGCGGATGCGGAATTGAGCAACGCCGTGGCCGCTTTGAAGAACGGGCAGATTGACGGCTTTGTCACCGCGGGTTCATTCCCGGCGCCAAATGTCGTCGAAGCCGCCGCTTCCACCCCCGTTACCGTTGTCCCGTTGTCGGACGAGCAGATCACCCAATCCAAACGGACCCGCATTGTCATTCCGGCGGGCACCTATGCGGGCCAAGAACAGGATGTGACCACAACGTCCCTGCCCGTCGCCGCTTTCACGACAACCAAGATGGACGATGAAACGGCTTATCAGCTGACAAAGACCTATTGGGAAAACAAGGCCAAGATGGCCGATACTTCGCCTTGGTGGGGCAATGTCACGCCTAAGTTGATGGCCAATATCACCACTGAACTGCACCCCGGCGCGCTGCGCTATTACGAAGAAGCTGGGATCGCGACAGAGACCTCGCAATAAAAGGACGCGCGGCGCGGGTTTTCCGCGCCGCGCTTGCCCAGCCAAAGCCGGACCCCCATAGATGACAAACCTCCCCGAAAGCCGATTGGCGGCGAGTTTCTGGATCGCGCTGGCCATCGCGCTGGTTGGCTATCACTTGGCTCTGGTGTTTTCGGGTCTGGTGCCGAACCTGATCAGCAGGCCGCTGCATATGGCCTTCATCCTGCCCTTCGCATTGGTCTTTGACGCGCAGACCCCGCTGCGCCGGATCACTGGCAGCATCTTGGCCGCATTGGGCATCGCCGCAGCGCTTTGGGTGGCCTTCAACAGTGATGCGCTTGGCGATCAATACGGGTTCATCGAAAGCAACTTCCAGCTCGCCGTGTCGGTAACGCTGCTCTTGGTGGTGCTGGAAACGGCGCGGCGCGTGATCGGTTGGCCCTTGCCACTGGTTGCGGCACTCGCCCTGCTCTACGGCCTGTTCGGGCAGCATATTCCCGGCGAGTTCGGCCATTCCGGCACGCCGATCGAAAGCTATTTCGGAACACTAACCATCGCCGAGGGCGGCATCTGGGGAACGCTCACCGGTGTCTCCGTTTCTGTCGTGGCGATCTTTGTCATCTTCGGCGCAGTTCTGAACGCTGGCGAAGCCGGGCAAGGCTTCATGAATGTCGCCGCCGCCGCGGCGGGGCGGCTGAAAGGCGGCGCGGCGAAGGTGTCTGTTTTGTCGTCGGCGCTCTTTGGGTCGATCTCTGGCTCAGCCTCCGCAAATGTCGCTTCCACCGGCGCGATCACCCTGCCCGCGATGACCAAGCTTGGCTACCCCAAACGCCTCGCCGCCGCGGTCGAGGCCGTGGCCTCCTCAGGCGGGCAGATCATGCCGCCCCTGATGGGCGCAGGCGCTTTCGTGATGGTTGAGCTGACCGGCGTGCCCTACACCGGCATCATGGCTGCCGCCGCGCTTCCGGCGGTGCTTTACTTTGTGGCGGTCTGGGCTGGCATTAACGCCTACGCGCAGCGCTTCTCCCTCAAAGGGATCGCAGAAGCGGATCGCCCTGCATTGCGCGACGTGGTTGTCACATCGCTCTTCTTCCTCGTCCCCTTCTCGGTCCTGCTATGGGGGATGTTCGTCGCGCAGTTCACGCCGGAATATGCGGCGGCTATGGCGATCCTCGCAGCGGCGCTGCTCTTGTTCTTCAACGCGCAGCTCACTTTCGAGCCGCGCCAGATCGCCACGCGAATGGCAAGTGCAGTTCTCAATGCCGCGCGGCAGGTTGCCCTGATCGCCTCCATCATCCTTTGCGCCTCAATCATCATCGGCGTGCTGTCGATCACCGGGCTCGGCGTGAAAATCACCTCTCTCATCCTGGCGGGGTCTGGGGGGCTTCTTTGGCCGTCCCTGCTGCTGACGGCGCTTGCCTGCCTCATCCTGGGCATGGAGGTGCCCACCACGGCGGCCTATGTGATTTGCGTCTCCGTCGCCGGGCCTGCGCTGATCGAATTGGGCCTTTCGCCGCTTCAAGCGCATCTCTTCGTCTTTTGGTTCGCGCTTCTCTCGACAATCACGCCCCCGGTCTGCGGCGCTGTTTTTATCGCCGCGGGAATGATTGGCGAGAATTGGTTGAAGGTCGCTCTGACAGCGATGGCGCTTGGCATTGGGCTCTACATTATCCCGCTGGGCATGGTCGCGAACCCGGATATGCTAAGCCTATCGGACGCCCCATTCGCGGCTCTCTTGGCGGCTGGTCGTGTCGCATTGGGGCTGACCCTGCTTTCATACGGTTTGATCGGCGCACGACGCCCCTTGCCGACGCTCGCGCTTTGCGCAGGTGGGCTGGCTGTTGTGTTTTCTGGCCTGTGGTTTTGAGCGCGCGGCGTTAGAGTAGGCGATTGGTCATGTTGATGGTTGGCAGCAGACGCGCGAATTAATTCGCGCTCTATTGGAGGCGTGACCTGCGCCTGAACTTCCCTCCAGCCGGACCCAGAGCCCGATTAGTCTTTGCAATAGATGGCGCAGCTTGAGCGATCGCCGCACGGCGCTTCCATTTTTCGCAGAGGAGCGAGTGACTGTAATAGTCAGGGTTCGCGCGTAATTGACCGGGGTCAGAACACACAATGCCGAATGCCGGCGTTCAAACATGGTCTCATCAAGCAATTCACCCCGCTTCCCTCCGTTGATACTCACTAAGGAGGACGTTCTGTATCCGCTAGCCGGGCGCGGCCTAGTGTCATTCAACCTTTTGGTCTGATTAGTTATCTTGGCGCCAAATACTCATCTCTTAGGAGCCTCTTGTGCAGCTTCCCCGTCTCTGTCCGGGGCAACCTCTTGCGGAACTCGATACTCCGTGGGCATTTGATCGAAGACAGCTTTGTTCGGCAAAATTCAAACAAGGCGTCACGCAGTTCATCTGAAGCGTCGACATCTGGCAGCAACTGCACGACAGCATGAACAGCTTCACCAAAATCCTCATGTGGAATGCCGATAACGGCTGCGTCGAGCACGGCCGGATGGTTTAGCAGCGTATCTTCAGTCTCTTGCGGATAAACGTTCACTCCGCCCGAAATGATCATGAAAGATTTGCGATCCGTCAGGTAAAGATAACCTTCCGCGTCGACCCGACCGATATCCCCGAGGGTTGTCCAGCCTTTTTCATTAGTGGCACGCCGGGTTTTTTCCGGGTCTTTATGATAAGCGAACTGATGGCCATTCTCGAAAAAAATCTCTCCTTCTTGTCCAACTGGAAGCTCTTCTCCAGTCTCGCCGCAGATATGGATGACCCCCAGTTTGGCCCGGCCCACTGAACCGGGATGCCCCCGCCACTCACGGCTTGTTATCGCAGTGAAACCGTTATTCTCCGTACCAGCATAATACTCGTGGATAATATCCCCCCACCACGCCAGCATCTCGTGCTTGACCTCAATCGGACAGGGAGCCGCGGCATGTACAGCCATCTGCATGGAGGAAAGGTCGTATTTCTCACGTACCTCCTGAGGTAGTTTCAACAGGCGCACGAACATGGTTGGCACCCATTGGCTGTGGGTAATGCGATGTTCTTCAATAAGTCTTAGCGCCTCTTCGGCGTCAAAGCGGTCCATGACAACCGCAGTACCACCCGATTTGATCGTGACCATTGAGTGGCGTAATGGGGCTGCATGGTAAAGCGGCGCAGTGGACAGGTATCGGGTATCCGGCCCGTAGCCGAAAAGATCGGTTAGCAGATCGACCAGCATCGTGCGCGTTCCAAGCGGCGCGGACTCCAACGGCCATTTAATACCTTTTGGCCGCCCAGTCGTTCCTGAGGAATAGAGCATATCAAGCCCTTGGGCCTCGTCTGGGATTGGCGTGGTTGGCTGATCCGCGACGCCATGATCCCAACTTGGCAATCCTTCCGCCCCCCCGCCTACGACGCGCACAGCGAAGGCTTTGCCAAAATCCGCCTGTAATTTTGCGATTATTCCCGCAAACCGATCGCTTGTAATTAGCAGCTGAGCATCGCAATCGTTGAGGATATAGGCGATCTCTTCCGGCCCCAGATGGGTACTGATGGTCGTGTAATACACGCCGGCACGATCTGCTGCGAAACAGACCTCCAGCATTTCGCGACGGTTCTCCATCAGAATGGCAATATGCGCACCCGTTTCGATGCCCATAGCGCGCAACAAATGCGCGCCTTGATTTGCCCGGGCTTCGAGCGCAGCAAAGCTGACACTTTCGCCTGTGGCGGCCATGACGAAGGCTGCCTTGTCCGCCGGATGGTGGCGAGGCTGCCAAGAAGTATCAATGTCGGACATGTTAGAACTCGATGAGGGTTTTGCCAAAGTGGCCGCCGGCGCGTAAATGCGTTAGGGCCTCTTTCAGTTGATCGAACTTGAAGGTCTCTCCCAGAACGGGACGCATGTTATGCTGGGCCATGGCGCGCAGCATCGCTTCAAACCCGTCGCGGTGGCCCACGGTGACGCCTTGGAGGCGGACCTGCCGGGCGACAATCGGACCCAGTGAGGCTTCGATGTTCAGCCCCGAAAGCACCCCAATCATGGACAACGTCCCGCCGGGCCGCACGGCCCTCAGAGACAGAGGCAATGTTTTCGCGCCGCCTAATTCGATAATATTGTCATAGCCACCGCGGTCGGCGGTGATGGGTCGGCTGGCACGAGCCCAATCTTCTTCGCTGCGGTAATTGATCGTCGCGTCTGCGCCCATTTCAGAGACTTTGGAGAGCTTATCATCGCTGGAGGAAATTACAGTGACATGCGCCCCCTGCATCTTGGCAAAGGCCAAGGCGAAGAGCGCGACACTGCCGGTGCCTTGGACCAGCAGCTTGTCCCCGGCGCGGGTTTGGCCGTGGGTGATGACCGCGCTCCATGCCGTGAGCGCGGCGCAGGGCAGTGTCGCCGCTTCGGCGTCGGTCAGGTAGTCAGGAACCTTGACCACCCCTTCTGCAGATAGGCAGATGCGGTCCGCCATAACCCCATCAAGCGGCCCGCCCAAGGCAGACGCGAAGCGCTCAGGGCTCGGCGCGCCCGCGGTCCAATTTTGGAAATAGGTCGGGCAGACACGGTCCCCGACGGCAACCCGGGTCACACCCGGCCCTACTTCGACAACTTCACCCACACCGTCGGACACAGGGATCAAGGGCAGTTCACCCGTCGCTCGGCCATAGCCCCGTTCGGGCACGATCAGATCGCGTGAGTTGAGCGACGCCATCCGCATCTCGACAATGACCTTTCCCGGTCCGCAGCTTGGGTCGTCGCGCTCTGTCAGTGTGAGGTTGTCGAATCCCCAGTCGCCTTCAATCTGGAATACACGCATGGTTCAGCTCTCCTTCCGGGCGGTCAAACGCGCCACCCTGTCTTTGAGGATATTTGTTGCCCCATCGGTGAAGCCCGCCATCTGTGCGGCGGCGATGTGGCGGGTAAAGGGGTGCTCCGGGCGCAAGCCTTCGGCCCCCATCAGTTGCAAAAGTCTTGGCAGTTGGGTCTGCGCACAGGAGACCGAACTGATCTTGGCCTCAGCAGCCGCAAGTTGGGCATCCGCGCCTTGTGCCACCTTTTCGACGGCCTGCTCCGTAGCGCGTCGGGCCTGCATCAAGGCGACTTGCGTGGCCTCGAACTCTGTCTGCCAGCGTGGAATGGCATTCAGAGGTTTACCGAAGCTGCAACGCTCAGCGCCATAGGCCGCAGCACTATCCAGTGCTGCTTGCACCATGCCGTTGCACATTGCGGCAACATAGGTCCGCGCGGCATTGATCTCTTTCAGGATCGCTTTGAAAGCTGTGCCGGGTGCAGCGAGCATGGCTTCATGTGGCAGTTTAACCCCCGAAAGGTAAAACCCGCCGGTGCCCAGACTGGTCTGCGAAAAGGCACTGTCGATGGCATAACGGGTGACACCCGGCGCATTCAGATCAACGAGGAAGGCTGCGATGCCATCGCTGTCGCCCACCTCTGCGCATTGCGCATAAACGATCGAAAGCCCTGCCTGCCGCCCGTTGATAATCCATGCTTTTTCCCCCTCGATCTCCCAGCCGCCTGCAACCTGCCGCGCGGTGGTGCGAATGGCAGCGAAATCGCTGCCGGTGCCGGGTTCGGTCAAAGCGGTGCAGGCGTGCATCCGGCCAGAAAGCAGGTCGGGCAGATATTGTGCGGCGGCATCCTGTCCTACTTCACAGAGCCTGAGGGCAATGTTGTGCGTATTGACCAGAGACATTGCAAAACCGAAATCTGCTCCGGCCAACACCTCCAAAGCTACAGCGCGGGTGGCAAAGCCGAAGCCCCTGCCTCCCATTTCCTCTGGCACCTCAATACCCAGAAGCCCCAAAGCGGCGGCCTCATGGTAAAGCGCGGGCTCCGGCGCGGCGCCGATGGACCATGCTGCCGCCTCCGCGGCAACACGTCCCTTGGCGAAGTGCGTGACCTGATCCAGAAAAGCTTGGCTCATGTCCGGCCCCGACGTTTTTCCATCAGGTCGCGGGCGATACCGGCAATGCCGCGCGGCATGAAGATCGTCGCCAGTACCAGCACCAGCCCATAGAGGATCAGCCGGAAACTATCGGCAAAGCGCAGGTATTCAGGCAGGAAGACCACGAAGAACGCGCCGATGATTGGCCCGGCAATGGTGCCCGATCCGCCGATGATGACCGCGAGGATCGCATCAAGCGACTGCGCAATACCGAAGATCTCCGGATTGATGAAGCTCTGGTAATGCGCATAGATCGCACCGGCGAGGCCCGCGAACATCGCGGAGGTCACGAAGGCAAAGAGCTTGTATTTCCAAGCCGCGATACCAACCGCGCCGACGAGGTCTTCGTTCTGGCGGATCGCCACGAGGATTTGCCCGATACGCGACCGCACGATCAGTGCCGCTAACCCCGTCATCAATGCCGCGATGATCAGTACGAAGTAGTAATACGTCTCCCGGTCGCGCCAATTGAACAGTGCGTCCTTGCCACCGGGCTTCGGGATGCCGGTGATGCCGGCCTCGCCTTGGGTAAGCTCGTGGAAGTTCATCAGGACGATGAAAATCACCATGTTGAACGCCAGCGTGACGATGGCGAAGTAGTGCCCTTTGACCCGAAGGCTGGGGTAACCTGTCAGCAGCGCGAAGAAGGCAGTCACAAAGGGCGCGAGGATGATCGTCAGCCAGACCGGCAGATCAAAGTGCATGCCCATCAGCGCCGTCGAATAAGCCCCAATCCCCATGAAGCCGGCCTGCACGATGGAAACATAGCCGGTGTAGCCTTGGATCAAGTTCTGCCCTTGCGCTGCGATGACCCAGATCAAGGCCAACACGCTCAGGTGGATATAGTATTTCACAGAGATGAGCTGCGGCAACAATACGAAGCCAACCAGTGCCAGCCCATAAAGGATGAAGGTGCGATTACGAGCCATTATGCTTTCCCCATCAAGCCCTGAGGCCGGAACAACAGAACGCCGATCATCACCACGAATGCGATCACGTCCTTATAAGCGGATGAAATGAAACCGGCGGCGAGCGCTTCGGTGATGCCAAGCACGAGCCCTCCCACCACGGCGCCGGGGATCGACCCCAGACCGCCCAAGATGAGCACGGCAAACCCCTTGACGACCAAGCCCTCGCCAATGCCCGGCGCGATCGCAAAAAGCGACCCGACCATGACCCCGGCGCAGACACCAAGCGCAGTCGAGATCGCAAAGACCACCAGCGGGATCGTCTTGACGTTGACCCCCATAAGGATCGCAGCGTCGCGGTTCTCGGCCACGGCGCGGATCGCTTGGCCCGTTTTGGTGCGTTCGACAAACACTGTCATTGCGGCGATCAAAAGCGCGGCGGCAAGGATCACATAGAGCCGCAGCTCGGGAATGGTGACACCGCCGATGTTGAAGACGCGGGAGAAGTCGGTCGGGATGACGACTTGCTCATGCCCAAAGAGTTCGAGATTGATCCCCTCAACCATCATGGTCAGTCCAAGCGCCACGATAAAGGCGTTGATGTGATTGGCATCTCGTACCGGGCGATAGGCCAGAAGTTCGATCAATACGCCAAGGGCAAGCCCGACCAAAAGCGCAATCAGGATCGCCAGTAGCAAGGGTATGCCCCAACTGGTGACGAAAAAGAACGTAAGATAGCCCCCGAACATAGAGACCGATCCATGGGCAAAATGCGCGATGCCGAGGATTCCGAAAACCGTGGTCAGCCCCAGTGCGATCAGCACATAGACACCCCCGATGGCGATGCCGTTAATAATCTGTTGAAGTACCTCAACCATGCCGCACCCTGCGAATTAAAGAAGATAGAAGAATGGGGCGCAGGAAACCTGCCCGCGCCCCGCCCGGGGAGGGATCAGTCGTCCAGCGTGCTCAGGAAAGCTGAATACGCGGCGGCGTCAGACGGCAGGTCTTGCACGAAGACCCAATTGCCGCCTTGCCATTGAAAGGCACCGTTCGAAGTGTAGGCCTGCCCGTTTTGATCGAACATTTTGTCATCGACAGGCAGGTATTGCATGACAACCTCATCCGGCACCGCAATCTCGCGCAGCGCCTCAGCCACAGCCTCAGTGTCGTCTACGGTCCCGGCCGCCTCGATGGCATCCTTCAAAGCATAGGTTTGGTCATAGGAATAAGGTGAGCTTGGTGAGGGCGCGATGCCGTACTCTTCGGTATAGTTGGCGTGGTAGGCCTTGCCGTTTTCAGATGCCGAAAGCAGCGTCAACTCTGTCGGGCGCAGGTCCCAAACGCCTTCCATCTGCTCCGAAGTGGCCACACGGGTAAACTGCTCTTCGCTACCGGAGGTGAAACCATAGCGCGGCACGTCGATGCCAAGCTCGACTGCCTGACGGTAGATAAAGGCTGCTGGCTCCACATAGCCGACGACAAGGATCGCGTCAGGCTCTTGGCCGCGGATTTTGGTCAACTGCGGAGACATGTCGCGGTCTTTCAGACCAAATGCTTCCCGGCTCACGATCTCTCCGCCCGCTTTTTCCAACTCCTTTTCAAAGGCATCGACGTAGCTGGCGTAGAACCCCACATCCAGCGCGCCCAAGACGGCAACCCGCTTGTGGCCCTTTTCGGCGACAAAGGTACCAGCCGCCGCACCAGTATAATCTGCTGGTGGACGCGTGCGCGTGAGGTTCGGGATTTCGCGGGTCGTGATCGACCGCTCAGCGGCATTGCCCACGAGCATCACCGCATCTTCATATTCGATGAAAGATGCCACCGCCCCGGTCGCACCCGAGCAGCAGAAACCAAGAATATACTTAACGCCATCTCGGTCGATCAGTTTGCGTACGGCGTTGGAGGCCTCGGTCGGGTTGGCCTTGTCGTCATAGGCGATGACGTTGAGCATGTAGGTGTCTTCGCCCACCTTGATCCCGCCACTGGCGTTAATCTCTTTCGCGGCCAGTTTCACCGCATTGGTCTGCGGCAGTCCGTAAACGGCCCCGCCCCCGGTCAGCGCATCGCTAACCCCGATGTCGAGCGTCTTTTCCTCGGCCCATGCGGCACCCGCCGTCATGACCATTGCAGCTGTTATTGCTGTCAGTCTCATGTTCTGTCTCCTCCCAGAAACGTTTGTATCAGTGGCCCAGATACGCCTTTGCGACATCTGGATGTGATTGCAGCTCCGCGCCCGTCCCGCTCAGCAGGATCTCTCCGGCTTCGAAAAGATAGGCCCGGTCGGCAAGCCGCAGCGCCATGGCCGAGTTCTGCTCGACCAGCAGGATGGTTTTCCCCATCTCTTTGACCCTCGCGATAGTCTCCCCCACCTCCGCGACGATTTTCGGGGCGAGCCCCAACGATGGCTCATCAAAGATGCAGAGCTTGGGCCGCGCCATAAGCGCCCGGCCAATGGCCAACATCTCCTGCTCACCCCCCGACAACGTGCCCGCCGCCTGGCTGGCGCGGTCGCGCAGGATAGGAAACATGTCCATCATCTCTTCAACATCGGATGCCTGCTCTGCATCCTTACGCGGATAGGCTCCCATCCTGAGGTTCTGCAGCGTTGTCATTTGCGGAAAGACCTGACGCCCTTCGGGACACATGGTGATCCCCGCTTTGACGATGGAGTGGCCGCTTTGGTTGGTGATATCTTGGCCCTCGAACTCAATGGTTCCTGCAGTAGCCGGAACCAGCCCGCAGATCGCCTTGAGCGTAGAAGACTTGCCCGCGCCATTCGCGCCAATCAGCGCGACGCATTCGCCCTGATTGACCTGCAAGTCGATGCCGTGGATGACTTCGATCGCGCCGTAGCTGACGCGGAGGTTGGATACGTTCAACATGTCAAGCCGCCTCGCCGAGATATGCGTCAATGACGACTGGATTGTTGCGGATTTCCTCAGGTGTGCCCTCGGCGATCTTTTGGCCAAAGTTGAGCACGACGATCCGATCGCAGACCTCCATGATCAGCGCCATGTGGTGTTCGATCACCAGCACAGAAGTCCCCAAATCGCGGATCTTCTTGATCAGGTCGCTTAAGCTCTTGCGCTCATGCGAGACCAGCCCGGCGGCGGGTTCATCCAGCAAGATCACTTTGGGATTTGAAGCCAGTGCCGTTGCGATCATCAGGAAGCGTTGTTGGGCCGAACTAATGGTGCCCACGCGGTGATCCTGTACCGGCGCAAGGTCAGTGATCTCGAGGATCCGGTCGACACGCGCGGCCAGTTCCTCTTCCTCGCTGGATTTCCGGCCCATGCCGAATACAGACGCCAGCGGATGCGACGTGCGCGTTACGTTGCAGCCCAGCACGATATGGTCGCGTACCGTGAATTCCGTGAATGTACTGGCTGTCTGAAAGGTCCGCGACAGACCCTTCGCCACACGATCATATTCAGGCAGATTATCGATCTTGGCGCCGGCCAAGCTAATTGCGCCGGATGTGATTGGGAACAACCCCGCCAGACTGTTCACAGTGGTCGACTTTCCGGAACCGTTCGGTCCAATCAAGCCGAGGATTTGCGCCTCGTTCACATTAAAGGACAGGTCTCGGATCGCATGCACGCCGCCAAACGACTTGCACAGAGATTCGACCCTCAAAACAGGTGTCGCCATAATATACTCCCCTCCCCGCTCCTCCTGCGGTTCGAGAAGCGTAGCGACGCCCCATGGCGCAAATCAAATTCAAAGATTCCGCTTGGATATCTAATTTTTAGATGGTTAGGTCTCGAAAGGGCGAAGACTTCGGAGGAGTTCGGCACCGTGAAACCGATCAGGAATATCAATTCTGTACAGGTGTTTAGCCTCACCGCCGAGACTCGGAATGTCACCCGCGCCGCGCAACTCTTGAACATCGGCCAAAGCTCAGTGAGCTATCACATTAAAAAATTGGAATCGGATCTTGGCTACCGGCTCTTCCACCGCACCGGACAAGGGCTGACCCTCACGGACGAGGGCGTCGAGCTTGCGCAGCATGTTGGGCGGGGGCTTGAGATGATCCAAACGGGCCTTGAACAGTTATCAATACGGGCCGGCGCGATCCGTATCGCGCTCTTGCCGATGTTTTCCAGCCGCTGGTTGTCGTCAGAGTTGGGTGACTTGATCGAACAATATCCTGACGTGCGCCTATCCATGCACAACCACAACAATAACTATGCCTATATGCCCGAGCCCGGGAGCTTTGCGGACATCGGCATTCAATGGGGAAAGGGCGACTGGAATGGCTTTGAAGTCCACCCCCTTTGGCCCGAAAAGATGGCATTGGTCTGCAGCCCTGAGTATCTAGAAAGACATCCGATCACCGAACCAAAGGATGTAACAGGCTGCACCCTATTGCATGTAGACGATACCGGGATGTGGGAAGAATGGTTCGACTTGAACGGGATGAAGATGGTCCATAGCCAGCCGCAAATGATGCTTGAAGATCGTCATTTTCAGCTCAGCTCGACCATCAATGGTTTAGGGGTATCTCTTTTTGCCTCCTGGCTAGTGCAGGAGGAGTTGGAAAGTGGTGCGTTGGTTAGTCCTTTCTGCCGAGATTTCGAAACATCATATGCTTATCATCTTATCCTGCCGCGCTTGAAAGCTTCATCCCCTGCAGCGCTGCGGTTCCGTGATTGGCTTCTTGAAAACCGTTCCAAGGCAGATCGGTTACTGTTGTCACCTTCAGAAGCGTAATTGCGTGATAGCGCAAAGGCGCATCGGCTTGTCGCTGAAATACAGCTCCTTCTGAGAGCCAGGCAGGGCCATTCCCAAAATACCACATTCCGTACCAGTCAGTGGAAGGATTGAGGCGCGTCCGAAAGAAACACAAGAGAAACGATAGGCAGCTATATTTCTCTGCAACCACTACAACAGGTCGCCGAACGCGGCCCATTCAAATCAAATAGGAATGCATGGTGGCGGAGGAGGTGGGATTCGAACCCACGGTACGCTCTCACGCACGCCGGTTTTCAAGACCGGTGCATTCGACCACTCTGCCACTCCTCCGCAGCACGCTCCTCCTAGAGCGCCGGGATCGATTCGGCAAACGCACATTTTCGCGGCCAGCCCCCCGCACCCCTTTGGGGAAATTCGCCGATCTGCCCTGCGCGGTCTTTTCAAGCGCTGCCCGGTCGGGTTACTCTGCGCCAAAGCCCCTTTCAGAGGGGCGCAGGGCGTGCCGATCCAACGGCGCGACATTCTCGCGGGACATGGGTCGCGGCGCGCGACGACAGCAGGCAAGGACATCAAGGGCATGAGCAGGGACAATCAACCGTTGCGCATCAAGAAAAGCCGCGCGGCGGGCTTGGGCGTGGGCATTCTGGCAGTTGGTTTGCTGGCCGGTTGCGAGGGTGGCGATTTCAAACTCCCTTTCGGTGCAAACGAAGGCGCCAGCGCGCCGCGCAGCACCTCGACCAAATTGGTGGAACGTGATGTCGAAGCACCTGAGGTCTTCTCAGCCACGGACGAGGGTCTTTGGGACGGGCGCCCCTCGCTCGGCGGGGTCTGGGTGGCGCATCCGGACGTCACCGAACCTGAACGCGTGATTGTGCGCAATGAGGCGAACGGCAAATTCGTCATCGGTGCCCTGTTCCGGCGTGAGCGCGAATTGCCCGGACCCAAACTGCAGATCTCTTCGGATGCCGCCGCTGCGCTTGGCATTCTGGCGGGCGCCCCGACGCCGCTGAATGTGACCGCCCTGCGCCGCGAGGAAAGCGCCGCCCCGGAAGAGAGCTTTGAGGCCGAGAATAGCGGTGACGCTGCAGCTACTCTTGCGAGCCCTGCCCCTGTCACCGCCACGGCGCTGGCCCCTGCGGCAACGGCCAGCACCGCTGCCCCTGCCACCGCGAGCGCCAAACCGGCAGCCAAACCGCCCGCCCCGGCGGCCCCGAAACCGGCGCGCCCTGCGGCTGGTGCGAAACTGTCCAAACCCTACGTGCAACTGGGCATTTTCAGCGTGGAGGCCAATGCCACTCGCACCGCCAAACAGATGCGCGGCGCGGGCATGGTGCCCACCGTCAAGCAAAGCGCGATCAATAACAAACCCTTCTGGCGCGTGGTGATCGGCCCCGCCACCAGCAAATCCGAACTCGATACCCTTCTCAAGAAGGTCAAGGCCGAGGGCTTTACCGACGCCTACGCCGTGTCGAACTGACAAACCGGAGGAAATGCTTCCTATGATCCGCCTTTTTGCCGCCGCCGTGGCACTGGTGCTGACGCTCCAGCCCGCCGCCGCCTTCGATACCCGCGCCACCGCCGCCTATGTGTTGGACCAGACCACCGGCACCGTGCTGCTGGCCAAGAACGCGGATGAGCCGCTGCCGCCCGCCTCCATGTCCAAGCTGATGACGCTCTACATGGCCTTCGAGGCCGTGGAGCGTGGCAAGCAGAACGGCGGGCTCGATTTGGTTGAGAAACTGCCCGTGTCCGAACACGCCATGTCCTATGGCGGCTCGACCATGTTCCTCGACACTACCGACCGCGTCTCGGTCGAAGACCTGATCCGCGGGATCATCGTTCTGTCGGGCAATGACGCCAGCGCCGTGATTGCCGAAGCGCTGAGCCCCGATGGTACGGAATACGGCTTTGCCCGGCTGATGACACAGCGCGCGCAGCAGATGGGGATGACCAATTCCACCTTCGCCAATTCCAATGGCTGGCCGCAGGCGGGGCATCTGATGTCGGTGCGCGATCTGGGGCTGCTGGCCAACCGGATCATCACCGATTTCCCGCAGTTCTACCCGCTTTTCGCCGAACGGGAGTTCGCCTTTGATGGCCGCGCGCCGCAGAACAAGACCAACCGCAACCCGCTTTTGGGCCTTGGCATCGGCGCGGATGGCCTGAAAACCGGTCATACCAATGAGGCGGGCTATGGGCTTGTCGGTTCGGCCAAACAGGGCGACCGCCGGGTGATCTTTGTGCTTTCCGGCCTCGACAGCGCCGCCGCCCGCGCGCAGGAGGCTGAATCGGTGGTCAATTGGGCCTTCCGTCAGTTCACGCAGCGCGATCTGGGCGAAGCGGGCACCCGCATCGCCGAAGCCCCCGTGGCCCTTGGCACGACCCAGTCGGTGGGGCTTGAGCTGAAGGACGATCTGTCGATGCTCGTGCCCGTCACCGGCGGCGATGAGGTCGAGGCCGAGGTGATCTACACCGGCCCGTTCCAAGCGCCGATCAGCAAGGGCGATGAATTGGGCGAACTGGTGGTCGACCGGGGCGAATTGCCTGCCATGCGCGTGCCGCTGGTGGCCTCGGCCTCCATCGCGCCGGGGGGGTTCATGGTCAAGATGACCGCCGCCGCGCTGCATCTGATGAACCGCCTCAACGCCGGGCCGCAGGCGGCCCCCACCGTGGAAGCGGAAGCTTCGTGACCAGCGCAGAGAAGGCCCGCGCGCCGGGACTCTTCGTCACTTTCGAAGGCATTGATGGCTCTGGCAAATCCACCCAAGCGCGGCTTTTGGCGGATCATCTGACGGCACAGGGCCATGACGTGGTGCTGACCCGCGAACCGGGCGGCAGCCCGGGGGCCGAGGAAATCCGTGCGCTTGTCTTGCAGGGTGATCCCGACCGCTGGTCGGCGCAGACGGAAATCCTGCTCTTCACCGCCGCCCGCCGCGATCATCTGGAACGCACCATTCGCCCCGCGCTCGACGCCGGAAAGGTCGTGATCTGCGACCGTTTCGCCGACAGCACGCGGATGTATCAGGGCCTTTCGCGCGGCGATCTGCGGCAGATGGTGGACGATCTGCATACGCTGATGATCGGCGTCGAGCCTGACCTGACCCTCTTGATCGACATGGATCCGGCCCATGGCCTTGAACGCGCCCTCTCGCGCCAGACGGCAGAGGAGCGGTTCGAGGATTTCGGCGTGGAACTTCAAGCCAAGATGCGCGGGGGCTTTCTGAGCCTCGCCGAGGAATTCTGCGACCGCTTCCATGTGATCGACGGGGGCCGCGACATCGACAGCGTGGCCCGCGACGTGACCGCGACCGTCACCGCGCGTTTGGGCTGATCCACGCGCCCTGCCCGCTTCCCTCTGCGGCGAAACATGCTAGATCGAGGCCATGACAGACGACGCCCCCCAGCCAGACCGTGTGGAAGGTGCCCGCCACCCGCGCGACACGCCGAAACTGATCGGCCAAAGCGCCGCAGAGGCTGCCTTTCTCAACGCTTTCAACAGCGGCAAACTGCACCACGCATGGATGCTGACCGGCCCGCGCGGGGTGGGCAAGGCGACGCTCGCATGGCGCATCGCACGGTTCCTTCTGGCGACCCCCGACCCGGATGGCGGGATGTTCGACCTGCCCCCGGCTGAAACGCTTGAGATCGACCCAGAACACCCCGTCGCCCGCCGTGTGGCCGCCGGGTCCGAAGCGGGGCTGAAATCCGTCACCCGCACGCTGAACCCCGACACCAAGAAGATGCGCAAGCAGATCGTCGTTGATGACATCCGCGCGCTGAACGGCTTTTTCCAGATGTCCGCCGCCGATGGGGGCCGCCGCGTGGTCATCATCGACGACGCGGATGAGATGAACCCCAACGCCGCCAACGCGCTGCTGAAGATGCTGGAAGAGCCGCCGGAGCGCGCCGTTTTGCTGCTGCTCAGCCACCAGCCCTCCAGCCTTTTGCCCACCATCCGCTCGCGCTGCCGCACTCTACGCCTCGGCACGCTCGACGCGGCTCAGATGGCCGAGGCGCTGGACGGCTCGGGTGTGGAGGTTGAAGACGATCCCGCCGCACTGGCCGAGCTTTCCGGCGGGTCGGTCGGCGGGGCGCTGCGCCTGTCGCTAATGGGCGGGGTCAAAACCTATGCCGATCTCGTCGGGCTGATCTCTTCGCTGCCGCAACTCGACCGGGGCCGTGCCATCAAACTTGCCGAAGCAGCCGCTCAGCGCGGGGGGGAGGCGAAGCTCGACCTGCTCTTCACCCTGCTCGATCTGCTGCTGGTGCGTCTGGCCCGCACCGGGGCCACCGGTGCGCCGCCTACGCGCGCCGCCTGCGCCGATGAGATCGCCGTGCTGCAACGCCTTTCGCCCAACCCCGCACAGGGGCGCGCATGGGCCGACGCGGCGCAGCAGATATCCGACCGCGCCCGTCACGGGCTGGCGGTGAACCTTGACCCTGCCGCGCTGGTCCTAGATACCCTGCGGCAGATAGGCCAGACGGCGCCAAGATAGCCGAAAGGACAGCATGACCGACACGCCCCAAATCACCGACAGCCACTGCCACCTCGATTTCGAGAGCCTGCAAGAAGACCTGCCCGGCGTCATCACCCGCGCGGCGGAGGCTGGCGTTACCCGCATGGTCACCATCTGCACCCGGCTAAAGAACGAGCCCAGCGTGCGGGCCATTGCCGAGGCGCATGAGCCGGTGTTCTACGCCGCAGGCACCCATCCGATGTCCGCCGCAGAAGAGCCGATGGCTTCGGTCGACGACCTTCTGACCCTTGCTCAGCACCCCAAGATGGTCGGTATTGGTGAGACCGGCCTCGACTACCACTACACCGCCGAGAGCGCCGAGGTGCAAAAGACCTCCCTGCGCATCCATATCGCCGCGGCGCGGGAAAGTGGCTTGCCGCTGATCATCCATGCCCGCGATGCGGATGACGACATGGCCCGCATCTTGCGCGAAGAACATGCGAATGGCGCTTATAGCTGCGTCATGCATTGCTTCTCCTCCTCCGCTGAACTGGCCCGTGCGGCGCTCGATCTGGGGTTCTACCTGTCGATGTCCGGCATCACCGCCTTCCCCAAGTCGCAAGAGCTGCGCGAGATTTTCGCCGCCGCCCCGCTCGACCGTATTCTGGTGGAAACCGACGCGCCCTATCTCGCCCCGCCGCCGCATCGCGGCAAAGCGAATGAGCCTGCCTTTACCGCCCATACCGCCCGCCGCGCGGCTGAGACCCTTGGCCTCGACTACGCCGATTTCGCGGCCCGCACGCAGGAGAATTTCGACCGTCTCTTCGCAAAAGCCGCTGCTTGGGAGCCTGCGCGCTGATGGCCGATCTGCGGGTGACCATATTGGGCTGCGGCTCTTCCGGGGGTGTCCCGCGGATCGGCGGCCACTGGGGCGATTGCGACCCGAATGAGCCCAAGAACGCCCGCCGCCGCTGCTCGATCCTTGTGGAGCGGGTGACGGAGGCAGGCACCACCGCCGTCTTGATCGACACCTCCCCCGACATGCGCAGCCAGCTGTTGGACGCAGGCATCGGGCGGCTCGATGCGGTGATCTACACCCATTCCCACGCGGATCACGTTCACGGGCTGGACGATTTGCGCATGGTGGTGATGAACATGCGCGCGCGGCTGCCGGTCTGGGCCGATGCGCCCACGCGGGACGCGCTGATCGAACGGTTTGGCTATGCCTTCGTGCAGCCCGAATGGTCAAGCTATCCCCCCATCCTCGACATGCATGAGATCACCGGCGAGGTCAGCATCGACGGCCCGGGTGGCATGCTGAAATTCGCGCCCTTCACCGTCACCCATGGCAATATCGACGCACTCGGTTTTCGCTTTGACGATATCGTCTATCTGCCCGATGTCTCAGCCATCCCCGAGGACTGCTGGCCGATGATGGACAACCTGCGCTGCTGGATCGTCGACGCCCTGCGGCGGGAGCCGCATCCGACCCATAGCCATCTGGCGCAGACCCTTGGCTGGATCGACCGGGTGGCGCCGCAGACGGCGGTCCTGACCAATATGCACAACGACCTTGATTACCACACCGTCGCCGCAGAGACGCCGGATCACATTCAACCGGCCTATGACGGGCTGACCCTTCATTTCCCCCTTCCCCATTCAGACTAGGCAGCGCCGGGCGCGGGCCTGAGGGTCAGCGCCCCCGCCGCACCCCATAAGGCTCCTTTTAAGTGCAAACTCTTTTAGACGTCATTCTGCCGGTCTTTCTGGTCATCGGCTTTGGTTATGTTGCGGTCTGGCGCGGGCTCTTCCCCGTCTCTGGCATCGACGGGGTGATGAAATTCACCCAGAACTTCGCGATCCCCTGCCTTCTGTTCCAAGCCATCGCCCGCATTGACCTATCAAGCAGCTATGACCCGCGCCTTCTGGGCAGTTTCTACGGCGGCGCGGCGCTGTGTTTCGCGCTTGGCATCCTTGGCGCGCGGCTCTTGTTCCGCCGCGATTGGGAAGACAGCGTGGCGATCGGGTTTTGCTGCCTGTTCTCGAACTCGATCCTGCTGGGCCTCCCGATCACCGAACGCGCTTACGGGCCCGAGGCGCTGGCCGGGAACTATGCGATCCTGTCGTTCCACGCGCCCTTTTGCTACGGTTTGGGCATCACGGTGATGGAATTCGTGCGCAACCGCGGGCAATCGGGCCTGTCGCTACTGCGCAACGTGAGCCGGGCGATGTTTCGCAACGCGCTGGTTCTGGCGATCCTCGGGGGCTTTGCCGTTAACCTCAGCGGTCTTCCGATCCCCGGCGTGGTGGATGACGCGCTGTCGCTCATCGTCCGCGCCGCCCTGCCCGCCGCGCTCTTCGCGCTTGGCGGCGTGCTGCTGCAATACAAGCCCGAAGGCGACATGAAAGCGATCCTCATGGTCTGCGCCATCGCCCTTTTGGTGCACCCCGCGCTGGTCTGGAGCTTTGGCACCATGCTGTCGCTGCCGCAGGCCGGTTTCCGGTCCGGCGTGCTGACCGCGGCCATGGCACCGGGGTTCAACGCCTATATTTTCGCCAATATGTACGGCCGCGCGCGCCGTGTGGCGGCCAGCTCCGTGCTGATCGCGACGGGCAGTTCGATCCTGACGGTATGGCTTTGGCTCACGGTGCTGGGCTAAGCGAGTCACGCGCGAAAAGCCTGCGATATCTTTGATTTACCGGGTAAAGTGGTGCGGGTGAAGGGACTCGAACCCCCACGCCAAAGGCGCCAGAACCTAAATCTGGTGCGTCTACCAATTCCGCCACACCCGCACTGCACCAACCGGTGCCCGCGCTGATTAGCAAACCCGCGCGGCAGATGCGAGAGCAAAAAAGCACAAGACATTAACCGGATGTTTGCATATGGTTGGTGATACCTGAGGCAGGTACAATAGAAAGAGACGCCCATGAAACCGAATACGGTCGGGTGCGTAGGCGGCAAAGATCGCCATGGGGGGCAGTTTTCCCCATTCGCTGCGCTGGACACCGGTCTTGTGCAGGGCGCCCTTATTTTGACGCTGGATGGTGAAATCCCGGTTGAGTATCTCTCGGTCGGGGATCGTGTCATTACGCGCGACAGTGGCTTTGCAAAAATCCTTCATATTCAACGCACGACCCGCAGTGTGCGGCGCATCGCGCTGGCGGCGGGATCGCTGGGCCACACGCGGCCCGAACGCGACGTCGCCCTCGCCGGGGATCAGATGGTGCTGGTACGCGATTGGCGCGCGCGGGCCCTTTTCAATTCCGAACGCGCCTTGGTCGCGGCGCGGGCCTTGGTCGACGATGAATTCATCACCGATCTGGGGGAGGAAGAAACGACCCTGATCCAGATATTCTGCGACGGCCCGCATGTGATCTACGCCGATGGGCTGGAGCTTGGCACCGCCGATGCCGCCCGCGCCCGCGGCGCGGTGTTGCACGCGGCCTAAACCCCCAAGTCCCGCAACACCTGCGGCATCAGGTCGGGCAGGTCTTCGGCGATCAGCCCCGGCCCATGCAGCAGCGCTGCCTCGGCATGTATCCATGCCGCGGTGGAGGCTGCTTCGACCGGGGCGTTCCCCCGCGCAAGCAGCCCGGTGATAAGCCCCGCCAAGACATCGCCCGCCCCTGCAGTGGCCAGCCAAGGGGTCGCACGGTCTTGGGTCGCGCTATGGCGCCGCACTTCTCCACCGGGCGTCGCGATGATCGTTTCCGGCCCTTTCAACAGGATCACGCAGCCGAACCGCGCGGCAGCCTCGCGCGTGGCCTGCGCCTTGGCCCCCTCCTCCTCGGCCTTTGCCGCCTCGGCCAAATCCGGGGCCAGCCGAGCAAACTCCCCCATATGGGGCGTCAGAACGCAGCCTTCATGCAAGGCGTCGCGCAGGTCGGCATCTCGCGACAGCAGGGTGATCGCATCGGCGTCCAAGACGATATGCGGCGCGGCGAGGGCTGCTTTGACAAGCCCCGCTGCGCGCGCGCCCAATCCCAAGGCGGGCCCGAGGCAGAGCGCGTTGATCCGGCTGTCTTCGAGCGTTTCGGACAATGCCGCGCCATCCGGTATCCGCTGCAGCATGACCGCCGTGAGTTGCATCGCCGCTTCAAGCTGCGCGGCGGGCGGCACGCCCAAGGTCACGGCCCCTGCCCCGATCCGCAGCGCCCCGCGCGCCGCCATACGCGCGGCCCCGGTCTGACCCGGCCCGCCGGATAGGACGAGCGCATGGCCGTGGTCATATTTATGCCCCGGCTCTTTGCGCAGTAAATCGACGTTCAGGCTCTCGCGGGTGATCTCGGAAATACGCATGTAAGGGGATCTAGCAACTGGCGCCCAAAGGTACAGCCCGGAGCCGATTCACCAATGCTCATTTTTTAGGCACGTTGCGCAAATTATCAGCGGCCCTTGGCAAATGCATTCGCCGCGCCATGTTACCCCCTGCCCGGCGCTGGACGTTACGCGGGCGGGATGCTCTGTCGAAACCAGAGCATAAATGCGCGGGAATTGTCAGGGGATTACCATGAAAAAGATCGAAGCCATCATCAAGCCGTTCAAACTCGACGAAGTCAAAGAAGCCCTCCAAGACGTGGGTGTTCAAGGTCTGAGTGTGATTGAAGTGAAAGGCTTCGGCCGCCAGAAAGGCCACACCGAGCTCTATCGCGGTGCGGAGTATGTTGTAGATTTCCTTCCCAAAGTGAAGGTCGAAGTGGTATTGGATGACGATCAGGTCGATGCCGCTATCGAGGCCATCGTCGACGCCGCCAAGACGGAGAAAATCGGTGACGGCAAAATCTTCGTTTCCCCTGTTGAACAAACAATTCGCATCCGTACCGGTGAATCCGGTTCAGACGCGCTTTGACAACGGCCCTCGGGCCCAGACTACGAATAGACCATAAAGGACCTACACGATGGATACCCAGGAATTCCTGAGCAAAATCAAAGATGAAGGCATCGAATATGTCGACATCCGCTTTACCGACACCCGCGGCGCCTTGCAGCACGTTACCATCGTGAGCGATCTGGTCGACGAAGACTTCCTCGAAGAAGGCTTCATGTTCGACGGCTCCTCCATCGCAGGTTGGAAAAGCATCGAAGCCTCCGACATGAAGCTGATGCCCGACGTCAGCACCGCCTATGTCGACCCCTTCTATGCCGAAACCACGATCTGCCTGCACTGCTCCATCGTTGAGCCCGACACCGGCGAAAGCTATGAACGTGACCCCCGCGGCACTGCTGAGAAGGCCGAAGCCTATCTGCGTTCCTCGGGCATTGGCGACAACGCCTACTTTGGTCCCGAGGCTGAGTTCTTCCTCTTTGACAACGTCAAATTCTCGAACGAAGTCAACAAGGTATCCTACGAAGTTGACGCATCCGACGGCTCGTGGAACACCGACACCGACTATGAGATGGGCAACATGGGCCACCGCCCGGGCCTCAAAGGCGGCTACTTCCCGGTCAACCCGGTGGACGAAGCGCAAGACCTGCGCGCCGAGATGCTCTCGACCATGAAGCGCCTTGGCATGAAGGTCGACAAGCACCACCACGAGGTTGCCTCCTGCCAGCACGAGCTGGGTCTGATCTTTGGTGAGCTGACCAAACAGGCGGATGAAATCCAGAAGTACAAATATGTGATCCACAACGTGGCCCACGCCTATGGCAAGTCGGCGACTTTCATGCCCAAGCCGGTCTTTGGCGACAACGGGTCGGGCATGCATGTGAACATGTCGATCTGGAAAGACGGCAAGCCGCTGTTTGCAGGCGACAAATACGCCGACCTCAGCCAAGAAGCACTGTGGTTCATCGGCGGCATTCTGGCCCACGCCAAATCGCTCAACGCCTTCACCAACCCGACGACCAACAGCTACAAGCGTCTGATCCCGGGTTTCGAAGCGCCCGTTCTGCGCGCCTACTCCGCGCGTAACCGTTCGGGCTGCGTGCGTATCCCGTGGACCGAAAGCCCCAAAGCCAAGCGCGTTGAGGCCCGCTTCCCCGATCCGGCGGCGAACCCCTATCTGGCATTCTCCGCCCTACTGATGGCCGGCCTTGACGGCATCAAGAACAAGATCGACCCGGGCGAGGCGATGGACAAGAACCTCTATGACCTGCCCGCGGAAGAGCTGGCGGACATCCCGACAGTGGCCGGTTCGCTGCGCGAGGCGCTGGACGAGCTGTCCAACGACATGGACTATCTGCTGGCCGGTGACGTGTTCACCCGCGACCAGATCGAAGGCTATATCGGGTTGAAGATGGAAGAGGTTCTGAAGTTCGAACAGACCCCGCACCCCGTTGAATTCGGCATGTACTACAGCTGCTGACGCGACGTTCGTCCCCACGGGACGGTGAGAGAAATTCGAAAGGGCGCGGTTCATTCCGCGCCCTTTTGCATGGCACCCCGCGGAACAGAGCCTGCCCTACCGCGTTGGCTTGGCAGAGCAGCAAGAAAAGGGGTGCGCATCATGGCCGAGGATTCAACGGCGCTGACGGATGTTGTCGATGAGTTGAAAGACGCGTCCAAGGGGAAAGACACCGTTGAAGTTGGCCAGTTGATCAACGCGCTTGACCAACGCGGCTATGGCCCCGCCCTTGCCGTGCTGCCGCTGATGGAGCTTACCCCCCTTGGCGGCATCCCCGGCTTTCCCACTGCGCTGGCCATTCTGGTGGGGCTCCTCGCCCTGCGGATGCTGCTGGGGTATGAGCATTTCTGGGCCCCCAACTGGCTGCGCAAGCGCACATTGGATACCGACAAGGTGCTGAAATCCGTCGAATGGCTGCGGCCCGTCTCGCAATGGATCGACGACAAGCTACAGGCCCGGCTGTCGCGCATCGCAGGCGCCACCGGTCAAAAGGTTGCCTGTGTCGTCATCCTTTGCCTGTGCTTTGCCGTTCCCCCGCTTGAGGTTGTACCCTTCGCCACCTCCGCGCCGATGATCGTGATTTCCATCTTCGGGCTGGCGCTGCTCTATCGCGACGGTCTGCTGATGCTGCTGGGCTTTGTCGGCGCCGGGATCGCGGCTTTTGCAGGTGCCTCCTATTTTCTGGGCGGCTGACCGCCCCGCGCCGCATCATTGCCACAAAAGGGCCATAGCGCCCAAGCAATCTTAACCACGACCCTGCAGAGGAAACGGATAAGATGGCGATTTCCACGACGACATTTAATGAACGGCTGCTGCGCATCGAACAGCGCGCCAAACGCGCCGACAACAAACACCGCCGCGCCAAGCGTAGCCGCAAAGGGCTGATGTTTATGGTTACAGTCGGCTTGCTATTCGGCGGGGCGAGCTTTGCTCAGGACAGCGCACCACAGGTCAACGTCTGGGCGGGCACCGCCATGGAATATATCCGCGCCCTTCTGCCACGCTGACGGCCAAAGATTTCTCTTTCCTTTGCCAACCTAGTTGAACCGTTGCTTATATGGGCTAACCTTTGCTCGGCACACAGACGCAGAGGGTCAATCTCATGTTCAAAACACTTTTCATCACCACCGCGGCCATCTGCACCTTCATGGCCGCGCCGACTTTGGCCGCGCAATGCGGCAATACGGCCAATGGCTTTGAGGCATGGAAAGGCGCTTTCGCCCAGGAGGCCCGCGCCGCAGGCGTCGGCCAGCGTGGCTTGGACGCATTGGCAAGCGCGCGCTACGCCAATGGCACCATCGCCGCCGACCGGAACCAGAAATCCTTCAAATACTCCCTGTCCAAATTCATGCAGGTGCGCGGCGCGGATACGATCGTAGCCCAAGGCCGCAAACGCAAAGCGCGCAACGCCGGGCTCTATAACGCGCTTGAGCAGCGCTATGGCGTGCCTGCCGGTGTCTTGCTGGCGATCCACGGGATGGAGACGGGCTTTGGCGGTTTCATGGGCAATAGCGCTGTCGTCTCGGCCATCACCACGCTGGCCTATGACTGCCGCCGCTCCGACTTTTTCGTGCCCCATGCCATTGGCGCGCTGAAACTGGTCGACCGAGGGGCCATCACCTCTAACACCCAAGGCGCGAAACATGGTGAGTTAGGTCACACGCAATTCCTGCCCGGCAACGCGCTGCGCTATGGCGTTGACGGCAATGGCGACGGGCGGGTCGACTTCTACAATCAGGTCGACGCGCTGGCCTCCACCGCCAATTTCCTGCGCCAGAAAGGCTGGCAGCCGGGGGCGGGCTATCAAGAGGGTCAGCCGAACTTCCGCGTCATTCAGGCGTGGAACGCGGCAGGGGTCTATCAAAAGGCTATCGCCATCATGGCCAGCCGCATCGACGGCTAATAACCCACTTAAACTATGTTAAACGGCGGCGCGTCCCAATCGGGGCGCGCCGCTTGCGTTTGTGGCCTCGGCGGGCTTCTGAGTCCGTTTAATTCCTACAGGCCAAAGGGTTCCCAGCATTCTTTTGCCCCGGCGGGGGAACCGCCCGCGGCGTCAGTCGTTGGACTGTAGATAAGATAATTGCTGCAGACGAATGGAGGGACCCATGCACGGAATTTTCTACCTCATCGGCCTGATCGTGGTCGTTCTCGCGATCCTGAATCTCGTATTTTAAAGGAGGTCACCATGCCCGACAACAACACCACACAGACCCAAAGCGCTGCCGCTAAAGAGCAGGCGACCGCTGCAAAAGACAAAGCTGCCGCCGCCGCGAGCAACGCCGCTGAATCCGCCAAGGCGCAGGCCCGCGACGTGGCCGACACCGTATCCGCCGAAGCAACCAACTATGCCTACCAAGCGCGCGACACCGCCGCTGACGAGGTCAAAGGCGTGGCCTCTGCCCTCCGCACCGCGGCTGATGAGCTGCGCAGCGGCTCCCCGCAGGAGCGCAGCTTTAGCCAGCTGGCCGATGGTCTCGCCGATGTCTCTGACAGCATGCGCGACAAGGACTTGGGCGAAATGATGGGCGACCTGAACGGTTTCGCCAAGCGCAACCCGCTGGTCTTCCTCGGTGGCGCTGCCCTTTTGGGCTTCGTGGCAACCCGTTTCGCCAAAGCCTCCAGCGATCGGCCTCAGGGCGGCTACGGCGGCACCGGCGTCGAATATGACGACGACGACCGCATCGACCGTCCGATGACCGGCACGCCTCCCACCGGTGCTGCCAGCACCGTGCCCGGCCGCACCGCCGCTCAGCCGACAACTCAGCCTGCCGCGCCCAATGTCGTTACAGGAGATAAAGTATGACCACCGAAAGCAACAAATCCGCCGGGAGCCTGCTGACCGAAGCCCTCTCCCACGTCAGTTCGCTGATGCGCAAAGAGGTCGATCTGGCCCGCGCCGAAGTGAATGAGAACCTGAAACATGCGGGCGTGGCCATTGGCCTGATCGTCGGCGCCGTGGTTGTGGCCCTCACCGCCCTGAACGTGCTGAGCGCCGCCCTCGTGGCTGCCCTGACCGAAGCTGGCATCGCCGCTGGTTGGTCCGCCGTGATCGTCGGCGTTCTTCTGGCCATCGTCGCCTATGTGATGATCCAGAAGGGCACCAATGATCTGAAACTCAGCAGCCTTGCGCCCACCCGCACCGCCAAAAACGTCAAGCGTGACGCAGAGACCATGAAGGAGGTCTACGATGACAAATGACTCCAGAAACCCCGAAGAAATTGAACGCGAAATCGAGCGGGAGCGTGCTGGTCTGGCCGATACGCTGGACGATCTGCAAGACCGCTTTTCGGTCGAAGGTATCGCGCGTCAGTTTTCTGACCAGTTCCGCGAGCATGGCGGCGACTGGGGTCGCTCCATCTCTGACGCGGCCAAGCGCAACCCGGTCGCATTGGCGCTGACAGGTGCGGGCCTTGCGTGGATGATGTTCGGCAGCGGCAACAGCCGTAACCGCCGGGGCTACGAAGGTCTGGACCGCGACCGCGCACATCCCGTGCCGGTGCCGGTGACCAATACCGAAAACCGCCCCGCCGTGCGCGACGCGCGCCGTTCCTCTGCCCCCGCGAGCGCCTATGCCACCAGCTATGGCTCCGAACGTGGCGCGGCTGATGATGTGCCCGCATGGGCCCGTGACGTGCATCACGACGACGATGATAGCCGTGGTTTGGGTGATCGTGCCCGCTCTGCCGCAGGCAGCGTGAAGGGGGCCGCAGGCTCCGCTGCGAGCGGTGTCTCCGGTGCCGCAGGCTCTGCCGCTGGCAGCGTCAAGGGCGCTGCAAGCTCGGCTGCCGGGCGTGCCCGCTCCGCCGGTTCCTCGGTCGCCAGTGGCGCCCGCTATGCCCGTGACCGCGCGTCCTATGGCACGCGTTCCGCCGTGGACAGCATCCGCAGTACCGCCAGCGGCGCGGCCCATAGCGTACGCGACAGCGCCAATGCCGCCAATGAGCGTGCCCATGCCCTGCGCGACCGTCTGTCGGAAGGCACCGAAAACATGACCGCCGAAGCGCGTGAGCGTATCGTGATGGCCCGTGCCCGCGCCGTGGATGCGTGGAACGCCAGCGGCCGCTATGCCCGTCAGGGCGGTGAGCGTGCCTCGGACATGTTCGAAGAGCATCCGATGGTCGCCGGTGCGCTGGCCCTCGCCGTGGGTGCCGCAATCGGCGCCGCCCTGCCCCGCAGCCGCACCGAAGACGCCTATATGGGCGAGCACAGCGATGCGCTCTTTAACGAAGCCGAGCGTATTTACGCGGAAGAGCGTGACAAGCTGGGCAAGGTCGCCAAAGCCGCGACGGATGAGGCAGGCAAGGTCTTGAAAGAGACCAAAGACAATGCCGATGCCGCCGCCGACGAAGAGACCGCCGCCGATGCCGCCGTGAAAAAGGCAAAGGAAAGCGGTCAGCGCGTTGCAGATGCCGCCAAAAGCGAAGCCGATAAGCAAAAGCTCGGCGACGTGAAGAGCTAAACCAAGCCACGCCCGCTCCCGACCTCGGGGGCGGGCATATTTTACGATACGAATTAAACGTCAAAGGACCAGATATGGCGCGCGGACGGAAAGCGGAAACGCCGATGGAGATACCGGCCCCCGGATGGAAAGACATCCTGTTGCGGGTCAAGGATGAGATCGCCGCCGATCATGTGTCGCTTGTCGCCGCTGGTGTCGCCTTTTACGCGCTGCTGGCGATTTTCCCTGCCGTGACCGCCTTGATGGCCCTCGCCGGATTGGTGATGGAGCCCGCTCAGGTCACCGCGCAGCTTGAATCCCTGACCAACCTCATTCCCGAAGAAGCCGCCAATATCATCCTCGGCCAAGCCGTCGCCGTGACCGGGTCGGAAGAGACTGGTCTGGGCTGGGCCTTCTTGATCGGTCTGGCCCTCGCGCTCTACTCCGCGTCCAAAGGCGTGGGCAGTCTGATGGAAGGTCTGAACGTCGCCTATGACGAGGATGAGACCCGCGGTTTCGTCTCCAAACTGATCTGGACGCTTGGCCTCACCCTCATGTTGATCGGCGTGCTGCTTTTGGGTCTTGCAGCCACGCTGGCCGTGCCTGCTGTGGTCGCCTTTCTCGCCCTGCCCGATTGGGTCGAGACGCTGCTCACCTATGGCAGCTGGGTGCTGCTGGCCGCACTTACTGCACTCGCATTGGCCGTGCTCTACCGCTACGGCCCCGCCCGCGACGATGCGGAGTGGAAATGGCTCACCCCCGGCTCCGTCATCGCCTGCATCTTGTGGATCGTCGCCTCCATCGGGTTTTCGATCTACGTCAGCAACTTCGGCAGCTACAATGAAAGTTTCGGCAGCATGGCCGGGGCGATCATCCTGCTGATGTGGCTTTGGATCTCAGCCTTCATCGTGCTTCTGGGGGCTGAGTTCAATTCCGAGATGGAGGCCCAGACCCGTAAGGACAGCACCACCGGCCCCGATGAGCCAATGGGCCAACGCGACGCGGTCAAGGCTGATAAGCTGGGCCGCGCGAAGGGCAAATAGGAGAGTTCTCATGGCACCGCGCGCACTTTGGAAAGGTCAACTTCGCCTCTCGCTGGTGTCGATCCCGGTCGAGATATTCTCGGCCACCAAGACCAGTTCCAAGGTCTCCTTCCGGCAAATTCACAAACCCTCGGGCAAGCGGGTCCGCTATGAGAAATCCGTGCCCGGCATCGGCCCGGTCAAGGCCGAGGATATCGTCAAAGGCTATGAGGTCGGCAGCGACGAATATATCCTGCTCGACCCCGATGAAGTGGATGAGATCAAGCTAGAGACGAAAAAGACCTTTGAGTTGGTGCACTTCGTCGATGCCTGCGAAATCTCTCCGCTCTATTTCGACAAACCCTATTACATCACCGCTTCCGACGATCTGGCGCAGGATGCCTACCGCGTGGTGCGCGACGCGCTGCGCCAATCCGGCAAGGTTGGTCTGGGTCAAGTCACCATGCGCGGCAAGGAATATCTGGCCTGCGTCAAACCCTGCGGCGACGGGCTGTTGATGGAAACGCTGCACTACGCTGATGAACTGCGCGAGGCGGATCAGATTTTCACCGATATCGAGGACGACAAGACCGATAAGGAATTGCTCGATGTCGCGACTTCGCTCATCGACAAGAAAACTGCGCCCTTCGACGCCTCCGCCTATACCGACAAATACGCCGAAGCGATGCAAAAGCTGTTGGATGCGAAGGTGAAAAATAAGAAGACCCCGCGCGTGCAGACCGGGGATGACAGCGCCGCCGAGGGCGAGAATGTGATCGACCTGATGGGCGCGCTGAAAGAGAGCCTGAAAGAAGCAGGCGGCGGGAAATCCAGCGCCAAGAAGAAGGCGCCGCGTAAGAAAGCCTCGTGATGGCCAAATCCCCCGACAGGCTCGCCAGCTACAACGCCAAACGCGATTTCGAGGCAACCGCCGAACCCCGTGGTCAGATCGGCAGCGGTGCGGGGCAAAGCTTTGTCGTTCAGAAACACGATGCCACCCGCCTGCACTATGATTTTCGCCTTGAATGGGAGGGGGTGCTGCTGAGTTGGGCCGTCACCAAAGGCCCCTCCCCCGACCCGTCGGAAAAACGCCTTGCCGTACGGACCGAGGACCATCCGCTCGACTACGGCGGCTTTGAGGGGACGATCCCCAAGGGGCAATATGGCGGCGGTACGGTCATGCTTTGGGACCGGGGCACATGGATGCCGCAGGGCGATGTGGCCAAGGGGCTGGAAGACGGCAAGCTCAAGTTCACGTTGCAAGGCCAGCACATGCAGGGCGGCTGGACGCTGGTGCGGATGCGGGGCCGGGAAAAGCGTGAAAACTGGCTGCTGATCAAAGAGCGTGACGATTATGCCCGTGATCTCCCCGATGGGCTGACCAAAGGCACCGCCCGGTCGATCACCACGGGCCGCACCATGGCCGAGATCGCCAAAGACGCCCCCGCCAAAAAGGTCGCTGACCCACGCCCCAAGCGCAAAGGCAAGAACCCCGCTTTCGTCAAACCCCAGCTTGCCACCCTCGTCGCCGACGCGCCCGAGGGGGACGGCTGGATGCATGAGACGAAGTTCGACGGCTATCGCTGTCTGGTGTCCCTGGGCAAGAACGGCACGCGGCTTTTCACCCGCTCCGGCAAGGATTGGACCGATAAGTTCGGCGCGCTTGGGGCCGCCTTCGATCCGCTACCTTGCGACCGGGCGCTCTTGGACGGAGAGGTCATGGCGGCCAAGATCAACGGCTCGGCCTTCTCTTCGCTGCAAAACGCGCTGAAAGAGGGGCATCCGCTGGTCTTTTACGCCTTCGATCTGCTGTCGCTCGACGGTGAGGATTTTCGCGACGCGCCGCAGATGGACCGCCGTGCGCGTCTGGCGCAGTTGCTATCCGGCGTGCCCGCAGGCGGGCCGCTGCGGCTGAGCGAGCATGTCATCGGCCATGGTCCCGAAGTCTTCGACCGCGCCTGCAAAGCCGGAGCTGAGGGGATCATCTCCAAACGCGTTGACGCGCCCTATACTGGCAGGCGCAGCAAAAGCTGGCTCAAGGTCAAATGCACCCGGCGGCAGGAATTCATCATCATCGGCTATTCCCCCTCCGACAAAAAGGGCCGGGCCTTTGCCTCGCTCCTGCTGGGCAGCCATGAGGGCGGCGAAATACGCTACAAGGGCCGCGTCGGCACGGGGTTCTCTGAGGAGGGCATGGCCGACCTCGCCCGCGCCATGACCGCCCGCAAGACCCCGCCCGCGAGCGATGTGCCAACGGAGGTGGGGCGCGATGCCAAATGGGTCCGCGCCGATCTGGTGGCCGAGGTCGATTTTGCCGAGTTTACCGCCGATGGCGTGATCCGGCACGGCAGTTTTCTGGGCCTGCGCGAGGATAAGGACGCGGGCAGCGTGACCTTGGAGGAACCGCAAGAGGAGCCTAAAATGGATAGCGACAGCAAGATCGGCGGCGTGCAGATCAGCAACGCCGACCGCAGAGTCTTCCCCGATGCGGGCTGCACCAAAGGTGATGTGGCACGGCATTACGAACGTGTCGGGGCGCGGATGATCGACCTCATGGGCCACCGCCCGCTGTCACTCTTTCGCTGCCCTTCGGGGATTGACGGGCAATGTTTCTTTCAAAAACACGACAGCGGCGGGATGCCCGACGCGCTGTCGCGCGTCTCGATCGAGGAAAGCGATGGCGACGCGGCGGATTACCTCTATGCCACGCGCCCCGAAAGCCTGATCGCGGCAGCGCAGATGGGCAGTTTGGAATATCACATCTGGGGCGCGCGGGTGGATCGGCTGAACCGCCCCGACCGGCTGGTCTTTGACCTCGACCCCGATGAAGGGTTGGACTGGGCCGATGTTCGCGCGGCAGCGTTTGAGCTGCGCGATGCGCTGGCGGCCCTCGGCCTGCAATCGGGGGCCATTGTCACCGGCGGCGAGGGCGTGCATGTCTGGCTGGCCCTGCGCCGCACGCGCGGTTGGGAGACGGTCAAACTTTTCGCCAAGACCTTTGCGCATGTCATGGCCGCGCAAGACCCCGACCGCTATGTCGCGACCATGTCCAAGGCCAAGCGCAAGGGCCGGATTTTCATCGACTGGCTGCGCAATGAACGCGGTGCCACGGCCATCGCGCCCTACTCCCTTCGCGCGCGTCCCGGTGCGCCGGTTGCCGTGCCGGTGACTTGGGAGGAATTAGAGGCGCTCGACAGCGCGAATGGCTTCCACATAGGCGATATGGCCGCGCGGCTGGATCAGCCCTGCCCGGCGCTGGCGGTGCAGGAGGATCTGCAATCGCTGACCGATGGGGTGATCGATAAGTTGCAGGAATGGTCTGAAACGTGAGGCAAGATTGGCCGCGAGGGTGCGCGGCCAATTTCGTTTCACTGCCCGAGCGCTTGGCCCAGATCGGCACCAAGGTCTTCGACATCCTCGATCCCGACCGACAGGCGCAACAGCCCTTCGGGGATCCCGGTATGCGGCTCGATCGTGTGGCGATGCTCGACAAGGCTTTCCACCCCGCCGAGCGAGGTCGCGCGGTGGAACAGCTGCAACCGCCCCGCCGCTTTCAACGCCGCCTCGGCCCCGCCTTTGACGACAAAGGACAAGAGCCCGCCATAGCCCCCGCGCATCTGCTGCGCGGCCAGCGCATGGCCGGGGTGGTCCGGCAGGCCGGGGTACATAACCTGTTCCACCTGCGGATGATCCGACAGGAACTCGGCTAAGGCCATGGCATTGCGTGACATTTCGCGCATCCTGAGCGGCAGGGTCCGCATCCCACGCGCAAGCAGCCACGCCTCCATCGGGCCGATCACCGCGCCCGCCTCGTTCCGGTCATCGCGGATCATCTGCCAGCGCGGTGCTTCTGCGTCCTTGGTGGCCAGCGAACCTGCCAGAACGTCGGAATGGCCGTTGATCCCCTTGGTCGCCGAATGCATCACGATATCCGCGCCATGCTCCAACGGGTGGCTCAGCACCGGCGAGGCTGCTGTGCTGTCGACCACCAGCGTCGCGCCCACTTCATGCGCGGCGGCGGCGGCCCCTGCAATATCGGTGATCCGCAGCCATGGGTTCGAGGGCGTCTCGATCAGGCAGAGGTCAGGCTTTTCGGCGCGGCACAGGGCGGCAAAGGCATCAAGGTCGCTTGCCTCCACCTCATGCAGCGCGATCTGCCGCCGGGCGCAGAAATCGCGGATCCATTTCGTCGTGCCCCAGTAAATCTGGCTCTGCACCACCACGCTCGCCCCATTGGGCACGGTGCGAAAGACCGCCGCGATGGCCGCCATGCCCGAGGGGAAGATCAGCGTCTCGTCGGCCCCTTCGAGCGCGTTGAGCAGACGCTCCGCCACGCGGGTGTTTTCGTTATGCGAGCGCAGATAGACGTTGTCAGGATTGACCAGATCGTAATTCTCGTCCCGCAGATAGGTGGTGGCGAATTGCACCGGCGGCACCACCCCGCCTGACGCGGGATCGACGGCGCCCGCGGCTTGGGCCGCGATGGTGGCAGGGTGCAGGTTCGGTTTGGGGGGCTGGGCCAAGATATGTCTCCGACAGGGGTTTTGCACAAGTCGTATACAAAGCAACAACCGGGGGCAAATGCGATCACGCGCAGTGCTTTCGCGTCACGCTTGGGTGAGCGCGCGGCCCCGGCCCTTGATCCGCCCGCTAGAGATGTCACCTTTAGGCCAAGCAAATTGGAGAGCCTCATGGCAATCGAACGCATCACTTTTCCCGGCCCGGGCGGCACGGAACTCTCCGCACGGTTGGACATGCCGGAGGGGCCGCATTTAGCGACCGCGCTTTTCGCGCATTGTTTCACCTGCGGCAAAGACATCCCCGCCGCGCGGCGCATCGCGGGTCGTTTGGCGGCGATGGGGATTGCGGTGCTGCGCCTTGACTTCACCGGGCTGGGGCATTCAGAGGGCGATTTCGAAGAGACGTCGTTCTCGTCCAACGTCGATGATCTGCTCGCCGCTTGCCGCTATCTGTCGGGCCGTGACATGGCCCCCGCCCTTTTGATCGGCCATTCACTGGGCGGCGCGGCGGTTCTAAAAGCCGCCGCACAACTGCCCCATGTCAGCGCCGTCGCCACGCTCGGCGCGCCTTTCGATCCGGCCCATGTGACCCATAACTTTGCCGAGAGCCTGCCCGAGATTTCGGAAAATGGGAGCGCCGAGGTCAATCTCGGCGGGCGGCCCTTTACCATCAGTCAGGGGTTCATCGACGATCTGCAGGGGGCCACGCTCGCCCCCGATATCGCTGGGCTGAAAGCCGCGCTGCTGGTGATGCACGCGCCGCGCGATGAGATCGTCAGCATCGACAACGCCGGACAGATTTTCATGGCCGCGAAACACCCCAAAAGCTTCGTGACCCTCGACGACGCCGACCACCTGATCACCCGCCCACGCGATGCCGAATATGCGGCAGAGATCATCGCCACATGGGCGGATCGCTACATGTCGTTGAAATCCCCCGCCCCGCCCCCCGGCGCGCCCGAAGGCATCGTGCGCGTTACCGAAGCGGATGCCGATGGGTTCTTGCAAGATGTGAACGCAGGCCCGCATCACCACGCGCTGGCGGATGAGCCGCGGGCCTATGGCGGCACCAACCGCGGCATGTCGCCCTATGGGTTTTTGTCTGCCGGATTGGGGGCTTGCACCTCGATGACCATCCGCATGTATGCCCGGCGCAAGGGCTGGCCGCTCGACGGCGTGAGCGTGGATGTCTGCCACGACAAAGTGCACGCGCAGGACGCATGCACCGGCGCGGCAGAGAAGATCGACATTTGGCGGCGGCGTATCCGGCTGGAGGGGAAATTGAGCGAGGAGCAGCGGCAGCGGTTGTTGGAGATCGCGGATAAATGCCCGGTGCATCGGACGCTGGAGCGGAGTTCGACGGTGGTGACCGAACTGCTTTAGCTACAACAGGTTTACCATCCCGTCCCAGAATCAAGCCGCAGGCGCCGAGCCATCGTCACCCTCCCCCCTCAGACTTGTCCTTAACCCCAAGTCAGTCTATGCCGCCCTTGACCCATCCCCTGTCCTAAAAAGGTGCGCGCATGATCCCCCGCTACTCCCGTCCCGATATGGTTGCCGTCTGGTCGCCGGAAACGAAATTCCGCATCTGGTTCGAGATCGAGGCCCATGCCTGCGACGCCATGGCCGATCTGGGCACCATCCCGCGCGAAAACGCCGACGCCGTGTGGAAAGCCAAAGACGTCGAGTTCGACGTGGCCCGCATCGACGAGATCGAAGCCGTGACCAAACATGACGTCATCGCCTTCCTCACCCATCTGGCCGAACATGTCGGCAGCGATGAGGCGCGTTTCGTGCATCAGGGGATGACCTCCTCCGACGTGCTCGACACTTGTTTCAACGTGCAACTGACCCGTGCCGCCGACCTGCTGCTCGACGGTATGGACAAGCTGCTCGCCGCGCTGAAGAAACGCGCGCTTGAGCATAAAGACACCGTGCGCGTGGGCCGCAGCCACGGCATCCACGCAGAACCCACCACCATGGGCCTCACCTTTGCCCGTTTCTATGCCGAGATGGACCGCAACCGCGCCCGCCTCGTCGCCGCGCGTGAGGAGATTGCCACCGGTGCGATCTCGGGCGCTGTCGGCACTTTCGCCAATATCGACCCGCGCGTCGAAGAGCATGTCTGTGAGAAATTGGGCCTCAACCCCGAGCCGATCTCGACCCAAGTCATCCCGCGCGACCGTCATGCGATGTTCTTTGCCACGCTCGGCGTCATCGCCAGCAGCATCGAAAACGTCGCGATCGAGATTCGCCATATGCAGCGTACCGAGGTGCTGGAAGGGGCGGAATTCTTCTCCATGGGGCAAAAAGGCTCCTCGGCCATGCCGCATAAGAAGAACCCGGTGTTGACCGAGAACCTGACTGGGCTTGCCCGCCTCGTGCGCATGTCGGTGATCCCGGCGATGGAAAACGTGGCGCTTTGGCACGAGCGCGACATCTCGCATTCCTCTGTCGAGCGCGGTATCGGGCCCGATGCCACCGTGACGCTGGACTTCGCCCTGCACCGTCTGGCGGGCGTCGTCGACAAGATGCTAATCTTCCCTGACAACATGCTGGAGAACATGAACAAATTCCCCGGCCTTGTGATGAGCCAGCGGGTGCTTCTGGCCCTGACCCAAGCGGGGGTGAGCCGTGAGGATGCCTATTCCATGGTGCAGCGCAACGCGCTGAAGGTCTGGGAAGAACGTCTCGATTTCCGCGAATTGCTGCTGGCCGATGAAGAGGTCGTCGCAGCCTTGGGCGAAGACGGCATCAATGAGAAGTTCGACATGGGCTACCACACCAAACATGTCGACACGATCTTCAAACGCGTCTTCGGCGCGTAAGGCGTTCCTCCTATTGCTTTGAGATTGGCGCGGGTGGGTGTACCCTATCCGCGCCTGTCAAAGGAGCAAACGACATGAAACTCGCACTGACACTCGGCGCCCTCATGGCGCTCACGGCCCCCTCCCTCGCCCTCGCCTCGGGCTGCGTCCATGACAAACAGGTCATGACCTGCGCGGAGGGTATGAAACTCGACATCAGCAGCGGCACCTGCGTGCCGGACGCCACCGCCTGAGTTTTCCACCGGCGGCAAAGTACAATGCCCCCTGCCCGGGCCTCTGACGGCTGACCCCGGCCTATGCCGCCCGGCATGGCTTGTTGCGCGCGTCGGCGCAGGCTATGTCAGGAAAAGTTTAACAGCCTGTCAGAGCCCATGTCGGACCCAGCCACCAAAGCCAAAAAGCCCTATCCCTTCGGTCGCCGGGCCCGGCATTACCTAAGCAACCTGCTGATCGTCGGCATCATCCGCACGGCTTTGGCCCTGCCCTATAAGACGCGGGTCGGCTTTGTCGGCGGATTGGTGCAGCATATTCTGGCCCCGCTCGCGGGCTACCGCCGCCGTGCGCTGGACAATCTTGAGCATGTCTGGCCCGAGATGCCGCTTGCCCGGCGTGAGGAAATCGCGACCCGCTGCCTCAACAATCTCGGGCGGTCTTTCATCGAAAATTACTCCGCCGAGGACTTTCCCAAACGCATGGCCGAGATCGCCCCACAGGGGCCGGGCATGGCGGCGCTGGAAGAGGCCAACCGCACGGGCCAGCCGGTGATCCTCGTGACCGGGCATTACGGCAATTACGAAGCGGCGCGGGCCTCCCTCGTGGCGCGGGGCTATGACATCGGCGGGCTCTACCGCAAGATGAAGAACCCCTATTTCAACGCACATTACGTCAAGACGCTCGAAGCTTTCGGCGGGCCGGTGTTCCCCCAAGGGCGGCGCGGCACGGCGGGGTTCGTGCGGCATCTGAAACAGGGCGGGCGGCTGGTGCTGCTGTTCGACCAACATGTCATCCGCGCGCCGATCCTCGACTTTATCGGCAAGCCTGCCCGCACCGCCATCTCGGCGGCGGAATTGGCGCTGCGCTATGACGCGTTGCTGATCCCCTTTTACGGCATTCGTCAGGACGATGGCGTCAGCTTTGACGTGGTGCTCGAAGCGCCGGTGCCGCATAGCGATCCGATGACCATGACGCAGGCGCTGAACGACAGTCTGACCGCGCAGGTCACCAAGACGCCGGAACAGTGGTTCTGGGTGCACCGCCGCTGGCGGCCCCACGAAACCTAAAGGCGCGCCTTACTTAGCTCGCGCGGCGGCGAGGATCGCCCCCGGCCCGCCCTGCTCTTTGCGTTGAACGATGACCACGACGGGCAGATCGCCCTCGGCCTCGGCACGCAGTGACAGCGGCGCCGCCCCGTCCCAGTCCGCCAAGACCTGCCAGCCCTGCACCACGTTGCTGTGCTCCATGACATGGCCCGCGTTTTCCCCACGGGTGACCTTGGTCCGCTCCATCGGGGAATAGCGCAGCATGTGGACCTGCATCGGCCCCACGCCTTTGGCCAAAGGGTCTGCCGTGATCTCAACCGCTGCACCGGACCGCGCGACCGTCAGGGCCACCTGCGGCGCGGCCTCTGCATGACGTTCGACCGCGTCCATCAGTTTCATCGGTTTCGCGCCGACGATATCGGTCTGCCCCTGCACGATCAGCTCAGGCGTATAGACGCTGCGCCGCCCGCCGACAGCGGCATAGCCGCGCTGGCGCTCGGCATGGGCCGGATCGCCAAAGGGATCCTCCCAGCCGATGTAATCCCAGTAATCCACATGCAGGGCGAGCGCGATGATATCCTCCCGTTCGGCCAATTCGGCGAGCATCGCATCAGCATCGGGGCAAGAGGAACAGCCCTGAGAGGTAAAGAGTTCAACCACCACAGGCTGCTCCTGCTGAGCCTGCGAGGGCGCGGCCAGCAGCGAAAATGCGGCAAGGACG
This sequence comes from Sulfitobacter sp. 1A13368, assembly GCF_043557275.1. Taxonomy (NCBI): domain Bacteria; kingdom Pseudomonadati; phylum Pseudomonadota; class Alphaproteobacteria; order Rhodobacterales; family Roseobacteraceae; genus Sulfitobacter; species Sulfitobacter sp. 1A13368. The sequence goes on along the minus strand of NZ_JBIFFR010000002.1, from coordinate 205,495 downwards.
GGAAAAATCAGGGGCTTCATAAAATTCCAGACGGATCAATATCGCGGTGATGGCTTTGGTCTAACGGCTGGGAGGGTAAAATACCAATCAACCTTTGTTGAAACGGCCGTTAGCGCCCACAGCCATATCCCGAGCATGATGCCCCCTTTAAAGTCGGTACACAATGGTATACAAAATCGCGCGAAACCGCCCGATAACAGTTGAACCGCCGCGCCCGTAGTGGCATTGAGACGGCAATCTAGCCACCCATCAGACCCCGAAGGGAGCCCGCCATGACAATCCAAGTCGGTCACGACAGTGCCAAGACACGGAAAACCCTCTCCGTTGGCAGCCAGAACGTCGCCTATTACTCCATCCCCGCCGCCGAAGCGGCTGGTCTGGGCGACTTCTCCAAACTGCCAGCGGCGTTGAAAGTCGTTCTGGAAAACATGCTGCGTTTTGAAGACGGCAAGACCGTCACGCAGGACGACATCAAGGCTTTCGCCGAATGGGCAACCAAGGGCGGCAAGAACCCCCGCGAGATCGCCTATCGCCCCGCCCGCGTTCTGATGCAGGACTTCACCGGTGTGCCGGCCGTGGTGGACCTCGCCGCGATGCGCGACGGTCTGGTGGCGCTTGGTGGCGACGCGGACAAGATCAACCCGCTGAACCCCGTTGACCTCGTCATCGACCACTCGGTCATGATCGACGAATTCGGCAACCCGCGTGCCTTCCAGATGAACGTGGACCGCGAATATGAGCGCAACATCGAGCGCTATACCTTCCTCAAGTGGGGTCAGAAGGCGTTTAACAACTTCCGCGTTGTGCCCCCCGGCACCGGCATCTGCCACCAGGTGAACCTTGAGTACCTCAGCCAGACCGTCTGGACCGACAAGGACCAGAATGGCGAAGAAGTGGCCTACCCCGATACGCTCGTCGGCACCGACAGCCACACCACCATGGTCAACGGCGCTGCCGTTCTGGGCTGGGGCGTTGGCGGGATCGAGGCCGAGGCCGCGATGCTGGGCCAGCCGATCTCCATGCTGATCCCCGAGGTCGTGGGCTTTGAGCTGACTGGCCGCATGATGGAAGGCACCACCGGCACGGACCTCGTGCTGAAAGTCGTGGAAATGCTGCGCGAGAAGGGCGTGGTCGGCAAGTTCGTGGAATTCTACGGTGACGGCCTTGACCACCTGCCGCTGGCGGACCGTGCGACCATCGCCAACATGGCACCCGAATACGGCGCGACCTGTGGCTTCTTCCCGATCGACGACGAGACCCTGCGCTATCTGACCAACACTGGCCGCGACAAGGATCGCGTGGCGCTGGTCAAAGCCTATGCGCAGGAAAACGGCATGTGGCGCGATGCGGATTACGCGCCGGTCTACACCGACACCCTGTCCCTCGACATGGGCACCATCGTGCCCGCGATCTCGGGCCCCAAGCGTCCGCAGGACTACATCGCACTCGACAAGGCGCACACCGCTTTCGCCGAATACGTCAAAGGCATCCGCGAAGGCAAAGACACCTCCGCGAACTCCGAGATTCGTTGGGAAGGCGAAGGCGGCCAGCCCGAGCCGCAGGAAATCCCCGGTGACGAGGGCCACCACAACCGCGGCTATGTGATGACCGACGACGGCCATTACCAGCTGCATGACGGCTCCATCGTGATCGCCTCGATCACGTCCTGCACCAACACGTCGAACCCCTATGTGATGATCGGCGCGGGCCTCGTGGCACGCAAAGCGCGTGAACTGGGTCTGACCCGCAAGCCTTGGGTCAAGACATCGCTGGCGCCGGGTTCGCAGGTCGTGTCGCATTACCTTGAGGCCGCGGGCCTGCAAGACGATCTGGACGCCATCGGCTTCAACCTCGTCGGTTACGGCTGCACCACCTGCATCGGCAACTCCGGCCCGCTGGAAGCGCCGATCAGCAAGGCGATCAACGACTATGACCTGATCGGCACCTCCGTGCTTTCGGGCAACCGTAACTTCGAGGGCCGCATCAGCCCCGACGTGCGCGCCAACTACCTTGCCTCCCCGCCCCTCGTGGTGGCCTATGCGCTGGTGGGTGACATGAACCACGACCTGACGAACAGCCCGCTGGGTCAGGACAAGAACGGCAACGACGTCTACCTGAAAGACATCTGGCCCTCGACGCAGGAAGTCGCCGAACTGGTCGAACAGACCGTGACGCGCGAAGCCTTCCAAGAGAAATACGCCGATGTCTTCAAGGGCGACGAGAAGTGGCAGGCGGTCGAGACCACCGACAGCAAGACCTACGATTGGCCGCCGCAGTCGACCTATGTTCAGAACCCGCCCTACTTCCAAGGCATGTCGCCTGAGCCGGGCACGATCTCCAACATCGAAGGCGCGAAAGTGCTGGCGGTGCTGGGTGACATGATCACCACCGACCACATCTCGCCCGCTGGCTCCTTCAAGGAAACCACGCCTGCGGGTCAGTATCTGACCGAGCGTCAGGTGCCGGTGCGGGAGTTTAACTCCTACGGTTCGCGTCGCGGTAACCACGAAGTCATGATGCGCGGCACCTTCGCCAACATCCGCATCAAGAACGAGATGCTGGATGGCGTCGAAGGCGGCTACACCAAGGGCCCCGATGGCGCGCAGACGTCGATCTTCGATGCCGCCATGGCGCATCAGGAGAACGGCACCCCGCTGGTGATCTTCGGCGGCGAACAGTACGGCGCGGGCTCCTCGCGCGACTGGGCTGCGAAGGGCACCGCCCTTTTGGGTGTGAAGGCCGTGATCGCCGAGAGCTTTGAGCGTATCCACCGCTCCAACCTCGTTGGCATGGGCGTCATCCCGTTTGAGTTCACCGGCGGCGACACCCGCAAATCGCTGGGCCTGACCGGGGATGAGACCGTCTCCATCGAAGGGCTGGACACGATCAAGCCGCTGCAGGAAGTGCCCTGCAAGATCACCATGGCGGATGGCAGCACCAAGGACATCACCCTGAAGTGCCGCATCGATACCGCGATCGAGATCGAATACATCGAGCACGGCGGCGTGCTGCACTACGTGCTGCGCAATCTGGCGAAATCGGCCTAAACGCCCATCGCCAATGCCAAACAATTCCAAGGAGCGGCCCCCGTGGGCCGCTCCTTTTCTTTGCCCCAACGCCCTAGGCGGGAACCTGCCGCCTCATCACGGGTTGCCTTCGTAAGACGATTGTTTTCGAGGAAGGCACAGCAATGTTAGCAGGTTACGCGCTAGGCGCTTTGGGCGCGGTGATCCTTGTTATTGTCCTGCTGGATTTTCTTTATACCGCTATTGGCGCGGCCCCTGTGGCCCCCCTGTCGGAACGGGTCGCGCGGGCAGCCTTCTTCCTCTTTTCCAAGGTGATGCCAAAGGGAGATACGCGCCATCGCCTCTCAGGTCCGGTGGTGATGACGGCCATCGCGGCGACGTGGATCCTGCTCGTCTCTCTCGGATGGACCTTGGTGTTTCAACTCAGCCGCTACGCGGTGGTGATGTCTGACAGCACGCAGCCTGCGGGTTTCATCCGCGATTCCGCCTTTGTCGGCCATCTGCTTTCCACCCTCGGGGGCGGGCCGCTGCAAACGCAAGGCGCCTTCTGGCAGGTGATGTCGGTGCTCGTCGGGGTCAACGGTATGGTAATCCTGACCCTCTCGGTCAGCTTCGTGCTGTCGACCACCACCACCGTCGCCGAGGCGCGCGGGCTGTTAAGCAAGGCGTCGATGTTCGCGGCGGACAGTGACGAGATGAATACGATCATCCTGCCCGCCCTCGCCGATCTGGTGTCGAACCTCAACGCGATGCAATTCGCGCTTTACTACAGCGCTGAACATCCCGCCCGCCGGGTGCCGGCAGGCATGGTGGAACTGGCCGAGCGGGTCGCCCCCTACCCCGAACAGATGCGCCGCCTGCGTATCGCGCTTGAGCCGCTGCCCGGTTTCACCGCGCCCGAGGGCCGCTTGGACCAATTGACCAACCCCCAGTTTATCGACCGCCTGCGCGAATGGGCGCGGCCCTATTCCCTCTGACCCCAAGGAACAGAAGACCGGGAATTCCCGTTGATCCCGAAGCACCTCGTGAAAGGAGATACCATGCGCCCGAAAATCACCGTTCTGTTCTACTCCACTTATGGGACCAACCACGCCATCGCTGAGCAAGCCGCCCGCGCCGCTGAAGAGGCAGGCGCCGAGGTCCGCCTGCGCCGCTGCGCCGAGACCGCCCCGCAGGCCGTCGTCGATGGGCAAGATACTTGGCGCGCGCAGTTGGACAAGATGCAGGACATCCCCGAGGCCAAACCCGAGGACATGGAGTGGGCGGATGGCTATTTCATCTCTGCCCCCACCCGCTTTGGCGTCGCCGCCAGCCAGTTCCGCGCCTTCATCGACACGTTGGGGCCGCTCTGGCAGTCAGGGGCGCTTGCCAATAAGGCGATCACGGCGACCACCTCGGCCCAGAACCCGCACGGCGGGCAGGAGACGACGCTTCAGTCGATCTATGTCACTGCGATGCACTGGGGGGCGATCATCGTACCGCCGGGCTATGCCGATGGCATCAAATTCGAAGATGGCGGCAACCCCTACGGATACTCCTGCGAACCCGGTCCGCTGAGCGACACTGGCAAGAAATCCGTCACATATCAGGCGAAACGTTTGGTTGAATACGCCGCCAAGATCAGCGGGTGATCGCATCCCGCAGCGCCGGGAGGAACCGCTGTTCGTAATCACTGCCAACCAGCGGCCCGGCAAAGCGGAACAACACCGTGCCGTCCTCGTCGACGATGAAAGTCTCCGGCGGGGCGGTCACGCCCCAGTCGATTGCCACGCGCCCCTGCGGGTCGAAACCGACCCCGGCAAAGGGGCTCTCTTCGTCTTCAAGATAGGCGGTCGCGTTCTTCTCGGTATCCTTGAAATTGACGCCGATGATGTTCATCCCCTCGGCCTGCATCTCAAGCAGTTTGGGGTGTTCGGCACGGCAGGGCGGGCACCAGCTGGCCCAGAAGTTCACCAAGCTCACTTGCCCTCCTCGCAGCATGTCATCCGTGGCCTGCGGATAGCCGGGCAGCGTGTCTGCGGGCATGGCAGGCGCCTGTTGCCCCACCAGCGTCGAGGGCAGCCCCTCGGGATCATCGCGGTACATGCCAACGGCGGCCAGTGCGACGAAGGCGGCAAAGATCACCGGCGGCGCGATCATCATGGGCGAGAGTTTAGCCACGGCGTCCGGCCTCCTGCTCTGTCTCTTCCAAAGCCCGGTGGGCCGCCCGGCCGCGCCAAAGGGTCAAGCCGATCAGCGCCGCCAGCAGCAGCAGAGATACGGCATAGGCCGAGAGCACCTCGCCCGCGTATTTTCCAAGATCCGGCATCACGCCCCCCTGTTCATCCGCGCCCTGAGCGCTGCCGTACGGCGCAAGCGAATTTCGGTGCCCGTGCGGTAGACCACCAACGCCAGAAACAGCAGACCAAAGCCCAGCATCGCCAGCACAAGCGGGTAAAAGAAAACATCTGCCACACTGCGGTTGCCCGTCGCCACGGGGATCGAGGTGCCTTGATGCAACCCTTGGTTCCAGAACTGCACCGCATAGCGCGACAGCACCGCAAAGACGGAGCCGACAAGGCAGAGAACCGAAGTGAGATCGGCAGCGGTGTCCGGATCCTCCACCGCCTGCCACAGCGCGATGTAGCCGAGATAGAAAAGGAAGAGGATCAGGAAGGACGTGAGCCGCGGATCCCACGCCCACCATGTGCCCCACATCGGCTGGCCCCAAATCGCGCCCGTCACCAGCGCAATCAGCGTCATCACCAGCCCTACGGGGGCCGCAGCCTTGGCCGCCAGCGCGCTGACGTGATGGCGGCGGATCAGCCAGATGAGCGAGGCCACGAGCATCATGAACCACGCATTGATCGCCATCAGGGCGGCGGGCACATGCAGGTAGATGATCTTGACCGTGCTGCCTTGCCGCGCGTCATCAGGCGTGCCGAAAAAACCCCAAAGCAGGCCAACGCTCACGAAAGCCGCCGCCAGCACCCAAAGCGCAGGCTGCACGCGCTGCGAAAGTGCGAGGAATTTGACTGGGTTTGCGTATTGCCAAAGGGACATGCAGACTACCTATCGCGCGGTTGGGTGGTGCTCAATGCACGATTTGTTGGGGTCATCGCAACCCCATCCGTAGCACGGCGGCTGCGGCAAATGGCATCAAGGCCACCACGGCCAACGTCAGCCCCGCCAGCATCAAAAGCGGCGTCGTGGCCTCCAAGCCCGCCGCCCCGCGCCGGGCGACTTCGGCCCCGAAAATCAGCGTCGGGATATAGAGCGGCAGCACCAGCAGCGACAGCAGCAACCCGCCGCGTTTGATTCCCACCGTCAGCGCCGCGCCGAACATGCCGATCACCGACAGCGCCGGCGTGCCAAGCGCCAGCGAGACCAGCAGCCACAGATGCCCCGGGGCCGCGAGTTGCAGCATCACGCCCAAAAAGGGCGCCGCCAGCACCAGCGGCAGCCCCGTGGTCAGCCAATGCGCCAAAGCCTTGATCGCCAGCGCCCCCTCCAACGGCAGCGGAGCGGTCAACAGCAGTTCCAGTGAGCCATCTTCGAGGTCGAGCGCCAGCAGCCGGTCGAGCGACAAAAGGCAGGCAAGCAGCGCCCCAAGCCAGAGAACACCGGGCGCAATCGCGCGCAGCAGCGTGGCCTCTGGCCCGACGCTGAAGGGCACCAGCATCGTCACGATCAGAAAGAACGCCAAACCAAGGCCAAAGCCCCCGCCCGCCCGGAGCGCTAAACGCAGGTCTCGCAGCAGCAACGCCTTCATAGGAAGGCCGCATCGCTTGCGCCAAGATCGGCATCGGGGGCCGCGCGGTAGGCGCTGATGTCGAGCATCCGCGCCTCAACCCCCAGATCGATATGCGTGGCCATGAGGGCCGATCCACCCGCCGCCAAATGCTCGCGCAGGACAGCACCGAACAGCGCCACCGCATCCGCGTCGAGCGAGACCGTCGGCTCATCCAAGACCCAGATCGGCCGCCCCGTCACCAAGAGCCGCGCCAAGCCCAAACGGCGCTTTTGCCCGGCGGAGAGCGTCGCAGCCAAACGGTCAGCCAAAGGGCGCAACGCATAGCCATCAAGTGCTGCGGAAATGTCAGTGTTGCCAAAGACCTGCGCCCAAAAGCTCAGGTTCTCGCGCACGGTCAGCATGGATTTCAGCCCATCCGCATGGGCGGCATAGGCGACACGGTCCTCCGCCCCCTCAATCTGCCCTGTGAGCGGCGCTTGCAGCCCGGCGATACAGCGCAGCAGCGTCGTCTTCCCGGCCCCGTTCGGGCCGCGCAGCACCAAAGCCTCCCCCGCCGCCAGCGCGAAGGACAGGCCCAAAAGCACGGGCACCCCGCCGCGTGCGACGCTAAGGTTACTGACTTGCACTGGCCGCGCCGCTCCGCCCTTAGACCGGCAAGAGGGCCAGCGCGATGCGCCGCCCCTCGCTCAGCAGAATGTTGTAGGTGCGGCAGGCAGCGGGAGAGGACATGACCTCGACCCCCAGCCCGGCCTCTTCCAAGGTCTCACGCAGGTCATCGGGGATATGCGCCACCTCCGACCCGGTGCCGAGAAAGACCACGTCGACCTTGCCTGCCAGCGCCAGCACCGGCGCGGGATCGGCCAGTCCGCCCCAGCCGGTGATGCCCTCCGGGCCGATCACCTGCGCGCCCTCCACGACCTCGCCATCGATGCGGAAGAAGCCGGGGCCGTAGCCGTCGATCGGTTTGGCGTCGGTATAGGTGATCTCGTTCAATCGCATGTTACGTCCCTCACAGGCTCAGATATTCCACAGCGGCAGGCCGAGGATAGCCGATGCGGCGATGACGATATAGGCCACCGTGCGAAAAAGCCGCTCTCGCTTTGGGTCAAATAGCCGCGCCCCGATGATATTGGCGATGACATTGGGCACCCCGGCCAAGAGGCCCAGCCACAGCACCGGCCAGACCACCTGCCCCGTCGCCGCGAGCATGGCAAAGAGCATCAGGTCGAGCCCCAGAAGATAGAGCAAGAAATTCGCCCGGATCACCGCAGCGGGCCTGCGGCTTGCCATATAGAGCAGGATCACCGGCGGCCCGGCGATGCCCGCAAAACCGGTCATAAAGCCACCCAGAGCGCCGGTGGCCGTCACCAGCTTCCCGCCAAGCGGCCCGTGATAGCGCCAGCCCGCAAGCAGCAGCGCCAGAAGCCCCAGCACCACGCCCGAGACGATCCAACCGAACCCTTCGGGCGAGATCAGCGACAGCCCCCAGAGCCCCAGTGGCATCCCGATCAGCACGCCGAGCAGCAGCCGCCCCACTTCGCGGGGCGCGCCCTCGCGCAGGGCATCGGGGAGGTTTGGCAGGGGGCCGATCAATTCGGCAGCGGTGAGAAACAGAATCGCTTCAACCGGAGAGAGGACAGAGGCCGCGACGGGCATGATGATCATGGCAGAGCCGAAACCGGCAAAGCCGCGCACCAGCCCCGCCACGATCACGGCCAGCGCAAGCCATACCACCCCGGGGGTGGCGATGGCCTGCGCCAGCAGGTCAGGCATCAATATTGGCGAATTGCGTGCCCGCGCCCGCGTCGGGCTTGGACCAGTCGCGCTTCACGCCAAGGTAGAGCACCACGTTCTTGGCCACATAGACCGAGGAATAGGTGCCCACGATCACGCCCCATGTGATGGCAAAGACGAAGGCCCGGATCACATCGCCGCCCAAGATCAGCAGCGCGATGAGAGCGAGCAAGGTGGTGCCCGAGGTCATCAGCGTACGGCTCAGCGTCTCGTTCACACTGAGGTTCATCACGTCGCGCAGGGGCCGCTTTTTGTATTTGCGCAGATTCTCCCGCAGGCGGTCAAAGATCACCACGGTGTCGTTGATCGAATAGCCGATGATCGTCAGGATCGCCGCCACGACCGGCAGGTCGAAACGGATCTGCAGGAGCGAGAACAACCCGATGGTCAGCACCACGTCGTGGAACAGCGCCACCACCGCGCCGACCGAGAACTGCCATTCGAACCGCAGCCAGATGTAGATCAGGATCGCCGCCAGCGCCCCGCCCACGGCAAGGAAAGCGGTCTGGATCAACTCGCCCGAGACTTTGGGGCCCACGGATTCGACAGAGGTGAACTTGATATCGGGGGCGACGCCTTGCAGTGCCGCTTCGATGGTTTCGATCGTGTCGGTGGTCGCCGCCTGCTGCCCTTCTTGGGCCTGCACGCGGATCATCGCCACATGGCGGTCTGCGCCGAAACCGGGGTCAAAGACCTCGGAAATCGTGACGTCGCCCAATTCAAGCGGCGCGAGCGCATCGCGGTATTCGCCCACGTCGACGGCTTGGGTGCTTTCGGTCCGCAGCGTGGTGCCGCCGCGGAAGTCGATGCCAAAGTTCAGCCCCATCACGCCCCAAGCGATCAGGGACAGGACCATCAACACCACGGAGGCGCCGAAGGTGATCTTGGCATAGCCGAAGAAATCGAAGTTCGTGTTGTCGGGTACCAGCTTCAGTCGCATGTCAAACCTCGATTGTCTTGGGACGGCGGCGTTCAAACCAGATCACCACCAGCAAACGGGTGACGAAGAAGGCGGTGAAGACCGATGTGACGATGCCCAGCCCCAGCGTCACGGCAAAACCGCGGACCGGGCCAGAGCCGAGAGCGAAGAGGATGACCGCCACGATGAAAGTGGTGATATTGGCATCCAGAATGGCGCTGAGCGCACGCTCATACCCCAGTGAGATCGCCCGCGCGGCACCCTTGGCGTTGCGCTGCTCCTCGCGGATACGCTCGAAAATCAACACATTGGCGTCAACCGCCATGCCGACTGTCAGCACGATCCCGGCGATGCCGGGCAACGTCAGCGTGGCTCCGATCAGGCTCAATAGGCCAAAGATCAGCCCGACGTTGATGATCAGCGCGATATTGGCGAAGAAGCCGAACAGCCCGTAGGACGCCCACATGAAGAACAGGACAGCGACAAAGGCGACCACGGTCGCGATCTTGCCCGCGTCGATGCTGTCTTGGCCCAGTTCCGGCCCGATGGTGCGCTCTTCGACAAAGCTCAGACCGGCAGGCAGCGCACCTGCGCGCAGCAGCACGGCAAGGTTGGTGCTTTCCTCGACCGAGAAGCGTCCGGTGATGATGCCCGACCCGCCGGGAATATGGCTTTGAATGGTGGGCGCGCTGATGACTTCGTTGTCGAGCACGATGGCGAAGGGAGAGCCGATGTTCTCAGCCGTGTAATCGCCGAACTTGCGTGCGCCGGAGGTGTCAAAACGGAAGGACACGGCAGGCGCGCCGTTCTGGTCAAAGCTCGGCTGCGCGTCGACGAGTTGTTCGCCGGTGACAACGGGGGCGGTCTCGATCGTGTAGAAGACGCCCTCTTCGTCGGCGGCAGGCAGGATCGCGTTGCCGATGCCGGGGTTGTCGTTTTCGTTCGAGCCACGATTGACCACCGGATTGAAGGTCAGCTGCGCCGTGGTGCCGATGATGGCTTTCAACTCGGCCGCCGAACCGATGCCCGGCACTTGGATCAGAATGCGGTCCGCACCCTGACGCTGGATCGTCGGCTCACGGGTGCCGACTTCGTCAATGCGGCGGCGCACGATTTCGAGGCTCTGCTGCATGGTGCGTTCGTCGGTCGCCTGTTTCTCGGCATCCGACAGGGTGATGGTGATGATGCCATCGGCCCCGCTCACGTCGATGTCGCTGCCGCCTGCGCCGGTCACGGTGGTGACGGGGCGGGCCAGATCACGGGTGATTTGCAGCGCTTCGGCCATTTTCGACGGATCGTTCAGACGGACCCGCAACTCCCCCGCTGGCGCCTCTTGCCGGCGAACCGGGGTCAGGCTGCGCAGGGCGTCGCGCACCTCGGGCCATTGTGCTTCCATGCGCGAGGCATAGACATCGGCCAATTGCACTTCGGCCAGCAGATGCGCACCGCCGCGCAAATCGAGGCCGAGGTTCACCAGCCCCGAGGGCATCCAATCAGGCCAAAGCGCGCGCTGCGCTTCCAGTTCGGGCGTACTGCCCTGAACCTCGATGGCCGCAACGGCGTCATTGTGCTTTTCGACAGGAGCGTAAAAGGCATTGGGAAGCGCCAGCCAAAGCCCTGCCAAACAGGTCAGGACAATGACAATCCGCTTCCACAGATCAATCTGTAGCATAGTTCCGCCTTTGGGTTGCGGCCTCGGGGTAGGGTTTATTTCGCCGGTTCGGTCTTGGAGACCACGGTGGCGATGGTGGCCTGCACCACGCGAATTTTCACGCCTTCGGCGATTTCCACCTCAAGCTCGCCATCATCTTTGACCTTGGAGACCTTGCCGATGATGCCGCCTTGGGTCACGACCTGATCGCCCCGGCGCAGACCGGCCACCATGGCCTGATGTTCCTTCGCCTTCTTCTGCTGCGGGCGGATGAGCAGAAAATACATGATCGCGAAGATCAGGATCAGCGGCACGAATTGCTGGATGCCTTCCATGGGGGTCGTCCTTTTCGATGGGTATTGGGCCACAAAATGGGCCTTGAGAATTTGGCCAGAACCTATGCGCGGTGGCAGCGGGGTGCAAGGTGGAAAGCCGATGCCGCCTGCCCGCCCGCGCGGGGCCAATCGCCGCATGGTTGCGGCCCCTACCCCCGCACCGCACATTAAGGCATAAGGCAGCAAAACCGACTCACCCGATCTTGAGGACAAACCCATGCACGACATCCGCGCCATCCGCGACAATCCCGAGGCTTTTGACGCCGCTCTCGCCCGCCGGGGCGAGGCTGCGATGTCGCAGGCGGTGCTGTCCCTCGATGCCGCGCGCCGCGCCAAGATCGCCGCCGCCGAGACCGCCAAGGCCGAGCAGAACAAGGCCAGCAAGGAAGTCGGTGCCGCCAAGGGTCGGGGCGACGAGGCCGAGTTCGAGCGTCTGCGCGCGCTGGTCAGCGACAAGAAGGCCGAAGTCGCCGCGATGAACGCCGAGGCGCAGGAGTTGGACGCGAAGCTGACCGACATGCTCGCCCGCATCCCCAACAACCCCGCCGAGGACGTGCCTCAAGGCGATGATGAGAACGACAATGTCGAGGTGAAGAACTGGGGCGAGAAGCCCGCCTTCGACTTCAAACCGGTCGAGCATTACGAGATTAAAGGCGTCAAACCCGGCATGGATTTCGAGACCGCGGCGAAGACTTCGGGCGCGCGTTTCGTCATGCTGAAAGGTGCCGTGGCGCGGGTGCACCGCGCGCTGGCGCAGTTCATGATCGACACTCATGTGGATGAAAATGGGCTGACCGAGGTAAACTCCCCCGTGCTGGTGCGCGACGAGGCGATGTATGGCACCGACAAACTGCCGAAGTTCGGCGAGGACAGCTATCAGACGACGGATGGCTGGTGGCTGGTGCCGACCTCCGAAGTGCCGCTGACCTATTCGGTGGGCGGCGACACGCTAGAGCAAAGCGCCCTGCCGATCCGTCTCACCGCCCATACCCTCTGCTTCCGTTCCGAGGCCGGAAGCGCGGGCCGCGACACCGCCGGGATGCTGCGCCAACACCAGTTCGAAAAGGTCGAGATGGTTTCGATCACCCACCCGGATGAGAGCGACGCCGAACAGCAGCGCATGGTGACCTGCGCCGAAGGCATCCTCGAAAAGCTCGGCGTGCCCTACCGCACGGTGATCCTCTGCACCGGCGACATGGGCTTCGGCGCGCGGCGGACCTATGACATCGAAGCCTGGGTGCCGGGGCAGGATTGCTACCGCGAGATCTCCTCGGTCTCGACCACCGGCGATTTTCAGGCGCGGCGCATGAACGCGCGGTTCAAGCCCGAAGGCGGTGGCAAGCCGCAGTTCGTGCATACGCTGAATGGCTCGGGGCTGGCGGTTGGGCGTTGCCTGATCGCGGTGCTGGAAAATGGCCAGCAGGCGGATGGCTCTGTGAAGCTGCCCGAAGCGCTTGCGCCCTATCTGGGGGGCAAGACGACCCTCACGGCGGAAGGTGTGCTCGCCTAAGGGTGAGCCACCGCTAGGCCCGATCCGCGCCGAAGGGGGCGGGCCATCGCCTGCCCGCCCCGCCCCGCCGGGGAGCGTGCGAGATTATGGGGGGGCGCACCTTTGGTGCGACTGGATAGGCGCTGGCCCTTGGTTGCCGTGGCGCGCGGGCGCTCTAGGATTAGCTGTAACGCAACAGCTAATCCCGCGAGGCCGACCTTGCCCAAATCCTCCCGCACCCTGATCGCCGTGCTTGCCCTCCTGCTCAGCATCGCCTTCGCGATCTCACCCTTTTTCGTTCCCAGCTTTTCGGGCTTTGATCCGAACCAATTTCCCATTCCCCAAGACAACCCGCCCGCGCAGCCTGCGGGCTATGCCTTTTCCATCTGGGGGGTGATTTACCTGTGGCTGATCGCGGGCCTTGGCTATGGCCTGCTGCGCGCGCCGCGGGATGGGCAGTGGCATGACATGCGCGTGCCGCTCTGCCTGTCGCTCGCCGTGGGGACCACATGGCTCGCCGTGGCCACCATGAGCCCGGTCTGGGCCGCGATACTGATCTGGATCATGCTGATCACCGCCCTCATCGCCCTATTCCTTGCTCCGGTCGAAGACCCGCTCTGGGCCGCCGCGCCGGTGGGGCTCTACGCAGGCTGGCTCTCTGCCGCTTCCTGCGTGTCGCTGGCGCTGCTGGCCGCAGGATACGGCTATTTGGAAGAGCAGACAGCAGCGGTGGTCTTTGTCGGGCTGGCGATTGCAATCGGCGCCATCGTCCAGACCGCTCTGGGGCGGACACCGACCTATGGCATCGCGGTGATCTGGGGGCTGGTGGGCGTGGTCGTGACCAATTGGGGCGAGGCGCCCTTGGTCGCCTATCTGGCGCTCGGGGGCAGCGTCATCGTGGCGCTGCCCACCGTCAGGGCATTCCGGCGCGGCTGAGCGCGCTTAGTCCTTGCGGCGACCGTCGGTGTGCTTGCGCAGCTTCGATGGCGCCGCTTTCTTGCGGTTCTTATAGGGGTTGGCGTCGGACTGGCCGCGCATCCACAGACGGATCGGCGTGCCGGGCATGTCGAAATCCAACCGCAACCCATTGACCAGATAGCGCGTGTAGCTGTCCGGCACCTTGTCGGGATGGCTGCACATCACCACGAAGCCCGGCGGACGGGTCTTGGCTTGGGTCATATAGCGCAGCTTGATGCGCTTGCCCTGCGGCGCGGGAGGCGGATGCGCCTCCATCATGCCCGAGAGCCAGCGGTTGAGCTGCGCGGTGGTCACCCGGCGGTTCCAGACCTCATAGGCGCGCATGATCGCGGCCTGAAGCCGGTCGAGGCCCCTGCCCGTCTTGGCCGACACGGTGATCAGCGGCGCACCGCGCAACTGCGGCAAGAGCCGCTCGAAGCTTTCTTTGAGATCGCGCAGTTTCTCCTGCCGGTTCTCTTCGATGTCCCATTTGTTCACGGCGACGACCACGGCACGGCCCTCACGCTCGGCCAGATCGGCGATGCGCAGGTCTTGCTGCTCGAACGGGATTTCGGCGTCGAGCAGAAGCACCACAACCTCGGCGAATTTCACCGCGCGCAGACCGTCGCTAACGCTGAGTTTTTCCAGCTTCTCCTGAACCTTGGCCTTCTTGCGCATCCCGGCAGTGTCGAAAATACGCATCGGCACCGGCTCACCATTCGGCCCGGCCCATTCGGTGGTCAGCGAGATCGCATCGCGGGTGATCCCAGCCTCTGGCCCGGTCAGTAGACGGTCCTCACCCAGAATCTGGTTGATCAGCGTCGACTTGCCCGCATTGGGGCGGCCCACCACGGCGACCTGCAGCGGCTTGGCGCGGGTCGGCATCGGCAAGGATTCGGCTTCGAGATCGGCGTCATCCTCAGGCAGGTCCACATCCGTCTCGGGCGCGTCTTGGGTGGCACGTTCAGCATATTCATCCGCCAGCGGCATCAGGGCGGTGTAAAGATCGGTCAGCCCCTCGCCATGCTCGGCGGACATGCGAATGGGCTCGCCCAGACCCAGCGAATAGGCCTCGATCATTCCGGCGTCGGCGGCCTTGCCCTCCCCCTTGTTGCCGGCAAGAATCACATGGGCGGATTTTTTCCGCAGGATCTCGGCAAAGACCATGTCAGAGGGGGTTACGCCCACGCGGGCGTCGATCATGAAGAGACAGACATCAGCCATGTCTACCGCACGTTCGGTCAGGCGGCGCATCCGGCCTTGCAGGCTGTCGTCGGTGACCTCTTCCAGCCCCGCCGTGTCGATCACGGTAAAGCGCAGGTCGGCCAATTTGGCCGCGCCTTCGCGCAGGTCGCGGGTCACGCCGGGCTGGTCATCGACCAGCGCAAGGCGTTTGCCGACAAGGCGGTTGAACAGCGTGGATTTACCGACATTGGGACGGCCCACGATGGCAAGGGTAAAGGACATAATTCAGGCTCCGGGCCCCGGTTGGGCCAGTTCAGACACGCGCCTTAGCCTATTTGCGGCCTAACGGAAAGCGTGCAATTGCCCCTTGGTGGAGACGACATATAGCGTGCCGCCCGCCACGACGGGGGCGGTTGTCGCCCCGCCGGGGATTTGGGTGGTGCCGGTCAGCCCGCCGCTCACGGGGTCAAAGCTGCGCAGCACCCCGTCGTTCGAGGCCACGATCACGCGCCCCCCGGCGATGATCGGGCCGTAGTGGGCCACCACTTCGGATTGCTTCTTGGGCTTGTCCTTGACGAAATTCGGCAGCGGCGTGCCCCAGATGCGGCGACCCGTGCTGGCGTCGAGTCGGACCAGTTCGTTCAGGTCCGTCACCGCAAAGACAGAATCGCCCGCAGGCCAGACCGGACCAATCGCCCCGTCGCGCGCGACCCATTTGCGGTCGCCGCTGTTGACATCCAGCGCGGCCAGACGGCCCGAATGGTTGCCCACATAGACGGTCCCGTTCGAGACCACAGGCGCACTTGTCACATCGCCCACAAAGCTCAGCGCGCGGCCCGGACGTTTGCCCAGAACAGAGGTCGACCACCGCTCAAGCCCGCCTTGGCGGAACAGCCCCTGCACCTCGCCAGAGCCGAAGGCGAAGATCGCCAGATCGCTGGTGACGGCGGGCGCAGGCGCGCCCAAAACGTTGCTAAGGCTGGTGACCGCACCGGTTTGCCACTGAATGCGGCCAGTAGCCTTGTCTAGCGCCCAGCCGGTATCGTCGCCCGCCGTGAGATAGACCAGATCGCCCGAGACGGTCGGCGTGCCCGAACCGGTGGCGTCAAGGTCTTGGGTCCAGCGCACGCCGCCCGTCGTCACGTCGAGCGCGGCCAAAATGCCAAAGCCCACGGAGACATAGAGCGTTTCCCCATCCACGGCGAGGCCGCCACCGGTGGCTTGGCCTTCGCGGTCGGATGCGGGGGTGAGGTCACGGGTCCAGAGCGTTTGGCCCGAGGTCGAGGTCGCTGTGACCTGCGCCCCGGCGTCGAGCGTGAAGACACGCCCGCCCGCCACCACCGGATCGGCGGTGATACGTTGTTTGCGGCTGTCGCCCGCGCCGATATCGGCACTCCAGACCGGCTGTAACGCGGTGCGCAGCGCGGGATGGCTGATGCGGGTCGCGGCGGTACCGATGCTATGGGTCCAGTTGGCGTTGTTCACCGTGCCGCCCAGAGCGATGGCGCGGCTGGTATTCTCTGGCACGGGGCCAGTGGCGGCGTCGAAGGCAGGGTCTTGCACGCCGGGGTTTTGCAGCACCGCGCGCACGTCTTCGCGTTTGCCCGGCAGATAAGTCTGCTCATCCGCGCAGGCCGTCAGCAACAGCGCGGCACCAATGGCCCCCGCCACGCCCAGACCCCGCAGACCCGCTTGCCCGGGTTCGGTTTCGCGATGCTTCGTCATGGACCTGCTCACTTTCTGTCTTTCCTCAACCTTCACGCCCCCGCCATTTTTGGCGGGTGGATATGTGTCAGTCACCCGTTGCTTCGGGGATCTCCAGCGCGGCCTCTGCGGCGGCGCTCTCGTCACCCGGTTCTTCACCCAAGGCCACAATCACCTGAAGGGCGCGTTGTTGCAAGTCCGGGGTGGTTTCCGCATCGGAGAGAATGGACTGGTAGCGCGCCACGGCCTTGTCGATCTCACCCTCTTGGATGTCGATCAGCGCCAGTTGCTCTTCGGCCAGCAGGCGCAGCGGGGCACCCGGCTGGGCCAGCGCTTCGAGCGCCTGACGCCGCTCGGCCACGGGTACCGATTGGCCCTGAAGGGTCACGATCTTGAACTGCGCCAAGGCCCGGTAGATCGGCGCGAGGTCACCGTCGAGCGCCACGGCATCAAGCTGCTCCACAGCGGCATCGGTCTCACCCGCTTCGGCCAGCGCATCGGCGCGCATGAAGTTCAGCACGGCGCGGGCCCCGGGGCCATCGGCCTCGATCGGGGCGAGCGCTTCGGCGCGGGCATTGCTGGCATCCGCTTCGAGCGCGGCAAGCATCGCATCCCCCAGAGCTTCGGCCTCGGCCCGCTCCTGTGCTTTGCTGTATTCGTTCCACGCGGCGCCGCCGACGATGGCCACCACGGCCAGCACGGCGATCCAACCATAGCGGCGCAGGTAGCCGTATAGCCGGTCGCGGCGGACCTCTTCGTTCACTTCGTCAATAAAACTGTCGGTATCGCTCATCGCGCCCTGCCCCCGGCCTGATTTTGCCCCTCTTACCGCGCGTGGCCAGCCAAGCCAAGACCCAGCGAACCGCAGCGCCTTTTCGCCGACCGCTTGGCCCGGGGGCGCGTCACGCTAGGTCAGGGGCAGAATGCAGCGAAAGGAGACGATAATGAAAGCGATTTCACTGGCAGCAGGTGTCGTGATGGCGGCCATGCCCGCATTGGCGCAGGATTTGGTGGCCAAGGTCTCACCCCATGACGTGCCCACGACGATGGACCGACTGGAAAGCGCGGTCGAGGCAGCAGGGGCCGAGGTCTTTGCCCGGGTCGATCATGCCGCCGGGGCCGAAAAGGCCGAGATGGAATTGCGCCCGACGCAGCTTTTGATCTTTGGCAACCCAAAGCTCGGCACCCCCGCGATGCAGGATGCCCAGACCGCCGGGCTGGACCTGCCGATGCGGGTGCTGGTCTACGCCGATGGCGAGGGGGCCGTGCATGTGACCTATGCCGCGCCTGAAACGCTGGTCACCGCCCACGGCCTGCCCGAAGAGGCGGAATATCTCACCAAGATGACCAAGGCGCTGGACAATCTCACCGCCAAGGCGATCGGCGAGGAATAACGCCCCCTCCCCGCCCCGGCCTTTTAGGGTTTGGGCGGGGTGTTCTGCGCCTTGATCAGGTTTTCCAGATCGGTCAGCCGCGACATGACCTCATCGCGGTAGGTGTTGGTCTGCTCGTTGCTTTCCTCATGATGCGCGTCTTGCATCGAGTTCACGATCAGGCCGACCAAAAGGTTCACCACCGCGAAGGTGGTGACCATGATAAAGGGCACGAAGAACATCCAGGCATAGGGATAGACCTCCATCACCGGGCGCACGATGCCCATGGACCACGACTCGAGCGTCATGATCTGGAACAGCGAATAGCCCGACTGGCCCAGCGTGCCGAACCACTGCGGAAAATCCGCGCCAAAGAGTTTGGTGGCCATGACGGAGGCGATGTAGAAGATCACCCCCATCAGCAAAAAGACCGAGCCCATGCCGGGCAGCGCGTTGACCAGCCCCTCGACCACGCGGCGCAGCGAGGGCGCGACCGAGACGACGCGCAAGAGCCGCAGGATGCGCAGGGCCCGCAGAACGCTGAGCCCTTGGGTGGCCGGGATCAGCGAGATGGCGACGATGACGAAGTCAAAGATGCTCCACCCGCGTTTGAAGAAATCAAGCCCGCGCCCGAAAAGCTTGATCGCAATTTCGATGACGAAAATGGCGAGACAGATACGGTCCAGCAGCAGGATCAGCGGCCCAACCTGCCCCATCACCTCCTCCGAGGTCTCAAGCCCCAAGATCACGGCGTTAAAGAGAATGACGCCCAGAATGAAATTCTGGAACGAAGGGCGGTCGGCCAGCCGGGCGGCGCGGGCGCGCAGCGAGGTCTGCGAGGGGGTCGAAAGATCGGTCATGGCGGTAGATATCATGCGCCGCCCCGCACAGTGCAAGAGCAGATCGCCCGCAAATGCACCCCTCGGCGGCAATGCCCCGCCTTGCCTGCCGAAACAGAAGGCGGGGCCAGCTTCTCCGTCTACTCTTCTTCCGCCTGCTGGCGCTGCCAAAGCTGGGCATAGCGCCCACCTTGGGCGAGCAGCACCTCATGGCTGCCCTGTTCGATGATCTCGCCCTTCTCCAACACGACGATGCGGTCGGCCTCGGCGATGGTCGAGAGGCGGTGGGCGATGGTCAGCACCGTGCGCCCTTGGCCCGCGCGGCGCAGCGCGTCTTGGATCTCATGCTCCGTCTCGCTGTCGAGCGCGCTTGTGGCCTCATCCAACAGCAGGATCGGCGGATCTTTCAGCAGGGTCCGCGCGATGCCCACGCGCTGTTTCTCGCCGCCCGACAGTTTCAGGCCCCGCTCGCCCACCGTGGTCTTATACCCCTGCGGCAGCGCCATGATGAAATCATGGATCTGTGCTGCGCGCGCGGCGTCTTCGACCTCTTCCTGCGTCGCCCCATCGCGGCCATAGGCGATGTTGTAACCAATGGTGTCGTTGAACAGCACCGTATCCTGCGGCACCACGCCAATCGCCATATGCAGCGAATGCTGGGTCACGTCGCGCACGTCCTGCCCGTCGATCTTGAGCGCCCCGCCCGCGACATCGTAGAAGCGGAACAACAGCCGCCCGATGGTGGACTTGCCCGAGCCGGTCGAGCCGACGATCGCCACCGTCTCTCCGGGGCGCGCCTCAAGCGAGATGCCTTTGAGGATTTCGCGGTCGGTGTCATAGGCAAAGCGCACGTTCTCAAGCGTCACATGGCCGCCCGTCACCTTGAGGGCCGGCGCGTTTGGCTTGTCGTCAATCTCGGCCGGTTGTTCGAGCAGGCCGAACATCTGCCCCATATCCACCAGCGCCTGACGAATCTCACGGTAAACGGTGCCGAGGAAGTTCAGTGGCACGGTCAGTTGGATCATGTAGGAGTTCACCATGACGAAGTCGCCGACGCTCAGCTCGCCGCTTTGCACGCCCATCGCCGCCATGACCATGACGCCCACGAGCCCCGCAGTGATGATCAGGGCTTGGCCGAAGTTCAGGAAGGCGAGCGAATAGTTCGTCTTGATCGCCGCGTTCTCATAATCGGCCATCGCCGCGTCATAGCGCGCGGCCTCGCGCCCCTCTGCGCCAAAGTATTTAACCGTTTCATAGTTCAGCAGGCTATCGATTGCCTTTTGGTTGGCGTCGGTGTCGCTGTCGTTCATCTGCCGCCGCAGGCGCACGCGCCATTCAGTGACGGCGAAGGTGAACCAGACGTAGACCGCGATGGTCACGGTCACGACCGCCAGATACCAAATATCGAAAAGCACGGCGAGGATCACACCGACGAGGATCAGCTCAAGGATCAGCGGCCCGATGGAGAAGAGCAGGAAGCGCAGCAGAAAGTCGACGCCTTTGACCCCTCGCTCGATGATCCGGCTGAGGCCCCCGGTCTTGCGGGTGATGTGATAGCGCATCGACAGTTTGTGGATGTGCTGGAAGGCCTCAAGCGCCAGCATCCGTAGGGCGCGCTGCCCGACGCGAGCAAACACCGCATCGCGGACCTGTTGAAAGCCTACGCCCATCAGCCGCGCCATGCCGTAAGCCACGGTCAGACCAATCGCGCCAAGCGCCAGCATCGGCGCCCCCTCGCCCGCCAGCGCATCCACCGCGTCGCGGTAGAAGAACGGCGTGGCGACGATGATTAGCTTCGACACCAGCAACGCCAGCATGGCCAGAACCACCCGGCGTTTCACCCATGGCATATCCTTGGGCCAGAGGTAGGGCGCGACCTTGCGCAGCACCAGAAAGCCCGACTGACGCTCGGCGGCGTCGATCATCTCGGCCTCTGTGGGGATGCGTTCGGGCTTGGGCGTCTTGCGGTCGCGCCGCCGCGCGGCGTTAGATTGGTCTGTATCGGCTGGCATGGGAATTCCTGAAGTGATTACAGGCTACATAGGCCCCATGGCCTTGGGTTGCCAGTACCGGGCGGCGCACAGCCGCTCTGCGCGCTGCGAATGCCGCCCCGGTTTTGGCCGCTCAGATCACTCCGATGCCGGGTCTTCGGGCAGGTCGAAAACCTGTCCGGGATAGATCAGATCGGGGTCGCGGATATTGGCGCTATTGGCCTCGAACACCTTCACATAGAGCAAAGGATCGCCGTAGCGCGTGCGCGAGATCGCCCAGAGCGTATCGCCCTTTTGCACCGTCACCGCGCTGAGCGGGCCGGTCAGCCCCTCGGTGGCGGCGGCCAGCACCTCGGGAGATTCGCGTTTGAAGGGGGTCTCTACCCGGCTGGTCACATCGCCGCCGCGGGAAAGCTCATCAACGCGCAGGGTATAAACACCCTGATCAACATCGGGCAGATCGCCGCGCCAGCGGCCCTCTTGATCGACCGGCAGGCTGATCACCGCGTTGTTGTTCAGATAGACGCGCACTTCGCGGGTGTCCGGCTGGGCACGGCCCGCCAGTTGCACATCGCCCTGATCGGAGTAACCGATGGTGTCGAGCGCCACATTGGTCATCACCTGCGGCGGCGCGGTGTCGAGCCGTTCGACCCCTTCGGGGGTGGATTTCAACACCGGCGCGGGCGCGGGCGGCTTCGCCGGTGCGGCGATGGTGTCGGGCTCCTCCGCAAGGGCGGGGGTTGTGGTCTCGGGCGCCGATGGGCTGCGGTCGGCGAGGTTCGGGGCCTCGGTCACGGCGGCGGGCGGTGTTTGCGCGAGCGTGGTGTCGCTTTCGACGTTTCCCGTCTCTGCCAGTGGTGTGGCTTGAGATGGCGCCTCACCGTCAGCGTTTGGCGCGGCGGTCTCGCCCTCTTCGGTGCCGGTTTCCGCCGACGGCGTTGCTTGAGAAGGCGTGGCGCTGGTCTCTGCCCCCTGATCGGCGGGACCGTCTTGTGGCGACGGCGCGGCGTTCACATCTTTAGCCGTACCCGTTCCCGCCATCGGTGTGGTTTGGGCCGGAGCGGAGCTAGTATCCTCGCTCTGCTCGGCGGCATCGTCCTGCTCCACCGTCGCGACACTCACGTCTTCGGCGCTGGCTGTTCCTGCCATCGGCGTGGCTTGGGACGGCGCGGTGTTGCTATCCGCGCTCTGCCCGGCGGCACCGTCTTGATCCAACGCCGCCGCGTTGTCGTCCTCCGCGGTGCCTTTTCCCGCCATCGGCATCGCTTGAGAAGGTTGCTCCGACGTTCTGCTCTCTACGTCAGCGGTCCCGGTATCGGAGAGCGGGGTGGTCTGAGCGGGGGCGGAGGCGACTTCCTCTTCGGCGATAGCCGGGTTTTGCTCTGTCGATGCGGTGTTTTCGTCCGGGCTGGCCTCGTCTTGCGTCGACTGTCCTCGGTGCGCCTCTACGTCTTGCACGTCCGCATTGTCGGTCGCGGCGCGCTCCGCCTCGGCTGTGGCCGTGCCGGCCAGAGGGGTCGCCTGCCCCGGCTGCGCAGCGGCTGGGTTTTGACCCGTAGCTGTCGCGCTCTGCTCTTCGGCGTCGTTTGTAGTTGCCGGAATCGGCTCTTCCATCGTGGTCTCAGAGATTTCAGGCTCTGTCGCCTCGTCCGGCTCTGTGGCCCCCTCCTCAACCGACGCGACCGGGGTTTCCTCCGGCGCGATATCGGCCTCGGCCAACTGCACGGGCGCTGCGCGAGGGGTGAGAATAATCTCCTCTTCCGAAGCAAGCTCCGCCGCGCCGTCCTGGCCCAAAAGCGTCAGCACATGGCCCTTGCCATCGGGCGGGATCATGGCAAGGGTCGCGAATTTCCCGGCCCCATCGGCGGTGGCGCGGGCCACCTCTTCGCCATCCTTCAACACGGCCACGGTGCTGCCGGGCGCCGCGCGGCCCGCGATCACCGTCATCCCGTCGCTTTCGCGGCGCACTTCGTCAAAGGCCGGGGCCTGCGGCACCGCCTCGGGCTCCGTCGCCGCATCACCCTCGGGGCCGACCGAGACACCTTTCACCGCATCTGGCACCAGCGTGGCATTCACAGGGGTGGCATCGCGTTCGGGGAGCACGGCCACCGTTTCGGGGGCCGCCTCCTCCGGCGCGCCGCGCTTGCTGCCGATCCAAGCGCCAAGCGCCAGCACCGCCGCCGCAAAGGCGCCCGCCGCCATCGCCCCCATGCCGCCAAACCGGCCAAATCCCTTGAACATTCTCTACTTCCCCTGTGGTTGAGCCTTTTTAGCAAGCAGGCTAACAGGGGTCAAAAGCGCAGACGATCCGCGCAGAATTTTCCTAATCAACAGGACGCTTTACCATGCAACATTCTGTCTGTGTCTATTGCGGCTCCCGCCCCGGCGACGACGAAGCCTTCATCCAAGACGCCGAAACATTGGGCCGCGGTCTGGCCGAGGCCGGGCTGCGGCTGGTCTATGGCGCGGGCGATGTCGGGCTGATGGGCAGCGTTGCGCGCGCCGCCCAAACGGCAGGGGGCGACACCTTCGGCGTGATCCCTGCGCATCTCGTGGCATGGGAAGTCGGCAAGACCGATCTGACCCGCTATATCGTGACCGAAACGATGCATGAGCGTAAAAAAGTGATGTTCATGAACTGCGATGCCGTGGCGGTTCTGCCCGGCGGCGCGGGGTCATTGGACGAGCTGTTCGAGGTGCTGACATGGCGCCAGTTGGGCCTGCATGAGAAACCCATTTTCCTTGTGAACACAAATGGATACTGGGATCCTTTCATGTCGCTCATGAACCATGTCGTGACCCATGGCTTTGCCGATGCGACGCTGCTGGATTACGTCACCGTGGTGCCGGATGCCGAGGCCGCTCTCAGCGCTCTGCGCCGCGCTTTGTCCTGACGGAAGGTGCTGACGGAATAGACCGCCAGCGCGCACCAGATCAGCACAAAGGCCTGCACATGCCAGCCCGTGAACGGTTCGCGAAACAGGACCACGGCGCAGAAAAACTGCAAGGTCGGGTTGATGTAGCTCAGCAATCCGGCCGTCGCCATCGACAATCGCCGCGCCGCGTAGCTGAACAGGATCAGCGGCGTCGCGGTGATCGGCCCGGCGAGTATCAGCAGCGCCGTATCGCGGAAGGAGGCCCCGAAGGCCCCCGCCCCATTGTCACCCGTTTGCCACAGCACGAGCACCGCAAGGGGCGACAACAGCAGCACCTCAGCGGTGACAGAGACGACCGGCCCCACCGCCAACCGCTTTTTCGCCAGCCCATAAAGCCCAAAAGACGCCGCCAGCGCCATCGCGAGCCAAGGCGCGGTGCCCAAGCCATAGGTGAGCAGCGAGACCGCGACTGTCACCAACCCGACCGCGCAAAGCTGTACGGGGCTCAGTCGCTCGGCAAAGACAAGACGGCCCAGCAGGACGGAGACCAGCGGGAAGATGTAATAGCCCAAGGCCGCCTCCGTCGCCTGCCCGCTCTGAACCGCCCAGATGAAAAGATACCAATTCGTCGCAATCACCAGCGCCGCGAAAGCAAGCAGCCCAAAAGCCCGCGGCCCGGCCATCGCGTCAAGGATCGCGCGCAAACGCCGCTGCACTGCCAGCACGATCACGAAGAACACGAGCGACCAGAGGGTGCGATGGGCCAGCACCTCGGCGGCGGGCACATGCGACAGCAATTTGTAGAAGATAGACGACAGCCCCCAGATACAGCAGGCCGCGATCATGGCGGCGAAACCCTTGGTGGTGTCGGTCATGGGAAATCCTTGGCGCGGTAGACTGCTTCCTTGTGAAGGCAATCAATTCCCGCGCCAAGGGAAAACTCAGGTTTGGGCCAATTCCCCGGCCACGATCTTTTCGATCTCGTCGATGGGGTGGTTGGTCAGGGTCTTGGGGATTTCCCCTACCACCTTGCTCTGCACCTCTTTGTGGAGGTCATCGCGCAGGTCGCCCAGTACTGCCGGAGGGGCCACCAAGACGATCCGATCAAAGCGGCCCTTATGGGCCAGCTTGTAAAGGATGTCGGACAAGTCCTTGGCAAATCGCTCTTTTTCCAGCTCATGCCAATCCGTGTCGTCAAAGGCAGAGCGGTGCCCGCTCGGACCATCGCTCATCCGACCGGGGCGATTGGCGGCTTGCTCCCGCGCCGGTGGGTTCTCCTGCTCTTCCTTGCGCACGACTTGAAGATAGGGGTCTTCGCCATCGGTGTGGTTTTGCAGGAAAAGGGCCTTTTCGCCATCCGCGATCAGCACCCATGTGTCTTGGCTGAGTTTGGTCATGAAGGCTCTCCATGGTTGCGTTTGTCTTCGCCGGTGACGCGGGTCACGCCGTCTTCGCCCTTTTCGGCGCGGCGCATGGCGTCTTGGGTGCCAACGTCCTTTTGCAGATCACCCCCGGCGCGGCCACCTTGGTCTGGCGTCTCGGTATCGGAGAGGAATTTTTCGGTCTCCTTGCTACCGTCGTTGGATCGCTTCCGCTCGGCCATGTTGTCCTCCTTTTTTTACGTGAAGTCTCAGGAGAAAAACATCCGCGAAGGGTCTTGGGTTCCAACGAAAAAACCCCGCAGCAGGCTGCGGGGTTTCTGTCTTGTTCGGGCTGGCCGTAAGGCCGCGCCGCCATATCACAGACGCTAGGCGACGTTGTCCCAGTTCACCCAGCCTGCGGCGTAGCCGTGGGCGTCGGTGACTGGGAGAGCGCCACACGCATCAGGCGCGAGCGGCTCTCGCATGCGCCCCGCTAGATCACATGCGCGACGCGACGTTGTCCCAGTTCACAAGGTTGTCGAGGAAGTTCGACAGGTAGTCGGGACGCGCGTTGCGGAAGTCGATGTAGTAGGAGTGCTCCCACACGTCACAGCCGAGCAGCGCAGTCTGGTCGAAGCAGAGCGGGTTCACGCCGTTCTCGGTCTTGGTGACCTTCAGGCTGCCGTCTTTGTCTTTCACCAGCCATGCCCAGCCGGAGCCGAACTGGCCTGCGCCCGCGGCCTTGAACTCATCCTTGAACTTGTCGACGGAACCAAAACTCTCGGTAATCGCCTTTTCCAGCTCACCGGGCATTTTGTTGTCTTCGGGGCTCATCATTTCCCAGAACTGGTTGTGGTTCCACAGCTGAGAGATGTTGTTGAAGATGCCGGACTGGGCCACGGCGTTCGGGTCGTAAGTGCCCTTGATGATCTCTTCGAGGGTCTTGCCCTCCCACTCGGTGCCCTCAATCGCCTTGTTGCCGTTGGTGACATAGGCGTTGTGGTGCTTGTCGTGGTGGTATTCCAGCGTTTCCTTGGACATGCCCTTGGATGCAAGCGCGTCGTGGGCATAGGGGAGATCGGGAAGTTCAAAAGCCATTTCTGGGCCTCCTCGTTTGGAAATTTCGCTGCGGCCACTTGATGTTGATCAAGCGGCAACGTCAAGGTCAACGTCTGCAAATCACATCCGTTCCGAGAGAAATAGTCAGTTTTTCTCTCGACTTAGGCCGTTTGGAAATGGCCGACCGCGCTGCCGGGCTGGGCCGCCACGCAAAGCTGGTCGAACATATACTGCGCGACCGAGCGAAAGCAGATCACCTCAAAGGCGCCATCGTCGCGCAGCCAAAAGGCGGCGGGCACCTGCCCCATCCGCGTGCGGCGGAACATGCCGGGGGTGAATTGATCTGGGGCGAGGTCGACGGGGGCGAGCTTGGCCAGCACCTCCCGCGCATGGGGGCCTTCGACACGAAACGCCGCCCGCGCGCCGGAGACATCCATGGCGGTGGTATGGGTATCCTCGAAGGCCGCATGCAGCCGCGCCAGCACCTCGGGCACCTGCGCGTGGGGGCAGAAGAGCAGCAATTCATCGGGCGACATCCAAGCTGCCCCGGCATCCCCGGCGAAGCGGCATTGCCCCCGCTCGGGGCGCTCCACCCCGGTGAGTTTCTTAGTCACCTTGCGCAGATAGGGCGCATCAAGATCGCCGCGGATCGTAATCATGCCCATGGGTGCCACTTCGGAAATCACAGCGATACCAGCGTCATAGCGGCCGTTCTTCAATGCGCTTACGGGTTCAGACATTCTGTTTCTCCCCCTTGGGATCATAAAACACCGGATCAACGATCCGCGCCTCATAGGTCTTGCCATCGGTGCCGGGGAAGGTCAGCACCTCGCCCATCCGGTCCGGTCCATGCAGCACCAGCCCCATGGCGATGCCCCGGTCCAGCGTCGGCGAATGATAGGAGGAGGTCACCCGCCCCTGCATCACCTTCTGGCCGTTCTCATTCTCACCTTCGCCAAGCGCATAGGCCCCATCCGGCAGGGTGCTGCCATCGGTCGTCTCAAGCCCCACCAGTTTCCAGCGGGTCGGATCCTGCATATGGCTGCGCCGTTGCGCGCGTTTACCAAGGTAGTCGTCCTTCTTTTTCGAGATCGCCCAGTTCAGGCCAAGGTCTTGGGGGATCACCGTGCCGTCAGTCTCATCCCCGATCATGATGAAGCCCTTTTCGGCGCGCAGGATGTGCAGACATTCCGTGCCATAGGGCATCACGCCCAAGTCATGCCCGGCGATCAGCAGCGCGTCCCAAAAGGCTTGCCCCTGCCCCGCCTCAACCGCGATCTCATAGCTCAGCTCGCCAGAGAAAGAGATGCGGAAGACACGGACCTTGAAGCCGCCCAATTCGCCCTCGGTCCATTCCATGAAGCCAAGCGCCTCGCGGCTCAGGTCCATCCCGCCGAGTTTCTCCAGACATTTGCGGGCATTGGGCCCGACCACGGCCACCTGCGCGTAATGTTCGGTGGCGTTGACCACATGCACTTTCCAATCCCACCACTCGGTCTGGAGCCATTCCTCCATATGGGCATGGATGCTGTCGGCCCCGCCGGTGGTCGTGTGGCAGAGGAAGGTCTGCTCATCCAGACGCGCCACGACGCCATCGTCGATAAGGAAACCGTTTTCGTTGCACATCAGCCCATAGCGGCATTTGCCGGGTTTCAGCGTCGACATCATATTGGTGTACATCATGTCGAGGAACCGCGCCGCATCCGGGCCGCGCACGATCAGCTTGCCAAGGGTCGAGGCATCCAGCAGGCCGAGGTTCTGGCGTGTGTTGGTCACCTCACGCATCACCGCGTCATGGGTGCTTTCGCCGTCTCGCGCATAGGCATAGGGCCGCCGCCACTGGCCGACCGGCTCCCAGACCGCGCCGTTGGCTTCGTGCCAGTCATGTAGCGGGGTGCGGCGGATCGGCTGGAAGGTATCGCCCCGCGCCGCCCCCGCAATCGCGCCCATCGAGATCGGATGGTAAGGCGGGCGGAAGGTGGTGGTGCCGACGTTGGGGATCTCTGCATCCAGCGCCCCGGCGAGCGTGGCCAGACCATTGATATTGCTCAGCTTCCCCTGATCCGTCGCCATGCCGAGCGTAGTATAGCGTTTGGCATGTTCGACCGAGACAAAGCCCTCTTGCGCGGCCAGACGCACATCTGAGACTTTCACGTCGTTCTGGTAATCGAGAAAGGTCTTCTCGCGCAGTTTGGCGCTGGCGCCCTGCGGCATTTGCCAGACCGGCATCATCGGCGCTTCCTCGCGCCGCGCCGCCGTGGGTGCCGCCAGATCGCGCGGCAGTTTGAAGCCGAGCGACGTTGCCACCCCATCGGCAGCAGCATGGGCGTCATGCAGCACGTCGTCGAGGGCAAAGACCCCTGCCGCTGCCCCGGCGGGCGTCACGAAACCATGGCTGTCTGCCCCGGTGGGCGGGTGGTCCTGATCTGGGCGGAAACAGGCTTTTGCATCGTCCCACGTCAGCTTGCCACCGCAGTGCGACCACAGATGCACCACCGGCGACCAGCCGCCCGACATGGCCACCGCATCGCAGGCGATCTCTTCCAACACGGCCCCTTCGCCTGCCTGCGAACAGACGGCCACACCGGTCACCCGCTTGCCCCCCTGAACCGAGGATACCGCATGGCCAATGACCACCCGAATGCCAAGCGCGCGGGCCTGTGCGACCAATTCGCTGTCTTGCGGCAGGACGCGGGCATCCAGCACGGCGGGCACGTCAAGCCCCGCCTGTTTCAGCGCAATCGCCGTGAGATAGGCGTTGTCGTTATTCGTCACCACCACGGTGCGGTCACCGGGTGAGACCCCGTAATTCGCCACATAGTCGCGCATGGCCGAGGCCAGCATCACGCCCGGCACGTCATTGCCCGCAAAACTCAGCGGCCGCTCGATCGCGCCTGTGGCGGTGATCACATGGGCCGCCCGCACGCGCCAAAGCCGATGACGTGGGCCTGCGCTCTGGGGCGCATGATCCCGCAGCCGTTCATAGCCCAACACATAGCCGTGATCATAAACCCCCGCCCCCATGGTCCGGTCGCGCAGGTCCACATTCTCCATACCGCGCAGCCGGTCGAGCGTTTGCGCGATCCAATCCTCCACCGGCGCATCGTCGACCGTGCCACCGTCAACCGGCGCCCGCCCGCCCCAATGGGCCGACTGCTCCATCACGATGACACGCGCACCGCTCAGGCCCGCGGCCAAGGCGGCCTGAAGCCCCGCGACACCGCCGCCGATGACCAGCACATCGCAGAAGGCGTGGAAGTGTTCATAGGTGTCGGGATCTGCCGCCTTGGGCGCTTTGCCCAGACCAGCGGAATGGCGAATGATCGGCTCATAGAGATGCTTCCACAGCGGACGCGGATGCATGAACATCTTATAGTAGAAGCCCGCCGGCAGAAAGCGGCTGAGGTGTTTGTTGATCGCGCCCACGTCGAACTCAAGGCTCGGCCAGTGGTTCTGGCTTTCCGCGGCCAACCCCTCGTAAAGCTCGGTCGTGGTGACGCGGGCATTGGGCTCGAAATGCCCCTCTTGGCCAAGACCGACCAGACCGTTGGGCTCTTCGGGGCCGGAGGTCACGATGCCGCGCGGGCGGTGGTATTTGAACGAACGCCCGACCAGCACCTGATCATTGGCCAACAGCGCCGAGGCCAGCGTGTCGCCCTCATAGCCGCGCATTTGCTTGCTGTTGAAGGTAAAGCTCAGCGGTTTGCTTTTGTTCAGCAGGCGGCCGCCTGTGGCCAGTCTTGTGCTCATCGTGGAAAACCTTGGGGGCTGAGGATGGGGTGAATACCGGGGCGAGAAACGAGGTCGGGGGCTAGCTGGCGCGCTGCCACTGCCAATCGGGATGGCGTTTGCGGATCGCCTCAAGGATGTGATCCGGCGGGGCGAGGGTCTGCGCGGGATAGCTGCCAAAGACTTCGAGCGTGGCGGTATCGCGGGCCATGTGGAACCACTTGCCGCAGCCATAGACATGTCGCCAACGCTCAAGATGCACGCCCTTGGGGTTCTCACGCATGAAGAGGTAGCGCTCGAAATCCTCTTCGGAGCCGCCGGGGCCGATACGTTTCAAATGCGCCTCCCCGCCGCCGTGAAACTCTGTCTCTTCGGCGGTGACATGGCAGCAAGGACAGGTGAGGATCAGCATGGGCGGGCTCCTGCGCGGGTAGAGAACGGCAAAACGCCGCCCCGGCGCGACGGCGCGGAGCGGCGTGAATCGTGAAAAGGCGACGCTGCGCGCGTGGCCGAGGGGGTTTTACTCAGTCGGGGTTGCGGCCTCATCGACGGCATCCGCCGTGCCTTCGGCCGCGCCCTCAATGGTCTCGCCAGTGCTTTCGGCAGCACCTTCGATGTTGACGTTGACGTCATTCGCGCCATCAAGGTCACCCCCCGCGAAGAGGAAATAGGCCAGCAAAGCCACCACGACGACGACCGCGCCCACGATGAAGGCAAGGCCGCTGTTGCCGCCACGATCCGTTGTGGTCGTGGTTGTCGTGGTGTTGGTATGATCGACGTGATCCGTGCGGTTGTGATCCGGGGTTGCCATTGTTCAGCTCCGTTATATTCAATGTCTGAACGGGTAACCCCGGGCCGGGCACTGGCGTTCCCCCCCGTGCTGAGCAGCGGCGAATTGTGGCCGATCCACAACATCAATGCGCCACCCCGGCAGCAACGGATTCGTCGATAAAACGCCCTTCGGCGAAACGCTCAAGCCCGAAGGCGTCGGTCAGGGGCGAATGCCCCTTGGCCATCAACTCCGCAAAGCCCCAGCCCGAGCCGGGGATCGCCTTGAAGCCGCCCGTGCCCCAGCCGCCATTGATAAACACCCCCTCCACCGGGGTCTTGCTGAGGATGGGAGAGCGGTCGCCGGTGACATCCACGATGCCGCCCCATTGCCGCAGCATCTTGAGCCGCGAGATCATCGGGAAGGTCTCGACCAGCGCGCGCACCGTCTCTTCGATATGGTGAAAGCTGCCGCGTTGGGTGTAGTTGTTATGCCCGTCCGTGCCGCCGCCGATGACCATCTCGCCCTTGTCAGACTGGCTCATGTAGCCGTGCACCGTGTTGGCCATGACGACGACATCCATACAGGGCTTGACCGGCTCCGAGACCAGCGCCTGCAAGGCCACGCTTTCGATCGGCAGACGAAAGCCCGCCATATTCGCCAGCTGGCCCGAATGCCCGGCCACGACGATCCCCAGCTTGTCGCAGTCGATATCGCCGCGTGTGGTGCTGACGCCGGTCACCTTGCCGCCCGTCTGGCGCACGCCGGTGACCTCGCATTTCTGGATGATGTCCATGCCCATATCCGAGCAGGCCCGCGCATAGCCCCAAGCCACCGCATCATGCCGCGCGGTGCCGCCGCGGGCCTGCCAAAGCCCGCCCAGCACCGGGTAGCGCGGCCCGTCGATGTTGATGATCGGCACCAGTTGTTTGACCCGGTCCGGCCCGATGAATTCGGTCTGTACGCCTTGCAGGGCGTTGGCATGAGCGGTACGTTTGTAGCCGCGCACCTCATGCTCGGTCTGTGCCAGCATGATAACGCCGCGTGGGCTGAACATAACGTTGTAGTTCAGGTCTTGGCTCATTGTCTCATAAAGACTGCGCGCCTTTTCGTAGATCGCAGCCGAGGGGTCTTGCAGGTAGTTCGAGCGGATGATCGTCGTGTTGCGCCCGGTGTTGCCACCGCCGAGCCAGCCCTTTTCCAGCACCGCGACATTGGTGATGCCGAAGTTCTTGCCCAGATAATACGCCGTCGCCAGCCCATGCCCGCCCGCGCCCACGATGATCACGTCATAGCGCTTTTTCGGCTGCGCATCCCGCCATGCGCGGGTCCAGCCCGTATGATGGCGCATCGCCTCTCGGGCCACTGCGAAAACGGAGTATTTCTTCATCACGTCACTTCCCGGCAAGGATTCGGGCCGCGCGGGCGGCTGTGCTCAGTTCTGAGCCTAGGAGCAGATATGCGAAATGACCACCACGGCATTTGGACGCGGTTTTGCGACATGCGGCGCGATTGGTGAAAAATGCCGCAGGGCACGCGGCATTTGCGGGCTTTTGTCGGGGCCGGTCAAAGGTTAGGTAGAGGCCATGATATTCTGGTTTCTCTCTGGCGCGATGGCGCTTGTCGTGGGCGGTCTTCTGGCGCGGGCCGCTTGGCGCGGCGCGGATACGCCCCTGCCCGCTCAGGCGGACTATGATCTGAAGGTCTACCGCGACCAGTTGGATGAGGTTGAGCGCGACGTGGCGCGCGGCATTGTCCCCGAGGCCGACGCCGCCCGCATCCGGACCGAGATTTCGCGCCGGATCCTCGCGGCCGATGCCGCCCGCGATGGTGGCCCGCACACCGCCGCGCGCCCCGCGCCCTTCGTGCTGATCGCCGGGGTCGTGGCCTTGGGCGCCGGGTCTCTGGCGCTTTATTGGCATCTGGGGCAGCCCGGCTATGGCGATCTGGCCCTCGCTGACCGCATCGCCTTTGCCGAGGATATGCGCCGCAACCGTCCCAGCCAGCAAAGCGCGGTGGAAAGCCTGCCCCCCAGCCCCGCCACCGAAGGGCTGAGCGCCGATTACCTCGCCCTGATGCAACAGCTGCGCGCCACGGTCAAAGACCGGCCCGAAGACCTGCAAGGGCAAACCCTTCTGGCGCAGAACGAAGCCCGGATCGGCAATTTCCCCGCCGCTGCCGAGGCGCAGGCCAATGTGTTGCGTCTCAAAGGGGCCGACCGCAGCGCCAAGGATATCGCGGATTATGCCGAACTCTTGGTGCTGGCAGCGGGCGGCTATGTCTCGCCCGAGGCGGAAACCGCCCTGCGCGAGGTGTTGAACCGCGATGAGCAGGATGGCCGGGCGCGCTATTACCTCGGCCTGATGATGGTGCAGACCGGA
Source organism: Sulfitobacter sp. 1A13368 (assembly GCF_043557275.1). Lineage (NCBI taxonomy): Bacteria > Pseudomonadati > Pseudomonadota > Alphaproteobacteria > Rhodobacterales > Roseobacteraceae > Sulfitobacter > Sulfitobacter sp. 1A13368. The sequence continues at coordinate 172,324 of NZ_JBIFFR010000002.1, read as the reverse complement.
CGGCCCGATGTGGGCTTTCGCATATGGGATGCGCTGCTGCGGCGCGGGCCTGTCGATGCCCCCTGGATCGAGCCGATCCGCGCGCAGATCGCTCAGGTCGCCGCACTTGCCGGGGTGAATTACGAGATGCCGCAGTTTGGCACTGGCAACCCCGCGCGCGGCCCTTCGGCCGAAGACATCGAAGCCGCCTCTGAGATGAGCGCGGATGACCGGATGGAGATGATCGGCGGCATGGTCGCAGGGCTGTCGGACCGTCTCGCCAGCGAAGGTGGCCCGCCGCAGGACTGGGCGCGGCTGATCACATCGCTGGGGGTCTTGGGCGATACCGATCAGGCCCGAGCGGTCTATGATAACGCGCTTGAGGTCTTCTCGGGCGACAATGCGGCGCTGGACATGATCCGCAGCGCCGGGGAACGCGCAGGGGTGGCAGGATGATTTACGACGAAACCGCAGATTTCATCGCCGCCCTGCCCCCGATGCAGGCGCTGATCGGGCTGGACTTGGGTGAGAAAACCATCGGCGTGGCCGTGAGCGATAGTTTCCAATCCGTCGCCACCCCGCTGGAAACCGTGCGGCGCAAGAAGTTCGGCGTCGATGCCGCCCGGCTGACCGAGATCATCGCCGAACGCCGCATCGGCGGGCTGGTTCTGGGGCTGCCGCGCAATATGGATGGCACCGAGGGGCCGCGCTGCCAGTCGACCCGCGCCTTCGCGCGCAACTTCGACCGGCTCAGCCCGCTGCCGATCACCTATTGGGACGAGCGCCTGTCGACCGTGGCCGCCGAACGCGCGCTTCTTGAGGCCGACACCACCCGCAAACGCCGCGCCGAGGTCATCGACCATGTGGCGGCGGGCTATATCCTGCAGGGGCTTCTGGACCGTTTGCAGGTGATGCGCCGTGACTAAGAAGGTCTGGCAACGTGATGAGGTCGAAAGCCCCTGCATCAACATCTGCGTGGTGCATCCCGAAAGCCGTCTCTGCACCGGCTGTCTGCGTTCGATCGACGAGATTGGCCGCTGGTCCGCGATGAGCGCCGAGGAACGCCGCGCTATCATGGCGGAACTGCCCTCACGCGAAAGCGCCCATGCGAAACGGCGCGGGGGCCGGGCGGCGCGACTGGCCCGGCGGCGCGACTAAGGCGGGCTTAGGCGGGCTCAGGCCCCGCGGCGCTGGACGATCTGGTTCAGGAAAATAAGGGCCGCTTCGCCGTGGGTGACATCCTGATGCCCCATCGGGGCCGCGTTGTAGTTGGCGGCAGGCACAGCGGCGCGGGCGAAGGTCAGGCTGGTCTCACGGGTGAACATCCCATCGAAACGAAACGCCCGGCGGCCCCGGCGTGCAGGTTTCCAATAGGCGAGGTCGCTGCCCTGCCCTTTGAGGATGATCGCTTTGGTCCCGCTTCGGCGCATCTCGTCACGTCCCTTGGTTCGGATGATTCTGCGTTTGTTATGGCATTTAGCCCGCAGTTTGTGTCGAGATTGCGGCAATTCAGTGAACATTGTCCGAAATTGGGCAGAAAGAGCCGCATTCCGGCAGGAGTAAGGTCAAAACCGGGTCGTCTCAGCCCCAAAGCGCCTTTCTGAGCATGTTCAGCGCCACCAGCACGAGGAAGACGGCAAAGACCCGCCGCAGCGGTTTGGGGTCCATCGCATGGGCCAGCCGCACGCCCCAAGGCGCGGTGATCAGCGTCATCGCCACGACGATCCCAAAGGCTGCGAGGTTGACCGCGCCGAGGGTCAGCGGCGGGCGGCTCTGCCCGATATCGACAAACAGAAAGGCAATCACCGAAGGCACAGCGATCAAGAGGCCAAAGCCCGCCGCTGTGGCCACGGACTTGTGAATGGGCCGGCCGTGCAATGTCATCAGCGGCACGCCAAAGCTGCCGCCGCCGATCCCCATGAGCACCGACAGAAAGCCCACCATCGGCGACAGGAGCGCGCGTTTGAGGCCGCGCGGCATGGTCTCCCCCAAGCGCCACTCGCTGCGCCCAAAGCCGAGGTACAGGCCCACGCAAAGCGCCAGCCCGCCAAAGATCACCTGTAGCGTCTGGGTCCGCAATTGCGACACCAGCAGCACGCCCAGAATGGCCCCGAGCATGATCCCCGGTGCCCAAGTGCGCAGTATTTCCCAATCCACCGCGCCCTTCTTGTTGTGCGCATGCACCGAACGCGCCGAAGTGACGATGATCGTCGCCAGAGAGGTCGCAAGGCAAATCTGCATCAACTGCGGCCCGCCATAGCCCAGCGATTGCAGAACATAAAAGAACGCCGGGACCAAGACGATGCCCCCGCCGACGCCCAAAAGCCCGGCCAAAATCCCGGCCAAACCGCCGATCAGGGCGAGCAGCACCAGCATCGGCAATAGATCGTTCAATTCTGGCATGAGCCCCTCCCCGGCTGTCGTTGGCTCTATCAAGCCGTTTCGCGCGAAGGGTTCAAGGCGATAACGCCGGGGTTGCACTTTGCCCAAGGCCAGTTAGGTTGCCCGCGACTGTGGGCCCCAAGCGCACCGACCGTTTGCCGCCTGCCCCATATGGCCCCGGCCATTCCATCCGAAAGGACATCTCGTGCTACGTTCAGCGCTCATTCTCGGGTTGCTGGGGCTGGTCGGCCCCTTCGCCATTGATATGTATCTGCCCGCCATGCCTGCCATCGCCGCCAGCTATGGCGCCTCTGAAACGGCGGTTCAGGCGACGATCACCGCCTATTTCATCGCCTTCGGGCTGGGGCAGCTTTTCTACGGCCCTTGGGCCGATCAGGCGGGGCGCAAACTGCCGATCATGGTCGGGCTCGCGCTGTTTCTGGTCGCCTCTTTCGGGGCGGCCTTCGCCCCGTCGATGGCGGCGCTGACCGGTTGGCGCGCCCTGCAAGGGCTGGGCGGCGCGGTGCTGATGGTGGTGCCCCGCGCGATCATCCGCGACCAATATACCGGGACACAGGCGACGCGCTTGATGGCGATGTTGATGCTGGTGATCTCGATCTCGCCCATGCTGGCCCCGCTGGCGGGCAGCGCGGTTCTGGCCTTGGCCGATTGGCGCGCGATCTTCCTAGCCCTTGGCGTGCTGGCGGTTGCCGCGCTGGCACTCACCGCCACCGCACAGCCTGAGACCTTGCCCGCAGAGCGCCGCGTTCGGATCAACCCGCGCAGCCTTTGGCGCGGGGCGAAAGTGCTGCTGAGCGATCCGATCTTCATGGGGCTGACCTTTATCGGCGGCTTCGCCATGGGCTCTTTCTTTGTCTTCATCGCCTTCGCGCCCTTCGTCTATACCGGGCAATACGGGCTGGGGCCGACGGGGTTCTCGCTGGCCTTCGCGGTCAACGCGGTGGGCTTCTTCTCGGCCTCGCAATTGGCGGGATGGCTGGGCGAACGCTGGGGCATGCGCAGCCTCGTCCGGCGCGGGGTCGCGGGCTTCGTGCTCTTCTCCGCCGCGATCTTTGTCACCGCGTTGGTTACCGAGCCGGAGCTCTATCTGGTGATGGCGGGTCTGTTCTGCGCCAATGCCTGCCTTGGCGTGGTGGTGCCGACGGTGATGGTCGTGGCGCTGGATGACCACGGCGATATCGCAGGGCTGGCCTCATCACTGGGCGGCACCTTGCAGATGGTGGCCGGGGGCCTCTCCATCGCGCTGGCAGGACCGTTCTTCGACGGCACCGTCGCGCCGATGTTGGGGGCCATCGCGGCCTGCGGTCTGGTGGCGGCCCTGCTCACGCTGGCGCTGCTGCGGCCCCGCCCTGTGGCTGAGCCCAGCGTCTGACCTTAACCCGCCGCGGCTATGTCCTGCGCCGCGGCGACTTCGGCCAAGGCCGTTTCGACCAGTTCCGGGCCCGCGCCGGGCTTATGCGCCCCTTCGGAAAGGATACGCCGCCACTGCCGCGCACCGGGCCGCCCGGCGAAAAGCCCCAGCATATGCCGGGTGATCTGCCCCAGCCGCCCGCCGCTTGCCAAATGGGCCTCGATATAGGGCAACATCCCCTGCACCGCCGCCTCCGCACTGCTGTCGCCGCCCTGCCCATAGATGCGCCGGTCTGCCGTGGCGAGGATATCCGCGGGCGCGTGGTAGGCGCTGCGCCCAACCATGACGCCATCGAGCCCCGCATCGAGAAAGGCTTCGGCCTGATCGAGCGAGGTGATCCCGCCATTGACCGAGATATGCAGGTTCGGGAACAGCCCCTTCATTCGACGGACGAGGTCATAATCCAGTGGCGGAATATCGCGGTTTTCTTTGGGGCTTAGCCCCTGCAACCACGCCTTGCGGGCATGGATCGTCACACGGGTGCAGCCCGCCGCCACGATCCGCGACAGGAACTCGGGCAGGATCTCTTCGGGGTTCTGATCGTCCACCCCGATGCGGCATTTCACCGTCACCTCGACATCGCAGGCCGCGCGCATCGCGTCGACGCAATCGGCCACCAGCCCCGGCTGCTGCATCAAGACGGCCCCGAATGCGCCCGATTGCACCCTGTCGGAGGGGCAGCCGCAATTAAGGTTGATCTCATCATAGCCCGCCGCGGCCCCCAACCGCGCCGCCTGCGCCAGCTCTTGCGGGTCCGACCCGCCCAGTTGCAATGCAACGGGATGTTCCGCAGGGTCGTAATCCAGCAGATGCAACGCGCCACCACGCACCAAGGCGGGGGCGGTCACCATCTCGGTGTAAAGCAGGGTCTCGCGGCTGAGCAGACGGTGGAGGTAGCGGCAGTGGCGGTCGGTCCAATCCATCATCGGTGCGACGCTTAGCCGTGCTGCTCTTTCAACATTATTTTTCAATAGCTTAACCTCATATCCGAATGAGCTTGATGTAGCACGCTTGGCGTGGATTTCCGGGGGTTTCCCCCGGTTTTCCGGGGTTTTCGATTCAGGATTGCTACCGTCTAGCACATCTGAACTGCCAGAACACCGCCACTTACTCCGCCCGTGTTCGCCCCGCGCGCCGCCTCCCTTGCTTCTCTGTCTGAACCAGGGAAGTCGGGAATCAAACCAAGGAGAATTTTTTCGCGGACGCGCCGACTTGCATTGTAGCGTTGTTGCAACTAACAATTTCGCGCAAAGCAAAAACAGATTTTTAATTACTACTTTCAGACCATTAGGCTCCGCCTATGTGTGGATCGCGCCTTACCGCGGCAGCGTTTCAAAACGTATAATTCGGAGCGTATTCTCCATGAGCAAGCTTACTCAAACCACGCATGTCGAGCTTCGGTCGCGCGTAAAAAAGGCCCTCAAGGATGTCGGGCTCGGGGTGGCATTTATCGGCTTCGCGCTCATGGGGCTTTTCAGGTCCGCCGCAAGGTTCAAAAGACACATTCCCAATTACTCTAACTTCTTAAAAGGATATTCCCATGAAACGGGCACTTCTGACGACTTTGGCCATGATGACCTCCTCTGCCGCATTGGCCGGCTCTTACTGCGAACTGGACGGGTCGGAGATGTTCAGCTGCACCTTTAACGGTGGCGCAAAGGCCGTTGAGGTTTGCGATGCCTTCTGGATGGACGGCGATATGGCCTCTTATGGCTTTTTCCAAACCAGCGGTGAACTCGAGAAGGAAATCATCGTCGACAAAGCCTCCCTGCTTTACAACGAGGGCACGGGCATGGGCACGATGATGAGCGAGTCGGTCACCTTCCAAACCGAAGACGGCTATGGCTACGAGGTATACTGGTGGGCCGAACGGGGCGACGCCGAGGTCGGCGGTGGCCTTACCGTTTATCAGGACGGCAGCGAGATTGCCGGCCTGTCCTGCGATGCGGGGTCTGTTCAGCAAAGCCTTGGTGAGTTCATCATGATGATCGACAATGCGCAGGTCTCCCCATGAGACCTTGGGCTGCGGCCGTGATCGCGGCGGGCCTCGGCTCTGCTGCACAGGCGCAGGGGGTGTGTTCGGGCGAGGTGGTGTTTCAATGCGCCACCAACGCGCCCGAGGCGGAGCGGGAGCAGATTACTGTTTGTCAGTCTGATGCGCGGTTTGAAATGGTGCGGCACCACTTGGCCTCCGGTGAGCTGCGCTATGACGTTCCTCTGACCGCCGATGGGGCGCTGACCCACTACACTTTTGGCTGGCTCGACGAGGAAACGCTCAAGGTCGAACTGGGCTTTTGGGACGAACCCTACGCCATGCCGCGCATTCTTCATATGGCGGTGCCGTGGAACGAAGAGGAAGACGAACAGCGGCTTGATCTTCCTGCCGAAGCCTGGTTGCAAACCGCTGATTGGCAGATGCCGATTGAACAGGAACTGTGCCTGCCGCAAACCGTCTACGCCGACCTCGCCACGATGGAGCTCGGGTTTGTGGATCGCGGGCATGTGGGCTTGTTTTTCTCGGGTGATGAAATCGTGCCGACCCCAGAGACAGTCGGTCGCGCACGCGTGCAGACCGATACAACGGTACCTGTCTACCAGTGGAGCAGCCCCAATGCCGCAACACCCGTGTGGTGGCAGCTATATAACGGTGACGAAGTTGAGGTGCTGGCCGTGCATGGCGCTTTTCGCGCGGTGGCGATCCCGATCGGCGTTAGCGAATGCGTAATCCGTCCTGAAGACATGGGGCATGCCTACAACGGCCCCTGTGCCACGGCCTGGGTGGATCAGCAGTATCTACAGATGATCCAGTAACGGATCGCCGAAGCTTTAATCTACGACACAGACATAACACATGGCAGTTTCAATTTTGAGCGCAGTGGGGGAAAGATGCGGAAAACTATGACAATTGCAGCTGTGCGGGCTGCGAGCCAAGCCGCTGCGTTTTGCGACGAAGGCATTCTGGAAACCGATGTGCTTTGTGTGACCGAAGAGGCAGAAGAAATTAAACTCTGCCGCACGGTCCACCCGATGACCGAGATGGAGATGTTGACCCTTAACGTAGATCCGGCGATCTCTAAGGGACCACACAGCGAGGTGGCACGGGATATTCCCTTTGCGATGACACTCGGGACAGGTGGCTACCCTTGGGACAGTTATAGTCTGACTTTCTTGGACGAGAGCGGACACGCCGTGCTCAACCTGCGCCGTGCCATTGATGCCGTGGATAACAGTCACGTTGAAATCTCGCTCGACCTATTCGGACGGGGGGCCGAACCGCAGCGCACTTTAACCTGTATGGTGCCCGCCCTGCGCGCTGAAATTGACGCTCTGCTGACGACACGCGGCATTGCGCCAAATGGCGCGCGCACCGGCCCTTCCGCAGACAGCCGCCCCTTCTACATCCCGCGGCAAAGACTGCCTGGAGATACGCCTTATGGCGGCTATGCTTGCCGCGAAGTCGGTCTGGTCGAAAGTAAGGAAGGCTCTGACGCGGGTCAAATTGCGCTTTACACCGCCGCCTTTGAGGACGCCGCGATCATGGGGTATCTCGGCCCCTACGACGCCATGGGAGCCTTCGAGTGCTGGAATGAAAACGGTTTCAGCGGCATCGTCTGGCCCGATAGGGACAAGCGCGGCGATGACCTTCCGTGGTCCATGCTCGATTTCGACGCACGTCTTGTCGCCTGCGGCCTGAACGAGGCTAACTGGCCACCGAATGTTGCCTATGACGGCAAGTGCTCCAGCGCATGGGTGACGTCCGGTTCGGTTGCAGGTTTTGGCGGCTGACGCAGCTTCAACTTTATGGTTCCACCTGCCGATCATGCACTTTGGCACCGCATTACGCACCTGCAGTGAATGTCGGCAAACCGCCCTTCCTACATGAGGGAGCGCCGACGCGAACGGCCCTAAACCGACCTCCCAAGATAGCCCGGATGCCGCCTTAGCAACTGCAAGCGGACATTGATCCGTGCCAATACTCTTCCAGAGGATGTGACGGGCTGACGTGCAGGTTAGCCAGCGAACGAGGGTGTCAAACTTGCATAATCTGACATCCATGTCGCGAACAGCTATCAAGTACCGATGCTGAAAAACGTGCCCCTGTCACGATCACATCAAAGTCCCAAGCGTGACCCATCTGGAAAGGCAGGTCCAAGCCGTTCTTCGTGCTGTCCACCACCAGAATGCTCTTCTTCCCACAGCCGGCAATGGCCTTGCGGGCGGACATTTCGTCGGCGTTGTAATCCAGTACCTCGCCCTCTTCGGAAAGGCCGCCGCAGCTGAACACCGCGTAATCAACCCGATACCGTGAGAAGAAATTGAGCGCTGACGTGCCGATCATATCCAAATCGCGCATTCTTACGGTTCCGCCTGCCAGTTCAACAGCAACGCCAGGGGCTTGTTGCAGGGCGCAGACAGCGTGAATGCTGTTGGACGCGACGAAAAGGTCTTTATGCGAAGCCAAGAACCGCGCGCAGGCTTCTACCGTTGTGCCGGTGCCCAAGGCCACCCGTGCGCCATCGGGAATAAGACCCTTTACCGCTAATGCGATGCGCTGCTTTTCCTGTCGCGCGATGCCTTCGCGGGGCAGATAGCCGATGTTCTCACTCTGCTGGCGCAGCCGGGCATAGCCGTTGCGGCGCTGGACAAGTCCCGCTTCGTCAAGATCGCGCAGGTCGGCTCGTATGGTTTGTACCGAAACCGAAAGCTCGGACGAAAGCTCGGCTGCCGACAGCGTTTCGCGCTTGGAGAGTAGGGCAATAATCTCGTCTCTTCTCTGGGTAATATCCCGTCGCACGGTCATTTCCTTCGAAAAATAATCATATTTTTCAAATAGGTTAGGAAATGAACTCAGGCCCCGCAATATAAATAAAAGTTTCAAATAACCGTTACAAAACTGTCAGAAAACTCAGGGATAAGGCTCTCGCGAACTGCTTTCGTTCGAAAGTAAAAACCCCAGGAGAGTTCCATGAAATCCTTCGTTACATCCACCGCTTTCGCGCTTTTGGCCAGCACGGCCATGGCCGATACGATCACCCTCTACACATCGCAGCCGAATGCGGATGCGCAGCGGACGGTGGACGCATTTATGGCTGCCAACCCTGGCACCGAAGTTGATTGGGTCCGCGACGGCACAACCAAACTGATGGCCCGCCTGCGCGCCGAGATCGAAGCGGGAAACCCGCAGCCCGATGTCCTACTTATCGCCGATACTGTGACGCTGGAGGGCATGGCGCAGGAGGGTCTGTTGACCGCCTATCAATCGCCCGAAGCCGGTGACTATGACGCGGCGCTGCATTCTGCCGAAGGCTATTACCACTCGACCAAATTGATCACCACCGGGATCGTTTACAACACAGGTGTCGAGACCGCGCCGACCTCGTGGACCGACCTCTCGGACGAAGCCATCAAAGGGCAAATCGCGATGCCCTCTCCGCTTTATTCCGGTGCCGCGCTGATCCACCTTGCCACGCTGACCGGCGATGAGACTTTGGGCTGGGAGTATTACGAAAACCTCGCCGCAAATGAGGCCCGCGCGCAGGGTGGCAACGGCGGCACGTTCAAAGCCGTGGCTTCGGGTGAGAAGCCTTATGGCATGGTCGTCGACTTCCTTGCGATCCGCAACAAGGCTGAAGGCTCCCCGGTTGATTTCGTCTTTCCCGAAGAGGGCGTCTCCTATGTGACCGAGCCGGTGGCGATCATGTCTTCTGCCAAGAACGTCGAAGGTGCCGAGAAATTCGTCGACTTCCTGCTCAGCACTGAAGGCCAAGAACTGGTTCTGGACATGGGTTATATCCCTGCCCGTAACGGCATGGGCGTACCCGAAGGGTTCCCCGCCCGCGAAGACATCAAACTGATGGCCTTCGATCCTGCCGAGGCCCTCGCAAATGCCGACACCAACAAGGCCAAATTCGCAGAGCTTTTCGGCGCTGAATGATGAGTGCCGCACAACAAACTGGAGGCAGCCGGACCGAGGCCCGGCTGCTCTCTGCCATTCTGATTGTCGCCATCTGTCTGACGCTTGCGCCGGTCCTGCGCCTTTTTGTCGAGGGTGTCACGGATCAAGGCAGCCCCAGTCTGACCCTTATGCGCGATGTACTGGCGCAACCCTCGACCCTAAGTGCGCTTAAGCATTCGCTGGTCACGGCGGGTTTTGGCACTTTGGTGTCGCTGGTGCTTGGCGCGGCCTTTGCCTTTCTGGTGGCGCTGACAGACCTGCGGGCCAAGGCGGCTTTGGTCTTTTGCCTGATGATCCCGATGATGATCCCGCCGCAGATCACTGCACTGTCATGGACCCAGATCATGGGGCCATCTTCGGTCTTGCTAAAGACATTGGGCATTGCCCCCCCGCTTGGCGCGCCCCAGCCACTTTACTCGCCCGAGGGCATCATCCTGTTGCTGGGCATCCAGCATATGTCGATCATCTTCCTGACCCTTCGCGCGGGCCTGCGATCCATCCCGCAAGATGTGGTAGAGGCCGCCCGGATCAGCGGTGCCAGAGGGCTGCGCACATGGTGGCAGGTCGTCATGCCCCTGACCTTGCCCAGTCTCGCGGCGGGCACGGCAATCACCTTTGTCACCGCGCTTGGCAATTTTGGCATTCCCGCGATGTTGGGCATTCCTGCAGGCTATGCGACGCTGCCGACGCTGGTCTATCAAAAGCTGGCTGGCATGGGCACGACCGTTCTGGCCGAGGTTTCAGTTCTGGCCATGCTGATCGGGGTGGTCGCCGTTGCGGGCATCTTGCTGCAGCGCCTATGCCAGTCTCGTCAGAGATTGCATCTTGTGGGCAGCACCTCCCGCCCGCTGGCCCTGCCCTTGGGCGCGGCCCGCCTACCGGTTGAGATACTTCTATGGGCCGTGGTCTTTGCCATCCTCGTCCTGCCGATGTTCGGCCTTTTGGCGACGTCACTCGTGCCTGCCTATGGCGTGACCCTGCGCTTTGATACTGTGACGCTTGCATCTTGGTACGAAGTCCTGTTCCGCCAACCTGTCACTTCGCGTGCCTTTGCCAACTCCTTTGGGCTGGCCGCAGGCGCCTCTGCGGTTTTGGCGGCAATCTGCCTGCCTCTTGCGTGGCTGATGGAGCGACGCAAAACGCGGCTCGCGCGGCTGTTCGACAGCCTGCTCGATCTGCCCTACGCCCTGCCGGGTGTTGTCCTATCGATCGCGATGATCCTGCTGCTGATCAAGCTGCCTTTCACCGAAGCCACGCTTTATGGCACCATTTGGATCATCTTTCTGGCCTATCTCGCGCGGTTCTTCGCGGTGATGTTCCGCCCGGTTCAGGCAAGCCTGAAACAGTTCGATCCTGCTATGGATGAGGCCGCGCAATCGGTCGGTGCCTCGCTCTACAGGCGGCTACGCGATGTGATCTTTCCGCTTTCGGCCCCAGCGGCAGCGGCGGGGGCGATTCTTGTGTTTCTCACCGCGTTTAACGAACTCACGGTTTCCGCGCTCTTGTGGTCCTCGGGCACCGAGACATTGGGCGTGGTGATTTTCAACCTCGATGACAGTGGCGAAACCGGCATGGCCAGCGCCTTGGCAATGACCATCGTCTTTGTGGTCATCGTCCTTATGGCGCTAATCCAGCTGTTTTCCCGCCGCTTCCCAAAAGGAGTTGTCCCATGGCAGACATAAACCTGTCTTCGGTCAGCAAGACATTCGCAGGCACCCCTGCCCTACAAGACATCACAACCCGGTTCGACGACGGCGAATTTATCGCACTTTTGGGGCCGTCGGGCTGTGGCAAGACCACCCTTCTGCGCATCTTGGCGGGGTTCGAGACGCCCAGCAGCGGTCAACTCCGCATTGGCAGCCGCGAAATGGCCAATGCTCAAACAGGGGTGAACCTGCCGCCCGAAGAGCGCAACATCGGGTTTGTGTTTCAATCCTACGCGCTTTGGCCGCATATGTCGGTGCGGCGGAATGTGTCCTACCCGCTTGAAATCCGCAGGTTCTCCAAGTCCGAGGTAGCAAAACACACCGATGCGGCCCTCGCCTCGACGGGGCTTGAGAATTACGCTGATCGCATGCCCTCTGACCTTTCGGGCGGACAACGGCAACGGGTGGCTTTGGCACGCTGCCTTGTCTCTGATCCCTGTGCCGTGCTGCTGGATGAGCCTTTGGCCAACCTTGATGTGGCGTTGCGGGCCACGATGCAGGGCGTCTTTACCGATTTTCACAAGCGCACCGGGGCCACAATGGTCTATGTCACTCATGACCAGGCCGAAGCCATGGCGATGGCCGATCGGATCGCCGTGATGGATCAGGGCCGCATTCAGCAGTTCGACACGCCGCAAACCCTCTATGAACGGCCTAGAAACCGCTTTGTTGCTGAATTCGTCGGGCGCGGCACCGTGGTGCCGGTGCAAGAGGTCACGCAGGCCGGAGAGGCCCGTCAGGCGCGGATACTGGGCGCCGAAGTTGCGGTTCAGTCCGCAAGGGCTGAGACGCGGGTCAGCCATGTCTGCTTGCGCCCCGAAAACCTGACCATCTCGGAGAGTGGCGATCTGCGGAGCAAGGTCGCGCGGGTCACCTATATGGGCGGAAAATACTTGCTGGAAACGGTGACCGACTGCGGTGCGCGCCTGTTTGCAGAAACCCGCGCCCGCTTTGACGTCGGCGCACAACTGGGCCTGACAATCACCACCCCTTGGGCCTTTTCAGAGGATTAAATGCAAAGCATACGACTACTTTCCGGCATCGGGGACAAAGGCCCCGCGTGCATGCAATTGACCGTGAATAACCGGATATGGCTGCTTGATTGCGGTTTCGGCCCCGAAGCCAACGCGCATTTCGATCCCGCGTGGCTTGAAGGGGCTGAGGCGGTGTTCATCACCCATGATCACATTGATCACATCGGTGGCGCGTCGCATGCGGTTGAAGCAGGTCTGCCCATCTATGCCACAGCGCAAACGGCCAAAGCCCTGCCGCCCGCGGCCAATGTGCATCTGCTGCCCGAACAGGGTCAGACGGCGATCAACGACGTGACCCTCACCACCGGGCGCAATGGCCATGCGATGGGCGGCGTCTGGTTCCACTTCGATCTGGGCGAAGGGCTGTTCTATTCTGGCGACTGGTCGGAGGAATCCGATTGGTTCACCTTTGATGTGCCACCCCCTGCGGCGACCGCGATTTTGGACTGCTCTTATCACCTTGATGATGTGCCACAGTCGGATCGGTTCGACGCGCTGAATGCCTTGCTCGACAGAGTTAACGGTCAGGTCCTTTTGCCCGTCCCCCCCTCTGGCCGCGCGGGCGAGATGGCGCTGCATCTTGTGCGGCGCTACGGCTGCGAAAGCGTGATGTTGGACCCTGAATGCCAAGATACGCTGCGCGCTGCACTCAGCAGCGGTGGTGTGAGTGCCGAGGCCCGCCTCATCGCCCCGCTGTTGGACCGCGGCCCGATGGAGCAGGCGCGGTTCTTGATCTGTGACACACCCAACGCCGACGGCGGTGCTGCTTGGGGCTATGTGCGGGCTTGGCATGAAAGCGGGCGTCTGGGGCGCGACGCGCATGTCGTGTTCACAGGCCATATGACGGCACATGCACGGGGCATCTGCAGCGTCCCGGGCGGATATTTTCAGCGTTGGAATGTCCACCCACCGCTGCGCGATCAGCGCAAGATGCTGGAACGCCTCGGTGCAAGACGCTTTGCGCCCGCGTTTTGCACCCAGCCCGAAGATTACCTCGTCGAAGGGCTCGACGCCGAGGTATTCTTTCACGATCGGGTGCGCCTATGACCGCCGCAGCTATGCCATCGCGCAGCTTTTGCCTGATCCGCCACGGCGAGACGACCGCCAATGCAGACGAGATCATCGCCGGGGTAACCGATGTGCTGCTGACCGAGCTGGGCCGCCATCAAGCCTGCTTGCTATCACAAAGAATATGGCCAGAACCGATTGCGATCTACGCCAGTCCGATGTCTCGGGCGCAGGATACGGCGCGGCTCGCCTTTCCGGGTCAGCGAATTGAGTTGCACGACGGGTTGCGTGAGCGAGACTGGGGCGTCTTCGAAGGGCGACCGCTGAGCGATCAGCCCCTCAGGGAAGCCACTCCGGACCGAGGCGAAAGCTGGCCCGATATGCTCAAGCGGGTACAGATCGCGATAAGGGAGATCTGCGCAGCATCTCCGACGGCCTTGCCGGTCCTTGTATGTCACTCCGGTGTCATCCGCGCCGCACGCGTGCTCTGGACAACGGGTGATGTTGGCCAACGTCCGCCCAATGCGACCCCCCTCCTATTCGAAATCGCCGAGAATAAACTACTGGAGCAAACCCTATGACCCAAACCGCAGCGACCCCATGTGTGGTTTTTGATGTCGATGGCACCCTTGCTGAGTTCGACGCAGAGCGTCTAGGCCATCTTGTGCATGGCGTGGAAAAACACTGGGGTAACTTCCACCTCGCAATGGCAGATGCCGCACTGATTGGCCCGGTCGCAAAGTTGATGCGACGGTTAAAAGAAAGCGGTGAAACCATTCTAATTTGCTCCGGACGGCCAAAGGGCTGGGCTGAACATACGATTGCATGGCTGCGCAAACACGATCTGCCTTTCGACGGGATATACCTGCGCGCCGAAGATCAGGATGAAGCCACCGACCCCGAAGTGAAACGACGCGCATTGAAAGAAATGCAGGCGGATGGCTTCAAGCCTTGGCTGGTGATCGATGATCGTAGCTCTGTGGTCGAGGCATGGCGCGCTGAAGGGTTGATATGTCTGCAATGCGCTCCGGGGAACTTTTAGAGTTAGGTCAAAAGATGCTACTCAATTGGCCTTTAACGGACTTCGAGTCGGTTCTTGCAATTTGGTCGACGCAGGAGCGAGACCGGCTGAATGACCTGTCGCTATGCTAATGCTCTTGCTTGACGCAACGAACGATTGCTGTCTGACCATCAGGTGCATTGGCGCTTTAAGGCCCAAACCGGCCCTTGCCGATGTAGTCAAGCGATGTGTTGCAGCTTCACCAGACCGGCCATTCGTCTATGGTGCAGCACTTTCTGATGGTCGGGGGCGGGCGTGATCGAACGAGCCCATCGGACATCCGCATAGCGTCGAGCTTGGCCGATCCCGACCCGCGCCGTAGACTGCCGCGCATGGGATATGTGACGTCGCTCTTTGCTCGCAAGATTGTCGCCGCGGCAGGCGATGGCATCAATGCCAGCGAGATGCTGTCCTCGGTCGGGATCGACCCGGAGAGCGCCTGGGACAGCGGGCAGATGATCCCGGCCGAACGCAACTACGACATGCTTGAGCGCATGACGAATACGGCGCGCTGGGGCTCGCCTTCAAGGCGGCGACAACGCTCGGCGCATCCTACGCGCGGATCGAGCGCTATGCCCGGCTCTGGACCAGCGTAGTCGAGTATGAACTGCGCGAGGCGAAGGGCGGTACGCTCTTCATCCTGAACCGGGCGGGCGACAGACGCCTCGGGATGCGGCTGTCGAACGAAGCAACGCTTGCGAGCGCCGTGTCGATCGCCCGGCAGGTCAGCCCGGAGCCGGTCTTGCCCGAGATAGTGCTGGTGCGACATGCCGCCCGCAATCCGTCGCCGCGCACGAGAATTGGTTCGGCTGCCCGGTCCGGTTCGGCGCGGATCTCGACGCGATCCTCTACGCAAACGAAACGCTGGATCGGTCGAACGTCCTCGGTGACGAGGGGATCTCTCGCTATCTCATTTCGCATCTCGATGTGAAGCTATCCCGGATTTCGAACGCGCCCGATCTGGTGAGCCGCTCGAAAGATGCCATCGCCCAGGCGCTGAGCGAGGGCACACCGAAAATGGCCGAGATCGCGCGCGGACTTGGCTTTTCCGCGCGCTCCTTCCAGCGCCGCCTCTCCGAGCACGGGATGAGCTACCACGCCATGACCGACGAGACGCGCCGCGATCTGGCCGAAGGGCTCCTACGGGACGAGCGCCATTCGCTGGCAGAAATCGCCTTTCTGACGGGCTTTTCCGAGCAGAGCGCCTTCACCCGCGCCTTCAAGCGCTGGATGGGGACAACGCCGGCGAGCTACCGCAAGGATCGCCTTTTACCCTGAGCTGCTCTTGGCGCTGCTGCTCTTCGGGCCGACGGCGCTGCCCCAGGCCCAGCCCGTATGACGAGAAGTGGAAGACAATATGGCCGATCAACCGACCCTGCGCCTGCTCTGCGGCCGGATCGCCTCAGGCAAGTCCACGCTGGCGACTGAGCTTGGTCACGGTCCCAGGACGGTGGTGATCCGCGAGGACGACTGGCTCCAAGCGCTCTACGGTGCGGACTTGACGTCGATGCGCAACTACATGCGCAGGGCCGGCCGGTTTCGTGGGGACGTTGGGCCGCATGTCGCGGACCTGCTGACAGCGGGTGTCTCAGTGGTCCTCGACTTCTAGGCGAACACCGTCGAGGCGCGAGGCTGGCTGCGCGGCCTCCTCATGGGGACGAATGCCGCGCATGTGCTTCACGTGCTCGATGTGCCGGAAGAGGTCTGCCTCGAGCGGCTCAGGGCGCGAAACAAGGAGGGCCTGCATCCCTTCGCTGTGACCGAGGATCAGTTCCGGCAGGTCTCGCGCCATTTCGTGCCACCAGCGCCGGAAGAGGGTTTCGTGATCAAGATCCATCCGGCCCCGGCCCGGTAAGCGTCCGGGGCCAGTGCCCCAAGGGTCAGGCGGCGACCCGCTTGCCGAGCGTTTCCTGGCGGACCCGCAGGAGCGCTACACTGACGGCCACGAACCAGGCGATGGCGCCAAGACCGAAGACGGCACCAATAATATCGCCAAGCGGCGGCAGAATGGTCAAGAGCCCTGCAGCACCGCTGAGGACGCCGATCCCGGCGGTGACGCGGCCGAGGGTGCCACCCTTCAGCGCCGCGAGACTGACCGCCAGAATCCAAGCGCCGCCGGCGATCTCGTTGCCGCCGCCAAGGCCCAATTCGACGGCGTGCAGGGTCTGCCACAGGGAGGCTGCAGCTCCGAGGTCGTCGGTCAGAGCACAGGTCTGTACGACGGCGACATTGGCGATCATCCCGGCGCCGAGGACGAGCGTGGCCCAGATCACGCCGAGTGTTCCGGTCAGGACAGCGGCGTCGGACCGCGCGACGGCGATCTGCTGGCGGAGTGCGACGACGAGCACCGCGAGCGCAAGCGCGTTCACGATGTAGATCACGGTATTCCAGGCGATCATCACGCCCGGGCGTTCCGCGATGAAGGCGACGACGGCGGCGGTGTCGACGTCGCCCGAGCCGAAGCCCAGAGGGGCGAGCACGGTGACAATCATGACGAAGCCGACAAGGTAGGTCGCGGCGCAGATTAGGGCGGCAAGACCGCCGGCTTTTCGGAGGGTCATGGACGGTGTCCTTTCGGGTGGTCTGCCGCATCGGCGAGGCGGGCGAAATGGTCGGAGAGGCGCCGCGTCCCGAAGCGGGGCGCGACCATGTCCATGCCGAGCGCGGTCAGGAAGAAGCGCGCGGGGCCGCTCATGCGGCGCGGCAGGATCGGCAGAACGGCACGCGCGGCGCGGCGCAGGATGTCCGGAAGATGGGTGATGCGCGGCTCGGTCCCCAGCGCGGCAAAGGCCGCAAGCGCAAGTCCGTTCTGCGTCATCACGTCGGGGCCGCCGATCTCGGCCCACCCCCGGCCGGCATCGGTTGCGTCTGCGATGGCTTCGGCCAAATCGGCGCCGTCGATGGGGTTGAGGCGCTGCGATCCATCGCCGAACAACCAGACACGGCCCTGCCCCGCCATCGCGAAGATCCCGCCCATGTCCGAGAAATACCCAACGCGGTCAGGCCGGCGTAGGCGAAGGCGAGGGTCTGGGTCATCGGCCCGCCCTCACCGCCACCGAAAGATGCGCGCCAGGCGGGAGCACCGCTCTTCAGGCGTCTGATCCATCGGCAGGCCGATATCGCCCCAGAGGTGCCGCGGCGGATAGGTGGACCGCCATGACGGCTGGCGCGGCCCGCCCGTCAGAAAGTGGTGCAGGCCGGTCATGCGCGTGTGAATGTCGTGCATCGCCCCCTCCCTCAATTGACAACCGCGTGGCCACGGCCGCGCAGACAGTTCAATACGATTGTTTCGCGCGCCTCACTCGCCTCGGACGCACCCATCGCGGCGCCGGCCAGTGCGCCGGCAACAGCCCCGCCGAGCGCATCGCCATCGTTGTCCGCTTCGCCCAGGGCTCCGCCGATCCCGGCGCCAATGGCGGCTGAGGCCATCGTCTCGTGATCGAGCTGCTTCTGGTTGCGTGCGAGACTCCGGCAGTCGGACAGGTCGCTCTGGAACTGCGCGTTCGGCGCGCCGTCGAGGAGCGGATCCACATTCGTGCCCATGTCGGCACAGGCGCCCAAAAGTCCTGTCAGGCAAAGCGGGGCAATCATCATCGGTTTCATATCTTGTTTCCTTCGACCGTGTGTTGTGTCGAGGGAGGGTCTACGCGTTCGTGACGGTCGGCGGCATGACCGCAGCGATCAACCGATTGACCGCTGGTATCAATCGGCAAGCCAGGCGGTCGGGCTTGTCCCGGTCCAGCGCTGAAAAGCTCGCACGAAGGCCGATGCCTCCGAGAAGCCCAGCAGGTAGGCCGCCTCGCCCACCGAGACTTTCCGCGCGCTGAGGTAATCCATCGCCATCCGGCGGCGCAGGTCGTCGTGGACCTGCGCGAAGGTGATCCCCTCGTCCTTCAGACGGCGGTAAAGGGTTTGTCGACTCATGCCCAGATCGCGCGCGATGTGGTCCATCGACAGCGTGCCTTCGTGCAAGTCGGCCAGCATCCGCGTCTCGACGGCCGCGCGCACGGTGTCCTGCGTCGCAAGCTCCTCCAGCAGCCCGTCGGCATGACGCGTGAAGACGCCAAAGACATACTCCTTGCCCCCGTCGAAGGCCTCGTTGAGCCAGACCGGATTGATACGCAGCGCATTGCGCGCGGCGCGGAAGGTCACCGGCACTCGGAACAGATCGGGGTAGCGGTTGGCATGGGGCGGCGGCGCGTATGTCACCTCCAGTGCCTGCTCGAAGGGGTGTTCGGGGGCCGAGCGGCGGAATTCGGAGATGAACCGCGCAAAGCTCGCCTCCGTCGCCATCCAGCTTCCATCGCAGGGGCGGTGATCGATCAGCCAGACCGCGCCGCCTTCGCGCGCGATTCCGAAGCGGTCCTGCCTACCGGGGATCGGAACATCCGCCATGAGCCGCGCGTAACGATTGAGCTGACCGAGGCTGTGCGGAAAGGAAGATGAGGCATGCACGATCTGCCCGACGATGGACATGGTCTCCAGCCGGGTTTCCAGCACGTGGCGCAGAAGCAGCGACGTATCACCCACAGCATCGATCCCCGCGGCAATGAGGGCCTGATAGGCGGAAACGGGAATGCGCGTGTCCTGATCGCCGAGCGCGTCTTCGGAGAGTTCTGCCGCCGCAAGCAGGCCCGCGCGCGGCGCACCCTCGGCCACGGCATAGTCGAGAAAGGCCGAGGCGAACCCGGCGGCCATGGTCTGATCCGACATGTGTCTGTCCTCCGGGGTCAAGATCCTGATGCGCCCGGTCATGCCGTTGCCGAACCGGCGGCTGCAGAATGTCCGAAGACATTATCTAAGGACAACCCTTATTCTGCGCCCCATGATTTCTCTGATCGTCATCGTCATTGGTCTCTTTGCCATCGGCTTCACATCGCTGATGTGGATCACGCGGGTGCCGCCGCAGGTTCCCGCCACGGTTTTAGACGACCCTGCGCTGCCCCCGGCTTCATGGTGAGGGCGTCCTGCTGCATGGCCGCTTCGCCGAAGCGGAAGGCGCACCGCTCGCCGTTGTGCTACATGACGGTCCGGGCGGCGACCATCGGTCTCTGCTGGCGCTGGAGGCGCTAAGCGACACCTACCGCGTCCTTTTCTACGACCAGCGCGGCGCGGGCCTGTCGGAGCGGGTGACAGAAGCGCGGCAGGGCATGGCGGATCACCTTGCCGATCTTGATGCGCTGATCACCGCGCAGGGCGACGGCCCCGTTCTGCTGATCGGCCATTCTTGGGGCGCGATGCTGGCCACGGCTTACCTCGGCCATCGCCCCGAGGTGGTCTCCCGCGCCGTCCTGATCGAGCCCGGTTTTCTTGACGCGGAGGGCCTGACCTCTTTCGAGGCCCGGCGCGCCGCGCTCTCGCGCAGCCCGCGTGTGGTCTGGGCCGGTCTTCTGGCAGGGTTCCGCGCGCGCGGCGTGACCGGGGATGCAGAAGCGGCGCGGGACAGCATCGTCGGAACAGTCGTTCATGCCTTCGCCAACCATCCGGCGAACCCCTACCACTGCCCGGGGCAGACCTACGACACCCCCGCATGGCGTTTCGGCAGCTGCGCCAGCGACGCCTTCTAGAGCGACCCGGCCGCAGCGCTCGGCGCCATCGCGCCTGGCCTCGCCTTCTCCGGTCCGATCCTGATCCTTGCCGGCGGTTGCAACGACTGGACCGGCGCGCCGCTTCAGGCCCGGCACATCGGACTTTTTCCGGACGCACGACTGGAGGTGATCGAAGGCGCGGGACATGACACGGTCTGGGACCAGCCCGAGGAGACAATCGTTGCGATCAGGTCTTTTCCCGCCCCTTCTCTTAGGGCGCTGGACCAGTGAGAGGAGGCTGCGCCATGTCACCTCAGACCTTTGCATTTCATGGTGTAGGTGACGACTGGTAAATTCCGGATCTGGACGACCGCTGCGAGGCTTTATTAGGCGCTACCAAGACCAAGCGTCTCGCTTTTGGAGCATGGTTGCGCGCGACACGACCGCCCCACTCCGGCTGTCCAAAGAGACCTTCGATGCGGCACCGCGCGTCACCGAAGAAGCCATCTATCTTCGCCGCAGCGCTTTCAAGTGAACGATCCCTTCGGCAATCGATTAAGCATCGTAGCTTCCCTGAAGCGGTCGTTCGGGACAGGATATTGGTTTGAAACAAATCAATCTGTCTTCGGCGCTGCCGCCGATCCGGCGAGCAGGCCGCCGTCGATATTGAGTTCGGCCCCGGTCATATAGGCCGCCTCATCCGAGGCCAGCATGACGGCGAGGGCGGCGACCTCTTCGGGATCGCCGAACCGGCGCAGCGGTGTGTCGGCCACAAAGGCTGCCATGCGCGCTTCTCGGTCCGGGCCGGTGCCCAGCATCGGCTCCCACATCGGTGTCAGGACGCCCCCGGGGTGGATCGAGTTGCAGCGGATGTTCAACCGTTGCTCGGCGCAATAGAGGGCAACCGACTTCGTGTGGTTGCGCACGGCGGCCTTGGACGACGCATAGGCCGCCGCGGCTGGGATTCCTACGAGTCCCGAGCGGGAGGAAATATTGATGATTGACCCCGCGCCCCGGGGGCGCATCGCCCGGATCGCGTAGCGGCATCCCAGGAAGGTCCCGTCGAGATTGACCGCATGCACCGCCCGCCAGTCTTCCAGGCTGGCAGTCTCGGGGTCGTGTGGGCTCAGGACCTCCTCGAAACCGGTTATGCCAGCGTTGTTTACCACCACGTCGCTCTGGGACCAGCTCTCGGCCAGCGCCTCCCAGTCCTGCTCGGATGCCACGTCGAGGCGCATCGCCTCTCCACCGATCTCGCGGGCGACATCCGCGGCGCTGCCTTCGTCCTTGTCGGTCACGACGACGGTCGCGCCCTCCCGGGCGAAGGCGCGCGCGATCGCGGCCCCGATGCCGCGCCCCGCGCCGGTGATGATGCAGGTCTTGTTGTTCAGGCGGGCCATGGTGTTCCTTTCAGTTCAGGTCGTAGTCAGCCTGCGGGACCGTCAACTGGCATAGTCCGCAGGCAGCTTATTGAGAGCAAACAAGCGAAGGATGAGTCTGGACCACTCCAACGGGAAATGCTCAGTCGGACAGGCACAGCTTGTTGCCGTCGAGGTCTCTCACATAGGCCGAGAACTTCGGGCCACGCTGGTTGGGCGCGCCTTCGCAGGTGCCGCCAAGCTCCAGCGCCCGGCTGTGCATCCTTTCGACATCTTCCTTGCCACCGACGCAGAAGCCCACCATCGTGCCATTCCCGTTGGTCGCCGGCTTTTCGTCAAAGGGTCTTGCAACGGCGAAGGCAAAATCCTCGCCAAGCCAATATGTCCTGCGGTCCGAGGGTGACATGCTCTGTAGGCTCATGCCTTCGAAAAGAGCGTCGTAGAAGGCCTTGGATGCGTGCATGTCGTTTGTTCCGACGACAAAGTAGTTCATTTTCACAATAGTCTCTCCGATAAAATTTGTGGTTCCGACGCTCGCTTTCCTGCGAGACTATCACACCACTACGACATTGCCGCGTTTACGACCGGTCTCGACATAGGCGTGCGCCTCGATCAGGTCGGCCAGCGGGTAGACCCGGTCCATGACCGGGGCGAGGCGCTCCTGGTCAATCTGGGCCAGGATCTCGGACAGCATGATCCGCAGGCGCTGAGGCTTCTCAAGGCCCGCGGCCGCGAACAACGCTCGTTTCCGCCCCACGAGGCGCGAAAGCAGGATTGCGGGTAAGCGCCCCAGCGTCAGCACCGGGCAGAGGTAATGCCCCGCCTCGGCAAGCGCAGGTTTGGCGGCCGAAAAGGACGCAACGCCTACCGTGTCGAAGATCAAGTTGTATCCGGCGCCGCGCTGCAAAGCCTCCTCGCCGTTGTAGTCTATCACGCAGGTGGCCCCGAGGGACGCGACACGGTCGGCGTTGCGAGCGCTACTAGTGGCCGTCACCTCTGCGCCCATGTTGGCCGCGATCTGCACCGCGGCGCTGCCCAAACTGCCGGCCCCACCGAGGATCAAGACGCGGTCGCCGCTTCGGACCTGACCGAGGTTGCACAGGTAGTGCCATGAGGTCAGCACACCGTCGCACGGAACCGCCGCATCCTCATGCGGCAGGCTGTCGGGCTTGGGCATCAGAACCCCGCCCTCGTCGAGGCAGATGTGGCTGGCATTTGCTCCGAAGCGCATCCCGGCCTCGCCGAAAACCATATCACCCGGTGCAAAGCGGCTGACCTTGTCACCGATCGCGATTACCTCGCCCGAGAGGCCAGTGCCGGACAGACCGTTCCGCGGACGCCGCAGACCAAGGAAAGGACGGGCAAACAGAGGCTCGCCCTTGCGCATCATGCCGTCGGCGCGGGTGACGGCAGAAGCGTGGATGCGGATCATCACCTCTGACGGGCCAGGTTCGGCCAGTGGAAGCGTGACGGGGGTGAGGACGTCGGGGCGGCCATAGCGCGAAATCTGCCAGGCAGAGCGGGTCGCGGTCATGGGGTCTCCTTGGTCCTGAGGTTTCCATCGGAATAAAGGTTTCAATTCGTTCCGTGCAGGGCCTATTATGACCCAACGTGGTTCAAAAACGTTCCGGATGACCCATGGACTGGAAATCCCTCCCCGCCTTCCTTGCCGTCGCGCGACACGGTTCGCTCAGGTCCGCGGCCGAGCAACTGGGCGGCACCCATGCAACCCTGCGCCGCCAAGTCGAGGCGCTTGAGGCACAGCTCGGCACGCAGCTCTTCCGGCGCGGCGCGGAAGGCCTGTCTCTGACGGCAGCCGGACGGCGGCTGCTGCCGCAGGCGCTCGAAGCCGAAGCGGCATTGCTCAAGGGGTTCAACGCGGTGCAGGGGCTCGACCGCGAGGCTGCGGGGCGCATCCGGCTGTCGGCCGATCCGATGACAGCGCATTACCTGCTGGCGCCGGTGCTGGCCGAATTTGCCGCGCTCTATCCTGAGATCGAAATCGAGCTGCGGCTTGCCTATACGCTCGACTCGATCGCTCGGAATGAGACTGACGTCTCGATCCGCCACGCCGCGGCGATCGAGGACGACGCGGTGGGGCGCAAGCTCTTTCCACTGTCGATCGGCGTGGTGGCGTCGCGGGACTACATCGACCGGGTGCTACCTGCGGCAGGCAGCAAAGGGCGCGGTCTAAGCTGGATCGGTTACGGGGACGTGCCCGAGCTTTCTACCATGATCGCAGAATCCGCCTTCCCGGAGGCGCGCGTCCGCCACTCTGTGCCCGACCCAGAAATGCATCTGCACTTGGTCCGCGCCAGCGCGGGGATGACCTTCCTTGCGACCTGGGTCACGGCGGTCTTCCCCGAGCTACAACGCGTTCCCGGCACCGAACTCGACCAGCGGCGTTCGACCTGGGTTCTCCTGCACAGCGATCTGCGCCGGGTGCGCCGGGTCCGGCTCTTCGTCGACTACCTTTGCAGCGCGCTCCAGGAACGACGCGCGGCATTTCTGGGATCTTGAACTGATCGACTTCCCGTTAAGACCGGGACACATGGTCAGACCGCTATCGAGACGAAACAGACCTTGATCCAGATCGTTCAACGCGGCTTACCTACAGTTGGAATAAACCTAAGGCATTCACCACCTCGCGTTTTGTCGCCTCGGTTCGCTCACGGGCCCGTTCCGTGCCCTCTTTGATTACCTCAAGAACGTATCCCCGGTCCTCGGAGAGTTGTGCCCTGCGCTCACGAATTGGGGCAATGAGGTCTTGGAGAATAGCTTCCAGACGCGCCTTGATCGTGCCATCGCCAAGTCCTCCACGCTGATACTGTGTCTTGAGTTCGGCAAGCTCGTGCTGGTCCTGATCGAAGGCATCGAGATAGGCAAAGACGACATTGCCTTCGATGCAGCCCGGGTCTTCGACACGCAGGTGGCTCGGATCGGTGAACATTGCCCGAACAGCGCTTCGGATCTGCTCTGGCGATGCGGACAGCGCAATGGCGTTTCCGCTGGATTTCGACATTTTCGCCTTACCGTCGATACCGGGCAACCGACCCGCTTTGGGGATGATTGCCCGAGCCTCGGGCAGCACGAGGCAACCTGCGACTGCATTAATGCGCCGCACAATTTCGTTCGTTTGCTCGATGAGCGGGGCCTGGTCTTTGCCGACCGGAACGACAGTTGCCTTGAAAGCCGTGATATCCGCAGCCTGTGCCGCTGGATAACAGAGAAACCCGGCGGGAATATCGCGCCCGAACCCACGCGCGCGGATTTCATCCTTGATCGTCGGGTTGCGTTCGAGCCGCGCGACCGTGACAAAGTTCAGGTAGAGCATCGACAGTTCGGCCAGCGCTGGAATTTGCGATTGCAGGCAGATGGCCGTGCGCCCGGGGTCAATGCCAACGGCCAGATAGTCAAGCGCGACCTCGATCACGTGACGACGCACTTTCTCTGGATCATGCGCGTTGTCTGTCAGGGCCTGGGAATCCGCCAGCAGAAGGAATTGTTCATGACAGTCCTGATAGCGCAGCCGGTTTGAAAGTGAGCCTGCATAGTGCCCGATGTGAAGCGGTCCCGTCGTCCGATCGCCTGTCAGGATGGTTGGTCTGTTCATTTTGCGTGTTCTCATGAATGGAGAGGCAGCGCGTCGGGAAGCTTGGAAAACAAAAGGCCGCCCGTGCGGCGGCCTCGGAATACGTTTGGTCATCCGGCCACCCTGTCAGGAGGCCAGCCACCAAGTCATTGCGATGGTCGTAGTGTTTTCCATATGACGGCAGATATCGTCGACACGATCATGCGTCAATCGAATGGTAGAAAGAGTTTGATCAAACGTTTCGCTGCAGAAGTAATGAAAGTCCGCTCAGTCCTGTCAGCCGGCGTTAACGCAGCGCGCAGAGAATGACGGATTTCTGCCCTCTATCCCCAAGTTCTCACATCCGCAGAGAAAACTGAGCGCCTGCAGCGAACGGCAGAAAGGTTCCACTCAACTATTCCAACCAGAGTATCGCCGATGCGTAGGTGAGCAAAACCGCACAGGCCGCGCCGGCGCAGAAAAATGTTGCGCGCATCGCGATTTCCCGGTCGAGTTCTTGCTCAAAGCCTCAAACGAGAAGCCACCCAGCCATTGTCCTCGACGGCATTGAGCCCCATCCGGTGCGGCGATCAATTTTGGAAACTAAGCTCAAACCTTTGAGCGCCCAACTGTGCTACTAGAGCGCTACAAACCTCGGAGATGGTCTGTAAGACACTGAAGCAAAACGATAAAAAGAACACCCTACCGATCCATCATGGGTGCCACGCTTAGGCGCGCGGCGCGGTAAACCTCGGCATGGGTGAGCTTTTGCTCGTGCATGCGGCGGGCTCCGTCTTTGGGTCACGGCCTTCTGCACGGCTTTGCAGGGGTGGCGCAAGCTGTTCTTATGCCGCAGCCGCCCCCGCGCGGGATGTCGCGAAGCGCGGCTGGCCGCGTCATACCGCCGTCGCCGTTTCCGCCAGAATGCCCAAACGCGTGAAAACCCGTTCAAGGTCGCGGTCACCGAAGGGTTTCTGCACCACGGCACAACGGCCCAGCGCTTCGGCGGCGGGCACTTCCGCTTGGCCGGTGGCAAAGATGATGGGCATATCGGGATGCGATGCCCGGACCCGGGTCGCCACCTCTTCGCCTGAGATATCTGGCAGGCCCACGTCGATCAGCAACACGTCGTACGCGCCAGCTTGCAGCCTGTCCAAGGTTTCCTGCCCCGAGGCGGTTTCCGTGACTTCGGTGCCAAGCCCGCTGAGGATATCCGCCAGATCGAGCCGGATCAGCGCGTCGTCTTCGCAAAGCAGCACATGACGGGGCCGGTCGGGCTGCTCTTGCACTGGCTTCTTGGTCGAGGCGACCGAGGCCGAAGACAGCGCATCGCGCACCTTGATCGCCAAAGCGTCTTTGGTGAAGGGTTTGGCAAGGAACTGCACCCCGGCGTCGACCCGGCCATCGCGTACGATCGCATCGCGCGAATAGCCCGAGATGAACAGGATCGGCAGATCGGGCCGCTCGGCCTGAAGGGTTTCAGCCATCTCGCGGCTGCTGAACTCGCCGGGCATGACCACATCCGATATCACAAGGTCGAAGTCCGGTGCTTGCCGCGCTGATTTGAGCGCCGCCGTGGGGTCTTCTGCGGTGCGCACGCTATAGCCCAAGTCTGTCAGCAAGGCGGCGGTGGCGTCGCGCACCTCGGCGTCGTCTTCGACCAGCAGCACGGTCTCACTCCCGCCCGCGATCTCGGAGGGGTCATGCCACTGCAAAGGCTCCGCCGCCGTCTCGGCCCGCGGCAGCAGCAACGCCACCGTCGTGCCCGCGCCGGGGCGGCTGGCGATGGTCACCCGCCCGCCCGATTGCCGCGCGAAGCCATAGACGGTGGACAGGCCCAGCCCGGTGCCCTTCCCCACGGGTTTGGTGGTAAAGAAAGGGTCAAAGACCTTGGCCAGCGTCTCGGCCGGGATGCCCGGCCCGTGGTCGATGATTTTGACCTCAACATAGTCGCCCGCCACCATGTCAGGCTCACCAAAAAGCTCGTCGGGGCCGACGTGCCGGTTTTCGACAGCGATCTTTAGCTTGCCGCGCCCCTCCATCGCGTCGCGCGAATTGATCACGAGGTTCAGCACCGCGTTCTGGGTGCTGGCGGCATCGGCATAGGCGGGCCAGAGGGCCTCGGGCGTGTCGATCTCGACCTCCATCCCCTCGCCCAAGGCGCTGCGCATAATGTCGTCGATATCCCGCAGCAGATCGCGCAGGTCGATCGAGCGGGGTTGCAACGGCTGGCGGCGGCTGAAGGCGAGCAATTGCGAAGAGAGCGAGGCACCGCGCTCCACCGCGCGCATCGCCGCATCGATCCGCACCCGCGCAGGCGAATCTGCGGCGATCTCGCGCGCGGCCATGGTCAGGCTGCCGGTCATCACCTGCAACAGATTGTTGAAGTCATGCGCGATGCCCCCGGCAAGATTGCCCACCGCCTCGACCCGTTGGCTCTGCGCCAATCGGTCATGCAGCTCTTCCAGCTCGCGGTTGCGTTTCTCGACACGCTCTTCCAACGTCGTGTTCAGATCGGCCAGTTGGCGGGAGAGTTCTTTCTGCTCGTGGATGTCGGAGTTCGTGCCGACCCATCGGATCAGCGCGCCATGCTCATCCTTAATCGGTGCGCCCCGAACCAGATGCCAGCAATAGGCCCCATCGGCCCGCCGCAGCCGGAATTCCGTTTGATAGACCGATCCAGTTTCCACCGCATGGGCCCAAGTCGTCAAGGCCTTCGCACGGTCGTCGGGGTGAATGATCGTCGGCCAAGCATCCCCCACCAGACTGCCCGGCTCGGCCCCGGAAAAGGAATAGACCTGATCGCTGATCCAGTCCAAATGTCCATCGGCGGTGGCGGTCCAGACATGAACCGGCATGGTATGCGCCATGGTGCGGAACCGTTTCTCGGCCTCGCGCAGCCGGATTTCCGCAAGCTTATGGGCGGTCACGTCATTGCCTTGGATCATGATGCCGATGGTCTCGCCCCGCACATTGTCGAGCGGTTGGAAAACGAAATCGACGACGACACGCTCCTCCGGGCCATCAGCGCTGCGTTGCAGCCACGCCTCGGCCCCATGCTGGCTTAAAGCCTTGCCGGTCCGATAGACTTCGTCCAGCATTTCGAAAAAGCCCTGTCCCGCGATTTCTGGCAAGGCTTCGCGGATTGGTTTGCCAATTAGCTCGCGTTGGCCGACCAATTGCATATAGGCGGCGTTGACCGTCCGGAAGACGTGGTTCGGCCCCATGAGGGTGACCATGAAGTTCGGCGCCTGTTCAAAGATCATCTTGAAAAGGCTGATGCCGGTATCAAGCTCTAGGTTCTGCTGCGTCACTTCATGTGCACGGCGCATCACGGCGGCATGGGCAGAGCCCGTTCGCTCTTCGCCGGGGGTCTCTGCGATATAGGCTTCGGTCACATCTTGGGTGTGTTGCAGAAGAAATTCCACCTCCCCTTCCGGGCCCAGGATCGGCGTATGGGTCGCACTCCAATAGCGGTCTTCGGTTTTGCCGTCGGCCGTGTCGATCGGATAGGGAATGACAGGCAGGTGATCCGTGGTGCCATCGCGGAACACCCGCTCGAAAGACGCCCGCAACATCCGCCCCGACTCGCTTTCGGGGTCGGAGGGGAACTCTTCGAACAGCACTTTCCCGATAAGCCGTTCCAATTGGCGGTCCGTGACCTGCAGATAGGCGTCATTGGCCCAGACCACCCGAAGCGCACTGTCCAACAACACGAAAGGCGACGGCGCAGCTTGGAGGATTCTTTCAAAGTCGTGGTTCATTTGGGGGGTCTTCTATCCAATGGAATGTGCTGGTCGACAGGCCGAAGGGCGCCGGAACACCCGCAGTTGACAAGGGGTGCCCGCCACGCTGGCGTGGATTTCGAAAGCTGGTCTACATGGTATCCTATCTCGGAACTGTCGGGTTTGGGCAATGGCGCCGCTGCGTTTTAAACGCGTTTCGTGCATAATTAGCGCGCACTCTGCCGAGTGCCAGAAATTCGCGCATATTTTGCATGCCCTTGCACTCCGCGCTGAGTTTGCGATGAATGGGGAGGCAGCGATGGGCCGCCCCGGCTGGCCGCGCAGCCGATCGACCATTGCCCTCTGCCTATTGAACCCCCGCCCTTTGCCAAAGCCATTCAGGACCCCCGCATGACATTCCGTTTCATCCACGCGTCCGACCTGCACATCGGACGCAAATTCGCGAATATTCCGCAAGCGCCCGATGGTAATATCCGGGGGCGTCTGATGGAAGCGCGGCATGGCGCCATTGCCAAACTGGCCCAGGCCGCGCGGGATCACGGGGCGGCGCATGTGCTCTTGGCGGGCGATACATTCGACACCGCGACGCCCTCGGCCAGCGTGCTGCGGCAGGCGCTCACCGCCATGGGCGAGGCGGCGGAGGTGACATGGTGGCTCCTGCCCGGCAACCACGACAACCTGCGCGATGCCGAACCCCTGTGGGAGGTCATCGCCCGCGATGCGCCGCCCAATCTGCGCGCCCTCACCGAAGCCGCCCCGATCGAAATGGCCGAGGGTGTCAGCCTCCTGCCCTGCCCCGTCGCCTTTCGCGCGGGCGCCAGTGACCCAAGCGCCCCGCTGGACCGCATGCACAGCCCCGAGGGCCATCTGCGCATCGGCCTTGCCCATGGCGGGGTCACCGATTTCACCGACAGCGGAGAGGCCATCGCGCCGGACCGGGACCAGCGCGCGCGGCTTGACTACCTCGCCCTTGGCGATTGGCACGGGCGGATGGCCATCTCTGACCGGGTGCACTACTGCGGCACGCCCGAGCAGGATCGGTTCAAACACGGGCGCCGTGGCGTCTGCCTTGCGGTCGAAATCGCAGGCCCCGGCGCGCGGCCCAAGGTCGAAGAGGTCGAGACCGGCAGTTTCCTGTGGTCTGAGGCCGAGGTCACGCTGCACCCCCGGCAAGATGTCGCGGCGGCCTTGCAGGCGCTCTTGCCCGAGGCAGGGCGCAGGGACCACCTCCTGCGCGTCAAGGCGGGGGGCTGGGCAAGCCTTCCCGACCGCGCGGCTCTTGCCCACGCGGCCCAAGCCTGCGCGCCCGATTTCGCCCATTTCGAATTGCTGACCGAGGGGCTGGGCACCCAGTATGAGGCCGCGGACCTTGATGAGATCGACCGCTGCGGCGCGCTGCGTATGGCGGCGGAAACCTTGGTGAGCGAGGCGCAGTCCGAGACCCTTCCTCAATCCGACCGAGACGTGGCCGCCGATGCGCTGGCCCGGCTTCACGCCTATGTGCAGGGGGCCAAAACATGAAAATCCGCGCCATCACCCTCAACAACGTCCGCCGTTTCACCGACCCCGCGCAGGTCACCGGGATCGGCGATGGGATCAATGTCCTGAGCGAGCCAAACGAGCACGGCAAATCCACCCTCTTCGACGCGATACAGGCGCTGTTTTTCAAACCCTTCGGTTCGCGCGACAAAGAGGTCTCGGCCCTGCGCCCCCATGCGGGCGGCGCGCCCGAGGTCACTATCGAGGTCGAGACCGAGGCGGGCCGTTTCGCCCTGCACAAACGCTGGTTTCAAAAGCCCCTCGCCACCGTGCACCGCGAAGGCAAGCTGATCGCGCAGGCGGATGAGGCCGAAGCATGGATCGCGCAGCTTTTGGGCGGCGATGCGGGTGGCCCCTCGGGGTTGATCTGGGTGCGGCAGGGGATGACCGCGCTGACCGGCGGCTCGACCAAGGAAGAGAAACTGGCGCTGGAGGCGCGGCGCGATCTGATGACCTCGGTCGGGGCCGAGGTAGAGGCGATGACCGGGGGGCGGCGCATGGACAAGGCGCTGGCGCAATGCCGCGAGGAGTTGGCCCAATATGCCACCAGCACCGGACGGCCACGCACCGGTGGGCCGTGGAAAGAGGCGCAGGATCAGGTGGAGACGCTGACGGCCACGCGCGATCAATTGGCCGCGACCGCACGCGCGTTGCAAGACGCTTTGGCCGAACGCCAGCGCGCGCGGCGCGCCTTGGCCGAGCTTGAAGCGCCCGAGGTGGTCGCCGAACGGCGCGAAAAACTGGAGGCCGCCCGCGCCGCCCATGCCGCCGCGACCCGCCATGCGGAAGAGATGGAAGCGTTGAGCCGGGCCGTGGAACTGGCCCGTCTCAACGCCGATAATGCCACATCGCGTCTCAACAACTACCGCGCCGGAGAGGCCGAGCAAAAGGCCGCCCGCCGCGCTGAGGCCGCAGCACGCGAAGCGGCGGAGGCGGCCCGCGCCGCCCTGTCAGACCGTCGCGCCACGTTGGAGGCCGCAGAGGCCGCCGCCGCCGAGGCCCGAACGGCGCTCAAAACCGCCGAGGATGACCACCGCCACGCCCTCCGCGCCCGTGCGGCCCGCGACGGCGCTGACCGACGCCAAGCGCTCGAAGCGCGTATCAAAGAGGCCGAAGACGCCCGCCGCCGGATGGAGAGCGCCAGAGCCGCCGCCAAATCCGGCCCGGACGCCGCGGCGCTGCAGCGGTTGGAAAGACTATCCGCCGAACTCTCTGCCAGCCGCGCCGCCCGCGACGCGGCAGCCCCGCAGGTGACAGTCCGCTACGCCCCCGGCCAATCAGGCGCCATCCACGGCGATGACGGCCCCTTGGCCGATGGCGCCCCCCTGCCCCTGCCGCGCCGCACCACCCTGCGGATCGACGGGATCGGCGATTTGGAGATCGAGCCGGGCGCGGACGGCGGCGAGGACGGCTCCGTCGACGCCGCCGCGGCCCGGTTGCAAACCGCCCTCGACGAGATCGGCGCGGCTGATCTGGCGCAGGCCCGCGCCGCCGGTGCTGCGCGTGTCGAGGCCGCCGCGCGGGAGGGAGAGGCGAAAGCTGTGCTGGCCAGCCTCGCCCCCGATGGGATCGACGCGCTGCACCAAGCCCTCGCCGCCATTCCTGCGCCGGAAGAGGTCTCGGGCGCGCCGGATCTCGCGCAGGCCGAAGACGCGCTGCAAACCGCGCAGACCGTACATGAGCGCTGCCGCATCGCGCGTGAGACTGCCGCCGAGGCGCTGGCCGATGCCAAGGCCGATGCGGCGGGCAAAGAGGCGCAGCTTGCCTCGCTAAGCGACCGGCTGCAGCGCGCCGAGGCGCAGCAGGCCAAGCTGGGCGATGTCACAGAAGAAGACCTCGCCGCCCAAACCGTCACCACCGCTGCCGCGCTGGAGGCCGCCCGCCTCGCCCATGCCGAAAAGGCCAAGCACGCGCCGGATGCGGCCAGCCTTCAAGCCGCGCTCACCCGCGCGGAATCGGTCGAGGCGCAGGCCCGAGAAGAGATCGCCCGCCTGCACCCCCTGCTCGCCCGGCTGAGCGAACGCATCACCCGCGCCTCGGGCGACGCGGTGGAGGAACGGCTGGCCGAGACCGAAGACCAATTGCAAGCCGCCGAAGCGGCCCTTGCCCGGATCGCCCATGAGGTCGCGGTGCTGACCCGGCTGCAAGAGGCCTTGCAGGAGGCAAGGAACGAGGCGCGAGAGCGCTATTTCACCCCCATCGTCAAGGAACTGAAACCGCTGCTGCAACTGCTTTGGCCCGATGCGGAACTGACATGGGGCGAGGAATCGCTCCTGCCCCATGCGTTGATCCGTGAGGGCCGGGAAGAGCCGATCGAGGTGCTTTCGGGCGGCACGCAGGAACAGGTGGCCCTGCTGGTGCGGCTAGCCTTCGCGCGGATGCTGGCCCGGGCGGGGCGTATCGCGCCGGTGATCTTGGACGACGCGCTGGTCTTTACCGATGACGACCGGATCGAGCGGATGTTCGACGCGCTGCACCGGCAGGCGGGGGATATGCAAATCATCGTCCTGACCTGCCGCCAACGCGCCTTTCGCGCCCTTGGCGGGCAGGCTTTGCGGCTGCAAGCGGTGGCCCCCTAGCCGCGAATGAACTTTTCCCCCCGTTCCGCGTTAGCCTTCTGACGTATGCGCAGGGCATCTGGGGGGAAGACATTGAACGATATCGCCGCGATCAGACGGCTGTTGGAGGTGCTCGTTCTGATCGCCCTCTTCGTGACTGCCTATTTCGCCAAGGATTTGCTGCTGCCCATCTTATTGGGCTTCCTTCTTGCGCTGACGCTTAGCCCGCTGATCCGCTCTTTTGAAAAGTTCGGCATTTCCCCTCCTTTAGGCGCCGTGCTGCTGATCGGCTGTGTCGGGCTGATCATCTTTGTGCTGGCCGGTCTGTCTGCGGGCACCGTGGCGACTTGGTCTGACGAAATTCCCACCATGGGCAACGAGATACGGCGCAAGCTGCAGGGCTGGGCACAGACGGTCGAGGATGTCCGCTCGG
This sequence comes from Sulfitobacter sp. 1A13368, assembly GCF_043557275.1. Classification (NCBI taxonomy): domain Bacteria; kingdom Pseudomonadati; phylum Pseudomonadota; class Alphaproteobacteria; order Rhodobacterales; family Roseobacteraceae; genus Sulfitobacter; species Sulfitobacter sp. 1A13368. Next base: position 139,013 of record NZ_JBIFFR010000002.1, on the reverse strand, counting down.
CCACCGAACAGGTTGAACAGATCGGCACCGAGAATGGCAGCGGGAGGCCCGAAGAGGTGGTGGTCAAACAGCCCGGCCTGCTGGACAACGCCATGAACACCGGCGCGCGGATCGGGGGCACCGTGGCTGTGGCCTTGGTCTTGGCGCTGTTCCTGCTGGCCTCGGGCGATCTGTTCTACCTCAAGCTCGTGCAGTCCTTTCAGACCTTCACCGGCAAGAAACGCGCCTTGAAAGCGGTCTATGACGTTGAGCGCCGCGTGTCGCGCTACCTGCTGACCATCACCATCATCAACGCAGGCCTGGGCATTTCGGTGGGGCTCTACCTTTTCGCGCTTGGGCTGCCCGTGCCCTACGTCTGGGGCTTGGCGGCGTTCTTGCTGAACTTCCTGCCCTATATCGGCGGGGTGATCGGCGCGGTGCTGGTGGGGGCCTATGCCATCGCGACCTTCGACAGTGTCGGCTATGCCATCCTCGCCCCGCTTGGCTACCAGATCCTCACCGGGATCGAGGGGCAATTCATCACCCCCTACCTCGTGGGGCGGCGGTTGGAATTGAACACCGTCGCGGTGTTCCTCACCGTGGTCTTCTGGGGCTGGCTTTGGGGGATTGCGGGCGCGCTGGTGGCGGTGCCCTTCCTCGTGGTTTTCAAGGTGATCTGCGAGAACGTGACCGCGCTCAACATGATCGGGCATTTTCTGGATAAATCCGCCCCCGATGTGGCGGCAACCGCGGCGGATGAACCCGCCGCGGAAAAGCCCGGTGGCTAGGGCCGCTTATCCCGCGAGGGACGGCAGCCAAAGCACGATCTGCGGGAAGGCGACCAAGAGGCCGATGGTGACCGCGTCGGCGATGAAGAAGGGCATCACGCCGCGGAACACGTCCTGCACGCTGAGGTCGGGGCGCACGCCCGCGACGACAAAGCAGTTCAGGCCGATGGGCGGGGTGATCAGACAGAACTCCGCCATCTTCACCACCAGAATGCCGAACCAGATCGCGCACATCGGACCCGACATGCCAAAGGCACTGTCGGCGGCCGAGACCATCTCGCCCCCATTGAGCGCCATGACCGCCGGATAGACAACGGGCAGCGTCAGCAGCAGCATCCCGATGGCGTCCATGAACATCCCCAGCACGGCATAGGCCAAGAGGATGCAGATCAGGATCAGCATCGGCGAGGTTTCGAGCGAGGAAATCCAATCGGCGAAAGCGCCCGGCAGATCGGCGAAGCCAAGGAAGCGCACATAGATCAGCACGCCCCAGATGATGGTAAAGATCATCACCGTCAGCTTCGCGGTCTCCAGCAGCGCGTCCTTCAACTCGGCCAGCCGGATGCCGCGGAAGACGGCCATGCAGAAGACGATAAAGGCGCCCACGGCCCCGCCCTCGGTCGGGGTGCCCCAAGCGTCGCCGAAGGGGTTGTAGACGAAGAAGATGATGATCACGACCACGGCGACAATCGGCATCGCAGCGGGGAGCGAGGCGAAACGCTCGCCCCATGTAAAGCCGCGCACCGGCGGGCCGACGCTTTTCCAGATCATCGCGATGCCGATGATCAACACCGCATAGACCACCGCCGAGAAGGCACCCGGGATAAAGCCCGCGAGCAGCAACTTGCCCACGTCCTGCTCAACGATGATCGCGTAGATCACGAGGATCGCCGAGGGCGGGATCAATGAGGCCAGCGTGCCCCCTGCCGCCACGACACCGGCTGCGAATTGCTTGTTATAGCCGATCTTGAGCATTTCGGGGATGGCGATACGGGCAAAGACCGCCGCGGTCGCGACCGACGCGCCTGACACTGCCGCGAAGCCCGCCGTGGCGAAAACGGTCGAGACCGCCAAACCGCCCGGCACCCAGGCGAACCAACGTTTCGCCGCCTCAAAGATCGCCTTGGTCAGGCCCGCGTAATAGGCCAAAAAGCCGATCAGAATGAAGGTCGGGATAAGCGAGAGTGTCTGGCTCGAAACCTTCGAGTGCGGCACTTGGCCTGCGGTCTTGATCGCCACGGTAAGCGCCCAGCCAAGCTGGTCCCACTCCATGCCCTTCTTGGCCCAGAAAATCCAGATCAGGCCGACAAGCCCCGCCATGGCCGCGGCAAAGGCCACCCGCATGCCAAGCACCACCATGACGAGCATACCGCCCGAGACCCAAAGGCCGATTTCAATAGGATCCATCAGTCACGTCCATCCAGTTGTTCGGCCTCGGCCATTGCTTGTTCCGCCGCCGATTGTACCAGCGGCACGGCCACGGGGCGTTCCAGCCCCAGCACCAAGGCCCGGCCATAGCCCCAAATTTGCAGGCAAAGCCGCAGAGAGATCACGACGAAAGCCACCGGCACCACGAGCTTGCTGGGCCAGATCGGCAGGCCGATGTCGATCGAACTGTCGCGGCTCCACATCGGGGCGTTCATGTCAAAGCTGCGGTCGAAATGCGCCCAAGCGCCCCATGTCAGCGCCAGCATCAGCAAAAGGATCAGCACGACCGACAGCAGTTCCGCCGCCCAAAGCGCGCGGCCCTTCAGCTGGCCGATCAGGATGTCCATGCGCACATGGCCGCCCATCCGTTGGGTATAGGCGATGCCCATGATGGCGATGAAAGGCATCGCCGCTTCGATCCAGTCGACATAGCCCGCCAGCGGCGTGGAAAAGAACTTGCGCCCCCCCACGGACCAGACGGCCAGTATCATCAGTGAGAAAACGGCAAGCCCCGAGATCAGGGCAAAGAAGGTTTCCAGCTTCAGCAGGCCCCGGTCGAGGCGGCTGAGGAGGCTGCTGTCCTCCAGCACGGCGGATGATCCGGCCATCGGCTCTCCTTTTCAGAAAGTCTGTTTGTTGCGTTTTGGAAGTCGAAAGGGCCGCGCGGTCAATCCGCACGGCCCTCACAGTCATGCCCGGCTGGGCTTAGTTCGAGGCACGCTCTTTTTCCAGCGTCTCCATCACGAGGTCATAGAGTTCCTGACCCGGGATGCCCTGCGCTTCCATGTTCTCGATCCATGCTTCGCGCGCGGGATCGGCCGCTTTCTCTTTGAACTCGGCGATGACTTCGGGAGAATACTCAACCTTCTCCACGCCTTTTTCTTCGAGAACGGAATCCCATTTCTCCAGGAGTTCCGCATAGTTGGCGAGGTAGTGATCCAGCGCCTCATCGACCGAGCTGTCGAGCGCTTCACGCTCTGCGTCGCTCAGCATCTCATAGGCGTCGATGTTCACCACGACAGGGCAGTTCACGGTGCCGGGGTTGAGGTTCGCGGTCCACCAGTCGGCTTTGTTGATGGTGCCAAAGGACAGATGCGCGTGCTGGGCGAAGGCCACGGTGTCAACGACACCCGATTCCATCGCGTTATAGGCTTCGGTCGCAGTCACGGATGTGGGCACGGCGCCGACAGCTTCAAAGGCTTTGCCCAGACCGCCGGTGGCGCGAACACGCATGCCGTCGAAATCTCCGAGCGTGGTGCGCGGATCGCCGGTGCCGACAAGGTTGTACTGCGGCATGGGCGAGGTCATCAGCATTTTCGCGTTCCACTGCGCCATCTCCTTGGCGACGGCGGGGTGGTCATAGACCGCTTTGGAAACCGCGACTTCCTCTTCAAGGTTGCTCACCCCCAGAAACGGCAGTTCCAGCACGGTGATCGCGCGGTTCTTGTCGGCGTGGTAGCCGGCGCAGAACTGGGCCATCTCGAAAGCACCGATGGAGATACCATCGAGGTTTTCGCGGTTCTTGGACAGGCCGCCGTAGCTGACATTGATGGTGAATTCACCGTCGGTCTTCTCAGAGACCAGTTCGGCAATCTTTTCCACATGTTCGGTGAAGGCGCGGCGCTTGCCCCAGACCGAGGCGTTCCATTCGGTCGCGGCAGCTTCGCTTACAAAAGCGACAGTCAGCGCACAGGCGGCGGCACCGCTCAGCAGATTTTTCATGATGGCTCTCTCCCATAGTTGCCGCCCTTGGGTGGGCGGATTGGCGCACAGGCTACCCCGCGGGGGCTGGCCTGCCAACCCCGTCATGCCGCGCAAATACGACAGCTGCAAGACAGTTGCGCCAAGTTTGACTGGCAAGGCTTTGAAAAACCGCGCCAATCACCGGGCAAGAGCGGAAAATTTACAGAAATCACCCCGATCGGGAAAAACCTTTACAGGCAAGCCCTTGTAATCCAGTTGCTTATTCCCTTCTTTTCACGGGCCGCTATGATCCGGCTGAGGAGGACGCCACGGCCACCGGGTTTGACCCGCGCCCCGTGGTGATGCGAACATCAAGGGAGGAACCACCATGTCCGACGCCACCGCCAAGACCTATCCGCCATCCGCCGACATGGCCGCCCGGGCCCATGTGGACGCGCAGACCTATGACAAGATGTACCAAGCCTCGGTCACCGACACCGACGGGTTCTGGCGCGAACAGGCGCAGCGGATCGACTGGATCAAACCCTTCACCCAAGTGCGCGACGTGAACTTCGACCTCGGGTCGGTCAGCATCAATTGGTTCGCGGATGGCGAATTGAACGTCAGCGCCAATTGCATCGACCGCCATCTTGAGACGCGCGGCGATCAGACCGCGATCATCTGGGAGCCGGACAGCCCCGAAGATGACGCCAAACACATCAGCTACCGTGAGCTGCACAGCGCCACCTGCCGCATGGCCAATGTGCTGCGCGATTTGGGCGTGGGCAAAGGCGACCGCGTGATCATCTATATGCCGATGATCCCCGAAGCGGCCTATGCCATGCTGGCCTGCGCGCGGATCGGGGCGATTCACTCGATCGTTTTCGCAGGCTTCTCGCCCGATGCTTTGGCCGCGCGTGTGAACGGCTGCGAGGCGAAGGTGGTGATCACCGCGGACGAGGCCCCGCGCGGCGGCAAGGCCACACCCCTCAAGGCCAATGCCGACAAGGCGTTGGCGCAATGCGATGCGTCCGTGCAATGCCTTGTGGTGCGCCGCACGGGCGGTGACGTGGCATGGGACGATGCGCGCGACCGTGATTACAACGCACTGATCAAGGATGCCGCCGAGACCTGCGACGCGGAGGCGATGGGCGCCGAAGACCCGCTCTTCATCCTCTACACCTCAGGCTCCACCGGTCAGCCCAAGGGCGTTGTCCATACCACCGGCGGCTATATCACCTATGCGGCGCTGACCCATGAGGTGACGTTCGATTACCACGACGGCGACATCTACTGGTGCACGGCGGATGTGGGCTGGGTCACCGGGCATAGCTATATCGTCTATGGCCCGCTGGCCAATGGCGCCACCACGCTGATGTTCGAAGGCGTGCCCACCTACCCCGATGCCAGCCGTTTCTGGCAGGTCTGCGAAAAGCACAAAGTTACGCAGTTCTACACCGCCCCCACCGCAATCCGCGCGCTGATGGGGCAAGGCAATGACTATGTGACCAAAAGCGATCTGTCGTCGCTGCGCATCCTTGGCACCGTGGGCGAGCCGATCAACCCCGAGGCGTGGAACTGGTATCACGAGGTCGTCGGCCAGAACCGCTGCCCCATTGTCGACACGTGGTGGCAGACCGAGACCGGCGGCCATCTGATGACCCCCCTGCCCGGCGCGCATGACATGAAACCGGGGGCCGCGATGAAACCCTTCTTCGGCGTCAAACCGGTGGTGCTGGACCCAACATCGGGTCAAGAGATCGACGGCAACCCCGCTGAGGGCGTGCTCTGCATCGCCGACAGCTGGCCGGGGCAGATGCGCACCGTCTGGGGCGATCACGAAAGGTTCGAAAAGACCTATTTCGCCGATTACCCGGGCTATTACTTCACCGGCGACGGCTGCAAACGCGATGCCGATGGCGATTATTGGATCACGGGCCGCGTCGACGACGTGATCAACGTCTCGGGCCACCGCATGGGCACGGCCGAGGTGGAAAGCGCCCTTGTCGCGCATGACAAAGTGGCCGAAGCCGCCGTGGTCGGCTACCCGCATGACGTCAAAGGCCAAGGCATCTATTGCTATGTCACCTTGATGAGCGGTGAGGAACCTTCCGAAGAGTTGCGGGCCGAGTTGCGCAATTGGGTCCGGCAAGAGATCGGCCCCATCGCCTCGCCCGATCTGATCCAATGGGCGCCGGGCCTGCCGAAAACACGTTCGGGCAAGATCATGCGCCGCATCCTGCGCAAGATCGCCGAGGATGATTACGGCGCGTTGGGCGACACCTCGACGCTGGCGGACCCCGGCGTGGTGGACGATCTGATCGGCAACCGCATGAACCGCTGACACGCTGCGCGGCGCGGGCGGCTACCTGCCCCCACGCCGCGTTGCATGAGAAAGAGAGACATGGACCAAACCGCCCCCCAAGTGCCGCCCCCCGCCTCCGCTGCGGAATGCGACGCCGCCCTGCCGGATATCCTCGCCGCGCCCAAGGATGGCGCCGTGATCGAAGAACTTTGCTTTCGCCCCGATTACGGGGAGCGGGATTTCCGTGATGAACTGGATCTGACCGTGGCCCAAGGCATCCTTGGCGAACGTTGGACCGAGAAACCTTGGCTAACCCTGCCTGACGGCAGCCCCGATCCGCGGATACAGGTCTCCATCCTGCCCAAACGCGTGATGGACCTCTGCTGGCGCGACCGGGCAAACACGCCGCACCCCGGCGATACGATGATCGTGGACATGGACCTTGGCCATGAGAACCTGCCCGTCGGCACGCGCCTTCAAGCCGGGTCTGCGGTGCTGGAGGTGAGCGATAAGTTCAACACCGGCTGCATCAAATGGCGCGATCGCTATGGCCAAGACAGCCTGCGGTGGATCAACCGAAAGGAAAACCGCCCGCATCGGCTGCGCGGCGTTCTGTGCAAAATCGTGAAGGACGGCACCGTTCGCCGTGGGGACCGGCTGACCAAGCTCTGACGCCTCTCACATAGAAATGGGCCGCCCCCAAGGGACGGCCCGGATCGTCAGTTCAAGCGTTTTCGCGCGGGTTTAGCCTTCGACGCGCTGCAGGTTGATCTCACCCACGCCCACGGCAAAGTTTACGCCGGTCTGGGTGTTCACGCTCAGCGGCTGAAGCGCCAATGTGTTCTCGGAACCACCCGTCATCAGGTTGGCCCCCGCGCCGACACCGACAGTCGCCTCAGCGGAAACGCCTTTGTAGCTGCCGTTCAGCCCGCCTTCGGAATATTCCTGCTCGGTCGGGGCCAGCACTAGCCATGACATCTGGCCGTTCTCGGTCTTGCCGATGTCGACGCCCCAGCGGTTGATCTCGCCCACATAGGTCTCATCTTCGAGACCTTCTTGAATGGGGTTGAAGGTGCAGGTCAGCTCACGGGTGGAGCCGAAAACGAAGCCGGTGCCCTCGCCCACATCGCAAGACAGGGAGCCGATCTCGACGTGGTCGACGGTCTCATTGTCATCGGCCATCGCGGTGGAGCCGAAGGCGGTGGCGCTCAGAAGGGCCGCACCGAGGGTGAGTTTGCTTGCATACATCATCTTTGTCACTTTCCGGCGCGACGAGACGCGCCTTTTCTGCTGTGAACGGCATTCGGGTGCCTTGGACAGACGGCGCAGACCTCCTGCGCCGCCCCTTTCAGACAGCCAGCATCGACACCAATTGGGGCCGATGATGCCTCTCATCGCTGGCCCAACGCCGGGCCTTGGCAGCGGTTCCTCGGCCCAACTGCGGGGGCAAAAATCCGCGCAAGAGGGACGATGTGCAACGCACCGGCACCGCTGGACAAATCAGCAGCTACATGGCACCGCTTGTCGCTATGAGTGATGATCTGATCCCCTTCTCGCCCGACAGCGGCGATGCCCCGGCGCTGCGCCGCGCCTTCGGGCGTTTCGGCACCGGTGTGACCGTGGTGACCGTGAAAACCGCACAAGGGCCCTTGGGGATGACCGCGAATTCTTTCGCTTCGGTCTCGCTCGATCCGCCCTTGGTGCTGTGGTCGCCTGCGATCTCGTCCAAGCGGCACGACAGTTTCACCTCGGCGGCGTCCTTTTGCATTCACGTTTTGGGCGCGGATCAAGAGGATTTGGCCCAGCGTTTCGCAAGCCAAGGCCATGATTTCTCTGGTTTCGATTGGACGGAGGACGCCGCCGGTGTGCCCACTTTCGCAGGCTGCCTCGCCCGGTTTCACTGCGCGACCTATGCCGTGCATCCGGCGGGCGACCATTCGCTGATCTTGGGCCATGTGCAACAGGTCGCTTTGCGCGAGGATGGGGCGGCGGGCTTGATGTTCGACCAAGGCCGTTACGGCCACTTCACCCCCCGCGACGACAGCTAAGAAAAAGGGCGCCCCGCGAGGCGCCCCTTTCAATTAATAGTCCCGCTCGAAGAAGATGCCGATACTGCTATCGCCGTCCGAGCCAAGTGTGCCCTTGGCCGTCAGGCTTTCGGTGATATCGAGGTTGAGCGACACCTCCCCCGTGCCATCCGAGGCCGCCGTCACATCGGTATAGATGTTGTCGGTCAGGTATTTCCCCAGCCTCAGCGCGGTCTCACCATCCTCCGTAGTGGTCACATCCAGATCGTCGAGACCAAAGCCCTCACGCAGGTTGCCGATCACCCCGTCGCCGCCGCGCCCTGCGAGGGTCGCCACTGCACTGGCCAATTGCAGCGCCTGAAAGGCCGAGATTTCCGAGATGTTGCGCCCAAAGAGGAGTTGCGACAGCACCTCGTCCTGCGGCGCGGCGGGGGTGGATTCGAAAGTGACCTCCGGCTCATTCGCCGGGCCGCTCACGATGACACGCACCTCCCCCGCTTCGGTATCGGTCGAAGTGACGAACCGGATATAGGGGATGAAATCGCCCTGAAACTGGATCGACCCTTCGTCGAGCAAGAAGCGTTTGCCCAAGATATCGAGCCGCCCGCGGATCAACTCGAACCGCCCGGCCGAGATGATGCGATTGGTGGTGCCGCTGAGGTTCAGCGCGCCGCCCAGTTCCGCATCCAGCCCGCGGCCCCGGACGTAAATCCGGTTTGGCGCGTTGAGTTGCAGGTCCAGCCCGAACCCGGGGCCGGAGGCATCCTCGGTAGGGTCATCCCCGGCATCCGCCCCCTCCAACCCGGCCTTGCGGCGGGTCGCCAGCACATCGGCGGGCGCGTTGACTTGGGTGATCTGTGGAATGTCGCCAATCGAGGTCAGACCCGTCGCGGGCACCTGAATATTCGTCTCGCCCGCGTTGATCACGCCGGTGATCTGCGCCCCCCCGCTCAACGGCCCGGCAAGCCGCAAATCACCGTTCAACGTGGTGCTATAAAGGCTCGGGTCTGCATAGACGAGGTTGCGCAGGGTGACGCTGATATCTGCAGGCAGCGCCGGTGTCAGGGTGATCGCCCCCGCCACGCGCAGCTCTCCGCCATCGACGGCCTGTCCGGTCACATTGAGCTGCGCCCGGTTGTTGCCAAGTTGGACATCCGCGTCGATCCCCCGCAACGCCACCCGCAGGTTCGGCGCGGTGAAGGTCGCGCCGCTGGTGGTGATGCGCCCGCTGACCGACGACAGCGCCGCCGGTCCGTTGATTTGCAAATCGAACCGCGCTTGCCCCTGCAAATTACGCGGGGCGAGGAAGGGACGCGACAGCCCAAGCGGCGCATTGCCCGCGATATCTAGGTTCAGCGTCCCGTCGGTATTCACCAGCCCTGCCACAGTCGCCTGCGTGCCTGCGGGGCCATTGGCACTGGTGTCGATGCGCCAGGCCTCCCCCTCGCGCCGGGCCGAGCCTGCGACGCTGAGCGGGCCGTTTACCTGTTCCACCAAGGCGCCGATGTCAGGCATGTTCAACTGGAAATCGACCGCCGCATTGGGGCCGGTGACCAAGCCTTCGACCGTCGCCTGCGCGCCGTAGGGGCCGCTGGCGCTGGCATCAAGGATCACGCCGTCATCGGTCTGCCGCGCCACGCCATTGGCGGCGAAAGAGCCGGAGACGCTGGGCACCAACGGGTTCACATTGGGCACCGAGACGTCGAAGCGCATCGAGACCTCACCGGTGACCAGCCCTTCAACCATAGCACTGCTGCCATAGGGACCGTCAGCGCTCACATCCACGGCGATCCCGTCTTCTGTTTGGCGGATGTCCCCCTTGGCCGAGAGTGGGCCGTTCACACCGGGGGCCAACGGGCTGACATCCGGCAAACTCAGGTCAAAACGCAGCGCCATGTCTGGCCCCGTCGCCAAACCTTCGACCGCGACGCGGCTGTCGTAGGGGCCGTTTGCAATGGTATCGACGACAAACCCCTGCTCGGTCTGCTCCAACGTACCGCTGGCCGCGACCCCGCCGTTGATCTGCGGCAGGAGGGGTTGGATATCGGGCAACGAAAGATCAAAGGCCACATCAACGCGCGGCGAGACCAGCCCTTTGACCGAGGCCTGTGCATTCAGTGGGCCGCTGGCATCGGTGTTAATCTCCCAGCCCTGCGGTGTCTGGCGCAGATCGCCCTTGGCCGTGACCGGGCCGGAGATATCCGCATCGGGTACGAAATCCTCGATCCGGGGGATATCGGCGGTGAAGTCGATTTGCGCGTCCTCGCCCGTGGCCAAGCCCGAGACGGTCAACGCTGCGTCATAGGGGCCGTCGGTGACCGCATCGACAACCCAGCCGCGCGGCTCTTGCACCGCTGTCGCCTTGACCGCGATGGGGCCTTCGTATTGCGGCAGCACCAGCCCGACATCAGCGAGTGTGAAGTCCAAGGCCGCGCGGCTGTCTTCGCTGCGCAGCTCAACATCGCCGGTCAGGTCCAGCGCATCGTTCTTTAACTCAAGATCGCGCAGGAAAGTCCCCGTTTCATTGCGTTTCGCCACCATGCTGAGGCTGGTCCGCCCCGCAAGAACCGCATCGGCTTGTTCGATCCCGATCTCAAGGTCATCGGTGCCCCCAGCAATCGCCAGATCGAACATGCCGCCCAAAGGCGTGACCGTGCCGTTCAGCGCCAGCGCCGTGGCACCCGCGATATCGCGACCCACCAGCGCGGAAAAGCGACTGATATCTTGGGCTTCCAGCGTCATCTTCAACTGGGTGAGCAGCCCCGTGTCGACCCCGTCGATCGCGGCTTCGCCGGTCAGGCCATAGTCTTCGCCCGATAGGGTCAGCCCGTTGATTTCAATCGGTTCACCTTCGACAAAGCGGATCTCGGCGCTGCCGGTGATCGCATCGCCGACGGCCTCGGCACTTGCCGGATCGGTCAGCGTCAGCCCCTCGGTGGTAAAGGTCACGTCGCCAAGGAATTGCCCCAGACTGCCAAGGTTCCCTTCGAGAATACCGTCGAGCGCCAGTTGGGTATGCGCGATTTGCAGCGCGCCCGTGTCCAGCCCGGTGATGTCGAAGGCACTGTCGAAACGGTCGCCATCGGCAGCATCGTAATTTACGCGCAGGGTCACAGCCTCGACCCGCGTGCCCTCACCCGAGATCGGCAGAAGGGTCGAGGTGCCATCGGGGTTTTCGATCCGGCCTGAGATGTCGATCAGCGTCGGCCATTTCTCTTGGTTCAACGTGACCTGCCCCTGCAGATCGACGGAGTTCGCGGCAAGGGCAAAGCTGCTGACCTCAACCGCACCGTTGCTTTCCAGCAGCGCATCCAGCGCCAGCCGCACGTCCTCGCCGAAGAAGTCGCGGTAGCGCGGGGCGAGCAGCGCAGTGATGTCGCCGCCGATATCGGCTTGAATGCGGCGGTCCGGTGTATCGCTGGCGCGACGCGGGGCCTGCGTGCCAAGGGTCACCTGCCCGGCCAAACGCTCTTGCCCATCGGTGGCGATGGTCACGTCGGTCGCAAAATCATCCAGCGGCCCTGCGCCTTCGACGGTCATCTGCACCGAAGGCTGCCCCGGCAGGTTCAGCAGTTTCGAGGCGATGCCTTCGGGGTCTTCGGTCAGGTTCAACAACAGGTCCAGCACGTTTTCGGTGCGGTCAAAATCGGCCTGAATGTCGAACTCGCCCCGTTTGCCATCGGTGCGGCGGGCCTGAAAATCGACGATGCCGACCGTATCGGTCAGCCGCGCATTGGCGCTTACCGAAAGCTGCGCCGCCTCGCCCAAGATCGGCTCGCCCAAGTTGATCTCGTCCACCGAGAAATCCGCAATTTCGATGGAGACAGGCAGATCGGGCAAGGAAAAGGGTTTGGCCTCGGCATCGGGCAGATCGACTTCATTGCTGACCGGCAGACGCTCGACATCGAGCCGTCCGGCGGTGAGTTGCTCGACCTCCAGCCGTCCGCGCAGCAGGGCCGAACGGTTCCAATCCAGCACCACGTCATCAAGCGTCAGCCAGATGCCATCGTCATCCGCTATCGTCATCCGATCAAAGGAGGCCTCCGAACTCAGCGCACCTGCGAATCCGTCGATGCTGACGGTGCGGCCCGCGCCGCTCAGCGCGTCTTGAATGGTCCGGGTGAGAAAGCCCTTGTCGTCATCCTGTGCCATCGCCGGTGTGAGGCAGGCCAGATAGAAAAGACTGGCGGTGAGGAACTGCAAAAACTGTCGCATTAAAATGCCTGTCCAATCCCGATATAGACTTGGAAATCTTCATCCACTTCCGGCCCCGATGTGGGCACGGCCACGTCCAGCCGGATCGGCCCGATGCCCGTGGCATAGCGCAGCCCCAGACCTGCGCCCGAGTGCCAAGTGCCTGATCCGTCGTAGAATTCTTCCGACCCGATATAGCCCGCATCGGCAAAGCCCACGACGCCGATCTTCTCGGTCAGGGCCACGCGCGCCTCTGCTGATAGCCCGACAAAGCTGCGCCCGCCCACGGTGTCGCCGCTCGGCAGCTCGACGCCGAGCGTTTGATAGGGCTGCCCGCGCACGCTGCCGCCCCCGCCGGAGTAAAAGAGGTAATCCGCCGGTGCCTCGGACAGGTCCGGCCCGGCGACCGAGCCAAGCTGCCCCCGGAAGGCCAGTGTCACGGGGCGTTCGGACCCGAAGCTGCGGTAGTAGCGCGCATCAAGATAGCTGCGTAGCCCGCTTTCAGACCCCGACAGGGCGACAAAGGGCGTGAAGCTGGCGTCGATGTAATAGCCATCGGTCGCGTCCAACTCATTGTCGCGGTAGTCGAACTCGGCCCCCAGCGGCAGGGTCAGAAGGGTGTATTGGTTGGTGCCGAAGGCATCCTCGGTCTCAGCCACACGCAGGCCGAGACCCGCGGAATAGGTGCGATTCTGGTTGGCAATCCGCTCGATCCCCGCCTCCAGATCCAACTGGCGGGAAAAGTAATTCACCTCGTCCAACTGTTCCAACGTGGCCAGCGCGTAGAAATCGGTGTCTTCGTTAAAGGTCGCCGGGCGTTCGAACCGGGCGGAGAGCGTATAGTCTTCGCCCCCCGAATTGCCGCCGATGCCTTCGATCTCAGCCGAGAGGCGCAGACGTTCGGCCCCGCCCAGCAGATTGCGGTGCAGCCAGAAAGTGCTCAGCGTCAGCCCTTCAAGCGAGGACAGTTCCGCACCAAAGCCAAAGCGCCGCTTGGGCGCTTCGGTCACCTGCGCGGTGATGGGCAGCGTGTCGTTAGGGCCAATGCGATCCGCTTCGATGAGCGCCACAGCGTCGAACGCGCCGGTGCGGCGCAGCCGTTCAGTGGCCAGCTCCAACTCTTCGGGCGAGAAGACCTCCCCCTGTGGCAGCCCTGCGATTTCGATCAGCCGCGCGGTGCGCACGTCTTCGTTGCCGGTCACACTCAGCGCGCCAAAGCGCAGCTTTGGCCCCGGGGCCAGCCGCAGGGCAGCGTCGATCTGGCGTTCGCGGTGTTTGGCCACAAGATCTTGATCTGCCAATGCCGCTTTCGCGTGGCCCACGTCACGCCAACCGCTGACCCCGGCCGAGACGGTTTCCTTCAGCACGCCAAGGCTCGCGGTCTCCCCCGCGGCAAATCCGTCCGGCAACTCGGTGCCCGGGGCTATGGGCGCGATGCGGGTCGCGCCAAAGCGGAACTTCGGCCCCGGGTCTACCGTGATCACGGCCCGGTCGATGCGGCGCGGCGGTTGCACAGGAGGAATCGCGGCGGCATCGACGCCATCCAAGGTGATCTTGAGCGTCGGCCCGAAATACCCGTTGTCGTAAAGCAGCGCCAAAAGCCGCCCGTAATCGGCCTGCGCCGCGGCGACCAATTCCTGCGGCGTGGCAGGCTCGGCATCCTCATCGGTCTGCTCGGCCAACAAGGACCCATCGCGCAGGGTGGCATAGAGGTCCGAATCCGCTGCGATGCCAGTGATGGCCAGTTCCGCAGCCTGTGCCGCAGCCCCCCCGCCAAGAAGTAGTCCAAGAGCGAGACAAAGCGCCGCCCCTTGAGTCTGCCCTTGTTGCGCCACGCGCTACCCTCCTTGCGTTCGTCAGCCCGGTTTTCGCGCCGGTTCTCCTTTGCCCGCCCAAACGGGCCTTATTCTTAGCAACCGTTAAACGGCATTGCCGCCTTGGCTGCAAACACTCTGCCGGGGGAATCGCGCGATGAGAACGGCCTACCCCGCCCCGCGCAGGTGCCACGCGCGGAATCGGCAAGATACCGCGCAGCAAGACTGTAGGCTGACCACGGCCCGAGACGAGGGTAAAAAGGATTTTTCTTTCAGGGGGTCCGACCATCGCTTTGCATTGCAAAGCATGGTGGTGCGGTCGGAGAGACTCGAACTCTCACGGGTGTTACCCCACAGCGACCTCAACGCTGCGCGTCTACCATTCCGCCACGACCGCACGCCATGGTTGGTGGGCGGGGTTTAGCCAAAGACCAAGGGCTTGTGAAGAGGCAATCTGCAAATTTTTTCAATGCGTTTCAGAAAGCGGGTTCAGCCCCCGATTTTCCGCAGCCGCACCCCCGATCACAATCCCCTTACCGCCCTACAATCTGACGGCTCAACCGTTGAAAGCGCGCGTTCGGCGGGCCATCTGTGACGCAAGCAAGAAGGAACACGCCATGCCCGCAGACACCGCCACCCCCACAGATACCCCCACCGTGCAGATCGACATCGTATCGGATGTGATGTGCCCTTGGTGTATCGTGGGCTACAAGCAACTTGAGCAAGCGCTCGGCGCGGTTGGCGTCGGCGCTTTCGTGCGTTGGCACCCCTTTGAGTTGAACCCGCAGATGCCAGCCGAAGGCCAGAACATGGCCGAACATCTGGCCGAGAAATACGGCTCCACCCCTGCCCAATCGGTCGAAAATCGCAAACGGCTAACGCAGATGGGCCAAGACTTGGGCTTTACCTTCAACTTTTCCGACGACACGCGGATGCAAAACACCTTTGCCGCGCATCAACTGCTGACATGGGCGCAGGCCCAAGGGCTGCAACACCCGCTGAAGATGGCCCTCTTCGACGCGCATTTCACCCAAGGGCGCAATGTGAACGACACTGATGTGCTCGCCGATGTTGCCGCTTCCGTCGGGTTGGACCGGGATGAGGCGCTTGAGGTGCTCCGCAGCGGCAGCTTTGCCGAACAGACCCGCGAAGCGCAGCAATTCTGGACTTCGCGCGGCATCTCCGGCGTGCCGTCGATGATCTTCGAGGGCAAATACCTGATCACCGGGGCGCAGGGGGCTGAAAACTACGCCCAAATCCTGCGCAAGGTCTTGGAGGAACGCGACGCCGCCGCCTGACACTGTGCCTCTGGCGGTGCGGCGCGGGTCTTGCTAAGGCATCCCCATGGTTGAATGGATCATCACTGACGGCTTGACCGACTACCGCAGCGCCGAGGCGTGGATGGAGGCGCGTGCCACCGCCATCGCCGCCGGTGAGGCCGAGGAATGCATCTGGCTGGTCGAGCACCCCCCGCTCTATACCGCCGGAACCTCGGCGCGGGCCGAAGACCTGACAGAGCCCGACCGCTTTCCCGTCTACCCCACCCGGCGCGGCGGGCAATATACCTACCACGGGCCAGGCCAGCGCGTGGCCTATGTGATGCTCAACGTCGCCGCCCGCGGGCGCGACGTGCGCTGTTTCGTGCGCCAGCTCGAAAACTGGGTCATCGCCACGTTGGATCAGTTCAACCTGCGCGGTGAAATCCGCCCCGGTCGCGTCGGCGTTTGGGTGCAACGGCCCGAGAAACCCGCCCAACCCGATGGCAGCCCCGCCGAAGACAAGATCGCCGCCATTGGAATCAGGCTGCGCAAATGGGTCAGCTTCCACGGCATCAGCATCAATGTGGAACCGGACCTGAGCCATTTTGGCGGCATCGTCCCCTGCGGCATCACGAACCACGGCGTGACCTCACTGGTCGATCTAGGCCTGCCCGTCACGATGGACGACGTCGATCTGGCCCTGCGCGCCACCTTTGATGAGGTCTTTGCCAGCGACCCCACAGGCAGCTGCGACATCACCCCCTAACAGCGGCAAAGCACGCCCCAAGCGGGCCAAAGGCCGCAATTTACGGCGATCGCCACAGCGCAAAAAATACCCACCCTGCGACCATCGCGCCCATTGCCCCCGCGAGACGGTCGCTCTAAAACGGGCGCGACACCGCATGTGCCGCCTATGGCGCCATGTGTCCAATTCATTTGCAGGAGGCACCGCATGGCAGACGCAGCCATTCACGGCCAAGATCATCACGACGACCGGGGGTTCTTTACCCGGTGGTTCATGTCCACCAACCACAAAGATATCGGTATTCTGTACCTTATCGTCTCGGCCTTGGTCGGTCTTATTTCGGTGGCATTCACCGTCTACATGCGCCTCGAGCTCATGGATCCGGGCGTTCAATACATGTGTATGGAAGGCGCGCGTTTCATCGCGGATAGCTCTGCCGCCTGTACGCCAAACGGCCACCTGTGGAACGTGCTGATCACCGGCCACGGCATACTGATGATGTTCTTCGTCGTGATTCCCGCGCTCTTCGGCGGTTTCGGCAACTACTTCATGCCGCTGCAAATCGGCGCGCCGGACATGGCCTTCCCGCGGATGAACAACCTCAGCTTCTGGCTCTATGTCGCGGGCACCACCCTTGCGGTCTGCTCGCTGCTGACACCCGGTGGCAACGGCCAGCTCGGCTCCGGGGTGGGCTGGGTGCTCTACCCGCCGCTTTCGGTGCGCGAAGCGGGCATGTCGATGGACTTCGCGATCTTCGCGGTGCACGTCTCCGGTGCCTCCTCGATCCTCGGCGCGATCAACATGATCACCACCTTCCTGAACATGCGTGCCCCCGGCATGACCCTGTTCAAAGTGCCGCTCTTCGCGTGGTCGATCTTCGTCACAAGCTGGCTGATCCTCCTGTCCCTGCCGGTTCTGGCGGGCGCGATCACCATGCTCTTGATGGACCGCAACTTCGGCTTCGCCTTCTTCGACCCCGCAGGCGGTGGTGACCCGATCCTCTACCAGCACATTCTGTGGTTCTTCGGCCACCCCGAAGTCTACATCATCATCCTGCCGGGCTTCGGCATCATCTCCCACGTCATCGCGACCTTCTCGCGCAAACCGGTCTTCGGCTACCTGCCGATGGTCTGGGCGATCATCGCGATCGGTGCTCTGGGCTTCGTCGTCTGGGCGCACCACATGTACACCGTGGGCATGACCCTGAACCAGCAGGCCTACTTCATGCTGGCCACCATGGTCATCGCGGTGCCAACGGGGGTGAAGGTCTTCAGCTGGATCGCCACCATGTGGGGTGGCTCGATCGAGTTCAAAACACCGATGCTCTGGGCCTTCGGCTTCCTGTTCCTCTTCACCGTCGGTGGCGTCACCGGCATCGTGCTGAGCCAGGCCGCCGTGGACCGCGCCTATCACGACACCTACTACGTCGTGGCGCACTTCCACTACGTGATGTCGCTCGGCGCCGTCTTCGCCATCTTCGCGGGCATCTACTTCTACCTGCCCAAGATGACGGGCCGCATGTACCCCGAATGGGCCGGCAAGCTGCACTTCTGGGCGATGTTCATCGGTGCAAACCTGACCTTCTTCCCGCAGCACTTCCTGGGCCGTCAGGGCATGCCGCGCCGCTACATCGACTACCCTGAGGCATTCGCCTACTGGAACCAGTGGTCCTCGATCGGCGCTTTCCTCAGCTTCGCCTCCTTCCTCTTCTTCTTCGGGGTGATGGCCTACACGCTGACCCGCGGCGCGCGCTCCACAGCAAACAACCCGTGGAACGAATTCGCAGATACGCTGGAATGGACCCTGCCCAGCCCCCCGCCCGAACACACGTTCGAGCAGCTTCCGAAACAGGAAGACTGGGACAAGCAGCACAGCCACTAAGCTGACCCAAACCACAAAGGCCCCGCTCTCCCGCGGGGCCTTTTCTTTTGCCCCCCACTCCTCTCACAGCCGCCCCTCCCCCCTCCAATTTCATCCTTTCTCAAATACCCTCGGGGGTCCGGGGGCAGAGCCCCCGCCTTACGCAAATTTTTCCACCAAAAACCACATTTCCCTCTTGAAGCCCCCCGCCCCAATAGGTATCTCGCCCTCACCAGACGGTAAGCGGGCGTAGCTCAGGGGTAGAGCATAACCTTGCCAAGGTTAGGGTCGGGCGTTCGAATCGCCTCGCCCGCTCCATCTGGACTTCACAGGGTCGCATCTTTGGATGCGGCCCTTTGTGTTTTTCGCCCCCAAAACCACCGCGAAAAAAATTGCCGCGCGACGCTTAGATCGTTTCATTTCCCCCTTGCAGCCCCCTGCGGGAATGGGTATTCCCCCCTCACCAACCGGATGCGGGCGTAGCTCAGGGGTAGAGCATAACCTTGCCAAGGTTAGGGTCGGGCGTTCGAATCGCCTCGCCCGCTCCAGGTTGATCCTACCACCCCGTAGGAAACGCAAAGCCGCCCTTCGGGGCGGCTTTTGTGTATCTAGCCCTACATAAAAAAACGCCCCATGACGAACACGGGGCGTAAGGTACGGAACGAGGGACAGTAGGTGGCCGGCAGGCGTTCCGGGCCTGCGGTCACCCATAAATTTAGGAAGCCTTAGCCGTTTTCAAAGGGGCCGGGCCCGGCCGCCCTGCCCCCTGCCCGGTTTTGAGCCTGTTCTTGCCGATTCTCAGCCGCCAAGCCGGCTGGCATAGAGCGCGATGGCCGCCGCGTTAGAGACGTTGAGCGAGCCGAATCCGCCCGCCGCATCGATCCGCACCAGCGCGTCTACGGTCTCGCGGGTCTTCTCTCGCAGCCCCGGCCCCTCGGCCCCCAGAACAAGCGCCACGGGGCGGTCACGGCGGCCCTCGACGGCCTCCTCGATGGTCTGCGTGGCCTCGCCATCAAGCCCCAACACCAGATAGCCCATTTCCTGCAGGGCGCGGATGGCATCGGCAAGGTTGCGGACCCTCAGATAGGGCTGGCGCTCCAGCGCACCGCTGGCGGTTTTGGCCAGCGCCCCGGTCTCGGGCGCGGAATGGTGTTTGGTGCCGATGACCGCCGAGGCGCCAAGCACTTCGGCAGAGCGTAGAATCGCGCCGACGTTATGCGGATCGGTCACTCGGTCGAGCAGCAAAAGCCGCGGCGCGGAATCACCGATGGCCACATCTTCCAATCGGCCCCAGTTCAGCGGCTTCACCTCCAAAACGGCACCTTGGTGGACCGAGTTTGGATCGAGCGGCGGGCGGAACTTGCGCGGGTCCACGACCTGCGGCGTGATTCCCGCCTCGGCGATGGCCTCTTCCAGCTTCGCCTGCGCGTTCGGCGTGACCATCAACTGCAATTTTTCACGCCGCGGGTTCATCAGCGCATCGCGCACCGCATGCAGGCCGAACAGCCAGACCGTCTGCGCCGCTTCGGCCTTCTTGTCCTGCTCTTTTTGCACGACCCATTTGGGTTTCTTCATCTCTTTATCCTTTCGTGCGATTTCCCCAAGATTTCTCAGGAATTCGCCTTGACGCTTCTTTGGCTCGCTTGTAATCACGCCCCCACGTCAGGTGCAATGCACCGGGACAAAGTGGGCGACAGGCCGCAAGGTGTGGCAGGGGACTGTAACTCCCTCGCGGAGACGCACGCCTGGTTCGATTCCAGGGTCGCCCACCACTTTCTCCCCCCTCGCGATAGTTCGTATGCGCAGTCAAGGCGCGCTCGTGGCGACCGATCAACGCCGCGCCCGATGGCTATCAAGGAAGCAACACATCGCCCCGCACAAAACCCTCAATCGCCATTCCCAAATCGTCGTAAACCACCTGAACCCGAACCCTCTCAACCGACCCGAGATCGAACGTCAGGTAAGGCTGCGGGTCCCCCTCCAGAATCGCATTCGGCGTGGGCGATGAATCGTGACAGGGCGGCATCGGCAGATTCTGCATCGGCGCGTCGTTCACCGCGATTGCCATGGCGGCCAGCCCGCAGCGCCAGCTCCACAGGTGGGTCACATAGAGAAAGTCTCGCCCATCATACTCCCGCACGGCGATCCAATTGCCGCGGGTGGCGTTCAGGATCGGACGCACCTCTGCGGCGGTGGTGAAACGGCCCGTGGGCGTCTGGTCTTCGGAGACCAAGCCGGGGGGCACGGCATCCATGTAGAATGCAGGCGGCGGGGCCGCGGGCGCCGGGGGCGCCGCCGGGCTGGCGGGGGCCGCAGGGCGTGCCGGAGCCTGCACCGTCATCGGCGCATCCGGTCGGCCTACCCCGTCCGAAGGCGCAGAGGGGCCGCCCAAGCTGATCGCGATCACGGCAAAGACAAAATCGAACATTCGAACCCCTTTCGCAGGCCGCTCAAATTGCTGGCTTTTGCCGACAGAGCCCTGCCCCTATACTGGCCGAAAACCAAAGGCCGCAGTTAAGTATGACACGCAATTCGCGTATCCCGCAAATTTTCAACGTCGTCATCGTGGGCCAAGAGGGGCGACTGGCCTATGAGGCGCTGCTTTTCGCCGCCTCCCTGCGCCATTCCTGCCTAGAGTTCCAAGGTCGTTTGCTGATCGCCGAGCCGCAGCCCGGCCCGCTTTGGGACAGTGACCCACGCATCACCGACAGCGCGCTGCGCGAGGCGCTGAGCGAGCTTGGGGCAGAGTTCGTCCCCTTTGACAATCAGTATTTCGGCAGCACCTACCCCAATGGCAATAAGATCGAGATGCTCAGCGCCCTGCCCGCGGGCGAACCCTTTGTTTTCTTTGACACCGATACGCTGATCACCGGCGATCTGGCGGCGGTGCCGTTTGATTTTGACCGCCCCTCAGCCTCTCTCAAACGCGAGGGCACATGGCCCAAGCCGCAGCTTTACGGGCCGGGCTATAGCGCATTGTGGAAGTCGCTTTACGACAAGTTCGGCCTCGACTTCGCCAGCAGCCTCGACCTGAGCCAACCGGATGAATATTGGCGGCGTTATCTTTATTTTAACGCAGGGTTCTTCTACTACCGCTGTCCGCAGGAATTCGGTGATCTCTTCCTGCGCTACGCGCTGGCGGTACGCGACGACCCTCCGGTCGAGCTTTGCGCGCAGAGCTTTGATCCTTGGCTCGACCAAATCGTGCTGCCGCTGGTGATCCACGCCCTTGGCGGCGGGAGGGAAACCCTGCCCGCTGGTCTGTTGGATGGCACGGTCTCCTGCCATTATCGCTTTCTGCCCCTGCTCTACGCGCGAGAGAGCGATCATGCCATCGAGGTGCTAGAGGCCATCACCGCCCCCAACCGAATGAAAAAGCTACTCAAGCAGCGCGATGCGATCAAGCGGATGGTCTATCAGGGCCGCGGGGCCAAGGTGCGCGCGCTTTTCGATCAAGACAACCTGCCGCGCCGCGAACAGGCCATCCGCAACCGGATCAAATCAAACGGTTTCTGGATGCGCTGAGCGCCGCCTGCCCCGTTGTCTGGACGGATCTTTGCGCCTAGGCTGCGCGAGAACCATTTTCTGAGAGGACAGACCAATGGCCGACAGCCCCACCCCACATTTCGACACGCTGCAAATTCACGCAGGCGCCACCCCTGACCCGGCCACCGGCGCGCGGCAGACGCCGATCTATCAGACCACGGCCTATGTCTTTCGCGATGCCGATCACGCGGCGGCTTTGTTCAACCTTGAGGAAGTCGGCTATATCTATTCGCGCCTGACCAACCCCACCAACGCGGTCCTGCAAGAGCGGATCGCCACGCTTGAAGGCGGTGTCGGCGCGGTCTGCTGCTCATCGGGCCACGCGGCGCAGATCATGGCGCTGTTCCCGCTGATGGGACCGGGCAAGAATATCGTCGCCTCCACCCGTCTTTATGGTGGCACGGTCACGCAGTTCAGCCATACGATCAAACGTTTCGGCTGGTCCTGCAAATTCGTTGACTTCGACGATCCGCAGGCCGTGGCCGATGCGATCGACGACGACACCCGCGCGGTCTTTGGCGAGGCCATCGCCAACCCCGGCGGCTATATCATGGATGTGCGCGCTATTGCGGATGTGGCAGATGCGGCGGGCATTCCGCTGATCATCGACAACACCAGCGCCACACCCTACCTCTGCCGCCCGATTGAGCATGGCGCGACGCTGGTGGTGCATTCCACCACCAAATACCTCACCGGGAACGGTACCGTCATGGGCGGCTGCGTGGTGGATTCGGGCAAGTTCGACTGGTCCGCGAATGACAAATTCCCCTCGCTCAGCCAGCCCGAGGAAGCCTATCACGGGATGAAGTTCCATGAGACCTTCGGCCCCATGGCCTTTACCTTCCACGGCATCGCCATCGGGCTGCGCGATCTGGGCATGACGATGAACCCGCAGGCGGCCCATTACACACTGATGGGGATCGAAACCCTGTCGCTGCGCATGGAGCGGCATGTGCAGAACGCGGTGAAGGTGGCCGAATGGCTCGAACAGGACGACCGGGTCGACTATGTCACCTACGCGGGACTGAAATCCTCGCCCTATCACGAGCGGATGCAAAAGGTTTGCCCCAAGGGCGCAGGCGGGCTTTTCACCTTTGCGGTCAAGGGCGGCTATGACGCCTGTGTGAAACTGGTCAACAGCCTTGAGATCTTTAGCCATGTGGCGAACTTGGGCGATACGCGCTCGCTGATCATTCACTCGGCCTCCACCACGCACCGACAGCTGACGGCAGAGCAGCAAGAAGCGGCAGGGGCCGGTCCGGGCGTCGTGCGCATCTCCATCGGGACCGAGGACGCCGACGATCTGATCGCCGATCTCGATCAGGCACTGACCAAGGCGACCAGCTAAACCACCTTCCCCCGCCGATCACCTCGGCGGGGGTTTTCCATCTGCGGCAGTTTACTGCCCCGGGGCAATCGCAAAGGTCATCGAGACCTGCGCCCGCACCTCGACCTCGCCTTCGGCCACGGCGCTGTCCATCGCCATCCCCATACGGGCGGATTCGAACATCTTGGGCTGCGCGTGGGAGTTTTCGGTCATGCGGATCAGCGTGCCGAGCTTCACCCCTGCCGCCTCGGCCAACTGCCGCGCGCGTTCGGTGGCATCCGCAACGGCGGCCTTGCGTGCCTCGGCCAGCGCATCTTTCGGGTCTTGAAGTCCGAAGTCCAACCCGTTGAAATCATTCGCTCCCTCGTCGATCACCGCATCCATCATCGCGCCCAAGCGGTCCAGATCCCGCACCTTGACCGTCACCGAGTTGCCCGCCTGATAGCCAGTGATGCGCGGCGGCTGGCCGTTTTCATTCCCGCGGCGGTCATGCACCGGGCGCAGGTAGAAACGGCTGGTCTGACGGTCCTTCGCCGCGACGCCCTGCGCATCAAGCTGGGTCAGGATCGCGCTTACGGCGGCATTCACCCCGTCCATCGCGGCCTTGGCGGTTTCGGCCTCTTCGGTCACGCCCAAAGTGATCGTCGCCATGTCGGGTGCGGCGGCGATGCTGCCTTGGCCGGAGACGATGATCCCCTCTTCCGGTCCCTGCTGAGCCGAGACCAATCCGGCCCCCGCCATCCACGCCAGCGCCACCCAATTCATCAGTCGCATGTTCGTTCCTTTCCGTGCATCAATGCGCCGCCATTTGCCCATCGCGGGCCGGTACTGACAAGCACCTGCGCGGTGCGCACCCTTCCCTTGGGCGAACTCCTGCTCTATCCTTCGCGATGACTGCGGCGCGTCTGTAAGTGCGCCCGACCCCATGCTAAAGTCGACCGCGATGAAGCCGAATTTTACCCTTTCCCTGTCGTTCGACGGCATTCGTTTGCTCCACCGCACATCGGGCGGATGGCAGCTTGTTGGTGAAGTGGCGCTCGACAGTGCCGATCTGGCGGCGGAACTGGCGGTCTTGCGCAAAACCGCCACGGCGTTGGAGCCGGGCGGGCTGCGCAGCCTGCTGTTGATCCCCGACGCGCAGATCAAATACCTCACCCTCGACACGCCGGATATGGACCCCGCCGCCCGCCGTGCCGCAGCGGCAGATGCGCTGGAGGGGGCCACGCCCTATCCGGTTTCCGATCTGGTGTTCGACGTGCATGCCGATGGCGGGCAGAGCCATGTGGCCGCCGTGGCCCGCGAGACTTTGGACGAAGCCGAGGCCTTCGCGGTGGAGCATCGTTTTCATCCGGTCAGCTTCGCCGCCGCCCCGGCCAATGAGAGTTTCCATGGCGCGCCGCATTTCGGCATGACGAAAGCCGCGTCGGACCTGCTGGAACCCGGCGAAACCGTGGAGCCTGAGACGGCTCCCATCGTGATTTCCGGCGTCATGAACGCGCCCGAAGGGCCGGTCGTGGACACGGATGAGACGACCCCCGTGGCCGAGCCTGAGCTTGCTCCGACGCCGGAGGAGACCCCGCCGCCGGTAGAGGAAGACCTGCCGGATTTGGGCTCGACCGAGGACGTTTCAGAAGCCTCCCCCGCGTTGGAGCCGACCCCCAAAGACACGCCACCGCCCTTGGACGAAGACCTGCCCACCTTGGACGCTGCGGCGGAAACGGAGGCGACGGAAGCCCCGGCAGAGGCCGAACTGGCCCCCACTCCAGAGGAAACCCCACCGCCGTTGGCAGAAGACCTGCCCGCGTTGGAGACCCCCGCGCCAAGCGAGGAACCGGAAGAGACGGAGGCGGACGCGCCGCCCGCCCCCACGGGCAGCGTTGCGGCATCCGCAGCCCCCCTTGCGGCGGCGGCCAGCACGCAGACCGCGCCGCAGCCCGAGCCTTCGCGCAAGGTTGATTTCTCGGCACCGCCCTCGCGCAGTGCCCCTGCCGCCGGTTTTGCGAGCCGCCGTGGCCGGTCAGACAACGCGCCCAGCCTTGGCGGCGCGCGCCGGGAAGCACCCCCGCCCCCGCCTGCCGCCAAAGCGGAACCGACGCCCGCGCCCGCCCCCAGCACAGCGTCCCTGCCCGTGGGCGCGCCATCGCCCGCCGCGGCCCCGCTTGCGCCGCAGATGCCCGTCGAACCGGCCACCGCCGCCGCCGCGACGGAGGCCGCCGCCCCCCAGCCCGACAGCAGTTCGCTGACGCCCGAGGCGACCACCTCGACCGGCACCTTCCTCAGTCGCCGCAAACCGAAAGCGTCGAAAGACCGCCGGACCGCCCCTGCCAGTCCCGCCGCGGCCACCCCGGCATCAGAGGCCGAGCGGATGACCGTTTTCGGCGCGCGCCGCCGGAACGAAGTCGGCGGCAAGCCGCGTTTCCTTGGCCTGATCCTGACGGCGGCGCTTTTGGTCTTCTTGGCCGGTGTCGCGGCTTGGGCCTCAATCTTCCTCGACGAGGGCAGCGCGCTTTCGCGGCTCTTTGGCGACCGCAGCCCGCGCAGCACAGCCGAAGCCTTGGCCCCTGCGGACCCCCCTGAAATCGAGAATGACATCGCCGTGCTGCCCCCCGAACCGGCAGAGCCTGACGCAATCGAAACCGCTGCTTTGGACGCCGGCCTGACCGACGAAGACGGTGCCGTGCTCGACGCGCTGCGCGACCCTGAGCCGCGCCCCCTGTCAGAGATGACCGAGGCCGAGATCGACGCCAAATATGCCACCACCGGCATCTGGGCCCGCGCCCCGGACGTGCCCCCGGCCCCGGCGGCAGCGATCGATATCGACGATCTCTACCTCACCAGCATCGACCCGATCAGCAGCACGACAGACGCCGTGGCCCTGCCGCCCGCCGATGGGTTCGGCACCGACATTGCCCCCGGCGCGGTCAGCTCTCCGGCGGCGGCGGGCACACGCTTTGCGCTGGACGCGCGCGGCTTGGTCAAGCCCACGACGCAGGGGGCGCTCAGCCCCGATGGCCATCTGGTCTACCTCGGACGCCCCGCCGTGCAGCCCCCCGCCACTCTGACCCGGCCAGACGCCGAACCGGCTGAGCCCGAGGTCGACAGCGCCTTGGCCGAGGCCCGCCCCCGCCCGCGCCCCGACGATTTGGCAGAGACGACCGAACGCGCCCAGCTTGGCGGGCTGACACGTTCCGAATTGGCCGATCTGCGCCCGCAACTGCGGCCCAAATCCGTTCAAGAAATCGCTCAGGAAGCGCTCGCCGCTGCCACGCCTGAGCCCGAGGTTGCCCCCATCGACACCAGCGGCGCGGTTGCCGCCGCCCTCGCCACGCCGCCCGCAATCCAGAACGCGACGAAACAGGCCACAACCCAGTCGCGCCGCCCCGATACCCGGCCCCGCAATTTCGACCGGATCGTGAAACGCGCCGCCCGCCGGGCTGCGCCTGCGCAGGTCGCGAGCGTGGCACCCAAGGCCGTGCAGCCCCGCTTTCCATCGAAAACCTCCGTGGCGAAACAGGCCACGGTGAAGAATGCGATCAACCTGCGCGACGTCAATCTGATCGGCGTTTATGGCAAACCCTCGAACCGCCGCGCTCTGGTTCGGCTCAGCAACGGGCGCTATCAAAAGGTTGAGGTCGGCGACCGGATCGACGGGGGCCGCGTCTCGGCCATTGGCGATAGCGAGTTGCGCTATGTGCGCCGGGGTCGGAATGTCGTGCTGAAGATGCCGAACTAGGTCTCACCACATAAAAAGAGACGCCGCAGCGCCCCTTTTTCCCTCCCCCGGATGTACTTCTGACTAGGTGGCCTCAAGCTCACCATTGTCGATCTGCTCTTGCTCGATCGATTCAAAGAGCGCTTTGAAGTTGCCCTCACCGAAACCGTCGTCACCCTTGCGTTCGATGAACTCAAAGAAGATCGGCCCGATCACGGTTTTCGAGAAAATCTGCAACAGGATGCGCGTCTCGCCCCCGTCGACCACGCCTTCGCCGTCGATCAGGATGCCGTGTTTCTGCATGCGGTCCAGCGGCTCGTCGTGGCCGGTCACCCGCTCTTTCGACATCTTGTAATAGGTCTCGGGCGGGCCGGGCATGAACTTCAGCCCATTGTCGGCAATCGCATCGGTGGCGTCATAGATGTTGCGCGCGCCGACGGCGATATGCTGGATGCCCTCGCCGTTGTATTTCTTGAGATAGGCCACGATCTGGCCGGTCTCGCCCCGGTCTTCGTTGATCGGGATGCGGATGCGCCCGCAGGGCGAGGTCAGCGCGCGGCTAGTAAGCCCCGTATATTTGCCCTCAATGTCGAAGAAGCGGATTTCGCGGAAGTTGAACAGGTCGCCGTAGAACTTGAACCAGACGTCCATATTGCCCTTGTGGACGTTGTGCGTCAGGTGGTCGAGGTAGTAGAACCCCACGCCTTCGGGCTTGGAGGTGGCGATCCAGTCGTATTCCCAGTTATAGGGCGAGGTGTCGTAATACTGGTCGACGAAGTAGATCAGCGAGCCGCCGATGCCCATGATCGCGGGCACGTCGAGCACCTTGCCATCGCCTTTATACTCCTCGGCGCCATTCGCTACCGCGTGCTCCAGCGCCTTTTGCGCATCCACCACGCGCCAGCCCATCGAGGGGGCGCAGGGACCGTGCTCTTCGACAAAGCGCGCGGCAAAGCTCTCGGGGTCATGGTTCAGGACATAGGTGATGTCACCCTGCTGCCAAAGCTCGATCTTCTTGGTCTTGTGATTGGCGACATGGGCATAGCCCATTTTGGTGAAGACATCGCGCAGCGCCTGCGGGTCGGGGCTGGCAAATTCGACAAACTCGAAACCATCGGTGCCGGCGGGGTTCTCTGCCGTGATCTGCGATTTCGGGGCGTCATGCGGGAAAGGGCCCATGTCAGTCTCCTCTGCTTTGGGATTTGCCCCAGTCTACGCCGCAACCGCCGCGCGAATTGCGCGTATCACAGCATTCAACTGGTCAATTTCGCGGAAGTGACGCATAGTACATCCAAACCATGCGGAGATTGCGCATCATGCTCGATGAGATCGACAGGCGGCTGCTAACGGCGCTGCAAAAGAACGCCCACCTCACGGCGCAGGAGTTGGGGCAAGAGCTGAACCTCTCCCCCAGCCAAGCCGGGCGCAGGCGTCAGCGGTTGGAGGCGGAGGGCTACATTCGCGGCTATCACGCGCGGCTTGATCCGGTGCGCATGGGGCTGAACGTGCAGGGCTTCGTGCAGGTCCATCTGGGCACCCACGGGCCGGAACATTCGGCGAGCTTTGCCCGGCTCATGGCCACCCGTCCCGAGATTGTGAGCGCTTGGACGATGACGGGGGATGCGGACTACCTCCTGAGGGTCTATTGTGACGATCTGCCGAGCCTGAACAGGCTCATTCACGACGTTCTTCTGCCCCATCAGGCCGTGAGCCGGGTGCATAGCCAGATTGTCATGGATCAATTGAAACAGGACGGGCCGCTGCCCACCTGACGCTGAAAGAGGACCGCAATGGAAGGTTTCCTGTTCCAAGCCTCCGTCTATCTGGCCGCCGCGGTGATTGCCGTGCCCATCGCCGCGCGATTGGGGCTGGGGTCGGTGCTGGGCTATCTGGCGGCGGGCATTCTGATCGGGCCGGTGCTGGGCCTTGTCGGGTCCGAGACGAAAGACGTGCAGCATTTCGCGGAATTCGGCGTTGTGATGATGCTCTTCCTGATCGGGCTGGAGTTGGAGCCGCGCGCGCTCTGGGACATGCGCCACCGTCTGCTGGGCATGGGGGGCTTGCAGGTGCTGCTGTCGACCGCGGCGCTCATGGCCATCGCCATGGCTTACGACCAGCCGTGGCGCGTGGCGCTGGCAATCGGGCTAACACTGGCGCTGTCTTCGACGGCCATCGTGTTGCAAACCCTCTCGGAAAAGGGGCTGATGCGAACCCAAGGGGGGCGCTCCGTCTTCTCTGTCCTGCTGACGCAGGATATCGCGGTGATCCCCATCCTCGCCTTCCTGCCGTTGCTCGCCACGGGAATTCCGGGCGGGCTTCTGCCCGATGGGTCAATCTCGCTCGACCCTGAGGCGGTGGAGAATGCCCATCACGGGGCCGAGGGCAGCCACGCGGGCGACGTCGCCCATGCCGCGCAGACCTTCGTGCAGAGCCTGCCGGGCTGGGGCGTTACGCTGGTCACGATCGGAGCGGTCGCCGCGATCATCCTCGTGGGCATCTACCTGACCCGTCCGGTGTTCCGCTACATCCACCTTGCCAAGCTGCGCGAGATGTATACTGCGCTCGCGCTGCTGATCGTGATGGGGATTTCCTCGCTGATGACCGTGGTCGGCCTGTCGCCCGCGCTCGGCGCTTTTCTGGCGGGCGTGGTGCTGGCCAGCAGTGAGTTCCGCCATGAGTTGGAGACCGACCTCGAGCCCTTCAAGGGGCTGCTTCTGGGGCTGTTTTTCATCACCGTGGGGGCGGGCATCAACTTTGTTTTGCTGTTCGAAAAACCGCTGATCCTGATCTGCATGGCGCTGTTGGTCATCATCGTCAAAGCGCTGATCCTGATGGTGCTGGGCCGACTCTTCCGCCTCAAAGGCCGCGACGGTTGGCTTTTCACGCTGGCGCTGGCGCAGGCCGGGGAATTTGGCTTTGTGCTGGTCAGCTTTTCCCTCGCCACCGGCGTCATGCCCGACCCGATTGGCGAGACGCTTTTGCTGGTCGTGGCCCTAACCATGCTGATCACGCCGCTGCTTTTCATCCTGCACGACCTGATCAGCCGACGCCTTGACGACGGCGGCCCCGTCATCGCCGATGAGATCGACAGCAGCGGCCCGGTGATCATCGCGGGCGTCGGGCGCTTTGGCCAGATGGTGAACCGGATGGTCCAAGCCAGCGGTTTTCAAACCGTCGTGCTGGACCACAACCCCGAGACCATTGCCGTCATGCGGCGCTTTGGCTTCAAGGGGTTTCTGGGCGATCCGACGCGGCCCGACATCCTGCGCAAAGCGGGGCTGCAAGACGCCAGCGTCTTGGTGGTGGCCCTTGATGACCCAAAATCGGCGGTCTCTCTGATCTCCTACGCGCGCAAAGAGAACCCGAACCTGCATATCGTCAGCCGCGCGCGCGACCGCGAGGAGGTCTACCGCCACTATCAGGCCGGGTCGAATGACATCGTGCGCGAAATGTTCGACAGCTCGCTGCGCGCCGGGCGCTATGTGTTGGAAAACATGGGGCTTTCAGATTTCGAGGCGAATGAGGCACAAAAGCTTTTCTACGCCCATGACCGGGTCTCGGTCCGCGAATTGGCGGCGCTTTGGCGGCCCGATGTGCCGCCCTCGCAGAACGCCGCCTATGTGGCCCGCGCGAAGGAGTTGCAAAAGGATTTGGAGACCGCCTTTCTCAACCTTGGCGAGGACAAGGGCAAGGAAAGCGCCTGAACCGGGCAGCCCCCCTTTTTTTTTGGGGGGGGCCGCCCGCACCGCCCTATGCGTCGCTGACGCCCGCTTCGGCAAAAGTGGCCATACCCGCGTGACAGGCAAGCGCGGTCTTGAGGATGCCAATCGCCAAGCCCGCGCCTGAGCCCTCCCCCAGACGCAGGTTCAACTCCAGCAGCGGCTCCTTGTCCAACGCGCCCAAGAGCCGCCGGTGACCGCTTTCCGCGCTGAGATGCCCCGCGACGCAGTGATCCAGCGCGCCGGGTGCCGTGCGCGCGAGGCTGAGCGCGGCGGCACAGCAGATGAAACCGTCGAGGATCACCGGGATGCGCAAGGCCCGCGCCCGCGCCAGTGCTCCGGCCATCGCGGCCAATTCCCGCCCCCCGAGGCGGCGCAGCTGCTCTAGCCCATCGCCCTTGTCCGCATGCAGGGCGACACCCTCGGCCACGACCTCGGTCTTCAGTGACAGGCCCGCGTCATCCACCCCGGTGCCGCGCCCGGTCCAGAACTCCGCCCCGCCGCCCAAAAGCGCCGTGGCAAGTGCCGCCGCCGAGGTGGTGTTGGCGATGCCCATCTCACCCACGACAAGCAGATCGGCCTCGGGATTCACCGCCTCCCAGCCCGCCCGGAGCGCCTCGACGAATTCGTCTTCCGCCATCGCGGGCGCGACCGTGAAATCCTCGGTGGGCCTGTCCAAGGACAGCGGCACCACGTCGAGGCTCGCGCCATTGACCCGCGCGATCTGATTGATCGCCGCCCCGCCGTGCTGAAAATTCGCCACCATCTGCGCGGTCACCTCTGCCGGGAAGGCCGAGACGCCCCGCGCGGCGACCCCGTGGTTGCCTGCAAACACGATGATCTGGGGCGCGGCGATCTCGGCCCGCGCCCCGCCGCGCCAGCCGCGATACCAGACCGCGAGGTCTTCCAACCGGCCAAGCGCGCCGGGGGGTTTGGTCAGCATGGCGTCATGGGCCCGCGCCTCTGCCATCGCCGCGTCGTCGCAGGCGGGCATCGCACGCAGCAGGCTGCGAAATTCGGTAAGACTGGCGAAAGACGTGTTCATATACGGCCCTTTGCGGATTGATATTCAATCGTTTCTAGCCTTAGCCTGTCGGCGCTGAAAGTGCCGAAGGGGCGAAATAATGGCCATTCCCGACATCACCGCCCTGAGGCAGGTCTTCCGGCTCCGCGACATCGCCGTGGCCTTTGCATTGCTGACCCGCCTGCCCCTGCCACATTTCCATTTCCCGACCGAGCCGCACCGCCCCCCGGCCCACAGCGCTTGGGCCTATCCGCTGGTCGGGATTGTGTTGGCGCTGATTGCCGGGACCGTTGGTGTGGCGCTGACGCGCCTAGGCGCGACGCCGCCGCTGGTGGCCGCCTTCGTGGTGCTGACGCTGGTGATGCTGAGCGGGGCGATGCATGAGGATGGCCTTGCCGATTGCGCCGATGGGTTCTGGGGCGGCTGGACCCGCGAAAAGCGCCTGAAAATCATGAAAGACAGCGTGATCGGCACCTATGGCGTCGTGGCGCTGGTGCTGTCGCTTTTGCTGCGTTGGTATCTCATCAGCGAATTGATCACGGATGAGGCGCTGATTTGGGCGCTGGTCGTCGCCTCCTGCGCATCGCGGGCGGCAATGGTCTGGGTGATGGACAGCCTGCCCACCGCCCGCCGCGACGGGCTGTCTGACCGTACGGGCCGCCCCGGTGAATTGGCGACGGCGGTGGCGGTGCTGATCGGCGTGGGGGTGATCGTGATGGCACCGGACTATTCGGCGTGGCGTTTAGCGCTGTTGGGGCTTCTGGCCGCGCTGGTGGTCCGTCAAATCGCCAAGCGCAAGATCGGCGGACAGACCGGAGATGTCTTAGGCGCCACCCAGCAGGTAACCGAAATTGCCCTGCTAACTGGCTGTCAGATGATGGCCTATGGCTGGCAGGCTATTCCATAAAAATAACCACGCCCCCGGAAGGGACGCGGCCTTTTCTTAAATTCTGCGGCCTTTAGGCGGCGACGCGGCTTTCCAGCACATCGCCGACCTGTTTCGCAGCGGCGAGTTCGTCGCCGCCCGATACAGCGGCCACTTCGCGGGTCAGGCGCTCAAGTGCTGCTTCGTAAAGCTGACGCTCGGAATAACTCTGCTCGCGCTGGTCGTCGGTGCGGTGCAGGTCGCGCACGACCTCGGCAATGGCAATCAGATCGCCGGAGTTGATCTTTTGCTCATACTCCTGCGCGCGGCGGGACCACATGGCGCGCTTGACCTTGGCCTTGCCCTTGAGCGTCTTCATCGCGTGGTTGATCACATCGGGTGTCGACAGGGCGCGCATGCCGATTTCGGTCGCCTTATGGGTCGGCACCCGCAGGGTCATCTTGTCTTTTTCAAAGGAAATTACGAAGAGCTCCAGCGCGATGCCGGCAACTTCCTGCTCCTCAATCGAGACGATCTGCCCGACGCCATGCGCAGGGTAGACGACGAATTCATTAGGGCGGAAATCAAGCTTTTTCGATTTGGTCATATAGATCGCTCCTTGGCGCGCGGGGGAAGCCCCGCCATTAACTCAGACACCTGAACAGCACGTAAAACGCATGCGAAGCGCAGCCTGAGCGGTCTGCGTTCGGGTGCGTTTGAGTTAGAAATGTGAGGTCAACCTTGGCAGCAGGGTCGAAACATTATCAGGCTCGTGTGTTACAGCTTGAAGACACTATAGCACAGAATCACGCCTTTCGGAAGCGCCCCCAAGCCAGCCTCGGCGGTTTCCCGGTCAATTCAGCGGCTTAACACGCAGAGTTGAGGTCACAGAGACGTCACAGGACGCGAATCGCCGTGCCTTAGCCGCCCTCGCCCGGTTTTTCCGAGAAGAGCTCCATCTTGCCCTCTTTGCCATCCATCTCTTCCGCTTCAGGCAGCGGGTCTTTCTTGGTGATGATGACGGGCCAAAGTTCGGAATACTTGCGGTTGAACTCCACCCATTTTTCCATGTCCGGTTCGGTGTCCGGGCGGATCGCATCAGCGGGGCACTCAGGCTCGCAAACGCCGCAATCGATGCATTCGTCAGGGTGGATCACCAGCATGTTCTCGCCTTCATAGAAGCAGTCCACCGGGCACACTTCGACGCAGTCGGTGTATTTGCAAGCGATGCAGGCGTCATTCACGATATAGGTCATGCGGAAACTCTGGCTGGATGTGTGAGAGACTAGCTAAACCGGGGCGAGGGATCATTCAAGGTGGCGCGCCTTAGAAAGATCAAGCTGCCTGCGGTCGCGCTTGGTCGGGCGGCCCTTTCCCTCAAAACCGGGATTTTCGGGCTGTCTGTCCTTTGATTTTGGCTGCGGCGGGGACAGATCGGTGTAAAGCGCCTGCGCCTCGGGGGCCGGGCCGCGGCGATGGCCGATCGCCTCGATGCGGATCACCCGCACATGATCGCCCTGCGTAAAGGTCAGAACATCGCCGGGGCCGACGTTACTGGCGCGTTTCTGGGTGGGGGTGCCGTTGATCCGAACGGCGCCGCCCGCCACCTGCGCGGCAGCGAGCGAACGGGTTTTGAAAAAGCGGGCGTGCCACAGCCATTTGTCCAGCCGCAGTTTCGCGCCCGCCTCCACTTACTTGTCGTCCTTCAGCCCCATCAACGCGGCGGCAAAGGGGTTGTCAGGGTCGATCTGCTTTTCCTTACGCGGAGGACGGGCAGAGAAGTTCTGCGACTTACCGCCCTTGTCCCCGCCGGGCTTGCGCCCTTTGCCTTTGGCAGGCTTGCCACGCGGCTTGCCTTGCCCTTGATTGCGGTCCCCGCCGCGACGGTTGCCACCGCCATTGCCGCGCGGGCTGCGGGCCCATGTGAAGATGTAATAGGTCTCCATCTCCGGCCCGGCGACATCGGCATCGGGCGCGGTGCCCTGCGGGATTTCTTCCGCTGGTACTTCGGGGATGTTGGTGTCGACCTCGGGGTCTTCCGATGCCACGTCCGCGATAGGTGCGATGCCGTCGTCGGGCATCTGCGCCACATCTGCGGGGCGGTCGTCGGGGTTGGACTCATCTGAAGGAGTCTCGATGATACCGCCCGCAGGTTCCTCGGCAGCGACATCCATGATCGGCTTGTCCGCCGCATCGTCACCGGGAAGATCGCTGTCGAGTTTCTCGGGCACTACGGTATCGGCGGAAGGGTCCATCGCGTCATGGCTGCCGTCTTTGGGCATCACCACATCAACGGGTTTCACCTTAGTCCGCTCATCCTTCTCGGCCTTATAGCCAAGGCCCTCCATCAGGTCGGCGAATTGCTCAAGCGTCATGCCGGTGATCGACAGCATGTCAGGCTTGGCCTCGAACCCACCGCGCGAATCTTCGGCCCGCAGCATATCGGCGAGACGTTCCAGCATGTCGATGCGGATCGCGCGTTTGCCGGCGTTGCGGTAGCCCGACATGGTGTCGGCCCCGGCGGGCGCTTCGGCTTCGACCGGAATGGTCACCAGACCGGGCGGGGGGGATTCTGGGAATTCGTTCAGCCCTTTGGCCAGCGACCAGAGCACCAGACGCAGACGTGTCGGCGCGGGTTTGAGCATCAGCGGCATGAAGATGGTGAACTGGCCAAAACGAATGCCATGTTTGCGCAGCGCACCGCGGGCGTCTTGATCCAGCGCCTTCACATCCTCGGCGACTTGGGCGCGGGGCAGAATGCCGAAATTCTCAACCAGTTGGAAAGCAAAGCCACGGGCCAGACCGGTCAACGTGTCATCCTTGCTCAGCCCCAGCAGCGGCTCGAACAGGGCCGCGACCTTGCGGTCGATGAAGTGCTGGAGGCGGCGTTTTACCTTCTCGGCCACTTCAGGCCCGGCGATATCGTCGACAAAGACTTCGACCTGCGGCTTCAGCGCATCGCTGCCAGCGGTCAGTTTGCCCACCGCAGCGCTGCCCCACATGAGGCCGCCCTGTTCGGTGAAATCAATCTCGGTGTCCGGGGCGTTGTAGAACCGGTCGGCGCGCAGATGGAACTGCGGAGCCAAGGCCTGCAATGCGGCGGTTTTCACCGTTTTGTCTTCAGCCGCACCCGCGCCCTTGTCCACCCGAAAGCGGAACCCGTCCAGCTTGCCTACAAATTCACCTTCGACGGTGACTTCACCGGTCTCGTTTACATCGGCCACCATGGCTTCCTTCTGTCCAAGCCGGCGCAGCAATACACTCGTGCGCCGATCTACAAATCTTTGAGTCAAACGCTCGTGCAGAGCGTCCGACAAGCGGTCTTCTACGACACGCGTCGTGTCGCGCCAATGGCTTTCGTCCTTTGTCCAGCCCTTGCGCTGCGCAACGTAGGTCCATGTGCGAATAAACGCGAGTCGTTTGGACAACGCATCAATGTCGCCATCGGTTCGATCAATTCTCTTGATTTGTCGGGCAAGCCAATCATCGGGGATATATCCGCGCTGGTGCAGATCGTTGAAAATGGTCTCCAAGAGCCCCGCATGTTCCGCATGGCTGATGCCACGGAAGTCGGGAATCCGGCAGACATCCCACAGGAGCCGCACCGAAGCACCATCCGTGGCCCGGGCAAAAACCTCATCCACCTGCGCCAGCGCCTTGAGCGCGCGCAGATCGTCGGATTCCCGCGCCCTGACCAGCCGCTCGTCTTCGGGCGGCATTTCCAAGGTCTTGATCAGGCGATCAATGCTGCCGAATTGCAAAGCGTGGTTGCGCCAGTTGATCTTGTTCTGCGGGGTAAAGTTGTGATCCATAATCGCGCGGGCAACGTGTTCGTCCAGCGCAGGCGCGTCCCCGGTGGTGCCAAAAGTCCCGGATTTGAACCCGCGCCCTGCCCGGCCTGCGATCTGTGCCAGTTCATTCGGGGCCAAGGGCCGCATCCGCCGCCCGTCAAACTTACTGAGCGCCGAGAAGGCCACGTGATCGACGTCAAGGTTCAACCCCATGCCGATGGCATCGGTGGCAACCAGATAGTCGACCTCTCCGTTCTGATACATCGCCACCTGCGCATTGCGCGTGCGCGGAGAGAGTGCGCCCATCACCACCGCCGCACCGCCCTTCTGGCGGCGGATCAGCTCGGCGATGGCATATACATTCTCAACAGAAAAGCCGACGATTGCGCTGCGGGGTTTCATCCGGCTTATCTTTTTCTGACCTGCATAGATCAATTCGCTCATCCGGTCGCGGCGCATGAAATCGACCCCCGGCACCAGCGCCGCGATGGTGCCGCGCATGGTGTCGGCCCCCATGAACAGCGTCTCATGCAGGCCCCGCGCGCGCAGCAGACGGTCGGTAAAGACATGGCCACGCTCGGGATCGGCGCAAAGCTGGATCTCGTCGATGGCCACGAAATCCGCACCCATCTCCTGCGGCATCGCCTCGACAGTGCACACCCAATACTGCGTGCGCGGCGGCACGATCCGCTCTTCGCCCGTGACCAGCGCCACCACCGAGGGGCCGCGCGCCTTGACGATCCGGTCATAGACCTCACGCGCCAAAAGCCGCAGCGGCAGGCCGATCACCCCGGTCCGATGGGCCAGCATCCGTTCGATTGCATAGGTCGTCTTGCCGGTATTTGTCGGGCCGAGAACGGCCACGACGCGCTTGTTGCCTGCCACCTGTCTATCCTTGAATTAAAGCTCGCGCCCGATGCCGTCCCGGCGCAGCCCTTCAAGGGCCGCGCGGGCGTCTTCGTGATGCGGGTTGAGGGCGAGCGTCTTGCGGTAAAGTGCGGCCGCGCTGCCCAAATCTCCGAACTCCTGTATCATCACGGCAAGGCCGAAGATCGCGTTGTAGTTGTCGGGGTTCAGCGCCAGCGTCCGCTCTAGATCATCCAGCGCGGGGCCATAGAGGTCGGCCCCGTAATAGGCCTGCGCCCGGGCATGGAACCCTTCGGCGAAACCGGGGGCGTGATCGGTCAGCGCGGTTAAATGCTCGATCGCCAGACGTGCATCGCCATCCGCCATGGCCTCCCGCCCCCGCGTCAGCAGCAAATCCATCGCAGCCGAACCGGAGCGTTGCCAATGCGCCTCGATCTCATGGGCGATTCTGGGGGCCTCCTCCGCTGGAGCCTCGCGCAGCTTTTGCATCAGCTCGGGCGGGGCCTTCTCGGCCACGGCCATGCCCGCAAGCAACACAAAGCTACCAACTGCCGCAACGGTATGTTTGAGGTTGACGGGTATGATGCGCATAACAAAACTGAATGTAACAGGCTGCCGCCGCAATTCCAGACGTAGCGGGGCCAAATGCCAAAAAAGGGCGAGCGATGAGCGATATTGTGAACGAAGCGGTAGTGGTGCTGAACGAAAAGCTGGCCGGCAGCGATTTTGACGGCACGGCCAAGTTCGACATCGAAGGTGAAGGCACCGTGATGATGGACGAAAACGGCGCGCGCGCGGCGGACGAAGAGGCCGACGTGACGCTGAGCGCGGATGCCGAAACCTTCCAGTCCATCCTCGAAGGCGACACCAACCCCACATCCGCATTCATGACCGGCAAGCTCAAGATCGACGGCGACATGGGCATGGCGATGAAGCTCGCCGCTGTTCTCGGCTGATGCATCTGGACCCGGCCCCGCTCTACACCGATATCGCCCCCGGCCCCGATGGGGGCCAAGCCCATTGGGCCGAGACATCGGATGGCAAGCGGATCAGGCTGGGTCATTGGCCCTGCGCAGGCGCGCGGGGCACGGTGCTGCTCTTCCCGGGGCGGACCGAATATATCGAAAAATACGGGCTTTGCGCCGCCGATTTTGCGCGGCGCAGCCTTGCCACCATGGCGATCGACTGGCGCGGTCAGGGACTGTCGGACCGGCTTTTACCGGACGCGCGCGTCGGCCATGTGGATGTTTTCAGCGACTATCAGAAAGACGTCGCCGCCATGCTGCGCGCCGCGCGCAGCCTGAACCTGCCGCGCCCCTATTTCCTGCTGGCCCACTCCATGGGGGGCTGCATCGGCCTGCGTGCTGTGATGGAAGGGCTGCCGGTGCAGGCCGTCGCTTTCACCGGCCCTATGTGGGGCATCTATGTCGTCCCGCATCTGCGCGTGCTGGCGTGGTCCTTGGCGCAGTTCATGCCCCGGGTCGGACAGGGCCACCGCCTGCCCCCTGGCACCAAGATCGAAGCCTATCCCGCCATCGCCCCTTTCGAAGGCAACCTGCTGACCACCGATCCGCAGATGTACGCGATGATGCGCGATCAACTGGCCGCCCACCCGGAGCTGAGCCTCGGCGGCCCCAGCTTCGTCTGGCTGCGCGAGGCGCTGGCCGAGACGAAACACCTCGCCGGACGCTCGGCGCCCAACATTCCCTGCGTCACCTACCTTGGCAGCAACGAGCGTATCGTCGCCACCGACCGCGTCCACAAGCGCATGGCGCAGTGGAAAGGCGGGCGGCTTGAGATCGTACCGGGCGGCGAGCATGAGGTGTTGTTGGAGAGGCCCGAGTTGCGCAAGCCAATCTTCGACGGGCTGGAAAAGCTCTATCTGGGCAATATCACCGGTTAACGCCGCGCCTTAACCCCGCGCCCGCGTCATTTTCCTGTGCAATCGGCCCGCGCCGCCTAGATTGCTTTGGATGACACGCGAACCCGTCCTCAGCTTCACCGAAAACGGCATCTACTGCGCCGCCGGTGACTTCTACATCGACCCCTGGCGCCCCGTCGCCCGGGCGCTGATCACCCATGGCCACGCCGACCACGCCCGCGACGGGATGGGCAGCTATCTGGCGACCCATGCTGCGCTCCCCGTAATGCGCCACCGGTTGGGCGAGATCGCCATTGAGGGCATCGCCTATGGCGAGACGCGCCAGATCGGCGGAGCCACGGTCTCCTTCCACCCCGCGGGCCATGTCCCCGGCAGCGCGCAGATCCGCATCGAGGTCGCGGGCGAGGTCTGGGTCGCTTCGGGCGATTACAAGGTGATCGACGATGGCATGTCCGAGGCTTTCGAGCCGGTCCGCTGCCACCATTTCATTACTGAGAGCACCTTTGGCCTGCCGGTCTTCCGTTGGGCGCCACAGGCCGAGGTAGCAGCCCAGATCAACGACTGGTGGGCGGGCTGCAAGGCGGCGGGCAAGACCGCTTTCCTCGGTGCCTATTCACTGGGCAAGGCACAGAGGCTTCTGTCGATGCTCGACCCCGAGATCGGGCCGATCCTGACCCACACGGCGGTGGAGAACACCAATGAGGTGCTGCGCGGCCAAGGCATTGCGCTAACCGAGACCACGCTGGTCACGCCCGAGCTTAACCCCAAGGAACATCCCGGCGCGCTGGTGCTGGCCCCGCCCTCCGCGCTCGGCAGCCAATGGGCGCGGCGGTTCGGCGCGCAGGAGAGCGCCTTCGCCTCGGGCTGGATGGCGCTGCGCGGGGTGCGCAGGCGGCGCGCGGGGGACCGAGGCTTTGTCATCTCGGACCATGCGGATTGGCATGGGCTGCTCTGGGCGATCCGGGAGACCGGGGCGGAAAACATATATGTTACGCATGGTTACACGGATACCTTCACGCGATACTTGAACGATCAGGGCTGGAACGCCGAAGTCGTGCCGACCCAATTCGAGGGCGACGGGGGCGACAGCGAATGAAGGATTTTGCCACCCTCTTCAACGCCGTCGACCAGACCACCAAGACCACGGTGAAAGTGGCCGCACTGGCCGAGTATTTCACCAGCGCCGCCGAAGATGACCGCCTCTGGACCGTCGCGCTTTTCTCAGGCCGCCGCCCGAAACGCGCCGTGACCACGACCCGCCTGCGCGAATGGGCTTCCGAGGCTTCCGGCGTGCCGCTGTGGCTCTTCGAGGACAGCTATGCCATCGTCGGCGATCTGGCCGAGACCATCGCGCTGGTCCTGCCACCGGTCGAAAGCGAGGACACCGGCACGCTCACCTCGTGGATCAACGCCCTGCGCGGGTTGAAGGATCTCGACGACACGGCGCGCAAGGAATTCGTGCTTTCGGCGTGGCAGCAACTCGGCGGCACCGAGCGGTTTCTCTTCAACAAGCTCATCACCGGCGGCTTTCGCATTGGCATCAGCCAGAAGCTGATGACCCGCGCCCTTTCGCGCGCCACCGGCCGACCCGAAGCGGAGATGGCGCACCGCCTGATGGGCAACTGGCACCCCGACGACGTCACATGGCACAGCCTGATCGAGGCCGAGGATGCCAGCGCCGACGCCTCGCGCCCCTATCCCTTCTACCTCGCCTATGCGCTGGACGACGGGCCAGAAGCCTTGGGCGACCCGACCGACTGGCGGGCGGAGTGGAAATGGGACGGCATTCGCGGCCAGTTGATCCTGCGCGACGGGGATTACTTCGTCTGGTCGCGCGGCGAAGAGTTGATGACCGACCGTTTCCCCGAACTCGCCCGTGCCGCCGACCACCTGCCCCCCGGCACGGTGCTGGATGGCGAATTGCTGGTCTGGCAGCCGGGGGCGGAGTTCCCGTCTTCCTTCAACGCTCTGCAAGCGCGGATCGGGCGCAAGACGGTCCCCAAGAAGCTGCTCAAGGACGCGCCGGTGGTGCTGCACGCCTATGACCTGCTGGAATGGCAGGGCGAGGACATCCGCCACCGCCCCTTTGCCGAACGCCGCGCGCTTTTGGAAGAAGCCGCCGCCGATCTTCCCGCCGACGCGCCCGTACGTCTTTCTCCACAGCACCAATTCACTGATTGGGCCGAATTGGCCACCCTGCGCGAAACGGCGCGCGAGGCGCAGGCCGAGGGGCTGATGCTGAAACGCGCGGACAGCCCCTATCTTTCGGGCCGCAAGAAGGGCGACTGGTGGAAATGGAAGCTCGACCCGCTGACCATCGACGCGGTGATGATCTACGCGCAATCGGGCTCGGGCCGCCGCGCGAACCTCTTTACCGATTTCACCTTCGCGGTCTGGAACGGCAACGATCTGGTGCCCTTCACCAAGGCCTACTCCGGCCTCACCGATGCCGAGTTCCGCCAGATCACCGCATGGGTGCGCAAGAACACGCAGCAGCGCTTCGGCCCCGTGCGGCAGGTTACGCCGCACCATGTTTTCGAGATCGCCTTCGAGGGCATCCAGCCCAGCCCGCGCCACAAATCCGGCGTCGCCCTGCGCTTTCCGCGGATGCTGCGCTGGCGCAAGGACAAGCCGCTGCAAGAGGCCAACACCCTCGACGATCTGAAAGAAATGCTGCGCATCTACGGATAGGTTGTTCCGGCCCGCTCGGAGGCATAGATGTGACGAAACGCAAATGAGGTACACCGATGTTTCAGCTTCCCTTCCCGCTTCACGATGCCGACGCCAGCGCCGGGGGCAAAGACCTTGGCGATCTGCCGGAATGGGATCTGAGCGATCTCTATACCAGTGAGGACGCGCCCGAATTGAAACGCGACCTCGACTGGCTGGAGGAAGCCTGCGCCAGCTTCGCCGCCGATTACGAAGGCAATCTGGTCGCGCTCGATGCCAAGGGTCTGCTCGACTGCGTGCTGCGCAACGAGAAAATCAATCAGGTCGCCGGGCGCATCATGTCCTTCGCCGGCCTGCGCTACTACCAGCAGACCACCGACGCGGGCCGGGCCAAGTTTATGTCCGACATGCAGGAGAAAATCACCGATTACACCACGCCGTTGGTCTTCTTCACGCTGGAGCTTAACAAGCTGCCCGACGATCACCTCGCCAAATTGCTGGACGAGAACCCCGATCTTGCGCGCTACAAGCCCGTCTTCAACCGCATCCGCGCGATGAAGCCCTACCAACTGTCGGACGAGATGGAGAAGTTCCTGCATGACCTCGGCGTCGTCGGCGACGCATGGGAGCGGATGTTCGACGAAACCATCGCCGGGCTGGAGTTCGATGTCGACGGTGAGACGCTGAACATCGAAGGCACGCTGAACCTGCTGACCGACCCCGACCGCGCCAAACGCGAGGCCGGTGCGCGGGAACTGGCCAATGTGCTGGGCCGCAACATCCGCACCTTTGCCCGCGTGCACAACACACAGGTGAAGGAGAAAGAGGTGATCGACCGCTGGCGCGGCATGGAGACGCCGCAGACGGGCCGTCACCTCAGCAATCACGTGGAGCCGGAGGTCGTCGAGGCCCTGCGCAACGCCGTGGTCGAAGCCTATCCGAAGCTGAGCCACCGCTATTATGAGCTCAAGCGCAAATGGCTGGGCCTTGATGTGATGCAGGTCTGGGACCGCAACGCGCCGCTGCCGATGGAAGACCCCAAGGTCGTCGACTGGGCGCAGGCCGAAGCGACCGTGATGGAGGCCTACAACGCCTTCGATCCGCGTATGGGCGAACTGGCCAAGCCGTTCTTCACCAAGGGCTGGATCGACGCGGGCGTGAAACCCGGCAAGGCGCCCGGGGCCTTCGCGCATCCCACCGTGACAGACGTGCACCCCTACGTGATGCTGAACTACCTCGGCAAACCGCGCGACGTGATGACACTGGCGCATGAGCTGGGCCACGGCGTGCACCAAGTGCTGGCCGCCGATCAGGGCGAAATGCTCTCCTCCACCCCGCTGACATTGGCCGAGACCGCCTCAGTCTTCGGCGAGATGCTGACCTTCCGCAAGATGCTCGACAAGGCGCAGACCCAGGCCGAGCGCAAGGTGCTGCTGGCGGGCAAGGTCGAGGATATGATCAACACGGTCGTGCGCCAGATCGCCTTTTATGACTTCGAGTGCAAACTGCACGAGGCGCGCCGCGGCGGGGAGCTGACACCCGACGACATCAACGCGCTGTGGATGAGCGTTCAGGCCGAAAGCCTCGGGCCGGCCTTCGAGTATATGGAGGGCTACGAGACCTTCTGGGCCTATATCCCGCATTTCGTGCATTCGCCCTTCTACGTCTATGCCTATGCCTTTGGCGACGGTCTGGTGAACGCGCTCTACGCCGTCTACGCGGAAGGTGAAAAGGGCTTTGAAGAGAAGTATTTCGACATGTTGAAAGCGGGCGGATCGAAGCACCACAAAGAACTGCTCGCCCCCTTTGGCCTTGATGCCAGCGACCCGGCTTTCTGGGACAAGGGCCTGTCGATGATCTCTGACATGATCGATGAATTGGAAGCGATGGAGGACTGATGTCCCGCGCCGAGCGCATGAAAGAAAGGTTCGCACCCTTCTTTGTCTGGATTCAACGGCGGGTGCCGCCCGGATTTAGATTTGCGCTCGGCCTGCTGCTCATCTGTGGCGGCATCCTCGGGTTCTTGCCGATCCTCGGCTTCTGGATGCTGCCGCTTGGCCTCATGGTGGCGGCGATGGATGTGCGGCTATTTCGGCGCTGGCGCTCCCTTCGCCGCAGACGGCGGGCAGAACGGCCTTGAGGTCACTTCAACTGGCTGTCTTTCGAGCCACGCCGATTAATTCCGCCGCGCATCTGCGCCTGCCCGTCTCGTTCC
Source organism: Sulfitobacter sp. 1A13368 (assembly GCF_043557275.1). NCBI lineage: Bacteria > Pseudomonadati > Pseudomonadota > Alphaproteobacteria > Rhodobacterales > Roseobacteraceae > Sulfitobacter > Sulfitobacter sp. 1A13368. Next base: position 95,313 of record NZ_JBIFFR010000002.1, on the reverse strand, counting down.
CGCACGCAGTCGATACAAAGCTTTACCCCCGGCAGCGCCATGCGCCGCGCCTCTGGAATCGGCTCTTCGCATTCCGCGCAATGGGTGCGGCTCTCGCCCACTGGCGCGCGGCGCGCTTTTAGCCGCGCCAATTCGTCGGAAATGGAGGCTTCGATCTGCTCGCTCACCGCGCCATCGCGTGTCCATCCACCTGCCATGTTGCGCCCTCCTCATGCGGTTCACTTCATAGATATGGGCCGCAGCGGCAGCATGTCACGGCCTCACCCGGGATATGTCCCCCGCCCCAAGGGCCATTAGATGGGGTCGCGCAAATAAAAAAACACCCCCAAAAGGGGGTGCAGTTGCTAGGCATTGGGCTGTGAGTCAAGCAGCACGCAGGGTCGTATCTCCTCCATTCAAGCGGTTTAGCAGGGTGGACAGGGCGACGGCGCTTTGAATGAGCCGTCGGCGAAGCTCTTGTCGCTGGCCGGCAGGGCGCAGCGGAACGTTGGTGCTCAGGTAGACCCATTGAGGCATGGCGGCGGGATGGCAAGTATAGGTCACTTCAACCATCGCCTCGACCCGGCCAAAGTCGCGGGCATAGTGTACACTGTGAAATCGGGCGTCACAGATGGTAAGTGTGACGGGGCATTCATCGGACGGGTGACCAACGGTGACGGGATCATAGCTGCGTTTGCGGCGGAGAATGTCACCTGCATTGAGGGACGTGATGGGGCCGGGTGTTTCTGGCGCGGTGGAGCGGCTTGGCATGTCTGATCCTCTTCCTAATCGTCTGGTCGCTTATCTTCCCTTTCTATGGGCCTTTGCGTTCCCTGAGGCGCCGCTTTTGCCCAACCTGTATACATGTTGTCGAGTTCAAATGTGGCGCAAATATGGCAACAACTTGCCGACAATGGGGCAATCGTATAATTCGCCAAACTTTTTTCACATTTCCTATGCGAAAGGGAGGTCTATCTCTCCTTTTCGGCCTCTAGCAGCCAGTTCTCCTGAAGCCGGTTTTCGATCGCTTCGGGGAAATGGCTGCGCACCAAGGCGATGGCTTCCGCGGCGGGCATTCCGGCCCCGATCAGCAACCACGCCGCGATCAGCCCACTGCGCCCCGCGCCGTATTGGCAGGAAAGGGCGACCGTCTCTCCCGCCTTCAGCGCCGCTTCTAAACGCGCCCGGTGTGCAGGCCATTCGGCTAGGAATCTATCGCAAGGGACGTTAAAATCTTCGATTGGGGCGAAGGAGAGTTTTAGGCCAAGAGACCGTGAAGTCTGTGAAATCAGGGGAAAAGCTCCGTCAGGAAGCTCGACCTCCTCGGTAAGAACCAGCAACTCACGCGCCCCAGCCGCGCGCAGGCCTTCCAAGGTTTCCCGCATCTGTTGAGGATCGAGGTAAGCGCTGCCATCCACATGGGTCAACAGCCCCGGAAAACCCGTCATCGCCACATGCCCGCCGCGGGGCGTGGGGATAACGGCGCGTATCGAGGTCGCTTCAGGATCGAAAAAAGGCACATCACGAGACATAAAAACATCCATAGAATTTGAGTGACAGCAGGAGCACCTGTATACATGTTAAATAGGTAAAATCGAACAGACGAAGGATGCCGGGCAATGTCTACCCAAGTCAAATCCAGCGCGGCGATTGCAGAGGCGCTTCGGACGGACATCTGCCTGAACCGCAATATCGCCGACGGCATGCTGCATGAGGTGGCCCTCGCCCAGCGTTTCGGCGTGTCCCGCACGCCCACCCGGCAAGCGTTGCAACGTTTGGCCTATGAACGCATGATCGCCGTGAAATCCGGCGTGGGGTCTGTTGTGACCCCTCTGGACGCGCCCATGCGCGCGAATGACATTCGCGCGGCTGTGGCGATTATCGAAGCCGCCGGCAAATGTGCACCGCCCTCCCCCGCCCCACCGGCGCACTTCATGCCACTCGCCGGGATGCTGGGCATGATGGACCTCGCCCCGCTGGACAATGCCGAGGCGTTTTTCGACATCCGCGCCCGGCTTTTTAACGCCCTATCGGAGATGATCGAGAACCCGATCCTCAGCGACGCCTTTCGCGCGGCCTATTGGCGGCTGATCAGATGGTCCCTGCGTGATTTCGACACCGCGCCAGAACCTCAGATCGTGCATCTGCGGGCGGTGCTGCAAGCCGCTGCCCGGGCGATGCAGTCGGGCACGATCGGCGCCTGTTTCGGAGAAGTCGCAAGGCTCGAAAGCCAGCTCATCGAATCCCGAAGCTAATAAAGAAAAGCCCCGCTTCAAAGAAGCGGGGCCCTCTGCATCATCTGGTTCAGCCGTTAGCTGGCCGCCAACATGCCCTTTTCCTTCGCCAAGTCGCGCATCCGCTTTTGCAGCTTCTCGAAGGCGCGCACTTCGATCTGGCGGATCCGCTCGCGGCTGACATCGTATTGCGCCGAGAGGTCTTCGAGCGTGACAGTCTCATCCGACAGGCGACGCTGGGTCAGAATGTCCTTCTCGCGCTCGTTCAGCACGTCCAAAGCCTCTGCCAGCATCTCACGCCGGGTTTCCAGCTCGTCACGCTCCGCATAGTCGCCCGCTTGGTCGGCGTCTTCATCCTCCAACCAATCTTGCCACTGCATCGTGCCTTCGCCTTCGGACCCGACAGTCGCGTTGAGCGAGGCATCCCCGCCCGACATCCGGCGGTTCATGGAGACGACCTCATCCTCGGTCACGCCGAGCTGAGTCGCGATCTCTTTCACGTTTTCAGGGCGCAGATCGCCCTCTTCCAGCGCGCCAATCTTGTTCTTGGCCTTACGCAGGTTGAAGAACAGCTTTTTCTGACCCGAGGTCGTGCCGAGCTTAACCAGTGACCACGACCGGAGGATGTATTCCTGAATGGAGGCGCGAATCCACCACATCGCATAGGTGGCAAGGCGGAAGCCCTTCTCAGGATCGAAACGTTTCACCGCCTGCATCAGGCCGACGTTCGCTTCCGAGATCACCTCGGACTGCGGCAATCCATAGCCGCGGTAGCCCATCGCGATCTTCGCCGCGAGGCGCAGGTGAGAGGTGACCATCTTATGCGCAGCTTCGGTGTCTTGCTCTTCGACCCAGCGTTTGGCCAACATGTATTCTTCCTCAGGCTCCAGCAGCGGGAACTTGCGGATCTCTTGCATATAGCGGTTCAGCCCACCTTCGGGCGTTGGTGCGGGCAGATTTGCATAATTTGCCATGTCTTGTCCCTTTCCCCAGTTTAATCGGGGCCTATGTTATTTCGCTTAACATGCAATATGGGCGGCCCCCTTCGTGCTTTCAAGACAGAAGCATTCACGCTTTTGTTCATGACTGCACAGTTTCTGTGAACAAAACGTAACCGATCCTTAGGCGGTTCCGCGGGGTGGCGGGGTCACGCCGATGGGGCGGTGGGGCCGTCGCGTAGCAGGTCCAGCAGGGCCGCCATATCGGGCGGCAGGGGTGCTTCGAAACGCAGGTTTTCACCGGTTACTGGATGTTCGAACCCCAGAACGGCGGCGTGCAGCGCTTGGCGGGGGAAGGCACGGATTGCTTCGGCGGTGGCCTCAGGCAAGGCCGTCTTGGCCAGCTTGCGCCGCCCGCCATAGGTGGCATCCCCCACCAGCCCATGGCCCGCGTGGGACATATGCACGCGGATTTGGTGCGTGCGACCCGTCTCAAGCCAGCATTCCAGCAGCGCCAGCACGGGCGGAGTGCCGAAACGCTCGACCGTGCGGGCCCGGGTCACCGCGTGCCGCCCGCCTTGAAACAGCACCGCCTGCCGCTGGCGGTCGGTCTTGTGCCGCGCCAGTTGGGTGGTCATCCGCAGGATATTCCCCGCCTCGAAAGACGCGCCTTTGACGCCCCGCAGGCGCGGGTCATTGGCATCCGGCACCCCATAGACGAGGGTCTGGTAATACCGCTCTACGGTATGTTTCTCGAATTGCGCCGCCAGCCCGTGATGCGCCGCATCAGATTTCGCGACGACCAGCAGCCCCGTAGTGTCCTTATCAATCCGGTGCACGATGCCGGGCCGCTTCATGCCGCCCACGCCGGATAGATCATCACCGCAATGTGCTAACAATGCGTTAACCAGCGTGCCAGATGGAGAGCCGGGCGCAGGATGCACCACCATGCCCGCAGGTTTGTCGATCACGATCAGATCGTCGTCCTCGAACACCACCGACAGCGGGATGTCTTCGGGCAGGATATGGCTTTCCGCCGCCTCTTCGACCGTGATCTGCACCGCCTGCCCTTCGGCCACCTTGGCGCGGGGGTCTTGGACCACGACACCGTCCAGCGTGACAGCGCCTTCGGTGATCAAACGGCCCAAACGGGTGCGCGACAGGTTCGCTTCCTCTGGCACATCGCGGGCCAGCGCTTTATCAAGACGGGCGGGCGGGCTATCGTTCAGAATGAAATCAATGCGGCGGTGAGACATGGACACGGACAACCCTGATGAGCCGGCGAACCTGCGGTTTCTGCGGCGGATGGTGACGGTCTTGACCGTCGTGATGATTGGCGGGGTTCTAGTGCTGATCTTCGTGCTTGTCACCCGCCTGAGCGATCAGGGCCCGACCATGCCGCGCAGCATCATCCTGCCCGATGGCAGCAGCGCCCAAGCGTTTACGCAAGGCCGCGGCTGGTATGCGGTGGTGACGGATGCGGATGAGATCCTGATCTTTGACCAGCTGACCGGCGCATTGCGCCAGACGGTCGTGATCGAGTGATCAGCCGCGGATCGTTTTGGCGAAGGTCGAATAGATCGGCTCGTTCGCGCAGATGATCTCACCATGTTGCAGGATGTTGCGCTCAGGCCGGATCGGCTCGACAAGGCCACCGGCCTCTTTAACGATCAACATGCCCGCGGCCACATCCCATGGCTTCAGACGACGCTCCCAGAAGCCATCGTAACGGCCCGAGGCGACATAGGCGAGATCGAGCGATGCCGCGCCCCAGCGGCGCACACCGGCGCAGACGGGCAGCAGGCGGCCCAAATCCTTGAGCGTTTCAGGCAGATCGGCACGGCCCCCGAAAGGCAGACCCGTGGCAAAGATCGACTCGATCATGCGGTGACGGCCCGAAACCCGCAGGCGCCCTTCGTTCATCCAAGCGCCGGTGCCCTTCTCGGCAAAGAACATCTCGTCCTTGGCGGGGTCAAAGACCACACCGGCGACGATCTCGCCCTTATGCTCCAACGCGATGGAGATGGCCCAATGCGGCAGACCGTGCAGAAAGTTGGTCGTGCCATCCAGCGGGTCGACGATCCAGCGACGGGTCGGGTCTTGGCCCTCTTCCTCGCCCCCCTCTTCGGCCAGCCAGCCATAGGTCGGGCGCGCGCCCATCAGGTCGTCTTTGATGATCTTCTCGGCGCCGATGTCGGCCTTGGTCACGAAATCGCCCGCGCCCTTGACCGAGACCTGAAGGTTCTCGACCTCGCGGAAATCCTTGACCAATGCACGCCCCGCTTTGCGTGCCGCCTTGATCATGATGTTGAGATTCGCACTGCCGATCATTGTTCGCGCCCTTTGATGGATAAGGCGGGACGTATAGGGCGCAAGAGCGCAATTGCCAAGGGGGCAGAAACCTGCACCGCTCATTGATTCTTGCGCGCCTCACGGGTTGCATTCAGAGCGCGAGGGAACACCTTGGACGCTGTAGCAACCAGCACGAAGGAAACCCCATGTCCGACCAGATGCAGAGAATCGTCCTCGCCTCCCGCCCCGATGGCGCACCGACGCCCGAGAACTTCCGCCTTGAAAGCGCGGATATCCCCCAGCCGGGCGACGGCGAAATTCTGGTCGAAGTGCATTACATGTCGCTCGACCCCTATATGCGGGGCCGGATGGACGATGCGAAGTCCTATGCCGAACCTGTGCCCATCGGCGGGCTGATGGAAGGCGGCAGCGTGGGCAAGGTGATCGCCTCGAATGACCCGAGCTTCGCCGAGGGCGATTTTGCCTTTGGCGCCTTCGGCTGGGCCACCCATGGCGTCGCCCCGGCGAAACAATGTCAGAAGGTCGATGCCGAAGGCGCGCCGATCACCGCCTCCCTCGGCGTGCTGGGCATGCCCGGCCTGACCGGCTGGTACGGTTTGAACGACATCGGCCAACCGAAAGAGGGCGAGACCCTCGTCGTGGCCGCAGCCACCGGCCCCGTCGGCTCGATCGTGGGGCAATTGGCCAAGGCCAAAGGGCTGCGCACTGTGGGCATCGCAGGCGGCGCCGAGAAATGCGAGATCGCCACCCGCGATTTCGGCTTTGACGTCTGCCTTGATCACCGCGCCTATGACGATGCCAAATCCCTGCGTGCCGCGCTGAAAGAGGCTGCGCCGGATGGCATTGATATCTATTACGAAAACGTCGGCGGCAAGGTGCTGGACGCGGTGCTGCCGCTGATGAACCCCCATGGCCGGATCCCGCTTTGCGGCATGATCGCGTGGTATAACGCAGGTGGGCTGGGTGCCGATGCCGAAGGCGCTGGCCTCACCGCGCCGCGGCTGTGGCGCACGATTTTGGTGAACTTCCTCACCGTGCGCGGCTTCATCATCTCGAACCACTGGGACCAGATGCCGAAGTTCCAGCGCGAAGTGGCGCCGATGGTCGCCGATGGCCGCGTAAAGGTGAAAGAGGACATCACCGAAGGGCTGGAGAATGCGCCACAGGCCTTCATCGACATGCTGAATGGCGGGAACACGGGCAAGGCCATCGTTAAGGTGAAGTAAACGTTGGAGTGCGTCGTTCCGCCTTGTGGAACGGCGCGTTCACCCACCCGCCCGGAGCCAAGCCGCAGGGCCGGGCCATCGCTTGCCCGTCCCCGGGTAGGCGATTTAGAAAGGCTTGGTGCAACTTCGCGTCCGTGCGTCATGGCTGAACCATAAAGCGGCATGAACCACGGTCAGATCGCCCACCCACGGGCAAGCGCTGGCCCTCGGCACCCCGCTCAGGCCCGCTGCAACTTCCGCGCCTCCTGCCCGGCCAGCTTCAACAACTCATCCATGAACGGCTTGCCCAGATCATCCCGCCGCACCGCTGCATAAAGCCGCCGTGTAATCCCCTCGGCCGTCAAAGGCCGCGTGACGTAATCGGAGGAATATTTCACCTCCCGCACCACCCAATCCGGCAGGACCGAGACCCCGCGGTTGGACGCCACCAGCAACAGGATCACCGCCGTCAGTTCCACCTGCCGGATCGTCGCAGGCTCGACCTTGGCGGGGATCAACAACTGGCTGAACACGTCCAGCCGGGTCCGTTCCACCGGATAGGTAATCAATGTCTCCCCGCGAAAATCAGCCGCCTCGACAAAGGACTTTTCCGCCAAAGGGTGGTTCTGCGAAGCCACGAAAACCGGATTGTAATCAAAGAGTTCGACAAATTCGACGCCCGGCAATTCCTCAGGGTCCGAGGAGACCACCAAATCAACCTCTTCCCGCAAAAGCGCAGGCAGCGCGTCGAAGGCGAGACCGGGGCGGATATCGACATCCACATCCGGCCAATGGCGGCGGAACTGCTCCAACACAGGGAAGAGCCACTCGAAACAGGCGTGACATTCGATCGCAATGTGCATCCGCCCCGTGCTGCCCGCCCGCAGGCCCGAAAACTCGTCCTGCAAGGCTTCGACCTGCGGCAAGACCTGCTGTGCGAGCTTCAACAGCCGCTGCCCGGCGGGCGATAACTTCAACGGTTTCGAACGCCGCACAAAGAGTTCGACCCCCGCCTGATCCTCTAACCCCTTTACTTGGTGACTTAAGGCCGACTGCGTGATATTCATCTGATCCGCCGCGCGGGCCAAGCCGCCCGCTTCGTGGATGGCCTTGATCGTGCGCAGGTGACGGAACTCAATGTGCATTTGAGGCATTACTCATGTTCAAGATGAATGTTATGAGTTTGTCTCACAAGCCTAGATATGAGACAAGACGTGAAACCGTCAAAAGGATCTCTCAATGACCACCCCTGCCGTTTCCTTCGAAGTCTTCCCGCCCCGCACCGTTGGCGCGGCGTTCAAACTGTGGGATGCGGCGCAGGCATTGGCCCCGCTGGCCCCGCGCTTCTTCTCCGTCACCTACGGCGCGGGTGGCACGACGCGCGATCTCACCCATGATTCGGCGCATGTGCTGCACCGCACCTCGGGCCTGCCTGTCGCAGGCCACCTGACCTGTGTCGGCGCCAGCCGGGCGGAAACGCTGGACGTGGCCGATAAATTCGCCGAAGCGGGCATCAAAGACATCGTAGCCCTGCGCGGTGACCCACAAGCGGGCACTGACAAGTTCGTGCCGCATCCCGAAGGCTTCGCCGACAGCTGCGAGCTAATCGAGGCGCTGGCGAAAACCGGCAAATTCACAATCCGCGTCGGCGCCTACCCCGATCCGCACCCCGAGGCGGCGGACCAGCAGGCGAATATCGACTGGCTCAAGCGCAAGTTCGACGCAGGCGCGGATGAGGCCCTGACCCAGTTCTTCTTTGAGGCGGAGACCTTCCTGCGTTTCCGCGATGCCTGTGTGAAAGCAGGCATCGACAAGCCGATCACGCCGGGCATCCTGCCGGTGGTGAACTGGACCTCGGCCCGCAAGTTCGCCATCAAATGCGGCACGCCGGTCCCGGAATGGGTCGACCAAGCCTATGAGGCCGCGATCCGCGATGACCGGCACGACCTGCTGGCCCAAGCCATGTGCACCGAACTGTGCAGCGAGTTGATCGATGAAGGCGTGGACGCGCTGCATTTCTACACGCTCAACCGCGCGGAACTCACCCGCGACGTCTGCCGCGCCATCGGTGTGACCCCGCAGGTCGATCTCTCGGACGTCGCGTAAGCGCCGCCCCTCTGGCAGGGGGGCTTGCCCCTGCCCCGCGCGAGCGTATCCTCCGGCGAAACTTACTTGCCGGAGAAGACCATGCCCCGCATCGCCCAAAGCCCTGCTGACCTTTTGTCCCAATCCGAAGCGCTCAAGCTTTCGGGGCTGGAGTTCATGCAGGCCATTCTCGATCGCACCAACCCCGGCCCGCCCATCGGCCAGACCATGGGCTATGCGCTGCATTCGGTCGAAGAGGGCCGCATCGTCTTTCGCGGCGCGCCGAGCTTTGCCATGACGAACCCGATGGGGACGGTGCACGGCGGTTGGTACGGCACGCTGCTCGATTCAGCGATGGCCTGCGCGGTGATGACAAAGGTGCCGCGCGGCTCGGTCTACACCACTCTGGAATACAAGATTAATATCCTGCGTGGTCTGCCCCTGGGCATGGAGATCGACTGTATCGGGGTGACCGATCATGTGGGCCGTTCGACCGGTGTCGCACATGGCGAGATTCGCGGCGTCGAGGATGGCAAGCTTTATGCCACAGGCTCCACCACCTGCATCGTGATGAAGCTGGGCTAAGTCCATTCACGAAGAACCCCGGCGCGGAAGGTTCCACGCCGGGGCCCAAGAATTCAACTTAAGCGTCAACCGCCCAAATTAATCCCAGAAGCCTTCGTCAACGCCGGGCAGCGCTTCGAGCTCTTCTTCGCTCAGACGCGTGACATAGGCGTAGGTTTGGTCATCGACGGCCACGAGGTTCACATCGGGTGTCGAGATCATGACGTGTTTGTCACCGATATCGAGGAAACCACCGACCTCGGCCACGATGCCGACCATCTGGCCGTTTTTGGACAGAACGATGTCTTCGATTTCACCGATCTCGTTCCAGTCGCCGCCGATTTCGTTATAGGCCGTGTTTGGGCTCCATTCGTCGCCGGCTTCGTTGAGGGTGTAGATCTCACCGCCGGTGATGTCGCGCGAGCGGATCAGATCGCCGCGCATTTCGTTCATCTGCATGCTGTCGACGTTCGAATAGTCGGTCATATGCGTTTCAGCGAAAGCGGCGGTGCCTGCGAGTGTCAGGGCAAGGGTGCTGGCTGTAAGCGTTTTCATGTCTCTCTCCTCTTCGTTATTTGCTATGGTCACAACGAAAGCTCGGACAGAACGTTCCAGAAAATCTAAAATTTACTATGGGTTAGGGTGCCAGCGCGCCGGCAGCGTTATGCGGCGCGCCGCAAAAAAGGCAGTTCGCCCCAAGGCGGAGGTAGAATGAAATTTGGGGGGATGGTACCACCTCCTGGTCTCGAACCAGGGACCTCTTGATCCACAATCAAGCGCTCTAACCAACTGAGCTAAGGCGGCACTGGGGCGGATTTAGCGCCCGTGGCGGAGGAATGCAAGACCTCAAAGTCAGAAGAAATGCCGGTTTGCGTCAGATTTTTCGCGCGCCCTGTGTCATCGGCACTCATGCGGGAAACGCAGGTGGATTACGCGGCGATTCCGCCCTCGGTCTCCAAGCTGCGCATCGCAGCAATCTCCCGATCCCCCCGAACGGCACCCCGCCCTCGTGCAAAATGGTGATGACGCGCCCGTCACCTAAGGCCAAAGCGCCCCCTGCCCTGCGCCGCAACCCGCCAAGATATCTTGCCTTTTCGCCCATGCCGCGCTAGCGATAAGCCCCACCAAACCGGAGGCTCCCATGGGCATCGACACCGAACGCGACATCGAAGCAAACCTGCAAATCGGCCCGACAGACAAGGGCATGGTCCGCCTTTTCGTCGAAGGCGGCGGCGTTGAAATTCCGATGGATTTCACCCCGGAAGAAGCCCGCGAAATCGCGGAAGAGATCATGGCCGCCGCAAACCGCGCAGGCAAAAAAGGGCGCTAAGCCGCCTAAACGCGGGTTCGCCCCGCCTTAGGGATATGGGCGAACGACCTCCCCCCCCTTTCAAGACCAGTTCGGCGCCATGTCAGGATCGCGTAGGCGATGCAGGCGCCGGGCGGCATGGGTCGCGAATTTCTGCACCATCACCTTGCGCCGGGCGGGCGCAAGCTTGGTCTCATCGCACATCCTCACAATCTCGGCCCCATAGGCGTCACCGATGATGAGGCCGCTTTCCTCGGGCAGCAGTTCTACGGGGAAATTACTGTCCACGGCCCAAAAGAACCGGTCGGCCCAATCCAAATAGCCCTCCCATTTTGCATCGCCCATGAAATCGGCGCGACTGGATTTGCATTCGACGATCCAAATCTCCCCCTTCGGGCCAAGCGCCATCACGTCGACCCGCAAACCGCGCGTCGGCACAAGCTCCTCCACCGAGGCGAACCCACGATCGGCCAGATGCCGCATCACCCCCCGCGCCAATAATTGGCCGGGTTGGAGTTGTCGTATGTCATTCTCCATCATGGCGACAAATATGAACATTTGATGAACATCCACAAGGGGCAGCACCGGAAAGTTTGGTAATTCCCCCGCGACCCCCTATCTTCACCCCAGCAAAGCGAGGGAGGCCCATGGCACAACGCGAACCGATGAGTGAGACGCAGGCGCGCGGGGTGCGTTACGCCCGTGAATTGGAGGGCCACCTGACATGGCTCGATACATTCTCCGGCACGGCGCTTGGCGTTTTGGCAGTGGCCTCGGGCATTTACACCTATCTTGGCGTCTCGTCGCTGCTGGATGACAATGGCGCCATGTCGGCCTTTGCCGCGATCGCCTATTCGGTGGCGGTCTCGGTAGGGATTTTTGTCTTCTGGTCCTATCTGCTGCGGCTCTTCCCCGCTGTGCGCACGACCCGTGCGCGGATGGGGCTTTTGGGGGCGATGGGGCTCGGCTCCGTCGCGATCATCGCGATGTCGAGCTGGCTGAACGCCGCCGCGCTCGCCGGATCGGCGGCGGTGGAACAGCATCTGGCCGAGACGGTGCAGGACTACCAAGGCGCGTTGGAGCGCACCCATGAGATTGCCCTGTCGGCCCAAGGGCTTGAGCGGGACGTGGCGCGGGTCAGACAGAGCTTCGAAGACCTCAGCGAGCAAGAGGCGGCTGGCAGCCTGTCGGGCCTTGCCGGGCGCGGCGCGGTGTTCCGGGTGCTGCGGCAGAAGTCGGCGGAACTGGGCGCGCTGGAGGCGCAGATCGCCACCCAGACCCCGCTGGTGAATGACGCCTTCGCCGAGGGGAACCAGATCCTCAGCCGCATGCGCGCCCTGACGGTGGAGCCCGGCCCGGTTCAAGCGCGCTCGGTCGAGTTTTCCGAACAGGCCGTGCGGCTTGCAGGTCTGATCACCCGGCTACGACAGCTGTCCGTGGCCCCGCTGGTGGAACGCGCAGCGCAGGATTTGGCGGCCTCCGTCGTGCTGCCTGAGCTTGACGGCAGCAACGAAGAGCAACGCGGCGCGCAAGGGGCGACGATCACTTCGGTTCTGGAGGTGCTGGCCCAACGTGCCGCAACATTGGAGCGCGCGGCGCAGGACGTGCAGACCATGCCGCCCGCTGCCGACACGACCTATACGCCGATCTCCAGCGCCGATGCGGTGATCCTTTATGCGCGCAATTTTGTGCCCTCTTGGGCCGGGGCCATCGCGATTGACCTGTTGCCCGCCGTTCTGGTGCTGATCCTCTCCATCACCCAAGGGGCGATCCGCTCGGGCCGTGAGGGGGCTGCGGTCGAAGACACGCTGACCCTTGCAGAACTGCGCGCCGCGCTTGCTGCCGTGCGTGATGTCGATGTGGCGATGCAAGAAAGCCCCGCCCACAAACGCCCCGCCGCCGAAGCGCCGCCCGCCCCTGATGCGCCCGAAGAACCGGCCCCCGGCCCCGTCACTTCGATCAAAAGCACATGAGCGAGGAGACCCCACCAGAAGCCGAGGCCCCCCACCGGAAGCCGATTGTCGGGCGGGTACTGATCGGCGTGCTGATCTTTCAACTTGGCCTTGCGGTGCTGCTGTTCTGGGGGGACCTAGGGGAAGGGCTGCGCCTGCCGGGCTTAGGCCCGCGCGCCCCGGAATTGACCGAGCCGATCCGCCCCGGCGACCAGACCCGCCGCTTCCGCCCCGAGCGCGCGCCAACCCCGGGCCAGCCGATGCCCGAGACCGCCCTGCCCGACCGGCTGGTGCTCACCCCCGTCTCGGGCGGGCGGGCGGCGCTGCTGGAAGGGGCCATCGAAGCTGGCGATGCAGAGCGGATCGTTAAGCAGTTAAGCGAACTGACCCCCACGCCCGAGGAAATCTACCTCAATTCCCCCGGCGGATCGGTCCGCGACGCTTTGGAACTGGGCCGCTTCCTGCGGCGCGAAGGGCTAGACACCGCACTGCGAGAGGGGGACATCTGCTATTCCGCCTGCCCCTATCTGCTGGCCGCCGGCGCGGCACGGACGGTGCCCGAGAGCGCCTCGGTCGGGGTGCATCAGCATTACTTCGGCGAAAGCACGATCCTGCCCGCCTTTGTCGCCGTGGAGGACATCCAGCGCGGCCAAGGCGAGGTGATGCGCTATCTGGATGACATGGGGGTAGACCCGCTGGTGATGCAGCACGCGCTGGTGACGCCACCCGATGAAATTTATGTGCTGCTGCCCGAAGAGTTGCGCCGCTACGGCTTCATTCCATCCAAGGATTGAGCGGGGCAGAGAAGTTTTGCAAATCCACCTCCGCCCCCTTGCCGCAGCCCCACTTGGCCCCTACATCGGGGGTCGACGGGTTCTGCCCTGTTCGTGAACGTTACATTCCAGTGGCCTTAAGCAAATCCGAGGGAGCTGGCTCTGTCCGAGCCCTGGTTCGGTTACCTGGCGCCCACCTGTACATACAGGTCCTCGGGAATATAAAACAGCAGCGGCAGGCGCGGTTCCCGTCACTTTCCCAAGACATTGATGTGGTAGATGGCCCCTCGGGGCCACTTTCCCGCGCGTTTAGAACGCTTCGGGGCGCGCCTCGCGGGCCATATGGTCAAGCACGGCGTTGACAAAGCTCGGCTCGCGCCCATCGGGGAAGAAGGCATGGGCCACGTCGACATATTCCTTGATCACCACGCGCGGCGGCGTGTCGTCATGGCGGAACTCGGCCCCGGCGGCGCGGAACAGTGCGCGCAGGGTCGGGTCGATCCGCGCAATGGCCCATTTGGCGACGATGGCGCGGTTCGCCATCTGGTCGATCGGCGCTTGATAGTTCACCGCATCTTCGAGCACGCGAGAGAAGTGATCGACATCCCCCTCCTGCATCTCGTCGCCCTCATAGACGGCACCGAAACGGTGGTCGATGAATTCGTGACGCACGACATCGACCGTCTGCGCGGAATGCTCCATCTGGAACAGCGCCTGCACGGCATAGAGCCGCGAGGCCGACTTCATCTTACGTTTCTGGTTGCCCGAAGGCCCGTTGCTGGTCATGCGATGTTTGATCCATCCTTATCGCCGGCCATCAAAGTGTCCTGCCCGAATGGCTTGAACCCGATGCCCTTGCTCTGGCGGCCCCATTTACGAGCGAGCGCGATAAGATGCAAGGCCGCAGCGGCCGCGCCCCCGCCTTTGTTTTGCCCCTCGGGGTCGGCGCGCACCTCGGCCTGCTGTTTATTCTCGACCGTCAGGATGCCATTGCCGATGCAAAGCCCTTGCAAGCCAAGCAGTTGCAAGGCACGGCTGCTGTCGTTGCAGACGGTCTCGTAATGGGTGGTCTCACCCCGGATGACGCAGCCAAGCGCGACATAGCCGTCGAAATTGCTGCCCCGGTCGGAAATGCCGATGGCGGTGGGAATCTCCAGCGCGCCGGGCATTTCGATCACCTCATAACTGGCGCCCGCAGCCTCCAACTCGGCCTTGGCGCCGGTCAGCAGGCCGTTTGCGATGTCCGAATAATAGGGCGAGACCACGATCAGCAGCTTCACCGGTTCATCAAAGCTGGGGCGCGGCAGGATGGTATGCTCTTCGGCGGATGCCATGGCGATTACTCCGTGGTGATGGGCCGGGTGCCCACAATTTCAAGCGCATAGGCATCAAGGCCCAGATAGCGCGTGTCGGGATTGTCGGTCAGCAGGACCAGTTCATGCAGCCCCATGGTCGAGAGGATTTGCGCGCCAAGCCCGGTGCGTTTGATCGTGCGCGGGCGGTCGTCATCCTCTGGGTCGAGCTTGAGGCGCGGGTAAGGATCGCGGAACAGCACCACGGCCCCTCGCCCCTCTTCGGCGATGATCTGCATGGCACGGGGCAGCTCATCCGCTGGGCTGGGGCCAAGGCCGAGGATATCTTCCAGCGCGTTGATCGCATGGGTGCGGATCAGCACCGGCTCGGGGGTCGAGATGTCGCCCTTGGTCAGCACCACATGGTCGGTGCCCGTGATCTGGTCGGAGAACACCCGCATCTGCCAGTCGCCGCCATAGGCCGAAGTTACGGTGCGGCTGTCGCGCTCCACCAACAGATTGTCGTGTTTGTGGCGATAGGTGATGAGATCGCTGATCGTGCCGATTTTCAGCCCGTGTTCGGCGGCGAATTCCACCAAATCGGGTAGACGGGCCATTTCGCCGTCGTCCTTCATGATCTCGCAGATCACGCCCGAAGGATGCAGCCCCGCGAGGCGCGAAATATCGACCGCGGCTTCGGTATGGCCCGCCCGCACCAGCACGCCACCATCGCGGGCGCGCAGGGGGAAGACATGGCCGGGGGTGGCGATATCCGCCGAACCGGATTGTTCCGAGATCGCCACGGCTACGGTCAGCGCACGGTCGGCGGCAGAGATGCCGGTGCTGACACCCTCCCGCGCCTCGATGCTCACGGTAAAGGCCGTCTCATGCCGCGAGGAATTGTTCACCGCCATCATCGGCAGGCCGAGGTGATCGACCCGCTCTGCCGTCATCGGCAGACAGATCAGCCCGCGCCCATGGGTCGCCATGAAGTTGATCGCTGCAGCATCGGCAAACTGCGCCGGGATCACCAGATCGCCTTCGTTCTCGCGGTCCTCATGGTCCACCAGAATGAACATACGGCCTTGGCGCGCCTCTTCGATGATCTCTTCGATGGGCGAGATCGCATCGCTCAGCCCTGTCTCGACCGGTCCGGGTTTGTCAAATTGCATCGGCTGCTTCCATCTATCTGTTGCCCGGCTCTTAGCCTGACCCGCGCCGCTTGGCCAGAGCGCGCCCCGAAGGGCGCGGCGTCACATCTCGTTCAGGCGTGCCACGTAACGGGCCAGCGTGTCGATTTCGAGGTTCACCAGATCGCCGACGCCTGCATCGCCCCAAGTCGTCACCTCCTTGGTATGCGGGATGAAGTTGATGCCGAAATCACAGCCATCGACATCATTCACCGTCAGCGAGGTGCCATTCAGCGCCACGGAACCTTTGGGCGCGATGAACCGCGCCAGATCCTCGGGCGCGCGCAGGGTCACGCGGGTGCTGTCGCCCTCGTCTTTCATCTCGATGATCTCGGCCACGCCATCGACATGGCCCGAGACGATATGTCCGCCCAGCTCATCGCCCACCTTCAAGGCGCGTTCAAGGTTCACGCGTTTGCCCTCGCGCCAGTGCTGGCCGAGGTTTGTCTTAGCCACGGTCTCGGCGCTGATCTGCACCTCATACCAATCCTCGCCCAGCCCCACGACGGTCAGGCATACGCCGTCGCTGGCGATGGAGGCGCCCATGTCGATGCCGCTGGTGTCATAGCCGGTCTGGATGCGCGCACGCAGGTCGCCTTCCTGCTCCAGCTTGGTCACGGTGCCAACGTCTGTGATAATACCGGTGAACATGGGGTAGGCTCCTTTGCTGGTTCCGCGCAGTGGTAAACCCGGTCACCGCCACAGGCAAGAGCGGGTGACGCCACATTGTCGCCCCTATTATATGGTGGTTAAGAGGGTAAAGCCCCACCGAAGGACCAGAATGACCGTGACCGCCGCCCCGACCAGAACCTTCTTGTTCCTGCAAGGACCGCATGGCCCTTTCTTTAACAGTCTGGGCAAGATGCTGCGCCGTGCGGGGGCCGAGGTCTGGCGTGTGGGCTTCAACGCGGGCGACCGGGCCTTTTGGTTTCACCCGTCGACCTACATCCCCTATCGCGGCAGGGTCGAGGATTGGCCGCGCGTCTTTACCAGCCTGCTGGACGACAAGCAGGTCACCGACATCGTGCTTTACGGCGACACCCGTCCCATCCACGCCGAAGCCGTAGCCGAGGCCAAGCGCCGTGGCATCACCGTGCATGTCTTTGAGGAAGGCTATATGCGGCCCTATTGGGTCACCTATGAGCGCGGCGGCTCGAACGGCAATTCGCGGCTGATGGAGATGACAATTCCCCAGATGCAGGCCGCCCTCGCACGCTCAGACATGGAAGCCCCCCTGCCGCCGGGCCATTGGGGCGACATGCGCCACCACATCTTTTACGGCGCACTTTACCATTGGTTCGTGATGTTCCGGAACGGCGATTACCGCAATTTCAAACCGCATCGCAGCCTGCCGGTCACCAAGGAATTCCGTCTCTACCTCAAGCGGCTCTTGCTGATGCCGGTGCTGGCCGCCGACCGCCTGCTGGCCACGCTGAAAATTCGGCTGGGCGGCTTTCCCTACCATCTGGCGCTGCTGCAGTTGGAGCATGATTCCTCTTTCCAGAAACATTCGCCCTTCAACACGATGGCCGATTTCCTTGAATTGGTGATCGACGGTTTCGCCAAGGGCGCGCCGCAGCACCACCACCTCGTCATCAAGGCGCATCCGCTGGAGGATGGCCGCGTGCCGGTGCGGCGCGATGTCATACGGCTGGCCCGCCTGCATGGCGTCTTAGACCGCGTGCATTTCGTGCGTGGCGGCAAGCTCGCGCAACTTTTGAACGACACCCGCAGCGCGGTCACGGTGAACTCCACCGCCGGGCAACAGGTGCTCTGGCGCGGCATCCCCCTCAAGGTCTTTGGCCACGCGGTCTATTCCCAGCCTGAGTTTGTCTCGGACCAGCCGCTGCCGGAATTCTTTGCCACTGCCAACCGCCCCGACAACCGCGCCTATAAGGATTACCGCCGCTATCTGCTTGAAACCTCTCAGGTTCCCGGCGGCTTCTATGCCGCACGCGGGCGGCGGCAATTGCTGCGCCAAGTGGTCGATATGATGCTCGCCGCCGAGGATCCCTATGACGCACTGGAACAGGGCACCGCGGCCCCTCGGCAACAGTTGCGGGTCGTCACCTGAGTTAACCCATTCCGCCCTGTAGATTTTTTCGCTAGGCTGCGCTAAGTTGCAAAGTAATACGTCAAGACAATTGGCGATTTCGAGGCAGATATTTCAGGTCGAGGAGACCGGGCAGTGAAATCCGTATCTTTCCGGTGGGCGCGCCCCATCGCAGCGCTGGCGGCGGTGGCCGTCGTCTCATCATGTGGTTTGCCGCAGGTCGGGCCGAACAAACGGCAAATCTACGCAGGCTCCGTTCAGCGCGAAGGCGATGCCTTTGTCGTCAGCGTGAATGACCGTGTGACCCGCGCCACCGCTGTGGCCCCGGCGCTTGGCTTTTCGGAAAGCTTCAAGAATGCGGGCCGGGTCGGTTCCGACACGATCCAGCCGGGCGACATCCTTGGCATCACGGTTTATGAGAACGTGGACGATCCGCTTCTCGGCGTCGAAGGCGCCCCAGCCACCATGCTGGAAGAGGTGCAGGTCGACGGCGCGGGCTTTATCTTCATCCCCTACGCGGGCCGCATCCGCGCTGCGGGCAACACGCCCGAAGCGATCCGCCGCATCATCACCAACAAGCTGGGCGAACAGACCCCAGACCCGCAGGTCGAAGTGCGCCGCGCCGCCGGTGACGGCTCGACCGTCTCGCTCATCGGTTCCATCGGGGCGCAGGGCGTCTACCCGATCGAACGGCCGACCCGCACGCTGGCCGCCATGCTGGCACGCGCGGGCGGTGTGACCATCATCCCCGAAATCGCGCAGGTCACCGTGATCCGCGGCGGGCAGCGCGGTAAGATTTGGTTCCAAGACCTCTATGACCACCCCGAACTCGACATCGCCCTGCGTCCGGGCGACCGGATTTTGGTCGAGGAAGATACCCGCTCTTTCACCGCGCTTGGCGCCACCGGCGGACAGGCCCGCGTGCCCTTTGAATCGCAAAACCTCTCGCTTTTGGAAGGCATCGCGCAGGTGGGCGGGCTCAGCCCCCTCTCGGCCGACCCCACCGGCGTCTTCGTGTTCCGCAATGAGCCTGAGGAAGTCGCCGAACAGGTGCTGGGCCGCAGCGATCTGACCGGCGCGCAGCGCATGGTCTATGTCACCGACCTGACCAAACCCAACGGCATGTTCATGGCCCGCGATTTCGTGATCCGTGACGGCGATACGATCTATGTGACCGAAGCGCCCTTCACCCAGTGGAGCAAGGTAATCTCGGCCATCACTGGCACGGCGGGTTCGGCGGATAGTATCACCTCGCTGACCGAATGAGCCACCCCGGTGGCATTCGAAGCTGACCCATACCAATACCCCGCCGCCGGTCCCGAAAGGAGCCGGCGGCTTTTCGTATATAACGGCGGCTTTCTGACGCAGCGCCGTCTGCGGCGCATCCTGCAACTCTCGGGCCATTCCCTGCGCCTCGGCCTGCCCGGGCCGGATGATGCGGTGGCGGTCTGGGGCAACTCCCCCACCGCGCATCGCGGACTGGCCGTGGCGGCCAAACGCGGCGTGCCGGTGATCCGGGTGGAGGACGCATGGCTGCGCTCGCTCCACCCCGGTCGCGCGGGCGAGCCGCCCTTGGGCCTGCTGATCGACAGCCGGGGGGCGCATTTCGACCCTGCCCAGCCCTCAGACCTCGAAGAGCTGCTCGCCCATCACCCGCTGGACGATACCGCCCTTCTGGACCGTGCCCGGGGCGGCATGGCGCAGATGGCCGAGGCGCATCTGACAAAATATGCGGGCTTTGACCCCGACATGCCCGCGCCGGAGCCGGGCTATGTGTTGGTGATCGACCAGACCCGCGGCGACGCCTCCGTCACCGCCTCGAACGCGGATCGCGCGCGGTTTCTGGAAATGCTCGTCTTCGCGCAAGAGGAACACCCCGGCGCGCGGGTCATCATCAAGAGCCACCCCGAGACGGCACAGGGCTACCGCGCCGGGCATTACGGCCCCGAGGATACCAACGAGCGGATCAGCCTGCTGACCGATCCCATCAGCCCTTGGGCGCTGTTCGAAGGGGCGGTGGGTGTCTACACCGTCTCATCGCAAATGGGGTTCGAGGCGATCTTTGCCGGCCACAGGCCGCGCGTCTTCGGCCAGCCCTTCTATGCCGGTTGGGGGCTGACGGATGATGAGTTCCCCGTCCAACGCCGCCAGCGCCGCCTCAGCCGCGCGCAACTCTTCGCCGCCGCGATGATCCTCTATCCGACGTGGTACGATCCCTATCGCGACCAGCTCGGCAGTTTCGAGACGGCCTTCACCGCCCTCGCCGCGCAGGCCCGCGCGTGGCGAGAGGATCATCGCGGCTGGGACGCATGGGGCATGCGCCTGTGGAAGCGCCGCCCGCTGCAACAGTTCTTCGGTACGGCCACGCCCATCCGCTTTCGCAAAGGCGCGGCAGAGGCCCCCGAACCGCCCCGCCGCGCCATGGTTTGGGCCAGCAAGGCTGACGTAGCGCCACAAGGCGCCATGCGGGTCGAGGACGGGTTTCTGCGCTCGCGCGGGCTGGGGGCCGAACTGGTCCCGCCCCTGTCGCTGGTCTGTGACGATCTGGGCATTTACTACGATCCCCAAGGGCCGAGCCGGTTGGAAAAATGGATCGAGAAACGCGCCGACCTGCGCCCCGATCAACTGGCCCGCGCCCGCGCGCTGATCGCGGCGCTCACCGGGGCGGGCCTCAGCAAATACAACCTCGGCGGTGCCGCGCCCGACCTACCGCCGGGGCGGCGCATCCTCGTCCCGGGACAGGTCGAAGACGACGCCTCCATCCTCACCGGCACGGGCGATGTGTGCAGCAACGCGGCCCTGCTGGCCGCCGCACGCGCCGCAAACCCGGATGCCGTGATCCTCTACAAACCCCACCCTGATGTCGAAGCGGGCCTGCGCAAAGGCCCAACCGAGGCGCGCGAGGCCGATCTGATCCTGCACCGGGCCGACCCGGTGGCGCTTCTGGGCCAAGTCGACGCGGTTTGGACCATGACCTCCCTCTTGGGGTTCGAAGCGCTCCTGCGCCGGGTGCCGGTGGTGACCTTGGGCGCGCCTTTCTACGCGGGCTGGGGGCTGACCGAAGACAGGGGCGATGTGCCCCCCCGCCGCCGCGCGACACCGACGCTCGAAGGGCTTGTTCATGCCGCGCTCATCGATTACCCGCGCTACCGCGACCCGGTCAGCGGCTTGCCCTGCCCTGTCGAAGTGGTGGTCGAACGGCTGGCCGCGGGCCGCCTGCCCCGCGCCGAGTTGGGCAACCGGATGCTATCGAAGCTCCAAGGGGTCTTTGCCAGCCAGAGCCACCTCTGGCGGCGATAGCGCTCAATCGGCTGCGTTGCGCCGCCAAATGTGCAGGAGGTCCGGCCCGATCTGCTGGCTGGATTGCAGCGCAAAGCGCGGGGCCTCGGCCAGCCGCGACAGGCCAAGCGCCCCGATGCCGGGCAGACCTTCGGCCCCGATCACCAGCCCGGCGGTGAACCCCACCAGCCGGTCGACCAAATCCGCCTCGATAAGCGAAGCGGCCAAGGCGCTTCCCCCCTCGCAGAAAATCCTTGTGAGGCCATGCGCCGCCAATTGCCGCATCACATCCTGCGGGTCCAACTGCGCCCCGCGTGCGGCACAGGGCAGCAGTGTCGCCCCCAGATCCGCCCAAGCTTTGACCAAAGCCGGATCGGCATCCGCACCGTGGCAGAGGATCAAAGGCACCTCAGCCGCCGTGCGCGCCAGTTGCCCCATCAACGGCAGGTCGAGCCTGCGAGAGACGACGACGCGCGCCGGTTGCTGGGCAAGCCCGAGACCGCGCACCGTCAGGCTCGGGTCGTCCTTGCGGGCGGTGCCCGCCCCGACCATCACCGCGTCGTGGCGGCTGCGCATGGCATGGGTCAGCCGCCGCGCGGGAGCGTCGGTGATCCATTGGCTTTCGCCCGTGCCGGTGGCGATGCGCCCGTCAAAGGAATTGGCCAGCTTCAGCGTCAGCATCGGGCGGCCCAGATCGGTGCGGCAGAAGAAACCGGCGTTATCCGCGCGGGCCGTGTCTTCGTGCAGACCGACCGAGACGTTGATCCCAGCGGCCTGCAACATCGCGATGCCGCGCCCGTTGACCCGGGCATCATCATCTTGGGTCGCAATCACCACCCGCGCCACGCCCGCGTCGATCAGCGCCTGCGCACAGGGCGGCGTTTTGCCGTGGTGGGAACAGGGTTCAAGAGTGACATAGACCGTCGCCCCCCGCGCCGCCGCACCCGCCTGCGCCAGCGCCTGCGGCTCGGCATGGGGGCGCCCGCCCGGCTGGGTCCAACCGCGCCCGACGATCCGCGTGCCTTGCACGATGACACAGCCCACCGCCGGGTTGGGCCAGACATTGCCCTGCCCGCGCCGCCCCAAGGACAGCGCCAGCGCCATATACCGCGCGTCGCTCACCCTCTCGCCGGTCACTCTTCCGGCAGGGCGTCGGGCCGCAGTTCCTGAACGAATTTGTCGAAATCGTCCGCGGCTTGGAAGTTCTTGTAAACAGAGGCGAAACGCACATAGGCCACAGTGTCGATCCGGGCCAGCGCCTCCATCACGATCTCACCGATATGTTTCGAGCTGATGTCGGTCTCGCCCATGCTTTCCAACCGGCGCACGATGCCCGAGATCATCTGATCGATACGTTCGGGATCAATGGGGCGTTTCTGCATGGAGATACGGATCGAGCGTTCCAGCTTGTCGCGGTCAAAATCCTCGCGCTTGCCGGAGGTTTTGATGACCACAAGGTCGCGCAACTGCACCCGTTCGTAGGTGGTGAAGCGGCCCCCGCAGGCCGGGCAGAACCGTCTGCGCCGGATCGAGACGTGATCCTCGGCCGGGCGGCTGTCTTTCACTTGGGTGTCGATATTTCCGCAAAACGGGCAGCGCATCGGCCGTCCCCCTCTTCATCCTGCCTCACTTGTGGGGCGCGCGGCCCTCTTGTCAAAACTTATAGGGGAGCCGCGAGGTTTTGGGTAGAGAAGATTTCCACAGCTATATCTTGCGTTCAAATATGTGTCATGGACCCAACGGCATGGCCCCGCGTTGGTCAACGAAAGCTATGAATGGAGCATGTTATGACCAAGACACTTTTCCTGACCGGCGCCTCGAGCGGGATCGGCGCCGCCACCGCCCGTGCCGCCGCGAAAGCGGGCTGGAACATCGGCCTCTTTGCCCGGAGCGAAGAGAAATTGGACGCCCTCGCCGATGAGATCGGCGATCAGGCGTTGGTGCTGGTGGGCGACGCCACCGATTACGACGCGCAGAAACAGGCAATCGACAAACTGGCCGACCACTTCGGACAGGTTGACGCTGCCTTCGCCAACGCCGGGCGCGGCACCAGTCCGGCGGGGACGGAGAATGGCGACCCGCAGGATTGGAAAGCGATGGTCGAGCTCAACATCATGGGCGCGCTCTATACCGCCCATGCCGCCATGCCGCATCTGCGCAAGACCACTGGGCAATATGTCGTGACTGGCTCTGCTGCCGGGCGGCGGCATATCCAAGGGTCGATCTACGGGGCGACCAAGTGGTTTATCCACGGCTACGCAGGTAACCTGGCGGATGAGATGGCCGAATGGGGTGGCCGCTGCATGGTGGTCTCGCCCGGCATGGTCGACACCGCCTTTTTCGACGAGGCCAAACCCGACAAGTTGCAGCCTGAGGATGTGGCAAACGCGGTCATGCATGCGCTCGAAGCGCCCGCGCGGGCGGCGGTGCGGGAAATTCACCTGATGCCGACAGGGTGACCCCTGCCCGGTCCGGCGTCAGTCGGGCCGGAAATGCGCCGCGATGCGCCGCTGATGCGGGGCGTCGCGATGCTCGAACAAGTAGATGCCTTGCCAAGTGCCCAGCATCATCCGCCCCCGCGCGACGGGGATGCTAAGGCTCACCGGCAGAACCGAGGCTTTGATATGCGCAGGCATATCATCCGGCCCTTCCATCAGATGCGTGAGATAGCGCATTTCTGGCGCATCGGCGGGCGGCACCAGCCGCGCGAAATAGGCCAAGAGATCGCGCTGCACGTCCGGGTCCGCGTTCTCTTGGATCAGCAGAGAGGCCGAGGTGTGCTGCACCAAGAGCGTCAGCAGCCCGTCCCCCTGCCCCGCAATCCAGCGGGCCACGTCCTCCGTGAACTCGTAGAGCGCCTGACCGCGGGTTTGAATGGTAAAGACTGTCTGCATCTCAGCAGGCCCCCCAGTGCTGCGCCTCTGCGTCCCAACATTGGCCAGCCGCCTCCTTCGCGTCGCTTATGGCAAAGAGGCCCAATTCCGTTGCCCCCCTGTCGCAAGAAAGCGAGGCGATCTCGCGCCCATTCTCGCGCACCGTTACCCCGCCATCGCTGATCTGATCGAGTTTGTCGAAAGAGCCATAGACCTCATAGGTAAAATCGCCATTCCGGAAGGTCGTACTCTCCCAAATGGCGCGACCTATGCCCGGCCAAGGCTGATGCGCCACCTCCGTAATCGGAGCGATCAGGGTCAGACCGGGCGCGTCAGGCGGGCCGAAGCGGTAGATCACCTCTTCCCCGTCGAGGCAGATTTCCAACTGCCTTGCCCCTTGGTCAATCGTACAGGTTAGAACCGTTGCGCTGCGTAAGTGGCAATGGGCGACCGCTTGGCTGGCGCCGAGGGTCAGAAGCAGGCTGGCGAGTAGAAAACGCATGAGATCAATCCGTCGTAACAATACCCGCAGAATAAGCCCGCCACCGCGTAAAAACAACGGCTTGCCCGGTTCAGAAATCCCGCAACTCAATTATGCGATCCAGACAGAACTGCCGGGCATGGTGGCTGGGCAAGTTCTCTCCCGCGCGGTTGATCGTGACGGAATAGGACTGCCCCCTGTCGCCGCTCACCCGCTCAAGGTTGGTGGTGTAAACGACGCCGGTACGGCCCACACCGCTGACCGACGGACCGCGGGGCGTTTTGATGAATAGCCGCTCCCCGCGCGAGAGGCCCAGAACGTCCTGCGCAAACTCCGCCGCGGCGCACCAGATGTGACGCGCGCCTGCGCCGTGGTCTTCAATCACCTCGAACTCCTGCGCGGTGAGGGGCACGACGATCAGCCGGTTCTCGGCCCGGTAGGCCTGTGCGGCGGCTTGCAGCGGCAGCATAAGGCAAAGAAGGGTAAGGACAGTTTTGCGCATCATGGGAACCTTCTTGGGATACCCCCTTGATGTAAGCGGCGCGGGCGGCAGGTCAAAGACCCGCCCCGCAAAAGAAAACGCGGCCACCGGGGCCGCGTTTTGGCTTATTGGTCCAGAAAGCTGCGCAGCTTGCGCGAGCGGCTCGGATGTTTGAGCTTGCGCAATGCCTTGGCTTCGATCTGGCGAATACGTTCGCGCGTGACTGAGAATTGCTGGCCGACCTCTTCGAGCGTGTGGTCGGTGTTCATGCCGATACCGAAACGCATCCGCAGCACGCGTTCCTCGCGCGGGGTGAGCGAGGACAGCACGCGCGTCGTGGTCTCCTTGAGGTTTTCCTGAATGGCACTGTCGAGCGGCAGCACGGCATTCTTGTCCTCGATGAAGTCACCCAGTTGGCTGTCTTCCTCGTCGCCGATGGGCGTCTCGAGGCTGATCGGTTCCTTGGCGATCTTCATCACCTTGCGGACCTTTTCGAGCGGCATTTGCAGCTTCTCGGCCAGTTCCTCGGGCGTCGGCTCGCGGCCAATCTCGTGGAGCATCTGGCGACCGGTGCGGACCAGTTTGTTGATCGTCTCGATCATATGCACCGGAATGCGGATGGTGCGTGCTTGGTCAGCAATCGAGCGGGTGATCGCCTGACGGATCCACCATGTCGCGTAGGTGGAGAACTTGTAGCCGCGGCGATACTCGAATTTATCGACGGCCTTCATCAGGCCGATGTTGCCTTCCTGAATAAGATCAAGGAATTGCAGGCCACGGTTGGTGTATTTCTTGGCAATGGAGATGACGAGGCGCAGGTTCGCTTCGACCATTTCTTTCTTGGCCTGACGGGCTTCTTTCTCACCCTTCTGGACCTGCTGCACGATGCGGCGGAATTCCGAGATATCCAGCCCGACATATTGGCCAACCTGCGCCATGTCGGCGCGCAGTTCTTCGACCTTTTCGGAAGAGCGTTCGATGAACATCTGCCAGCCACGACCGGACTTCTCGGCCATCCGCTCCATCCAGTTGGGATCAAGCTCATAGCCGCGATAATTGTCGACAAATTCCTTACGGTTGATGCGCGCCTGATCGGCGAGCTTCACCATGGCGCTGTCGATCTGCATGATACGGCGGTTAATGCCGTAAAGCTGGTCGATCAGCGCTTCAATACGGTTGTTGTGCAGGTGGAGGTCGTTCACCAAAAGCACGATTTCCGACCGCAGCTTCTGATAGGTCTCTTCCTGTTCCTTGGTGAAAGAGCCGTCTTCGTTCAGCGTGGCCGAGATGCGGCTGTCCTGCATCGCGCTGAGCTTTTCATAGTCATCCGCGATGATGTCGAGCGCTTCGAGAACCTGTGGCTTCAGCGCCGCCTCCATGGCCGCGAGGCTCATGTTGGCCTGTTCGTCTTCGTCGTCGTCGTCATCCGACGAGATCGGATTGCCGTCGGCGTCATATTCGGGCTTGGACTCTTCGGTCTTGCTCTCGGCCCCGGCGGCAGGGGCGACGACCGGAGAGGTCTCCTCCTCATCGCCCATCTGCGTGCCAAAGGTCGCTTCAAGGTCGATCACATCGCGCAGCAGAATGTCTTCAGACAGAAGTTCGTCACGCCAGATGGTGATGGCCTGGAAAGTCAGCGGGCTTTCGCAAAGGCCCGCAATCATGGTGTTGCGGCCAGCTTCGATCCGCTTGGCGATGGCAATCTCGCCCTCGCGGCTCAGCAGTTCGACACTGCCCATTTCGCGCAGGTACATGCGCACCGGGTCATCGGTGCGGTCGAGCTTCTCGGAGGTGCCCGAAGACAGCGCCACATCGCGGTTGGACTCAGTGGTCGCAACCTCGGTCGAGCCTTTGTTCTCTTCCTCTTCGGCTTCCTCGTCTTCGATGATGTTGATGCCCATTTCCGAGAGCATCGACATCACGTCTTCGATCTGTTCCGAGCTGACCTGATCGGGCGGCAGCACCGTGTTCAGCTGATCATAGGTGATATAGCCCTTCTCGCGGGCCTCACCGATCATCTTCTTCACGGCGGCTTGGCTCATGTCGAGCGAGTGGCCGGCCTCTGAATCGTTGCTCTTTGCGTCGTCATTCGTATCTTTGGCAGCCATCTCATGCTCCTTCAGCGCGTCAGCGCGAATCATCCGCAGACGATTCGGTTTTCCGAATCATGCGGGGTTATGGGTGATTCTTAAACCCGTTGCCCAGCATTTTCAAAAAGTCCTGCAAATGGGCCACGCCGATGCTCATCCGCGGCCCTTTGACTTGTCATATTTAATCGTTCCCAACAGCGCGTCCAATGCGCTGCGCTCATCGCGGTCCATCGTCATGCCGTTGTCGCCCACGTCGAATTCCCCGTTGCTTTCTTCCTGTGCGCTGCGGCGGGCAAGATCGGCAGCACGGGCCGCTTCGCTCAAACGCCAGGTGACCCCCTCATCCGCCGGGCCGCTGAGGTCTTCGACGGCTTCGGCGATCTCTTCGTTCAGCCCACGGGCAGCATCCAGTTTGGCCAGTTCCTCGGCCACGGTCAGGCGGGTCATGTCCACGTTGCCGGGATTGCGGATGCAGGGCGTGATGGCAACGTGGCGTTGCCCCTTCATATTTTCAAGTGTCTCCCAGCCGAGGGAATAGGAAATCTCCTCGCTCAGCCGCTCTTCGCCCGCATGGCCAAAGCGCAGCAGCAGGTCGCGCAGCCGCGCGTGATCGGGATCATCGCAGCGCATCGCCTCCAACCCGGTCTCGAAGGTCTCGACCAACTGCGGGCAATCGACGAGGGCCACGAGGATCACCGCCTCGCGCAGATGCATGCCCACCTGCTCATCGCTCATCGCCACGAGGGCCGAGGCTTTGGTGCTGGCCAGCGGGGCCAGCGGCGCGCCCCAAGCAGCGCCCTTGCCGCCTTTGCCCTTGCCCGGCGCTTTGCCCCCGACGGGGCGAAATTCGGGCCGTTTCTTTTGCGGACGGAACAGCTCCCACCGCAGATCCTTGATCTCTTGCCCATAGTGGCTGCGGATCGACGGGTCGCGGATCAGTTTGATCTTTTCGCGCAGGCTTTTGTCCAGCGCCGCTTTGCGTTCGGGGCTGTCGAAAACCTTGCCCTCAGTCTCACGCTGCCACAGCAGGCGCACCATGGGCAGGGCATTATCCAAGAGCTTTTGCAAGGCCCCGGCCCCCTGCGCGCGCAGCAGATCGTCGGGGTCCTGCCCCTCGGGCATGACCGCGAAACGCAGGCTCTGCCCGGCCTCTAGCAGCGGTAGGGCCAGATCGATCAGGCGCAGCGCCGCGCGTTGACCCGCCGCATCGCCATCCAGCGTGATGATCGGCTCGGGCGCGATCCGCCACAGCATCTGCAATTGGCTCTCGGTGATCGCGGTGCCCAAGGGGGCCACGGCCCCTTCGAACCCCGCCCCATGCAGGGCGATCACATCCATATAGCCTTCGGCCACGATCAGCGGCTGCCCCCGCCCTGCGGCGGCGCGGGCGTGTTTGACGTTGTAAAGGCTGCGACCCTTGTCAAAGAGTTCGGTCTCGGGCGAGTTGAGGTATTTCGCCTTATCCTCGGGGTCCATCGCGCGGCCACCAAAGGCAATCGCCCGCCCGCGCGCATCGCGGATTGGGAACATGATGCGCCCCCGGAACGTGTCATAGGGCTTGCCGCCCTTCGAGGAGGGTTTCGCCAGCCCCGCCCCGAGGATCAACTCATCCGCCACGCCCTTTGACTTGAGCGCATCCCAAAGCCCCTGCCAACTGTTCGGGGCGAAACCAATCTCCCAATGGGCCTGCGCCTGTTCCGACAACCCGCGCTTGGCCAGATAATCGCGCGCCGCCCCCGCCGCCCCGGTGCGCAGTTGCAGGCGGAACCATTGCACCGCTTGCTCCATTACCTCGGCCAATTGCGTGCGCTTGTCGGCCTTGGCCTGCGCGCGGGGATCTTGCTTGGGGATCGTCATGCCGACTTCGCGGGCGATGATCTCCACCGCTTCCATGAAGCTCACATTCTCGGTCTCGCGCACGAAAGAGATCGCATCCCCCTTCGCGTGGCAGCCAAAGCAGTAGTAGAACCCTTTCCGATCATCGACGTGAAAGCTGGCGGATTTTTCCTGATGGAAGGGGCACGGCGCCCACATGTCGCCCTTTCCCTGATTGGACTTTCGGTTGTCCCAAACAACCTTGCGCCCCACCACCTGAGACAGGCTGGCGCGGTCACGCAGTTCTTCCAAAAATCCGGGGGGTAGGCTCATGGCTTCATATACCGGCTGGGGCAGTTCAGAGTCCAGAGGAGGCAGAGCGGCAGGGGGCGGTAAAACGCCCCTTTTGCCGGGCAGCGCCCCCTGGCCGGCACGGCGTTGGTCAGCCTATTGGGCGAGGCACATTTCTTTCCACGCGGCGGCCAGATCGTTCTTTTTCACATCGCGCATCTTCATCTCGTAGACCCAAGGGGTCACCAGCGGGATCGCGGTGTTGAAGCTTTCGGGCCATGTCGCCTTGGCCTTTACGGCGGCGGGGACTTGGCGCTCTTTTACGCGGTCGAGGCGGGCCTGCTGCACGGCGGCGACCACGGCGGCCTGATGCATGCAGCTCGTCTCTTTCTTCGAGGCCGCCAGCGCCGGGCCCGAGACCGCCATGCTGATCGCGGCCAATGCGGCGAAAATCGTTTTGTTCATGTCTATGCTCCGTTGTTTGCCAAACGGGGATTCGGGCCCCTGCGGGACAACCTAGCGCCGCGATGCCACCGCTTCCATAGCGCGGCGCAACTCCTGCACCAAAGTGGCGGCCATCGACCGATAGACCATCAACAAAAAGCCGGTATCGGTGCGGGTGATCGCGGCGGGCATGTCGCGCAAGGGGCTGCGCAGGGTCTGACCGGGTTTGAACGCCGCCGCGCGCAGGTCCACCGGGGCCAGCCGCGCCAGCACATCTTCGGCCCCCGGCCCCTGCAACTCTGCCACCGCCCATCCGTCCGAGACATCGACAAGGGCTGCATGTTTCGCAAGCGCCTCATCCGGCGCGGGTCCGACAAGCAGCGCCTCTTCCCGGCCAAACCACAGGCATTGGACATCGCCCTTGGCGGTGCTCTGAAGCGGCTCCGGCAGGGCAACCCCATGGGCGGCCTCTAGCGCCTTGGTGAGGGCCGCCGGATCAAACACGCCCAGCACGGTCAACTGGCCCAGATCGCGGGCCGTCACCGTCATGTCACCGATGTGCAGCGGGAGCAGATCGCCGAACGGCGTTTGCGCTTTCAATTCAACCACGGGTGCGCCCTCCTTCCGGGTCCACAAAGACCGGGGCGCAGATCTCCACCTCCGCCTCGATTTCGCGCAGATGGTCGACCATGCGCATCACCTCTCCATGCCGTGCGCGGCCCCGGGTGACGAAGCCCAGCCCGACAAAAGTGCCAACATCCGGCGAAAAGCCGACCGAGGTTGTATGGCCTTGCGCATTCTCGCGGCTGGCCTCGGCCCCGGCCTCGAACAGAAACGCCCCGGCCGTGAGTTGTTTCACCGCGCCGACGGGCCGCAGCCCGACCAGTTGCGCGCGGTTTGGGTCGCGCAGGCCGGGGCGTTCGGACATGGTCTTGCCGATACAGTCCTTAGCATCCGACAGCATCCGCCCCATGCCGATATCCTCGGCCGTGGCGCGGCCGTCGATCTCTGCATGGGTGATATGGCCCTTTTCCAACCGCAGCACGTGGAGCGCCTCCATCCCATAGGCGCCGCCCTCCAACGCCTCGGCCCGCGCGACCAGCAGGTCGAACAGCGCCGCGCCATAGCGCGCGGGCACGGCGATCTCATAGGCATGTTCGCCCGAGAAGGAGATGCGGAACAGCCGCGCCGCGACCCCGCCGAGCCACACGTCACCACAGGCCATGAAGGGGAAGCTGTCATTGTCGATCGGCTGCTCCAGCAGCCCGTTCAGCAATTCACGAGACTTCGGCCCTGCCACGGCGAATTGCGCCCATTGTTCGGTGACCGAAGACAGATGCACCTGCCATTCGGGATGGAGGCATTGCGTGACGAATTCCAAATGGCGCATGACCTCACCGGCAGCGCCGGTGGTGGTGGTCATCAGGTAATGCGTCTCACCCAAACGCGCGCAGGTGCCATCGTCCATGACGAAACCATCCTCGCGCAGCATCAGCCCATAGCGCACCTTACCGACCTTCAAGGTGCTAAATTTGTTCGTGTAAACCAGATCGAGCAGCTTGGCCGCATCCGGCCCCTGAATGTCGATTTTGCCTAAGGTCGAGACATCGCAGATGCCCACCGTCCTGCGGACAAACCCGACCTCGCGATCACAGGACTGACGCCAATTGCGCTCCTGCCCGCGCGGGAAATAGCTGGGGCGATACCATAGCCCCGCCTCCACCATCGGGGCGTTCATGGCAAGGCTGGCCGCGTGGCTGGTGGTCAGCCGTTCGGGCGCAAAGCCCTTGCCCTGCCCGCCCGCGCCCATCGCTGCAATCGCAACCGGGGTATAGGGCGGGCGGAAGGTGGTCGTGCCCGTCTCGGCAATGCCGCGCCCGGTGGCATCGGCCAGCACCGCCAGCGCCGCCACGTTGGAGTTCTTGCCCTGATCGGGGGCCATGCCTTGGGTCGTGTAACGCTTCATATGCTCGACCGAGCGGAAGCTCTCGGCCGCCGCCTGCTGCACATCCTTTACGCAGACATCGTTCTGAAAATCCAGCCACGCCCGGCCCTTGCCCGGCACTGCCCAAAGCGGGGCAAGGCGGTAGGGCGCGTCATCGGCCTGCGGCAGATCGATGGGCTCTGGCTTGCGGCCCAAAGCCGCCAACGCGTCCCCTGCCGCCGCCACACCCGCCGCAAGGCAGCCGTGGGTCGAGAAGCTGCCGTTACAGGCTCCCGCCACATGCATTCCCGGCACCGCGCCGGGGGTGGGCAGAAAAGCGTGGATCTCGGGCGACCACGTCGGTCGCCCGTTCATATGGCAGGTGAGGTGCAGCGATGGGTTCCAACCGCCCGACATGGCCAGACAATCGGCCTGTATCTTATGCACGCCCCCGGCGGTGCGGATCGACACCGCCTCCAACTCCTTGCCGCCCGAAGTGTTGCAGACCACCGCCCCGCTCAGCACCGGGAAATCCGCGCCATCGCGGCTGACCCCCTCGCGGCTGTCGATCAGTGCGGCCACATGCACGCCTGCCGCGGCCAGATCGCGCGCCGTGCGGTGGGCGTCGTCGTTATTGCCAAAAACCGCGACCTGCTTGCCCGGGGCCACGCCCCAGCGGTTGAGATAGGCGCGCACCGCGCCTGCGGTCATGATGCCCGGGCGGTCGTTGTTGGCGAAGGCCACGGGGCGCTCCAACGCGCCTGCCGCGAGGATGGATTGCTTGGCTGCGATGCGCCAGAAACACTCAAGCGGCGCGCCCTCACCCCGCCGCGCGCGGTGTTGGTTGACCCGTTCGAGCGCGCCGAACATCCCGCCGTCATAGGCGCCGGTCACCGTCGTGCGGGGCATCAGCCGCACATTGTCCATCGCCGCGAGTTCCGCGACCACGCCCGCCGCCCATACATGGCCCGGCTCACCATCGACACGCTCGTTCTCGGCATTCAGCCGCCCGCCCATCAGCGCATCTTCGTCGGCGAGGATCACATCCGCCCCCGCCCGCGCCGCCACCAGCGCCGCCATCAGCCCCGCCGGGCCTGCACCGATCACCAAGAGATCGCAAAAGGCATAGGCTTTCTCATAGGCGTCCGCATTGGGCTGGCCGCTCAGCCGCCCGAGCCCTGCGGCACGGCGGATCACCGGCTCATAGACGCGCCGCCAAAAATTGCGCGGCCACATGAAGGTCTTGTAATAGAACCCCGCCCCCAGAAAGGGTGATGCCAGATCGTTCACCGCCATGAGGTCAAGATCGAGGCTCGGCCAAGCGTTTTGGCTGCGCACCTGCAAACCTTCGTAAATCTCTTGCATGGTGGCGCGGACATTGGGCTCTGACGCGGGGCCGACGCCGGTGGTCACCAGCGCGTTCGGCTCTTCGCTGCCTGCGCTCAGCACCCCGCGAGGGCGGTGATATTTGAACGACCGCCCCATCAGCCGCTGCCCGTTCGCCAGCATGGCCGAGGCGACCGTATCGCCCGCAAAGCCGTCGTAGCGCCGCCCGTCGAAGGTAAAGCTGACCGGCGTCTCCCGGTCAATCAATCCGCGCCCTGCAATCCTCATGCCATGGCCCTTTTCACATCCGATGCCAATTCCACGGCCCGTACCGCATGGGTCACCGTATCGCGGGTGACGACGAGCCACGCGCCGCAGCCGGTCTCATGCTGCCACAGTTCGCGGGTCTCTCCCGCCGGGTTGTCGCGCAGGTGCAGATAGGCGTCCCAGTCCTCATCCGAGGCATCGGGCGCGGGCCGGGCCAAGGCAATGGCATCTCCGCGATAATAGAACTCTCGCCGGTCCCGGCTGCCGCAGATGGGGCATTCGATCCGCATTTGCGCCCTCCCTCAATGCAAGTTGTGCTGAGACCCGGTGGCCTCTTCATCCATCAGACCTTCGCCCGAGCGGAACCGGTCGAGCCTGAAGCCCGCCGCCGTCTCATGGTGCTGGCCCGTCGCCATCAGATGCGCCAGCGCATAGCCCGAGGCGGGCACCGCCTTGAAGCCGCCGTAGCACCAGCCGCAATCGACGAACAAACCCTCGGTCTCGGTCTTGTCGATGATCGGGCTGCCATCGGGTGTCATGTCCATGATCCCACCCCAAGAGCGCAGCACGCGGGCCTTGCCGATCATCGGCATCAGGGTCATCCCCGCCTCCATCACATGTTCCATCATCGGCAGGTTGCCGCGCTGCGCGTAGGAGGCGTAAAAATCCAGATCACCGCCAAAGACCAAACCGCCCTTGTCGGACTGGCTGATATAGAAGTGCCCCATGCCAAAGCTGATCACATGGTCGATCACGGGCTTTAACCCTTCGGAGACAAAGGCTTGCAAAACATGGCTCTCAATCGGCAGGCGCATCCCGGCCATCGCCGCCACCTGCCCCGAACGCCCTGCCGTCACGATCGCCACCTTCTTGGCCCGGATCGCCCCGCGCGTGGTCTGCACGCCGCGCACGCGGCCGTTCTCGATGTCGATGCCGGTGACTTCGCATTGCTGGATCAGATCGACGCCGCGCTGGTCCGCGCCGCGCGCATAGCCCCACGCCACCGCATCATGGCGCGCGGTGCCGCCGCGTCGGTGCAGCAACCCGCCGTGGATCGGAAAGCGCCCGTTGTCATAGTCCAGATAGGGCAGCAGTTTGCGCAGGCCGTCGCGGTCGAGCAGTTCCGCATCGTCGCCTTGGTTGATCATCGCATTGCCGCGCCGGGCCGAGGCATCGCGCTGCGCGTCGGAATGAAACAGGGTGATCACGCCGCGCTGGCTGAACATCACGTTATAGTTCAACTCTTCCGACAGCCCCTCCCAGAGTTTGAGCGAATGGCTGTAGAACTCGGAATTGCCGGGCAGAAAGTAATTGCCGCGCACCACGGTCGTGTTGCGCCCGACGTTGCCCCCGCCAAGGTAGCCTTTTTCAAGCACCGCGATATTCGTCATGCCGTGGTTCTTGGCGAGGTAATAGGCCGTGCTCAGCCCATGCCCGCCACCGCCGATGATCACCGCGTCATATTCTGCCTGCGGCTCTGGATCGCGCCATTGCGCCGCCCAACCCCGATTGCCGGTCAAGCCTTCGCGCAACACCCGCAGTCCTGAAAATCGCATCATTCGCCTCCCCCGGTCTTGGCGCAGTCAAGCAACTTGGGGCGGAAGTATCAATGACCGAAAACGCCTCTCGCCCCCATCCCGGCCCCAGACGGCAAAAAGGGGCGCCGCGCGCCCCTTTTTCGATCACTCGCGAGAGGGTTACGCCCCTTCAAAGCCCCTTGGCGTGATAGCTCACCGCGACCTTTTCGATCGAGACGAGATAGGCCGCCGTGCGCAGATCATCGACATCGTCGCGGCTGTGCCAGACATGGGCCATCGCCTCATAGGCCGTGCGCATCGTGTCATCGAGACCGGAGCGGACCAGTTCCAACTCCCCCGCACCGCGCAGGTACTTCTCTTTGAAGTCGGGGCTCAGCGTCCAGCCGAGGTCCTTATCCGCGCTCAGACGCTCAAGCTCATCCACCACCAGTTGGTGGCGCGATTCCTCGGCACGGCGCTGCATACGGCCAAAGCGGATGTGGCTGAGGTTCTTGACCCACTCGAAGTAAGAGACCGTCACACCGCCTGCGTTGGCATACATATCAGGCACGATCACCGTGCCCTTCTTGCGCAGCACCTCATCCGCACCGGCGGTCACCGGACCGTTCGCGGCCTCGATGATCAGGGGCGCCTTGATACGCTCGGCATTAGTGAGGTTGATCACCCCCTCAAGCGCGGCGGGGATCAGGATATCGCAATCCGCTTCCAGAAACTTGGCGCCATCCTCTTCGAACTTCGCATTGGCATAGCCTTTGATGGTGCCGTGCTTTTCGATCCACTTATGCACCGCCTCGACGTTCAGCCCGTCTTCGCTGTGCAGTGCACCGTCGCGTTCGATGATCGCGGTGATCTTCGCGCCATCTTCTTCGCTGAGGAACTTGGCGGCGTGATAGCCCACGTTGCCGAGACCCTGAATAATGACCCGCTTGCCGTCGAGCTTGCCGGAAAGGCCCGCTTTCTTCAGCCCCTCGGGGTCGCGGAAGAAGGCTTGAAGCGCATATTGCACACCCCGGCCTGTCGCCTCGGTCCGGCCTTGGATGCCGCCCGCGTTGATCGGCTTGCCGGTGACACAGGCCACACCGTTGATGTCGGTGGTGTTCATGCGTTTGTACTGGTCCGCGATCCAAGCCATCTCACGCTCGCCGGTGCCCATGTCGGGGGCGGGCACGTTCTGCGCGGGGTGGATCATGTCGCGCTTGATCAGCTCATAGGCGAAACGCCGGGTGATCAGTTCAAGCTCATGTTCATCATATTCACGCGGATCAATGCACAGCCCGCCTTTGGAGCCGCCAAAGGGCGCCTCTACCAGTGCGCATTTATAGGTCATAAGCGCCGCCAGCGCCTCAACCTCGTTCTGGTTCACGGCCATGGAATAGCGGATGCCGCCTTTGACGGGCTCCATATGTTCGGAATGGACCGAGCGATAGCCGGTGAAGGTATGGATACGGCCCCGCAGGCGCACGCCGAAACGCACCGTATAGGTGGCGTTGCAAACGCGGATTTTCTCTTCGAGACCGGGCGGCAAATCCATCAGCGCGACCGCGCGATTGAACATCAGGTCCACACTGTCGCGGAAACCCGGCTCATTGGCTGGATTCATCGGTCTCTCCTCTTCTTGTCCGGTCGCGGCCCCTTTGTTTGCGGGCGCGACTCATCTGGCTGCCCTAGGGGCATGCAGTCGCACCGTAGGACGCCTCATAGCGGGGCGCGACCCAATTCCTCGCGATTTGCAAAACTTTATCAACCGTGGGTAGGAGCGGAATGGGCAACCCTCCCCGCTGGGTGGAAATCACCCGAAAAGGCCATAAAAACCGGCCCCAAGCGCCGCCTATTGCCCCAGATGCGCCAAACTCTGGACACTTTCCCGCAGCACAACAGAAACAAGGCAAATGCCGCCCATTCCCTTTGGTGCCCGCAGGACGCCACTGGAAAAGAGGTTCATGAAGATGCGCGATACATCTCACAGATCAGACAGCCCCCTGCGGCCCCTGCCCGCGTTTCTCCAGCGTTTCGCGCGCGAGGAAGACGGGTTGGTCACGCTGTTCGCCATCATGATGATCCTGTTGATGATCCTCATGGGCGGCATTGGCGTGGACCTGATGCGCCATGAGCGCGAACGCGCAAGGGTGCAGGCCGTGGCCGACCGCGCCGTGCTGGCGGCAGCCGATCTCGACCAGACGCTCAGCCCCGAGGCCGTGGCCCGCGATTATTTCGACAAGGCGGGGCTGGCCGAATATGTATCCAGCGTGACGGTCGACGAAGGGTTGAACTATCGCCGCGTCACCGTCGATGCCTCGCGCACGCTCAACACGATGTTCATGAGTAAATTCGGCCAAGACCGGCTGCATGTCCCTGCCAAATCCACGGCGGAGGAAAAGGTGAACAAGGTCGAGATTTCTATGGTGCTCGATATCTCCGGCTCCATGCGCGAGAACGGCAAAATGGCCAACCTCCATGACGCGAGCGATGCCTTCATCGACACCGTGCTGAAGCCTGAAAACGCGGACCTGATCTCAATCTCCGTCGTGCCCTATACCGCGCAGGTCAACGTCGGGAAGGACATCATGGATGAGTTGAACGTCACCCAGCTGCATTCCTTCTCCCATTGCGTTGATTTCGACGACAGCGAGTTTGACCTCACCGCCATCAGCCAGACCCGCAGCTATGAGCATATGCAACACTTCGAGGCGGGCTATAGCTGGAACGGTTATCACCGCGACAACACCGGCCGTTATGACAACATCTACAACCCCGGCTGCCCGAAGCAGGACTACGAAGAAATCGCGCCCTATTCGCAGAACGCCGCCGCGCTGAAAGCCCGGATTTCCAATTTCCAGCCCCGCGCAAACACCGCCATTCATCTCGGCATGAAATGGGGCGTGGCCCTGCTCGACCCGTCCTTCCGCGCGATCAATCAAGCCATCGGCGGCGATGCGGCTTTCCAAGGGCGCCCGGCGGACTACGGCGATATCGACACGCTGAAAACGGTGATCCTGATGACTGACGGGGTGAACGTGACCACCCGCCGGATCAACCGCCAAGTCTATGCCAACCGCGACCACTACCGCCATTGGAGCGATTACCCCTTCTACTGGTGGCTGAACCGCAATGTCCGTTCAAGCGAGCGTCACCGCTGGTACTGGACGAAATACAGCGCATCGCAGGCCGACGCCCTGCTCGACAACATCTGCGACGCGGCCAAGGCCAAGGGCATCGTAATCTGGTCGATCGGCTTTGAAGTGACCGACCATGGCGCATCGGTGATGAAGAACTGCGCCTCCTCCGACAGCCATTTCTTCCGCGTCGAAGGGGTGGAAATCGTCAGCGCATTCGAGGCCATCGCCCGCCAGATCAACCAGTTGAGGCTGACGCAATGATACAGCGCTGCATCAAGGCATGGCGCCGGTTTCGCGGCGATGAGGATGGCTCGGCCATGTTGATGGAATTCGCCATCCTGTCGCCGCTGCTCTTCGGCTGCCTGCTCATGTCCGTCGAAATGAGCTTTTACGCCATCCGCCACATGTTCCTTGACCGGGGGCTCGACATGACGGTGCGCTACATCCGGCTGAACACCAATACCCCGATGACGCATCAGACCATCAAGGACAAAATCTGCGAGGCCGCGATCTTTTTGGATGACTGCGAAGAGACCCTGCGCCTTGAGATGATCCGCGTGGACCCGCGCAATTTCGCCAGCTTCGACCAGTCGCCCGATTGCGTCGACACTTCCGAAGACCCCAGACCGGTGCGCGGCTGGACCCTTGGGGTCGAGCATCAGTTGATGCTGCTGCGCGCCTGCGCACGGTTTGAGCCCTTCTTTCCGACCACCGGCCTTGGCTATGCCCTTGAGAAAGACGGCGCGGGCCGTGTTTCCATGGTCTCAAGCGCGGCCTTCGTACAGGAGCCGAACTGATGCGCGTTTTCCGCAGTTTGCTGGCCCGGTTCAAAGGGCGCGAGGACGGCTCCATCGCCGTTGAGACGGTGATCATGTTGCCGCTGATGTTCTGGGCCTATCTGGCCATGTATTCGACCTTTGACACCTTCCGGATGTACAACCTCAACCAGACGGCGGCCTATACCGTGGGCGATGCCATCTCGCGCGAGACGCAGGCGATCGACGCGGACTATCTGCGCGGGATGCAACAGCTTTTCGAGTATCTCACCCGCGGCACCGGGCAAACGGCCCTTCGGGTCAGTTCGATCTGGTATGATCAGGCGAACGACCGCTACCACGCGGATTGGTCACAAGTGCGCGGAACGGTTCAGCCTTTGACCAGCGACGATGTGCGCGATTGGCATGACAAGCTGCCCGTTATGCCCAATAACGAACGCGTCACGTTGGTTGAGACTTGGCGTGACTTCGAGCCGCTGTTCAAAACCGGGTTGGAGCGGCGCGACATTCACAACTTCGTCTTCACCCGCCCGCGCTATGCGCCACGCACGGTCTGGTCGGACGGTTAAGCGGCCTCACGCTCGGCAAGTTTGGCGCGGATGATCTCGGCGATGAGCTTGGTTTCATTGGCCGGGGTCATACCGCCCACACCGATCCGGCGGCCAAGGCTCCACCACAGGCCCAAACGCCAGCCCCGCGCCACGCGGCGGTTGGTCTTGAGCAGGAAACCGTTCGAGGGTTTGACCGCGAAAGCGCCCTGATCGATGCGCGCGATCTCGTCCATGCGGACGATCACCCGGCCATCGGCATCGCGCAGCGCCTCTTCGGTCAGTTCCACCGCGCTGGCGGTGGCGCGGCGCATCACCTCGGCAATCGCGATAAAACCAAGCCCCACCAGCACAAGAACGCTCTGCCAGACCGGATCGGGCGAGCGGGTCAGCGCGGAATAGATCAGCAGCAGCCCCAGCCCCGCCAGTGACAACAGCCCCACCGCCCGCCGCGCGGGTGACGCCTTGGCCGTGGCCAGCACGGTTTCCGCGCCGCTGTGCATCGTCTGGGTGGTATCGGTCATTGGCCGGGCTTTCTCAGGGGCGAAGGGGCCGCTCATCGCCGCCGCCTGCTGGGTTCATTCGCCCTCGGCCTAGCCCGCCATCCCGCAAAGGGCAATACCGCGCGCCCGGTCGGCGACCGGGCTGATCAACGCTCGGGCTTGTTCTCGCGCTTGGCTTTTTTGCGGGGCGGCCCCGCCTCCAACCGCTCTTGCAGCTTGTCGGCATAGTCCTTGCGGGCAGCAGTATCCATCGCGCTGACCTCGGCCAACCATGCCTCATGGGCGACCTGCTGAACACTTGCTGCGGCCTCGCCTTGGGCGGCAAGCACCGCCGCGGCGACATCGGCCTGAAACGGCTCGGCCCGAAGCGCGGCGAGCATTTCGTCATAAAGCGCGCGGCGCGCATCCCGATCAAGGTGATGCGCTTTGCCGCTGGCGCGCATTTTGCCATGCAGCCCGCGCCGTGCCTCGGGCGGCAGCGCCTGCACATAGGGCGAGGCATAGCTGCGCAGCCCCGGCAAATCACCCCCGCCATGCGGCCCCGGCCCGCCATGACGCCACATCGCCCCGCCAAGCGCGCCGAGGATCATCACGTTCAGCGCCAGTGACAGGCCAAGGGCCACCCGCATGAGGCGCCTGCGCCGCGGTGTCGGTTCCTGTGTCATCTCAACTTTCCTCCATGTCCCAGCCAAATCCACCGAATTCGCTGCCTGTGTCAGCCGCCGTGAGGTCCGAAGTCTCGGTCTCCCATGTGCCGGTCACGAACTGCCCGGCCAAATCCGGCATGCCCTCGGGCGGTGCCACGCCGACCCAAACCCCGACAGCCGCAGCAGTGGCAAGACCGCTCAGCCCCGCCGCACCGCCCAAGAGTTGCCAGAGCGCTTGATGCCACGGCTGGCGCGGTGCTTTGGGCATATGCGCTTCGGCATCGGCCAGAACGCGGGCCTGCAAATCGGCCGAGACCTGTGGCGGATTGGCCCGGGCCGCGGCAAAGAAATCTTCCAGATCGTCGACGTCACTCATTTTCAAACCCCAATGCGTCCCGTTGTGCCGACAGTTGCGCGGCCAATGCCCGTTTGCCCCGCGCGGTCAGGCTTTCCACCGCTTCGACCCCGATGCCCAGCACCTCGGCGATCTCGGGATTGGCCATACCGTCGATATGGCGCAATACCACCGCTTGGCGCTGGCGGTCGGGCAAAGTGGCCAGCGCCTGTTGCAGGGCGTCCACACGGGCGGCCTGCTGCATCTGCTGCGCGGCACCGGGGGTCGGATCGGCAGGTTCCGCCACATCATCGAGCCCGGACACCCCCGAACCCCGGCGGCGCAGACGATCGGTGCAGAGGTTGGCCACGACACGGTAGAGCCAAGTGGTCACCTTGGCCTCGCCCGCGCGCCACTTCGGCGCCTGACGCCAGAGCCGCAGCATCGCCTCTTGGGCCACATCCTCGGCCTCGGCCCGGTCATCGAGCACCCGCAGCGCATGGCCGTGGAGGCGCGGCACCAGCCGCGCGGTCAGCAACCGCGCCGCCGCCGCATCGCCATTGGCATAGCGTTGCAACAACTCGGCATCCGCATCTTGCTGCGCGTTGGGCAAATCCTGCATCCCGTCCATGGCTAAGGTCCGGGCGCGCCATGATCAAGCGCGCCCAAAGCTTCATCTAGTCCTGCTGCAGCTTGTCATGGTGCATTTTGTGGCCCTTATGGTGCCGCTTGCCATGCATTTTTTCCGCCGCTTCGAACTCTTCGGCGCTGACGCTGCCGTTGCCGTCTTTGTCCAGACGCTCGAACATCTTAGCCGGATCGTGGCGCTGCGTCATCTCTTCCATCGAGAGTTTGCCGTCGTTATTGGCGTCCATACGCTCGATCATACGGGCGCCCTTATCACCGCCCTTATGACCGTGCTTGCCGCCCTCTTTGCCGCCGCGCTTGCCACCGTGTTTATCGCCCATGGCTTCCAATTCGGGAGCGTCGAGGCTGCCGTTGCCGTCGGTGTCGAAACGCTCAACCATCTTGGCGGCGCGATCGGCGCGGCGCGCATCGCCTGCGGCCTTCAGCTCTTCGCCGGTCACGAAACCGTCGCCATCGGCATCAACCTTGGCAAAACGCGTTTCGGCATGGGCCTGAAACTCTGCCTGCGTGATCGCACCGTTGCCATCTGCGTCAAGCTGCTGAAACCGGTCCTGCCCGTTTGGCTGGGCGGTGGCGGCCACGGCACCCACGGCCAACAATCCGCTGAGGGCTGCGATCTTCATATTGGTACGAATGGTCATCTTGATACTCCTCGTTTTTTAAAGATCGTCTCACGCTTTTGCGCCGCGATCACAGGGTCAAACGGCGGGGCCCGAAACTTCCGTCGCAGGTTTCCAAACTTTTTTCGAAAAAACCGGCAAAGCCCCGCCCTGCGCGACATGGCGCCGCAACGGCAACCTCCGGTCTTTTCATTTCACGCCCCAGACTGCATCTATCCCTCAACCAGAGGATCACCCCCATGTCACAGACCCAGCAATTGTCCCCCGACACCGCAGAGACCGACGCCAGCGAAGAGCGGCCCCGCCTGCCTGCCATGCTGCGCGGCTGGCGTGGCAAATGCCCCTCCTGCGGGGGCGGAGAGCTGCTGCATGGCTATCTGAAAGTGAACGACGACTGCGCGGTTTGCCGTCAGGAGTTCCACCACCACCGCGCCGATGACGGCCCGGCCTATCTGACCATTCTGCTGGTCGGTCACCTTTTGGCGCCGGGGCTGCACATCGCCTATGTGGTCTGGCGGCCCGAACCTCTGACCCTGTTCACCATTTTTGCGGTTGGCTGCACGGCGCTATCGCTTTACCTTCTGCCCAGACTGAAGGGGGCCATGATTGGCTTTCAATGGGCCAAGAGGATGGGCGGCTTCGGCCGGTCAAGCTGAGGCGGCCTGCCCTTCGGCCCCTGACTGCCGGAGCGCTACCGCATGACCATCGACAAGACCAAAATCCGCAACGCCGCCACGGTGATCGTGCTGCGTGACCGCCATGAGACCCCGCATATCCTGATGGGGCAACGCGGGGCCAAGGCGGCCTTCATGCCGAATAAATTCGTCTTTCCCGGCGGGGCGGTGGACGCGGGCGATGCCCATGTACCCCTTGCCGCCCCGGTGAACGCGCTTTGCCACGGCAGGCTTTGTGATGATGCCGAGCCGTCCCTCGCCCATGCCATCGCCGTTGCCGCCATTCGTGAGCTTTGGGAAGAGACCGGTCTGGTGCTGGGCCGCAAGGGCGCATGGCAGGGGGATGTGCCGCCCGACTGGCAGAGCTTTGCCGCCACGGGCCATTTGCCCGATGCCTCCGCCCTGCAATTCGTGTTTCGCGCCCTGACCCCGCCGGGCCGCCCGCGCCGTTTCGACGCGCGTTTCTTCCTGGTGGATGCCGACGACATCGCCAGCGACCCCGATGATTTCGACGCCGCCTGTGATGAGCTGTCACATCTGCAATGGGTGCCGCTAAGCCGGGCGCGGTCTTTCGACATGCCCTTCATCACCGAGGTCGTATTGGCCGAGGTCGCCGCCCGCGCGCGCGACACCAGCCCGCCTGCCTCGGTCCCGTTTTTCAAGAACAGCGACGAAGAAAGCCTGTTCCTGCGCCTGCATGGCCGCCCGATGACGGGTTAGGTCACCAAAACCAGCATCAGGATCGAGACCGCCAGCACCGCCATGCCCGCCCACTCCCGGCGCGAAATCCGCTCGCGAAAGAACAGGGTCGTGGCCGCAATGCTCAGCATCAGTTCGACCTGCCCCAAGGCTTTCACATAGGCCGCGTTTTGCAGGGTGAAGGCGATGAACCAACAGAGCGACCCGCCCATCGAGGTCAGCCCAATCCAAACCGCAACCCGCCGCGCGGCCCAGACCCGGCGCATCTGCCCCGGTTCGCGCAGGCGCAGCCAAAGGGCCATGATCAGCGTCTGCATCAGCACCACCGCCGCCAGCGTCACGCCCGCACGCAACAGCGGATCGCCCGAGGCCACGGCGAGCGAAGCGCCGCGATAACAGACTGCCGAGATCGCGAAGAGAAAGCCCGAAGCGATCCCCAGCCCCGCCGCGCGGTTGCGCAGATCGGCAAGACGTAGCCCCGTCGCTTCGGCCCCGCCGGACAGAAGCAGCAGCCCCAGCACGCCAAGGGCGATGGCCCCAAACCCCGCGCCCGAGACGCCCTCGCCCAGCACGATCCAGCCCATCAGAACAGTCTGGATGACTTCGGTTTTCTTGAAGGTGATGCCCACGGCAAAGTTGCGCTGCTTGAACAACAGCACCACGCAGACCGTCGCCATGATCTGCGCCGTGCCACCCATCGCCCCGTACAGCCAGAAGCCCGCCTCAAGCGGCGGCACTCCCTGCCCGCTCAGCGCCAGATAGAGCGGCAGCAACAGCGCCACGAAGGGCGCGGAA
The DNA here is from genome assembly GCF_043557275.1 of Sulfitobacter sp. 1A13368. NCBI lineage: Bacteria > Pseudomonadati > Pseudomonadota > Alphaproteobacteria > Rhodobacterales > Roseobacteraceae > Sulfitobacter > Sulfitobacter sp. 1A13368. The sequence goes on along the minus strand of NZ_JBIFFR010000002.1, from coordinate 51,257 downwards.
TAGAGAAACCGCGAAAAGGTCGCCCCGCCTGCCGAAAGCGTATCAGTCGCCAGATGTTTTTGCAGCATGAAGCGCCCGGTCTGAAAGACGGCGGCGGCGAGGGTGACGAGGATCCACAGATCGGGGGCGAAAGCACTGTCCATAACAGCCTATAGGCCGAAGGCGGGCGGCAGGGCCAGTGTCTTAGGGTCTCATCTCTAGGGCGCCGAGGTCATAGCCGTTGAAGGCCAAGATCTCCTGCGCGGCGGCGATCCGGTCCGCCCCGCCTGTCGCCTGATGGTCAAGGATCCAGCCATATCCGCCATCGGGGCTGCCGATGACCGCCGTGCGGAAGCCTTCGTCGACCCAGAGCACCCAGAAAGGCCGCTCGGCCCCGCCGACGGCGGCGCGCATCGTGTAACGGCCCGGCCCCTCTGCGCTTAGCGCCCAAAGGGTACGGGTGTTGCGGCATCCGGCGCTGTCGCAGGTCTGGCGCTGTTCGATCAGGGTCGGCCCTTCCGGCGCAAAGGTCACGGCTTGCAGGTCGGCGTCACCGGGGAATGCGGCCCGGACCTGCCAATCGCCGCCAAAGCGCGCCGCGTCATAGCGGCTGGTGGCCCCGATCAAAGCCTCCGCATCGCGAAACCCAGTCTGCGCGGGCGGCGCTTCGCCGCCGCTACACGCCGCGAGGGCGCCCAAGAGCAGCAACATGCCCCCCCGCCGCGCCAAATGCATCCCGAGGCGGCCCATCAATAGGGCATCGGATGGGCTTTATGCGCTGCATCAAGGTCGGCCATCACCTCATCGCTCAAGGTCAGCTCCGCCCCGCCAAGCGCCACGTCAAGCTGCTCAAGGCTGGTCGCGCCAAAGATGACCGAGCCCATGAAGGGCCGTGTCGCACACCATGCCAGCGCCATCCGCCCCGGGTCGAGCCCGTGTTTCTCGGCCACGTCAAGATAGGCCGCGACTGCTTCAAAGGCGCGGGGGGTGACCCGACCGCCGAGGTCTTCGTTCAGCGACAGGCGCGACCCAGCAGGAACTTTCCCGCCCTGATATTTCCCGGTCAGCAAGCCCGCGGCCAGCGGAGAGAAGGCCAGCATGTCAATCTGCTCATTGATGCAGGTCTCGGACACATCGGTATCGGCCAGTCGGCACATCAGCGAATATTCGTTCTGCACCGAGATCGGCCGCGGCCCGCCCACCCGTTCGGCCACGGCAGCCCATTGGGTCAACCCCCAAGCGCTTTCGTTGCTGAGGCCAAAGGCGCGGATTGTCCCGCGTTCGACCTCACGTTGCAGCGCGCCGAGCGTGTCCTCCATATGCGCAATGGTCTCGGCCCGGTTTTGGCTCGACGGGTCGTAGTGCCAATTCTTGCGGAACATATAGCTACCGCGGTTCGGCCAGTGGAATTGGTAAAGGTCGATGTAATCCGTCTGCAAGCGCTTAAGCGAGCCTTCAATGGCGCCGGGGATCGTGTCGGAGGAAATCGGCGCGCCGTCGCGGGCGTGCTGCATCCCCTCGCCGGAGTGTTTGCTGGCCAGAACCACCTCGTCCCGGCGCTTGTCGCTGGCGAACCATTGGCCGATGATCTCTTCCGTCCGGCCAATCGTCTCGGCGCTGATCGGGTTCACGGGGTACATCTCGGCAGTGTCGATGAAGTTGATCCCGGCCTCCAGCGCGCGGTCGATCTGCGCATGGCCCTCCTCGGCGGTGTTCTGGGTGCCCCATGTCATGGAGCCCAAACAGAAATGCGAGACCTCGATATCGCTTGAGCCGAGCTTTTTCATCTTCATCTTTTGGTCCTCGCTTGTGATTTGCCCGCAACCTAGCCGCCTGCCCGGCCTTCGCAAGGGCAATTGCCCCGCGCCGATCCTAGCTCCCCGACAAAAGCGCAGCCTCGGTGCTTTCGGCCTTCCGTTTGGGCAGCAATGGACGCAATCTGCGCCCATGCGCCTGCTCATATCCTTCGCCGCCCTGTTCTTCTCGGTCATCCTTCTGCAACTCTCCACCGGAGGTGTGGGGCCGATCGACGTGCTGTCGGGCGCGCAGCTGGGGTTCAGCCGACAGGAAATCGGTATGCTCGGCTCGGCGCATTTTCTGGGGTTCTTCATCGGCTGCTGGTGGGCGCCTCGGTTGATGGGCAGCGTCGGCCACAGCCGCGCCTTTGCCGCCTTCACCGCCGCCGGATCAATCGGCCTGATGGCGCATATGATGGTGGTGGACCCCTACGCATGGGGGCTGATGCGTGTCGCGTCAGGCATGTGCGTGGCGGGCTGCTATACGGTGATCGAAGCATGGATGCAGGCCAAGGTCACCAATGAGACCCGCGGGCGCACCATGGGCGTTTACCGGGTGGTGGACATGAGCGGCTCGCTCGCAGCGCAGTTGATCGTGGGCGTGCTCGCCCCGGCGTCTTACGTCTCTTACAACCTGCTGGCCATCGGCTGTTGTGCTGCCCTCTTGCCGCTGACGCTGACCAAGGTCCGCCCGCCCGAAACACCCAGCCAACCACGGCTGCGCCCGCGCCTTGCCTTTGACCGCTCGCCACTGGCGGCGGCAGGGGTCATCGTGGCCGCCGTCTCCAGCGCGTCTTTCCGCATGGTCGGGCCGATCTACGGCCAAGAAGTCGGCCTTAGCGCGCCGCAGATCGCGTGGTTCCTTGCCGCTTTCGTGCTGGGTGGCGCGCTCGCGCAATATCCCATGGGAATGCTGGCCGATAAATACGACCGCCGCTGGGTACTGATCTGGCTCTCGGTCGCCGCGATGGGCGGCTGTGCGGTCACCGTGATGGGCGCGGGCTATGGCACGGCGGGGATCATGCTCTCGGCCGGGCTCTTTGGGGCCACGACCTTTCCGATCTATTCGGTTTCTGCCGCCCATGCCCATGACTTTGCCAGTTCCGACGAGCGGGTAGAGCTTTCCGCCGCCCTGATGTTCTTTTTCGCTCTGGGAGCCATCGGCGCGCCCTATCTCGCCTCGGTCCTGATCGACAATTTCGGCGCGGCGGCGCTTTTCGCGATGATCGCGGCGGCGCATGGGGGGTTGGTGGTCTTTGGCCTTGCCCGGATGCGTGCGCGCCCCACCTTGGCCGAGCGAACGCCCTACGTCTACGCCCCACGGACCAGCTTTCTCATCGGGCGGCTCTTGGGCCGCGCGCGGGACCGCGATTGACCGGTCCCGTCTTTTGCTGGAACTGGCGCAGCCCTTGCGATAAGGCTGCGCCAAGCACGGGAATATTTATATGACACGCCACCTCATCACCTCCGCCATTCCTTACATCAACGGGATCAAACATCTGGGTAACCTTGTGGGCAGCCAGCTGCCTGCGGACCTCTACGCGCGCTACCAACGTGGCCGGGGGCAGGATGTTCTGTTCCTCTGCGCCACGGACGAGCACGGCACCCCTGCCGAACTCGCGGCCGCCAAGGCGAGCAAGCCGGTCGAGGAATACTGCGCCGAGATGTATGAAACGCAGGCCCGCATCGCCGAAGGGTTCGGCCTGTCTTTCGATCACTTTGGCCGTTCCTCCAGCCCGCAGAACCGCAAGCTGACGCAGCATTTCGCCGGTGCCTTGGCCGATCAGGGGCTCATCGAAGAAGTATCCCAACGGCAGATTTATTCCCCGACCGACGGGCGTTTCCTGCCCGACCGCTATGTCGAAGGCACCTGCCCCAACTGTGGTTTCGAGGATGCGCGCGGCGACCAGTGTGACAACTGCACTAAACAGCTCGACCCCGAAGACCTGATCAACCCGCGCTCCACCATCTCGGGCGCCACCGATCTGGAAATGCGCGAGACCAAGCATCTGTTCCTCAAGCAAAGCAAGCTTAAGGACGAGTTGGACGCTTGGATCGACAGCAAGACCGACTGGCCCGTCCTGACCACCTCCATCGCCAAGAAATGGCTGCATGACGGCGACGGTCTGCAAGACCGGGGCATCACCCGCGACCTAAGCTGGGGCGTACCGGTGAAGCGCGGCGATCAGGATTGGCCGGGGATGGAGGGCAAGGTCTTCTACGTCTGGTTCGACGCGCCCATCGAATACATCGCCTGCGCGCAGGAATGGGTCGATGCGGGCAAGGGCACCGATTGGGAAAGCTGGTGGCGCACCGACAAGGGCGCTGAAGACGTGCGCTACACCCAGTTCATGGGCAAGGACAATGTCCCCTTCCACACGCTCAGCTTCCCCGCCACGATCAAGGGCTCGGGCGAGCCGTGGAAGCTGGTGGATTACATCAAGTCCTTCAATTACCTCAATTATGACGGCGGTCAGTTCTCCACCTCGCGCGGGCGCGGCGTCTTCATGGATCAGGCGTTGGAAATCCTGCCGGCGGATTACTGGCGCTGGTGGCTCTTGAGCCACGCGCCCGAGACCTCGGATGCTGAATTCACTTGGGAAAACTTTCAAGCCTCGGTGAACAAGGACTTGGCCGACGTGCTGGGCAACTTCGTCAGCCGGATCACCAAATTCTGCCGCTCGAAGTTCGGCGAAGCGGTGCCCGAGGCCGGTGAATACGGCGAGGCGGAGCAGGCGCTGATCGAAGACATCACCGCCCGCGTCGCCCGTTACGAGACGTTGATGGAGGCGATGGAGGTCCGCAAATCCGCCGCCGAACTGCGCGGCATTTGGGCGGCGGGCAACGAATATCTGCAAGCCCAAGCGCCTTGGACCACCTTCAAGACCGACCCCGACCGCGCGGCGGCGCAGGTGCGGCTGGCGCTGAACCTGATCCCGCTCTACGCCGTGCTTTCCGCACCCTTCATCCCCACGGCCTCGGCCTCGATGCTGGAGGCGATGAAAGTCGAAGACATGCCTTGGCCCGACGATGTGCCCGCGGCCTTGGGCAAGCTTGCCCAAGGCCACGGCTTTGAAGTGCCCGAGGTGCTTTTTGCCAAGATCAGCGATGAGGACCGCGAAAGCTGGGCGGAACGTTTCGCCGGTAAGCGCGGCTGATCAGAAATCTAGGAACAGCGGCGCGTGTTATGCGCCGCTGGTTCACTTTGCGGCACGGGCATTGCGCTAACCGCGCCGCGCGCGCTTTCCCACTGAGACCGCGCGCACCGGTCCCACGCCATTCGCCGCCGCCTCCACACCCCGAAACCGGACGCCATGCCCCCGCCCCTCGGGATCCCGCTCCGCCGTGAGCCAACCGTGGACAATCCGGGCCGTCTCCTCCCCCGGGTGCATCTGAAAGCCGCCCTGCGGCACCAGCCCCTCAAGCGCCTGCGCCCAAAGCGTGCCGATCTCAGCCCCATCGCAGAGCCGCGGCCCGAACAGATCGCTGATATGCTGCCCGATCAGACAATCCCCCAGCCCATAGGTGACACCGCAGGCCGCCTCATTGGCATGGCAAACGCGCCCATCGGGAGTGAATACCACGTCGATTTCGGCCATATCGGCTTTCACGGGGGATAGGATGGCCTCACCCGCGGCCCCCTTCCCGCCCGCGAGGCCGGGAGAGGGCATAAGCGCCCCGCGAAGCCCTCCCTTGGGCCGACCATCAAGGTTCTGCCTAAACATGCGCCGCTCTGCCGCGAAAACGATGGAGATGAGCGGGAGTTGCCCTGAGGTAAGGCTGTCCTCCCCAGCAGTGGTATCTCCGTCTGACATCCTCCCCCTCTCACGCGGCCCGTTGGGCCCCGACGCGCCGCACCGCACAGCGGAGCCCAGCATCCGAGCAACATAGCCCCGCAGGCAAAAAACCATGCGCCGTAAGAGGTTAAACGATCGCCCTCCTTTCCCTGAACCTGCCATCTGCCGCCTCTGCTTCATCCCGCCCCACTGCCGACCTTGGGGGAGGATTAGCGGCAAGGTCTTACCACGGAGTTAAAAAATGTAGGCACAGTGTGAACTTGCGAGAGACTTATTTTCGCCCTATTACGACAGCAATTAACCAAGTGTTAATATCAGATAGGATAAAGATGTTCCGGGTCGCCCATACAATTCATCACGATCACGACCTCGGGCTCGTGCTGCTTGCAGCACTTCTTTGTATCTTCGGCAGCTGGGTGGTGGCACGGCTCTATCGGCATGTGCTTGAACAGCCGCGTCGCCAAGCGTTGATTTGGTGCTATCTGACCGCGATGACAGCGGGGGTGACGATCTGGTGCACCCATTTCATCGCGATCCTTGCCTATCAACTCGACGCGCCGGCGACGTTCCATTTCTCGCTCACCTTCCTGTCGCTGATCATCGCCATCGTCGGCTCGATTCTGGGCGTCGTCATCGCCGGGCTGCTCAAATCCCGGCGGGCCACAGTTCTGGGCGGGACGATCTTTGGGCTGGCGATTTCGGCCATGCATTATACCGGCATGGTGGCCTATCGCGTGCAGGGCGCGATCCATTGGGACATGGGCTATCTGACCGCCTCTGTCATCATCGCGGTTGTCCTTGCAACCCTCGCGCTTGGCGCAGCTGGCCGTGGGGGCAAGGGCAGCGTGCTGTGGATGACCGCGCTTTTGGCGCTGGCGATCATCCTGCTCCATTTCACCGGCATGGCTGCCTTTCAGGTCACCCCGGTCGCCGCGCAGCCGCTCTATGCCAACCCGGTTGAATATAGATTAATCGCGCTGATCATCGCCGGCACCGCCGCCATCATCGCGCTGGCCGCGCTCTTTAGCTATGTTGTCGAAAACCGCACCCGCAACGAAAGCGTCCAGGAACTGCGAAAGGCCCGCGATGCCGCCGAAAGCGCCAGCCGGGCGAAATCGGAATTCATGAGCGTGCTGAGCCACGAATTGCGCACCCCGCTGACCATCGTGATCGGCTACGCCAGCTTCCTGTCGGAACTCAAACGCCACAACCTCGCCAAGCTCGGCCCGGATGAAAAACCGGAGACCGAGCATTTCACCAAGATGGGCGATCAGGCGGAACTCTACGGCCAGCGCATCAAATTCGCGGGCGGGCAATTGTTGACCATTATCAACGACATCCTCGACTATACGAATATGGAGTTGAACGACCTCGCGCTCGACAAGACCGCCTTCGACACCCGCACGCTTTTGGAGGAAGTGGTCGAAGAGCACCACGGCGCCGCGCATGACAAGACCGCCACGCTGCATATCGACACCCCGCCGCTTACCGTCACCGCTGACCGCCGCCGCAGCCTGCAACTGCTGGGCCATATCGTCGGCAATGCGCTGAAATTCTCCAAGGCGCGGGACATCTATCTGCGTGCGCGCCTGCACGCGGGCGGGTTTGTTCTCGAGGTCGAAGACAATGGCGTTGGCATCGCCGCACAGGATCTGGACCGCATTTTCGAAGCTTTCACCCAGATCGAAGATGCCGATGACCGCGCCGAGGGCGGCACCGGGCTGGGGCTCGCGATCTGCAAGAAACTGGCCCTTGCCCATGGCGGCGACATTACGGTCAAAAGCACGCTCGGTCAGGGCACGACCTTTACCGTGTTTATCCCCGGCGCCACGCAATTGGCAGAGCCTGCGACGCTGGCGAAGGCAAGCTAAGTCTTTGAAAACAGTGGTGCGGGCGGTGGGACTCGAACCCACACGGGGCTACGCCCCAACAGATTTTAAGTCTGGTATGTCTACCATTCCATCACGCCCGCATCGGGGCGCACAATAAGCATCACGCGGGCGGTGTAAATGGGCGAATGCCCCCGGCCCCATGGTTCTGGCACGATGCTTCAGGCTGTATCGGCCAGCATGGTTTCCTTCACCGCCTCCATCGCCACATAGGTCGAGGTGCTGGCCACATGCGGCAGGGTTGAGATGACCTCCCCCAGAAAGCGGCGATATTCCGACATGTTCCGCGTGCGCACCTTGATCAGATAGTCGAAATGGCTCGCGATCATATGGGCTTGTTCGATCTCAGGCACCTTGGCCACGGCGAGGTTGAAGGCCCGCAAGGCCGCCTCGCGCGTGTCGTTCAGGCGCACCTCGACAAAGGCGACGTGATCCAGCCCCAGCCGGATCGGGTCCAAAAGGGCGCGATAGCCAAGGATCACGCCACTTTCCTCCAACCGGCGCAGACGCGCTTGGGTGGGGGATTTCGACAGGCCGATGCGGCGGGCAAGATCGGTGATGCTGATGCGCCCGTCCTCGGCCAACACCGATAGAATCGCACTGTCGAACCGGTCCAGATTGAAAAGTTCATTTGACATGCGATTCCCCGCTAGTTCGGCCATAACGACCATGATAAAATACATATTAAGTCGATTAGCCTTCTCAACATGCGGTATTCTGGTCCAAACATCAACTGGAGCTTGCCATGGCCCTCGATCACGCCCCCGCCCTTCGCCAAACCATCGACGCGCGCACCTATGCCGAGCCTGACGCGCTGCTGACCGAGCTCAAGGCACAGGCCGATCTTTCGCCCGAGGACCGCGCCAAGATCACCGCCGATGCGGCGGGTCTGGTGCGTGACATCCGCGGCACCTCGGCCCCCGGCATGATGGAAGTCTTCCTTGCCGAATACGGGCTCAGCACCGAGGAAGGCGTGGCGCTCATGTGTCTGGCCGAAGCGCTGCTGCGCGTGCCGGATGCCGAGACCATCGACGCGCTGATCGAAGACAAGATCGCGCCCTCCGATTGGGGCCGTCACATGGGGCATTCGACCTCCAGCCTCGTCAACGCGTCGACATGGGCGCTGATGCTGACGGGCCGCGTGCTCGACGACGACCAGCCCGGCCCGGTGCGCCACCTGCGGGCGGCGATCAAACGTCTGGGCGAGCCGGTGATCCGCACCGCCGTCAGTCGCGCCATGCGCGAGATGGGCCGCCAGTTCGTTCTGGGTGAGGACATTCAGGCGGCGATGAAACGCGCGAAGGGCATGGAGAAAAAGGGCTTCACCTATAGCTACGACATGCTGGGCGAAGCCGCACGGACCGAGGCCGATGCCAAGCGCTATCACCTCAGCTACTCCCGCGCGATCTCGGCCATTGCAGATGCCTGCACCCATGACGACATCCGCAAGAACCCCGGCATTTCGGTAAAACTCTCGGCCCTGCACCCGCGTTACGAGCTGGCGCAGGAAGAGGCCGTGATGCGCGATCTGGTGCCGCGCCTTCGGGCGCTGGCGCTCTTGGCGAAATCCGCCGGAATGGGCCTCAACATCGACGCCGAGGAGGCCGACCGCCTCGCGCTCTCGCTCGAGGTGATCGACACGGTGATGGGCGAGCCTGCGCTGGCCGGCTGGGACGGTTTCGGCGTGGTCGTGCAGGCCTACGGCCCGCGCGCGGGCGTGGTGATCGACACGCTTTACGACATGGCGCAGCGTCATGACCGCCGCATCATGGTGCGGCTGGTGAAAGGTGCCTATTGGGACACCGAGATCAAGCAAGCGCAGGTCGAGGGGATCGACGGATTCCCGGTCTTCACCCGCAAGGCCGCGACGGATGTGAGCTACATCGCCAATGCCCGTAAGCTCTTGGGCATGACCGACCGCATCTACCCGCAGTTCGCCACCCATAACGCCCATACCGTCGCCGCGGTGCTGCATATGGCCGACGATCCCGAGGCTTACGAGTTCCAACGCCTGCACGGCATGGGCGAGACCCTGCATGACATCGTGATGCAGAAACACGGTACCCGCTGCCGCATCTACGCCCCCGTCGGCGCGCACCGTGATCTACTGGCCTATCTTGTCCGGCGTCTTTTGGAGAACGGGGCGAACTCCAGCTTCGTGAACCAGATCGTTGACGAGGACGTGCCGCCCGAAGTCGTGGCCGCCGATCCCTTCGATCAGTTGAACGACAGCGTCCCCACGATTCCGAAAGGCCCGGAGGTGTTCCAGCCGCAGCGCGCCAATGCGCGCGGCTTCGATCTGGCGCATACCCCAACCCTCGCTGCGATCGAAGAAGCCCGTGCGCCCTTTGCGGACGCCACATGGGAAGCCGCACCGCTACTGGCGGGCGAAGCTGCGCCGGAGGCGGCTGAAACCGTCGCCAATCCCACCGGGGGTGCCTCCCCTGGGACCGTACGCCCTGCCTCCAAGGCCGATGTGGCCACGGCGCTCGACACTGCCGCGCCTTGGGACGCGCCTCTCAACACCCGCCGCGCCACGCTTTTGCGCGCCGCTGACATGCTTGAGGACCGCTACGGCGAGATCTTCGCCATCCTCGCCCGCGAGGCTGGCAAGGGTCTGCCCGACTGCGTGGCCGAGCTGCGCGAGGCGGTGGATTTCCTGCGCTACTACGCCGGACAGGCCACCAACGAGCCGCCCGCGGGCATCTTCACCTGCATCTCGCCGTGGAACTTCCCGCTGGCGATCTTCTGTGGGCAGGTCACGGCAGCACTGGCCGCTGGCAATGCCGTACTGGCCAAACCTGCCGAGCAGACCCCGCTCATCGCGCAGCTTGCCGTCAAGGTGCTGCATGAAGCCGGCGTGCCGCGTGCCGCACTGCAACTGCTGCCCGGCGGCGGCGAGGTGGGCGCGGAGCTGACCGGCGACGCCCGCGTCAACGGCGTGGCCTTCACCGGCTCCACCGCCACCGCCCTGCGCATCCGCGCCAACATGGCCGAACACTGCGCCCCCGGCACCCCGCTGATTGCCGAGACCGGTGGCCTCAACGCCATGATCGTCGACAGCACCGCCCTGCCCGAACAGGCCGTGCAGGCCATCGTCGAAAGCGCCTTCCAATCCGCGGGCCAGCGCTGCTCCGCCGTGCGCTGCCTCTACGTGCAAGAGGACATCGCCGAGGACCTGATCACCATGCTCAAGGGCGCAATGCAGGCGCTGCGCATGGGCGATCCGTGGCATCTGTCGACCGACGTGGGTCCGGTGATCGATGATGCCGCGCGCCAGACCATCGTCGATCATGTCGAGGCCGCCCGCGCGGAGGGCCGGCTGATCGCCGAGATGAAGGCCCCCGAAGGCGGCACCTTCGTCGGCCCCGCGATCCTGCGGGTGAACGGGATCAGCGACATGAAGCGGGAAATCTTCGGCCCGGTACTGCATGTGGCAACCTTCAAGAGCCATGAACTCGACGCCGTGATCGACGCGATCAATGCCACCGGCAACGGCCTCACCTTCGGCCTGCACACGCGGATCGACGACCGGGTGCAGCATGTGTCCGAGCGGATCGAGGCGGGCAACATCTACGTGAACCGCAACCAGATCGGCGCCATCGTCGGCAGCCAGCCCTTCGGCGGCGAGGGGCTTTCGGGCACCGGGCCGAAGGCGGGCGGGCCGAACTACCTGCCGCGTTTCGCCGCGCCCGACCATCAGGAGGCCTCGGGCACATGGGACAGCGAACAGACCACGCTGCCCGCCCTGCCCGCGCATACCCCGACCGTGCTGGAGACCCAGACGATGCCCGGGCCGACCGGCGAGAGCAACCGCCTGTCGACCCTGCCCCGGCCTGCGCTTCTCTGCATGGGTCCGGGGGCCGAGGCGGCCACCGCACAGGCCAAGGCGGTGCGCGCCCTCGGCGGTGTCGCGGTTGAGGCCACAGGCCCCATCGACCCCGAATCGCTCACCACCGGCCCGGCCTATGGCGGCGTGCTCTGGTGGGGCGATGAGGAGACGGCGCGGCAAATCGACAAGTCGCTGGCGGCCCGCGAGGGGGCGATCATCCCGCTTCTGCGCGGCAAGCCCGACACCGCGCGCGTCCGCGCCGAGCGCCATGTCTGTGTTGACACCACCGCCTCGGGCGGCAATGCACAGCTCTTGGGAATGATGGCCTGAACGGGCCGCGCAATTAGGGGGAGCGCCATGCTGACGAACCGCGATATCGAAGAGTTGACGCAGTTTCGCAGGGCGCTCCACCAATACCCCGAGATCTCGGGCGAGGAAGTGGAAACCGCCCGGACCATCGCGGCGGAACTGGAAAAGCTCCCCCCTACGCGCATCCTCACCGGCCTTGGCGGGCATGGGGTAGCGGCGGTTTTCGACAGCGGCAGCCCCGGCCCCACGGTGCTCTTCCGCGCGGAACTCGACGCCCTGCCGATCCCCGAGGAACATGACATTCCTTGGGTCTCCAAAGTGCCGGGCAAGTCCCACGTCTGCGGCCACGACGGCCATATGACCATGCTCTTGGCGCTCGGTCGGATGATCGCGCGCCGCCCCGTCGCGAAGGGCCGCGTGGTGCTGATGTTCCAACCGGCCGAGGAAGACGGCAGCGGCGCGCGGGCGGTGGTGAACGACCCCAGCTATGCCGAGATCGCTGCCGATTACGCCTTTGCCATCCATGTCGAGCCGGGCCGCCCCTTTGGCCATGTCGACACCGCGCCCGCGCTGATCAACTGCGCCTCGAAAGGCATCTCCGTCACCCTGCACGGCAAGACCGCCCATGCCGCCAGCCCCGAGGACGGCACCTCCCCCGCCCTCGCGCTGGCCGAGTTGATCCCGACGCTGCAAGCGCTCGGCCCCGGCGGGGCGCTGGACGATGACTTCCGCCTCGTTACCCTCACCCACCTGCGCATGGGCGAGCCGACCTTTGGCGTCGCCCCGGGCGAAGCGGCGCTTTACGCAACCCTGCGCAGCACCCGCGACGATGCTTTGGCTGAGATCGAAGCCGCCCTGCGCGCAGAGGTCGCTCGTGCCTCCAACGCCCATGGTTTGACGGCGACATTCGCCGAGTCCGATCATTTCGCCGCCTCCATCAACCACCCCGAGGCTTACGAGATCGCCGCCGCGGCGATGGATGCGCTCGGCGTGTCGCATGGGCAAATACACCTGCCGATGCGCGCCTCCGAGGATTTCGGCCTGTTCGGGCGCGATGCCAAGGCCGCGATGCTCTGCCTCGGCCCCGGCGAGGGCTATGCCGCCCTGCACAACCCCGATTACGATTTCCCCGATGATCTGATCCCCGTGGGCGCCGGTATTTTTGAGCGGATCGCGCGGGATTTGCTCGGTTCCGCTTGACAGATGCCCCGGCGGGCGCAGCTAACTGCGCTGATCCCTCCGCCGCTTGACGCTGCGGACGACTTGGCAAAGGCTGGCCCGCATGTTCCCGATCCGCGATCACAACCCCTCGGGCCGAACGCCCTTCGTCACCTATGCGCTGATGGCGCTCAACATCGGGGTGTTCCTGTCTTCCCTATCGCTGATGGCGGATGAGCGCGCCTTGGCCGAGTTTTACTACAGCTACGCCCTGCTGCCCGCGCGGCTGAGCCATGGGGAGGGGCATTTCGGCCTCATCACCTCGCAATTCCTGCATGGCGGCTGGATGCATCTGGCGGGTAACATGCTGTTTTTGTGGATATTCGGCGACAATGTCGAAGATGAGATGGGCCATGGGCGCTATCTGCTGTTCTACCTTGCCTGTGGCATCGCCGCCGGGCTGGGCCAAGTGATGACAGAACCGCTGTCATGGGTGCCCATGGTCGGGGCCTCGGGCGCGATCGCTGGGGTGATGGGAGGCTACCTGCTGCTCTTCCCGCGTGCCAAGGTCGACATTCTGGTGATCTTCATCGTTTTCTTCCGCATCTTCGCCATCCCGGCGTGGATCATGCTGGGCCTGTGGTTCGGCATGCAGTTCATCGGCGGGATCGGGGCCACGCCGGGCACCGGCGGGGTGGCCTATTGGGCCCATGCGGGCGGGTTCATCGCGGGGCTGCTGCTGACCTTGCCGCTCTGGCTGCGGCGGGGCGGCTTTGCCTTTTGGCGGCAGACCCACGGCCATCCGCCCCATACCGCCGCCGACTATGACCTGAGCGAAAGTCGCATTCCGAAAGTGAGACGCAAATGACCGAAACCTCCGAAACCCGCCGCGCCTCTTGCCACTGCGGGGCCGTGGTGATCGAAGCGCTGTTTCCGCGCGGTCTGGCCTCGGCCGCGCGTTGCACCTGCTCCTTTTGCCGCCGCCGCGCCGCCGCCACGGTAACGGCTCCGGTCGAGACGGTGACCGTGTTAAAAGGGGCCGAGAACCTCACGCTTTACACTTGGGGCACGCATACCGCACAGCACTACTTCTGTAAGACCTGCGGCATCTATACCCACCACCGCCGCCGCTCGAACCCCGATGAATGCGGCGTGAACCTTGGTGCGATCGAAGGGGTCTTGCCGTGGGAGATGGAGCCGCTGCCCTATAGCGATGGCATCAATCACCCCTCGGACCGCGACCCCGGCTGAAGGCCGGAGATCACACCCTGCATCCGGGCCAGCAGCCCCGGTTGCGGCGCGGCTTGTTCGCGGCGCTGCTCCACGCTTTCGTGCAACCGCTCGGACGGATCCGCGCCCACCACCCGGCGGCGGCGGGTCACCAGCATCTTGCCATAGCCGCGCCAGCGCCCGATGGAGGGTGCGGCGGGGTCTTGATCGAACCGCGTGGCCCAGCCTGCGGGCAGCGGCAGGCCGCTTTCCTCCATCCGCGACAGCAGCCAGACCAGCGGGATATTGGCCAAGGGGCGCGCGGCCTCATGCCCGCCCAACTGGCCGCCCACGTCGCCATGGGTGCCGGGGAACCAGACCTGTTCCAGCCGCCCGTCATAGCCCTCGGGCGTGGTCCATAGCACCGGGGCATAGGCGACGCGGGTCTCGTTCAGGGCCAGCGCCTGAAAGCCGTTCTTCACGTTACGGCTCAGGTCATGGTTGTGAAACATGTGCAGCGGCTGCGAGAACCGCCAGAACAACGGCGCGTTGAGGCCCAGCGATTTGACCGTGTCCCAAACGCCGATTGCCTCGATCTCCACCTCGGGGTGGCAGTTGGCCCGTGCAAAGAGTTCGCCCGCCTTACTCAGATGATGCGCCTCGTAATGGCGGTAGACATCGCGGATGTTGCGCTCCGTCGCCACCTCGGCGCGCAGAAGCCCCACACGCTCGATCACCCCGGCGAGCGAACGCACCGCATAGCCACCGCGCGAATAGCCCATCAGGAAAATCCGATCTCCGGGACGGTAGCGCGAGGCGAGATAGCCATAGGCGCGCCGAATTTGCCGGTTGATCCCGCGCCCAAGGATCACATCCAACGCGCTGCGCCAATCGCGCCATTGCAGCCCCGGCTCGTAATAGATCGACAGGGCGCTGCCCATCTCGCGGCAGAGGCCATAGGCGATGCCCGCGTTGGTCTCGCGCCCTAGGTCGAGCGAGGACATGGTCCCGTCAAGGATGATGACATGGGTCACTGCCCCCCGGCGCGGGCCGAAATCGCTCTCAGGCCGCCGCCAGAACCGCCCGAAGAGCCGTTGGAACAGGGTTTTACTCGGCTGCGATTGCGGCACCTTGCAGCATCTCCCAGACCCGGTGCGGGGTGAACGGCATATCCGCCTGCCGCACGCCGCGTTCCCATAGGGCATCCAGCACCGCATTCGACACCGCTGCCAAGGCACCAACGGTGCCCGCCTCCCCGCAGCCCTTCATGCCCATGACATTGGCCGTGGAGGGCACCGGTTCGGAGGTGAAGGAGATCATCGGCAGGTCCGCCGCGCGGGGCATGGCGTAGTCCATGAAGGTGGCGGTCAAAAGCTGGCCGTCCTCGTCATACACCACCCGCTCCTGCACCGCTTGGCCGATGCCCTGCGCCACGCCACCATGGACCTGCCCCTCCGCCAGCATCGGGTTGATCAGATTGCCGAAATCATCGACCACCGTGTATCGGTCGAGCGTCACCACCCCGGTCTCGGGGTCGATCACCACCTCGGCCACATGCGCCCCGTTGGGATAGCTGCGCCCCGGCAGGCTGGCGCGTTCGTGGTGGCTCAGCAGATCGTCGCGGCTCTTGGCGCGGGCCATCTCGGCCACCTCCAGCATGGTCGGGCTGATGTTCGACCCTTCCGCGCGAAAGCGTTCGTCGTCAAAGGTGATATCCGCATCAGCGACGCCCAACTCTTCGGCCAGAAAGGCGGTGAAGACTTCGGTGATCTTCGCCACGGTGGCCAAGGTCGCCGTGTTCTGCGTGGTGACCGAGCGCGAGCCGCCGGTGCCGCCACCCTTCTTGATCAGATCACTGTCGCCCTGTACCACGTCGATCCGCTCGGCGGGGATGCCGGTCTGATCCGAGAGGAACTGCGCATAGACCGTCTCATGCCCCTGTCCGTTGCTTTGGGTGCCGACATATATCGTCACCCGGCCATCGCCCTCGAAAACCACTTTGGCCGCTTCGGAGGGATCGCCCAAAATGCTCTCGATATAGTAACACAGCCCCTGCCCGCGCAGCAGGCCGCGTTTGGCATCCGCCGCCCGCCGCGCGGCAAAACCATCGCGGTCAGCCTCTTGCCCCACACGGGCCAGCAGCCGCGCGAAATCGCCCACGTCGTAAAGCTCGCCCGTGGCAGTGGTATAGGGGAATTGCTCAGGCTTGATGAAGTTGATCCGCCGCAACTCCCAAGGATCGACGCCCAACTCACGCGCCGCGCGGTCCATCAGCCGCTCCAGCACATAAATCGCCTCGGGCCGCCCGGCCCCGCGATAGGCGTCGACCTGCACGGTGTTGGTGTAGAACCCTTCGACATGCAGATAGGTGTCTTGCACGTCATAGACGCCCATCAAGACCTTGGAGAAGAGCTGCGACTGGATCGGCTGGCCGAACTGGCTGTTGTAAGCCCCAAGGTTGCAGCGCGTATCGACACGGTAGGCGGTGATCTTGTGGTTTTCGTCAAAAGCAAACTCGGCCCAAGACACCAGATCGCGCCCCCCGTTGTCGGTGAGCATGGCTTCGGTTCGCTCTGACATCCAGCGCACCGGACGGCCCAGCGCCCGCGCGGCTTGGGCCACGCAGAAATACTCCGGGTAGGTCATCGCCTTCATGCCGAAACCGCCGCCGACATCGGGATTGGTGACGCGCACCGCGTCTTCGGGCAGGCCGAAGGCTTTGGTCAGAAACCCCTTATGCGCCCAGACGCCCTGCCCGCCCAGCGCCACATGCAAGCGGCCCTCGGTCCATTCGGCATAGCAGCCACGCGGCTCCATGGAGTTGACGATGATGCGGTTGTCCCCGATCTCCAGCTTGACGCGATGGGCGGCCTTGGCAAAAGCCGCCTCGACCTTGGCCTCATCGCCCATATGCCAGTCAAAGGCGCGGTTGTCGGGGGCCTCTGCGTGCAGGGTCTCACCGCCCGGGGCGACATCCATCTTGGCGGGCAGATCGTCAGCGTCGAAAAGGATCATCTCAGCCGCGTCGCGGGCCTGTTGCAAACTCTCGGCCACCACCAGCGCCACCGGCTCGCCCACATAGCGCACGCGGTCCTTGGCCAGCATCGGGCGCAGCGGCGCCGCCCCTTTGCTGCCATCACGGTTGTCGACGACCGTATGCGGCAGAGCGATATTCATCCCCGCCGCTTCCAGATCGGCGCAGGTCAGCACCAGATGCACGCCATCCGCCGCGCGGGCATCGTCTACGTCCAACTCAGTGATCACCCCATGGGCGACGGGCGCGCGGAAAAAGACGCCATGCAGCGCCTCGGCGGGGGCGATATCATCGACATAGCGGCCCGCACCGGTCAGAAAGCGGTGGTCTTCCACCCGTTTGACCGGTTGGCTTTTCCCGAACTTTTCCATTTGACACCGCCCTTGCTGCCCTGCCTCTTTCAGCGCAACAGTAGCGGGCGCGCCGCCAGTGTCCAGAGGCTCAGGCCGCCTTGCGGGTAAGCGCGCCTTCAAGGCTTGAGACCAGTGTCACCCCTGCCAACCCATAGCCATTAAAGGCGGTCGACATGGCGATGGAATAGGCCCCCATGCCGCCGAACAGGAGGTAATCCCCGGTCTGCGCATCTTCGGGCAGCGGCAGGCCATCGGGCAGACGGTCCAGCGAATCGCAAGTCGGGCCGAAGACCACGCGCGGCTTGACTGCCCCCTGACGCCGCATGCCATCGGGGCCAACCACATCGACCAATCCGGACAGCCCCATATCGCGCAGATCAGGCAGCCCCCCATAGATACCGTCGTTCAGAAAGACAGTCCGCCCGTCGTTGCGCATCCCTTTGATGCGGGTGGCCAGCACGGCGGCATCGGCCACCATCGCCCGGCCCGGCTCGCAAAGCAGCGCAGGCGCATCCGCACCAAAGCTCTCGGCCAGCGCCGCTTTGACGGCGGCAAAGACGGCTCGGTGGTCTGGCGCGTCAAATCCGCGGTCCACAGCGAAGCCCCCGCCGATGTTCAACCGGTCGATCGAAACACCGGCCATGCGCAGAATATCCGCCGCCGCATGGACATATTGAACCCAAGCCTGCGGATCGTTGCACTGCGTGCCGGGGTGGAAACACATGGACGGCGTGAACCCCATCTCGACCACAGCGCGCAACAGCACCGCCGCCTCTTCAGGGGCCGCGCCGAATTTCGAGCCGAAATCATAGGCCGCGCCCTTCACCGGCAAGGCGAAACGCACCGCCACCTCATTGTCGCGTGGCACGTCGCGCAGCTTGGCCAGTTCCGACATATCGTCGACCGACCAGCTATAGACCCGCGCCGCGATCCCGGCCTCCACCTCGGAGGCCGAGCGCACGGGGTTGTTGTAATGCAGCACCGCCTGCGGGCAGACCGCCCGCACCGCCGCCATCTCTGCCGGGGAGGCGACATCGAAGGTGGTGATCCCCGCCGCGACAAGGTTCGACAGCACCTCCGCCCGGTCGTTGGCCTTGACCGCATAGGTCACCAGCCCGTCGAAATCCGCCTGAAACCGCCGCGCGGTGGCTTGCAGCACCGAAGGGGCCAGAAACAACACCGGCGCGTCGGGGCTGTGTTTCGCCAGATAGGCTGCGGGACTGTCGGAAAGGGGGGCGATATGCTGCATGGAGGCCTCTTTACTGCTTTTCTCCAGTGAAGCGTGAATTTCGGTCGATTCATCGTGTCATACCGCCTAAAGTGATGCGAACTTTGGGCGAAGTGACGACATGACAGCACAACTTGACGATACCGACCGCGCTTTGATCGCGGCGCTGCAATCCAATGCCCGCCAGCCGGTCGCCGATCTGGCGCGCGGTCTGGGCCTTGCCCGCACCACCGTTCAAGCCCGGCTAGAACGGTTGGAACGCTGCGGCGCCATCCTCGGCTATACGCTGCGTTTAGGCGAGAGGGCCCGCGCGCCGCTGCATGCCACGGCTCTGGTCAATATCGAGTTGCGCGCGGGCCCCGCGGTCTTGGCGCGGCTGCGCAGCCTGCCTGCGGTGCAAGTGGTACACACCACCTCGGGCCGCTTTGACCTGCTGGTGCAGATCGCGGCGCAAACCACGCAGGAGTTGGACGAGACCCTTGACCGCATTGGCGAGACCCGCGGCGTCAAGGGCAGTGAGAGCCTTATCCACCTCAGCACCAAGATCGACCGCAGCGGCTAAGCCCTGCCCCCGCGCCTCACCCCCTGTCAGGGGTCTTTCCCTTACCGCGCCAGAGCGCTAAACGGGGCGCAACAAAAGGGATCATGACCATGGCACTCGAAAAGACCTTCAACGCCGCCGAGGCGGAAAGCCGCATCTACGCCGATTGGGAGACCAAGGGCGCTTTCAAGGCCGGCGCGAACGCGCAGCGGGATGAGCATTTCTCGGTGATGATCCCGCCGCCGAATGTCACCGGCTCGCTGCACATGGGGCACGCCTTCAACAACACGTTGCAGGACATCCTCGTGCGCTGGCACCGGATGCAGGGGTTCGACACGCTGTGGCAGCCGGGTCAGGACCACGCGGGGATTGCCACGCAGATGGTGGTGGAACGCGAACTGGCCGCCACCGGCCAGCCGGGCCGTCGCGAGCTGGGCCGCGAGGCCTTCACCGCCAAGGTCTGGGAGCAAAAGCAGAAATCCGGCGGCACGATCATCGATCAGCTGCGCCGACTGGGCGCCTCCTGCGACTGGTCGCGCAACGCCTTCACCATGTCCGGCGCGCCGGGTGCCCCCGAGGGGGAAGAGGGCAACTTTCACGACGCCGTGATCAAGGTCTTCGTGGACATGTACAACAAGGGGCTGATCTACCGCGGCAAGCGGCTGGTCAACTGGGATCCGCATTTCGAGACTGCGATCTCTGACCTCGAGGTCGAGAGCACCGAGGTCGACGGCCACATGTGGCACTTCAAATACCCCCTCGCGGGCGGTGAAACCTATACCTATGTGGAGAAGGACGAGGACGGCAACGTGCTCTTCGAGGAAGAGCGCGACTATATCTCCATCGCCACCACCCGGCCCGAGACCATGCTGGGCGACGGTGCCGTTGCAGTTCATCCATCGGATGAGCGTTACGCCTCAATCATCGGGAAACTCTGCGAAATTCCCGTTGGCCCAAAAGAGCAGCGCCGCCTCATTCCGATCATCACCGACGAATATCCGGACAAGAACTTCGGCTCGGGCGCGGTGAAGATCACCGGCGCGCATGACTTCAACGACTACGGCGTGGCCAAGCGCAACAACATCCCGCTTTACGCGCTGATGGACACCCAAGGCCGGATGCGCGCCGATGGCCTGCCCTACGATGAAGCCGCCGCGCGCGCGCAGGCCATCGCCGATGGTTCCGAAGCCGCGCCCGAGGACGCGACCGAGATCAACCTCGTGCCGGACGCCTACCGCGGCCTCGACCGTTTTGAGGCCCGCAAGCGCGTGGTCGAGGACGTGACCGCCGAGGGCCTCGCCGTGATGACCGAGGCGACCGATCCCCGCCTTGGCCGCGCCGCCAAGAAGGCCCCGGTCGAGCCCGGCGAAGGCGGCGAGATGCGCACCGAGGAAGAGAACCTTGTGCCGCTCGTCGAGGCCAAGAAGATCATGCAGCCCTTCGGCGACCGCTCCAAGGTGGTGATCGAGCCGATGCTGACCGACCAGTGGTTCGTCGCCACTGATAAAATCGTACAGCCTGCCATCGACGCCGTGCGCTCCGGCGAAGTCACGATCCTGCCCGAGCAGGACCGCAAGGTGTATTTCCACTGGCTGGAGAACATCGAGCCGTGGTGCATCTCGCGCCAGCTTTGGTGGGGCCATCAGATCCCGGTGTGGTATGGCCTCGCGCCCCAATCCCATAATGACAAAACTTTAGAGTTTAAAAGCTTCTGCGGTGCTGATTTTGAAGCAGTTAAAGCACAAGCAATTGAGCTCTATGAGGCACGCTTTCCTAACGACAAAATCATAATCGAGGAGATGTTTGGGGATCCCGAGCAAGTATGGCCCCAAACCAAGGAAGAGTTTGATGTATATAATGAGTTTGCGCGCCTGAATGGGCTGGAAGAACAGGTTTACGTCGAGAAGATTGGCAGCAGCCGCAAGACTCGGTTCAAAATTCAGAACGATAGGAAGACTGGTCAGCGAGAGTTAACGTTCTTTCTACGCCGCGACCCCGATGTACTCGACACATGGTTCTCCTCCGGCCTTTGGCCCATCGGCACGCTGGGCTGGCCCGAGCAAACGGCGGAGCTGGAAAAATACTTCCCCACCTCCGTGCTGGTCACCGGTTTCGACATCATCTTCTTCTGGGTCGCCCGGATGATGATGATGCAATATGCCGTGGTCGACCAAAAACCCTTCGACACCGTCTATGTCCACGCGCTGGTGCGCGATGAGAAGGGCAAGAAGATGTCGAAGAGCTTGGGCAACGTGCTCGACCCGCTGGAGCTGATCGACGACTACGGCGCCGACGCCGTGCGCTTCACTCTGACCTCCATGGCCGCCATGGGACGCGACCTGAAGCTCTCGACGCAGCGCATCGCGGGCTATCGCAACTTTGGCACCAAGCTGTGGAACGCGCATCGCTTCGCCGAGATGAACGGCGTGTTTGAGGCCATGCCCGCTGGGATGCCGCAGCCCACCGCCACGCTGAACAAGTGGATCGTGGGCGAGACCGCACGGGTGCGCGAGGAAGTTGACGCCGCACTCGGCAACTTCCGCTTCAACGACGCGGCCAATGCGCTTTACGCCTTTGTCTGGGGCAAGGTCTGCGACTGGTACGTGGAGCTTTCCAAGCCACTGTTGCAGGACGACGCCCCCGAGGCCGAGGAGACCCGCGCCACCATGGCCTGGGTGCTGGAGCAATGCCTGATCCTGCTGCACCCGATCATGCCCTTCATCACCGAGGAGCTCTGGCAGACCACCGCCAAGCGCGAAGAGCTGCTGGCCCTCACCGATTGGCCCGCCTACACCACCGCCGATCTGCTCGATGCCGACGCGGACCGGGAGCTCAATTGGGTGATCGGCCTGATCGAGAGCATCCGCTCCGCGCGTCAGCAGATGCATGTGCCCGCCGGGCTGAAGGTGCCGATGCTGGTGACCGATATGGACGACGCCGCTCAGGGCGCATGGGACCGGAACGAGGTGATGATCAAGCGTTTGGCGCGGGTCGAAAGCCTTGAGAAGGCCGAGAGCTTCCCGAAAGGCACCGTCTCGATCGCCGCCCCGGGGGCGAGCTTCGGCCTGCCCTTGGCCGGTCTCATCGACATTGATGCCGAGAAGGCGCGTCTGCAGAAATCGCTCGACAAGCTGGGTAAGGAGATCGGTGGGCTGAGGGGGCGGTTGAATAACCCCAAGTTCGCGGCATCTGCGCCGGAAGAGGTGGTGGCCGAAGCGCAGGCGAACCTCGCGGCGCGTCAGGAAGAGGCGGACCAGTTGCAGGCCGCACTGGACCGGCTGGCGGAACTGGGCTGAGACCAACAAGCCGGGCAGCGCCAGACCGCGGGATGGCGCTGCAAAGGGGGCAGTTTATCTCTCCACGTTTATGCCAAGTTCGCAGGAATGTACTGCGTTAGCCAAAGCGCCAGCCCGTCCGGGCGGTCTGGCGCTGCCCGGCGGCCTGCGGCCTTGATTCCGGGCTGTTTCGTTCAACGTGACCGGTTCGCAAGCCGGCTTACTTAAACACCGCAGGTCGCTTGCCGAACTCCGCCGCGATCACCTCCATCTGCTCGGGCTTGCCCAACAGCGCCGCCTGCTCACGCGACTCGGCCAAGAGCACATCCGCATCCGATGCGCCCGTCTCCGCATATCCGATCAACCGCTTCGCCGTGCGGATCGCATTCGGCCCCTTGCCCGTGATCACCTGCGCCAGTTCCAGCGCCGCCGCCTGCGGGTCTTCGGCGACTTCCGTCACCAGCCCCCAACGCTCGGCCTGCGCGGCATCCACGGGCGCGGCGGTATAGGTCAACCGCCGCAACACGTCCGAGCGTACCAGCCGCGGCAGCAGCACCATACCGCCCATATCCGGCACGATGCCCCATTTCATCTCCATCACCGCGAGCTTCGTATCCGGCGCGGCAATCCGAATATCTGCCCCAAGCGCCAGTTGCATCCCGGCGCCATAGACCACCCCATGCAGCGCCGCGATGACCGGGATTTCCAAACGGTGCCAAACCATCGACACCTCTTGCCATTTGTTCGTCGTGCCTTCGCCATGGCTGCGGGGCATGATTAACGCCTCGACATCCTGCCCCAGCATCCCCGAGAGCCCGCCGATATCAATGCCCGCGCAAAAGCCTTTGCCCTCGCCCGAGAGCAACACCACCCGGGCGTCCGAAGCCGCAACCTCCTGCCCTGCCGCGATGATCGCTTCGATCATCTCATCATCCACCGCGTTCATCTTGTCGGCGCGGGTGAGAGTCACATAGGCGATATGGTCTTCGATCCGGGTGGTGACGCGGGGCATGGCTGTTCTCCTGAATGTTTGGCGCAATTCAGCGCAGATCATCGCGCGGCACCAGCAAAACGTGGCGGCAGGTGCTGCGGCACTTGCCCTCTTACGGGCCCGCCCCTACACCTTGGCGCATGACAAATGCACGCCTCACCCCCCTCGCCCAACGCCTGCCCGCCAATGTCCCCTTCGTGGGCCCCGAAGCGCAGGAGCGCAGCCTTGGCCGCCCGTTCAAAGCGCGGCTTGGCGCCAATGAAAACGTCTTTGGCCCCTCGCCCCGCGCCATCGCGGCAATGGCAGAGACCGAAATGTGGAAATACGGCGATTCCGAAAGCGTAGAGTTGCGCGCGGCGCTGGCCGAACTGCACGGCATCGCGCCCGAGAACATCATCGTCGGCGAAGGCATTGACGGGCTGCTGGGCTACCTCGTCCGTCTGCTGGTGGGCGAAGGCGATGCGGTGGTGACCTCCGAAGGCGCCTACCCTACCTTCAACTACCACGTCACGGGCTTCGGCGGCGTGCTGCACAAGGTGCCCTACCGCGACGATCACGAAGACCCGGCGGCGCTTTTCGCCAAGGCGGCGGAGGTCGACGCCAAGCTCGTCTACCTCGCCAATCCCGACAACCCGATGGGCACTTGGCATGAGGGCGCGGCACTGGCACGCGCGCTCGACGACCTGCCCCAAGGCAGCCTGCTGTTGCTGGATGAAGCCTATATCGAATGCGCCCCCGAAGGCACCGCGCCCGAACTTTCCGCCAAAGACCCACGGGTGATCCGGATGCGCACCTTCTCCAAAGCCTACGGCCTTGCCGGGGCGCGGATCGGCTATGCCATCGCCGCGCCCGCGTTGATCACCGCCTTTCACAAGGTCCGCAATCACTTTGGCCTGAACCGCGCGGCGCAGGCGGGGGCTTTGGCGGCGGTGCAGGATCAGAGCTACCTGAAAGAGGTTCAGACCAAGATCGCCGAGGCGCGCCGCCGGATCGCCCAAATCGCCGAAGAAAACGGGCTGAGCACCCTCCCCTCTGCCGCCAATTTCGTCGCCGTCGACTGTGGCCGCGATGGTGCCTTCGCCAAGGCGGTTCTCGACGCGCTGGTGGCGCGGGGGATCTTCGTGCGGATGCCCTTTGCCGCCCCGCAAAACCGCTGCATCCGCATCAGTTGCAGCACGGCGGAGGAGCTGGATCACTTCGCCGCCGCCTTGCCCGAGGCCTTAACGGACGCGCGCGGGGCTTAAGCCCCGCCGATCACCTCCGCCGCCGCTTGCAAGGCGCCCGGGCCGTGGTCGATCTTCAGCGCCGAAAGCCCGGCTTCGATCCCGCCAAGCAGCCCCATGATCATATGGCCGTTCACATGGCCCATATGGCCAAGGCGGAAGAACCCGTGCCACGCAGGCTCCCCCGGCAGGGCCATGCCCAGCCCCACGCCCAGTGTCAGCCCCAGATTGCCCTGCACCCAGTCGCGTAACTCGGTCGCATGGGGCGCTTGCAGCCGCAGCGCGGTGACGGCATGGCTCCGCAGGGCGCGGTCTTCGATGTTGAAGCGCAGGCTGCCTTCCGCCGACCACGCCTCGCAGGCCGCCCAAACCGCACGGGCCAGCGTTTCATGGCGCTGCCAGACCTGCTCGATCCCTTCTTCATGGATGATGTCGAGGGCGGCGCGCAGGCCGTAGAGGTGATGCGTCGGCGCCGTGCCCCCGTGGTATTGATAAAACTCCTGCGCATGGGCGCGCGGCGACCAGTCCCAATAGCGGCTCACGCGGGGCAGACGCGCACGGGCTTCCTCGGCCCGGTCGTTGAAAAAGACGAAGGCCATGCCCGGCGGCACCATCAGCCCCTTTTGCGAAGCGGTGACCATGACATCGACACCCCAAGCGTCCATCTCAAAGCGCTCACAACCCAATGACGCGATGCAATCCGCCATCAAGAGCGCGGGATGGCCCGCCTCATCCAACAGGCGGCGCAGGCCCGGCACATCGTTGCGGACCGAGCTTGAGGTGTCCACATGCACCGCCATCACCGCTTTGATCTGATGGCCGCTATCGGCCTTCAAACGCTCGGCCACCTGCGTCAGATCGACGGGCGCGTTGCGGCCAAAGTCGAGGATATCCACCTCCGCCCCCAGCCCCGTCGCCATTTCGGCCCAGCCATGGCCGAAACGCCCCGTGGCCAGCACCAGCACCCGGTCGCCGGAGGCTATGACATTGCTCAGCGCAGCTTCCCAAGCGCCGTGGCCGTTGCTGATATACATCGCCACATGACGATCTGTACGCGCCACGCGCTTCAGGTCAGCGGCCAGCGCAGGCATCATTTCGACCAACTCGCCTTCATAGATATTGGGAGCCGCGCGGTGCATCGCGCTCAGCACCGCGTCGGGCATGACCGAGGGGCCGGGAATGGCGAGGTACGAACGACCGGGGGCGAGTTTATTCTGCTTTGTCATGATATTGGCTGCCGTTTTGAAAATGCGTGACCGGGGGACGGTCGGGCGCAGCTTACTGCCCGGCAGGCCGGGGTCAACACGCGATCGGACCTTAGGTAAGGCGCGCCCCCGCGCCGCCCTTCCACCCGCTCAGGCCACCCCCTGCCCGCCTTGCCCGACCTGCGCGACGGCTTGCCCTGCCTGCGCGGCTTTCGTACACGGGATCCGACTGCCCAAAAGGATCAGGCACCGGTATGAATGATGACAGTTACACCTCCGCGCAGTTGATGCGCTGGCTTTGGCGGGACTATCTAAAGAAACACACCGGTCTGATGGCCATCGCGGTGATCTTCATGATCATCGAAGGCTCGACCTTGGGCGTGCTGGCGAAACTGATGGAGCCGATGTTTGACCGCGTCTTCGTCGGTGGTGACCGCGGGGCGCTGGTTTGGGTCGGGCTGGTGCTGGTGGCGATCTTTGCGCTGCGGGCGCTCGCCACGGTGGTGCAAAAGGTGCTGCTGACCCGCGTGGCACAGCGCACGGCAGCGGACCTGCGCATCGACCTGCTCGACCGGATGATGCAGCAAGACGGTGCCTTTCACCAAAGCCACCCGCCCGGCTTTCTTGTCCAGCGCGTGCAATCGGATGTGAATGCGGTCAGCGATGTCTGGCGCGCGGTAATCACCGGCGCGGGGCGCGATCTGGTGGGGCTGGTGATCCTCATGGGCGTGGCCATCGCGATTGACCCGATTTGGGCACTTTTGGCGATGGTCGGCGTGCCGCTGATGGTGCTGCCCGCCGCCATCGCCCAGCGTTTCGTCCGCGCCCGCTCCCGCGAGGCGCGCGATATCGGGGCCAGCCTTTCGACCCGGCTGGACGAGGTTTTCCACGGCATCGTGCAGATCAAGCTCAACGCGCTAGAGGACTACCAAGCCCGGCAATACCGCGAGTTGACGCGCACCTTTATTCGCACCGAAGTCCGTGCCGCCTTTGGCAACTCCGCGATCCCGGCGATGATCGACATCATGTCGGGCATCGGCTTCATGGCCGTGATCGTCTACGGCGGGTCCGAGATCATCGCGGGCAACAAAACCATTGGCGAGTTCATGACCTTCTTTACCTCGCTGGGGTTCATGTTCTCCCCCCTGCGCCGCCTTGGTGCGATCAGCGGCCTATGGCAGATGGCCGCCGCCGCGCTGGAACGTATCAAGGAATTGCTCGATGCGCCCCTGCACCTGCGCAGCCCCGACAAAGCGCAGGCCGCGCCCGATGGCCCGCCCGATGTGACCCTGACAGATGTCTCGCTCTCCTACGGCGACACGAAGGTGTTGAACGGCTTGGACCTGACCGCGAAAGCGGGCCAGACGACCGCACTGGTCGGCGCCTCGGGGGCGGGGAAATCGACCATCTTCAACCTGCTCACCCGGCTGGTGGATCCACAAAGCGGCAGCGTGCGGATCGGCGGGGTCGACACCAGCGCGATGACCATACCGGACCTGCGCGGCCTCTTCTCTGTCGTGACGCAGGAAGCGCTCTTGTTCGATGAAACCCTGCGCGAGAACATCGTGCTGGGCCGCGAGAATGTCACCGACGAAGAGCTCGACCGTGTGCTGAAAGCCGCCCATGTGGCGGACTTCCTGCCGCAGTTGGAACAGGGGCTGGAAACCCGCGTCGGCCCACGCGGCTCAGCCCTGTCGGGCGGGCAGCGCCAGCGCGTGGTGATCGCCCGCGCCCTGCTGCGCGACACGCCGATCCTGCTGCTGGATGAGGCCACCAGCGCCTTGGACGCGCAATCGGAACAGGTCGTGCAGGATGCGCTTGATCGCCTCGCCAAGGGCCGCACCACCATCGTCATCGCGCACCGGCTGTCGACCATCCGCAGCGCGGATAAGATCGTGGTGATGGACCGGGGCCGCGTCACCGATGAGGGCACCCATGACGAGCTGATGGAACGCGGCGGCATCTATGCCGACCTCTACCGCCTGCAATATCGCGACGGAAAGACCGTATCGGACGCCCGCGGCCTCAGCGCCCTCTCCGCGAAGAAACGCCGCGAAAGGGCGCGCCAGCCCAATCTGCTCCAACGGATCGGGGCGGCGTTCTTTAACTGAATGCGCGGGGCGTGGGCAAACCCGCGCCCCTTTCACGAACGCCGGTAGCTTTCGGCGAGCGCCTCGGGGCTGGCCCCCATCGCATAGCGGGTCAGTGTCCAGAGATTGCGCCCCCCGCGCCGCAGCCAGCCCTGACGGCGGTATTTCTCAGCACTGGTCACGGCGACGCCATTGAGCCGGCTCAAGCGACCGCGCAGGGCGCGGGCCAGTGCTACGTCCTCCATCAGCGGCTGATCGGGATAGCCGCCCACCGCGTCATAAAGCGCGCGGGGCAACAGCAACCCCTGATCTCCATAGGGCAGGCCAAGACCACTGCGCAGGTTCGCCCAGCCCGCCACCAAGCGCGGCGCCAGACCGCGCTGATCGAAGCGCAGGCGGAACCACCCCGCGCCTTCGGCCCTGTGCGCCATGTGATCCTGCACCGCATCGCTCCAGCCCGGGGCCAGCACCGTGTCGGCGTGCAGCACCAAGAGCCATGCGCCCTGCGCCGCGTCGCACCCACGCCGCAACTGCCCCCCCCGCGAAGGCGCGCCCGAGACGACCTCAGCCCCCCAGCCGTCGGCCAGCGCGCGCGTGCCATCCGTGGAGCCGCCATCGCTCAAGATCACCTCGCGGATCAGCCCGGCCTGCAAGCCTTCGACCAGAGCGGCGAGGCAAGCGGGCAGCGCCGTGGCCGCGTTAAGGCTGGGAATGACTACAGAGATCGGCGCGCGCATGGTTGCCCCTTTTGGATGGCTTTGACAGGTTATATGTCATGGCCAGCAATCGAAGGACACCCGCATGACCCCGCGCCGCATTCTGCGCCTCTCCGGCCCCGACACCCGCGACTTTTTGCAAGGAATCGTGACCAATGACGTCGGCAAACTGGACCAAGGCCCGGTCTATGCCGCCCTGCTGACGCCGCAGGGCAAATATATGGCCGATTTCTTTCTGATCGCCGATGGCGATAACGTCCTGCTGGACGTGGACGAAAGGCTCGGTGATATGCTGACCCAGCGGCTGTCGATGTACAAGCTGCGGGCGAAGGTGACCATTGAGTCCACGGGCCTACACCTGCACCGTGGCACCGGCCCCGCGCCCGATGATGCCGTGGCCGATCCGCGTCATCCTGAAATGGGCTGGCGCGCCTATCGCGACACGCCGCAGACCGAAGACACGACCGATTGGGACGCTCTGCGCGTGGCGCATCTGATCCCCGAGGCGGGGATCGAACTCACCCCCGATACCTTTATCCTTGAGGCGGGGTTCGATCGGATCAACGGGCTGGATTTCCGCAAAGGCTGCTATGTCGGCCAAGAGGTGACCGCCCGGATGAAACACAAGACCGAGTTGCGCAAAGGGCTGACCCGGGTCGAGGTCAGCGGCAGCGCCGCCCCCGGCACGGCAATCACGGCAGAGGGGAAACCCGCGGGCACGCTTTACACCCAAGCGGGCGGTCAGGCTTTGGCGCATTTGCGGTTCGACCGCGCCAAAGGCCCGATGCAAGCCGAAGGTGCAGAGGTCACTTGGCCCGGCCCTGCGACCTGAGCACCGCGCGCCGCTGAAAGGCCCCACGAAACAAAAAGCCCCGGCAAAACCGGGGCTGATCTCCTTTACCAAAGATGACGTCGCGTCAGGCCCGTTCGACATATTCCATGGTTTCCGTGTTCACGACGATGTCTTCGTCTTGGCCCACGAAGGGCGGCACGGTGATCTTCACACCGTTGTCGAGCACAGCAGGCTTGAAGGAATTCGCCGCCGTCTGGCCCTTCACCACCGGCTCGGTCTCGGCCACTTTGCAGGTCACCTTCTGCGGCAGCGAGGCGTTCAGCGCCTCTTCCTCGTGATATTCGACCACGATCATCATGCCGTCCTGCAAGAAGGGGCGGCGCTCTCCCAAAAGCTCGGCAGGCAGCTGCACCTGCTCATAGGTTTCGGTGTCCATCACCACCAGCATACCATCGTCTTCATACAGAAATTGCTGGTCTTTTTGCTCCAAACGCACCCGCTCGACCTTGTCGGCGGAACGGAAGCGTTCGTTCAATTTGGAGCCGTTGCGCAGGTTGCGCATCTCGACTTGGGCAAAGGCGCCGCCCTTGCCGGGCTTCACGTGATCGACCTTCACAGCCGCCCAGAGGCCACCGTTATGTTCAAGGACGTTTCCGGGGCGGATCTCGTTTCCGTTAATCTTGGGCATGTGACAAAACCACGACATAAGGTTGATGATATGATGTTCGGGTCTATATCGGGAGGGATGGTCCCCTGCAAGCAGGCGTTATTCTCTGCTGCCACACCAACTAGATATGCGCAAGCTGCATGGGAGATATGCTAAATAGAGGTATCCGAATCAAAAGATATCCGTCATAAGGGCCTCCACGCCCGAATGACAAGAGCAAGAATAATCGAAAGGACGACGAGATGAAAGATTTCGTTGATGGCACCGCTTTCAACAACGAGCAAGGCAACCGCGCACGCAAGCTCTTTGCTGCTGTGGTGCTAGCTGCTTTGGATGACGCAATTGCCGATGACAAGAAATATGGCAACGGCCCTGAACAGATCGCCCGCTGGGCCCGCTCGCGCGATGGCCGCGAGGTTCTGAGCTGTGCCGGTATCGACCCCAACGAGCGGGTCGTCGAAGGTTTGATGGAATTCGTCGGCAAAGGCGTGCGGACATCCGTCGCCCTGTCGCGTGAAGAATCCGAGCGCCGCAATGCCGCGCTTCAGGCCGAAGCCGCCTAAGACATATTCGCCAAGCGGCGCAATTGACGCAGCCTTCGGGCTGCGTTTTTTTGTGTCTGCCCCTCGGCGATGGGCTTTCCCCTGCCCCTGATTTGCGCCAATTTGCGCGAAACCAAGGGCGAGCAGACATGACCAAAGCCATCATGATCCAAGGCACCGGCAGCAATGTCGGCAAGTCGATGATCGTCGCCGGATTGATCCGCGCCTGCGCCCGGCGTGGCCTGCGGGTGCGCCCTTTCAAACCGCAGAACATGTCCAACAACGCCGCCGTCACCGAAGACGGGGGCGAGATTGGCCGCGCGCAGGCGTTGCAGGCCCGCGCGGCGGGCGTGGCCCCGCATACGGATATGAACCCGGTGCTGCTGAAACCCCAGAGCGCCACCGGCGCGCAGGTGGTGGTGCAAGGCAGGATCGCAGGCCAGCAAGAGGCGCGGGAATTTGGCCGCAACAAAGCCAGCCTGATGCCCGCGGTGCTGCAATCCTTTCACCGTTTGGCCGAAAGCTGCGACCTGATCGTGATCGAGGGCGCGGGCTCTCCGGCTGAGACGAACCTGCGGGCGGGCGACATCGCCAATATGGGCTTTGCCCGCGCCGCCGGGGTGTCGGTGGTGCTGATGGGCGATATCGACCGCGGCGGGGTGATCGCGCAGATCGTCGGCACACAGGCCGTGCTTGGTGCCGAAGACAACGCGCTGATCCGCGGCTTTGCGGTGAACAAATTCCGCGGTGACCGCAGCCTCTTTGACGCAGGGCGCGATGACATCGCCGCGCGTACCGGCTGGCCGAGCCTTGGGGTAATTCCGTGGTTCGATGCCGCCCACCGCCTGCCCGCCGAAGACGTGATGGACCTGCCCGCCCGCGCCCGCTCTGGCGGGTCGGGCTGTGTCATCGCTGTGCCACGCCTGCCCCGGATCGCCAATTTCGATGACCTCGACCCTTTGGCGGCTGAGCCGGGCGTTGATCTGCGCATGATCATGCCCGGCACGCCCCTGCCCGCTGACGCCGATCTTGTGCTGATGGTCGGCAGCAAGTCCACAATTTCCGACCTCGAAGCCTTCCGGGCCGAAGGATGGGACATCGACCTTGCCGCCCATATCCGGCGCGGCGGCCATGTGCTGGGTCTTTGCGGTGGCTATCAGATGTTGGGCAAGACCATTACCGACCCGCAGGGGATCGAAGGCCCGGCGGCGCGGGTCGCAGGGCTGGGGCATTTGGACGTGGAAACCACGATGGCCCCGCTGAAACATCTGTCGGAAAAGCGCGGCCAGCACCCGGCCAGCGGCACCGCCCTCACCGGCTATGAGATCCATATCGGAGAGACCACCGGCCCCGACTGCGCCCGCGCGTGGCTGACTTTCGACGGCACGCCCGAGGGCGCGGCCTCCCCTTCGGGCCGGGTGCAGGGCTGCTATATGCATGGGATTTTCAGCTCGGATGCCTTCCGCCGCGCCTATCTTGGCGGCTTCGGCGTCTCCTCATCGCTGGACTTTGAAACCGGCGTCGAAGAGGCGCTGGACGCGCTGGCCGATCATGTCGAGACCTATATGGATGTCGATCTGTTCCTCTCCCTCGCGGCAGAGGTCTAGGCTGGAGCGCGCGCAGCCCTCCAGCCCAACGCTCAAAACTCGACGACCGCGCGGATCGATTCACCCTTGTGCATCAAATCGAAGCCTTCGTTGATCTGATCCAAAGTCAGTTTGTGGGTGATCATCGGGTCGATCTCGATCTTGCCGTTCATATACCAATCGACGATCTTCGGCACATCCGTCCGCCCCTTGGCCCCGCCAAAGGCGGTGCCGCGCCAGACCCGACCGGTGACCAGCTGGAAAGGCCGCGTCGAAATCTCGGCCCCCGCGGGTGCCACGCCGATGATGATGCTCTCGCCCCAGCCCTTATGCGCGCATTCCAGCGCGTCGCGCATGACTTTGGTGTTGCCCGTGGCGTCAAAAGAGTAATCAGCGCCGCCCTTGGTCAGCTCAACCAGATGACCCACCAGATCGCCGTCAACTTTCGAGGGGTTCACGAAATCGGTCATGCCGAAGTAACGCGCGGCCTCTTCCTTGTCGTCGTTCAGGTCGACGCCCACGATCTGATCCGCCCCGGCCATGCGCAGGCCCTGAATGACGTTCAGACCGATGCCGCCCAGCCCAAAGACCACGCAACGCGCGCCCAACTCGACCTTGGCGGTGTTAATGACGGCACCGATGCCCGTGGTGACGCCACAACCGATGTAGCAAATCTTGTCAAAAGGCGCGTCCTTGCGCACCTTGGCCAGCGCGATTTCGGGCACCACGGTGTGATTGGCGAAGGTCGAACAGCCCATGTAGTGGTGGATCGGCGTGCCATCCAGCATGGAGAACCGCGTCGTGCCGTCGGGCAGCTTGCCTTGGCCTTGGGTCACGCGGATCGCCTGACACAGGTTGGTCTTACCGCTCAGGCAATATTCGCACTCGCGGCATTCGGGGGTGTAGAGCGGGATGACGTGATCGCCCGGCTCCAGCGTGGTGACGCCCTCGCCCACTTCCAGCACGACGCCTGCGCCCTCATGGCCGAGGATGGCAGGAAAAATGCCTTCGGGATCGTCGCCCGAGCGGGTGAACTCATCGGTATGGCACAGGCCGGTCGCCTTGATCTCGACCAAGACCTCCCCCCGTTTCGGGCCTTCGAGGTTCACCTCCATGATTTCAAGCGGTTTGCCGGCTTCCACGGCAACGGCGGCACGGGTTCTCATCATGGGTCTCTCCTTCGGGTGTGATCTTTGCTGCTTTATGAAGCACGCATGCGGCAAATGTCCAACGCAGAAAACGCTGCCCTGATCGCCTCAACCAGTAATCGGCGCGTCGGATTTGATTTGCCGCAGGATCACATTCGTCGTGGCCGAATTGACTGCGGGATGCAGGAACAAAAAGCTCTCCAAAAAGGCGTTATAGGCGTCGATATCGCGGCACAGCACGCGCAGGTGATAATCCGCTTGGCCCGTGGTGGCGAAACATTCCGTCACCTCTGTCCGACTTTGGATCGCGCGGATAAAACTGGCGAGGGCCGAGGCATCATGCCGGGTCAGATGCACATGCACCATCGCCTCGAACCCCAGCCCCATCGCCTTGGGGTCGACCACGGCGGCGTAGCGTTTGATCACCCCCGCCTGCTCCAACGCCTTGACCCGCCGCCAGCAGGCAGAAGCGGATATGTTCAGCTTTTCGGCCAGCTGTGCGTTGGGCAGGCGCGAATCCTGCTGGAGCAGGAAGACAAGCTGCCGGTCAGTCGCATCCATTTCACTCATCGGATAAATCTTTCATTCTGAAAAGTTATTTCGGATAATTTATCCGTGCAACCGCGACAAAGCCAGCAGAATGGGTGCAAAAATTCGCGCATCCTGCGGTATACTTCCCAGTGAGGAGTACCCCATGACAGAACAACCGCGCGAATTTACCACTTATAAACTTGATGACCGCTATGATCAGACCGAAGGCCGCGTCTTTCTGACCGGGACGCAGGCGCTGGTGCGCATTATGCTGGATCAGGCCCGGCGTGATCGCGCAGCGGGGTTGAACACCGCCGGTTTCGTCTCAGGCTACCGTGGCTCGCCTCTGGGCGGGCTCGATCTGGAATACTGGCGCATCAAGGACCGCGTGGCCGAGGCGGGCGTGAAATTCCTTCCCGCGGTGAACGAAGACCTCGGCGCCACCGCGGTCTTGGGCGCGCAGCAGGCCCATCTCGACCCGCAGGCGGATGTCGAGGGCGTCTTCTCCATGTGGTACGGCAAGGGCCCGGGAGTGGACCGCTCGGGCGACGCGCTGAAACACGGCAACGCCTATGGCTCCGCGCCCAAGGGCGGTGTGCTGGTGGTGGCGGGCGACGACCACGGCTGCGTGTCGTCGTCGATGCCGCACCAGTCAGACGTGGGCTTCATGTCGTGGTTCATGCCAACGCTGAACCCGGCTTCCGTCGCCGAATACCAAGCCTTCGGCGAATACGGCATCGCGCTGTCGCGTTTCTCGGGCACATGGGTCGGCTTCAAGGCGATCTCGGAAACCGTGGAGAGCGGCGCCTCGGTCGAGCTGACCCCGGACCGGGTGTTCAAGCAACCTGACTACACCGCCCCTCCGGGCGGGCTGCATGTGCGCTTAGGCGATCTCCCCTCCCCCGAGATCGAGACGCGGCTGCACCATAAGCTCGACGCGGTGCAGGCCTTCATGCGCGCCAACCCGATCGACCGGCATATCTACGAGACGCAGGACGCTTCCTTTGGCATCGTCACCACCGGCAAGGGCCATCTCGACACGATGGAGGCGCTGCGGCTTCTGGGCCTCGACGAGGCCGCCTGCCGCCGTCTGGGCATCGACATCTACAAGATCGGCATGGTCTGGCCGCTGGCGCTGGACGACGCGCTCGACTTCGTGAAGGGCAAGCGCGAAGTGCTTGTGATCGAAGAGAAACGCGGCATCATCGAGAGCCAGTTCAAAGAGGCTTTCTACGACTGGCCCGGCTCCAAACCCGCGCGGATGGTCGGCAAGCACGACGAGAACCTAGAGGAACTGGTGCCCTGGACCGGGGAGCTGTCGCCGCTGAAGCTGGTGCCGATCATCGCCGCGCGCCTCGATGCCTTCTTCCCCGAAGAGAAGTTGCTCGAAAAAGCCCGCACGCTGACCGACCAGCCGCCCGTGCTGCTGAACGTCGAGGGCGCCACCCGCACCCCTTATTTCTGCTCCGGCTGCCCGCATAACTCCTCCACCAAGCTGCCGGTGGGGTCGAAGGCCAACTCCGGCATTGGCTGCCATGTCATGGCCTCCTGGATGGACCGCGAGACGGCGGGTTTCGCCCAGATGGGCGGCGAAGGCGTGCCGTGGATCGCGACTTCGATGTTTAACGGCGGCAAACACGTCTTCCAGAACCTCGGCGAGGGCACGTGGTATCACTCCGGCTCGCTGGCGATCCGGCAGGCGGTCGCGGCGAAGACCAACATCACCTACAAGATTCTTTACAACGACGCGGTCGCGATGACCGGCGGCCAGCCGGTGGACGGCCCCGTCTCCGTCGCCGCCATCGCGCAGGCCTGCCGTGCCGAGGGTGTGGAACGCATCGCGCTGGTCTCGGACCGGCCCGAACTGCTGCCAAAGGGCGACTTCCCAGAGGGCACCACCTTCGACCATCGCGGAGATCTGGACCGTGTGCAGCGCGAGCTGCGCGAGATCCCGGGCGTCACCGTGCTGATCTACGAACAGACCTGCGCCACCGAGAAGCGCCGCAAGCGCAAGCGCGGGCTGATGGACGACCCGAAGAAATTCGTGATGATCAACGATCTGGTCTGCGAAGGCTGCGGCGATTGCAGCCTCGAGTCGAACTGCCTCAGCGTCGAGCCCAAGAAAACCGAGTTTGGCGCCAAGCGGCAGATCAACCAATCGACCTGCAACAAAGACTACTCCTGCCTCAACGGCTTCTGCCCCTCCTTCGTGACGGTCGAAGGCGGCAGCCGCCGCAAGCGCTCCGGCGCGGGGCTGGATGTGGCGGGGCTCTCGGCGCAGCTTCCGATGCCCGAACTGCCCAAGCTCGACCAGCCCTTCAACCTGCTGGTGACCGGCGTCGGCGGCACCGGCGTGGTGACCGTGGGCGCGCTCATCACCATGGCCGCGCATCTCGAGGGGCTGGGCTCTAGCGTCCTCGACTTCACGGGTTTCGCGCAGAAGTTCGGCACCGTGCTGGGCTATGTCCGTCTGGCGAAACGGCCCGAGGAGGTGCATCAGGTGCGCATCGATCAGGGCGGCGCCGACGCGGTGATCGGCTGCGACATGGTTGTGAGTTCTGCGCCGAAGGCATCCGCCCACTACCGGCGCGGGACGCAGATCGTGCTGAACCGCGCCGAGATGCCCACCGGCGATCTGGTGCTGAACCGCGACGCCGAGTTGCGCATCGACGACCGCGAGGCGGTGATCGCGCAGGCCGTGGGGGCCGAGAACCTCGCGGCCTTCGACGCCAACGCCATGGCCGAGAAGCTGATGGGCGACGCGGTGTTCGCCAATGTGATGATGCTCGGTTTCGCTTGGCAGAAGGGTCTCGTGCCGGTCTCGCTCACAGCGCTTGAGCAGGCAATCGAATTGAACGGTGTTGTTCCGGACAAGAACCGCGCCGCCTTTGGCTTTGGCCGGGTCATGGCGGGCAACCCGCAGGCGATCAAGGCGCATTTCGCCCCCGCGCCTGCACCCGACGACAGTGTCGAAGGCCTGATCGCGCGGCGGATGGAATTCCTCACCGGCTACCAGAACGCCGCCTATGCCCAGCGCTACAAGGCCAAGCTCGATGCGCTGGAGGGCAAGCTGCCCGAAGGCTCCGACGACCTGATGCGCGCGGCGGCGAAATCGCTGTTCAAGCTGATGGCCTACAAGGACGAATACGAGGTCGCACGCCTGCACCGGCAAAGCGGTTTCGAGGAGCGCATCGCCGATACGTTCGAGGGCGACTACAAGGTGCATTATCACCTTGCCCCGCCCGCTTGGCCCACTGGCACGGATGGCCGCGGACGCCCCAACAAGCGCAAGTTCGGCCCGTGGATGGGCCGCGCCTTTGACCTTCTGGCGGCGATGAAACCGCTGCGCGGCACATGGGCCGACCCGTTCAGCTACGGCGCCGACCGCAAGCTCGAGGTCGGCCTGATCGGCTGGTACGAGGAGGTCATGGAAAAGGCCCCCGCCCTGCCCCATGACGCGGCGCTGGCGGTGCTTTCCGCACCGATGGAAATCCGCGGCTACGGCCCCGTGAAAGAGGCCGCAGCCGAGAAGGTGCAGGCCGAAGTGGCCGCGCGCCTAGGCTAAGAGCGTCGTCGAGAAATCACCGCGCAGCCCGGCCTCGAGCAATTCGAGGTCGGGCGAGCAGTCGCTATATTGCGCCACCATGCCCGGCGGGATGACGAAGGCATCGCCTGCCTCCAATTGGCGCGGCTCCTGCCCTTCGGTGTTCAGGGTCATGCTGCCTTCCATCACGAAGCTGAAGTGAATGTCCGCGTCGTGCTTCGCGGGCGGCGGCGTGCCGCCGTCGAAACGCGCCACCTGAATGCCGGCCACGCCCTTGGTGCCCTTGGTGATCCCGGTGTCGCGCGCGACGAAGCCCGGGATGCGGAAGGGCTGCCACGCGGCCCCTTCCTTCACGTGATGCACGAAGGTCTGGCCCTCCCATTCGCGGGCCGGATCGCCTTTGCCGTTGGGCAGGGTCATCTCGTGGTCGATGGTGGTGACATGTTCCGCAGGCACGCCGATCTCGATTACCTCGATCGAGGGCGAGGCCTCGACCACGCGATGGCGGATGCCCGGCGGCTGGGTCACGCAATCCCCGGCATGGAGCCGGATCACATCGCCCTGATCCTCGTAGAGCACATCAACCCAGCCCCGGTAGCAATAGATCAGCTGGAAGCCCACGGTATGGTAATGCACCATATCCGGCACCGGCCCGCCGTCGGGGATGCGAATATGGCTGGCGATGATCGAGCCGCCGAGGCGCGAGGGGATGAGATCGCGGTAGTGCATCCCCGCGCGACCAATCACCCATGGGGCCTCATCCGCCAGCCGCCGCACGGCAAACTCATGCTGCGTCTGGGGCTGGTCCACGCGGGGGCTACGCGGCAGGATCTCGATCTTCGTGCCATTGGGCGCAGTGAGTTCCCGCTGGCCCTCTGCGATACTGTCGGGCGCATCGGTCAGCAGGCGCAGATGCCCCGGCGCCACATCCGCCCCCCGCTCAAGCCTCACGCGCACCCCATGACCCGAAAAACTGGCCACCGAAGGATCATCCGCGGGAAAGATCGTCTCAAGCCGCATGCCCAGCACTTTGGTGAAGAAAGGCAGATCCTCCCTAAGCTCCCGCGTGGGCAACAAGAATTCCGCCAAAACATCATCGGGCAAACGCATTTAACTCATCCTCTTCACGTATCGCGCCGCAGTTGAGCGCGCGACAGGCAAAGCGTCAACTGGGCGTTACGCACCACAGCCGATAAAGTTCCCCCGCTCGCTCATTTTCGGCTCGCGAGTCGCAGCGTGAAATTCGCGCGATCACAAGAACCGCAAATTCTCGCCCCGATTTCGCACCCTCACGCGCCCAATAGCGCCTGAAAGCCTGCACAATTTCCACGCAATCACCTCCCGTAATGCGGGAAAGCAAGGGGCCACGGCCATCTCTCTTCGCCAATTCAATGGTTTCGCGAGGCTTCAAAATATGGTTAATAATTTATGCAACGGCACAAGGTATTGGTGCAGAAGCGTCACAATTTCGCCGGGTTTATACGACTAGATATGAACAGATTATAAAGACACCCGGACTGCCCGTCTGCCCCACGAAAGAGGTGCCAAAAATGAAAATTCTTGCTGTCGACGATGACCCATTTATCCGCGAATTGCTGCCCGTTGTTTTCCGCGAAGCCGAGTACCCCCATTTGACATTGGCCGCCTCCGGCGCTGCCGCTCTGGAACTGCTCGAAACCACCAAAGAACACTTCGACTGCCTGCTCTTGGACATCGAGATGCCCGAGATGGACGGCATCACCCTATGCCGCCGCATTCGCACGCTGGAAGCCTATCAAGACACGCCAATCCTAATGGTGACCTCGCGCGCCGACGCGACTGCGATCGAAAGCGCCTTTGCCGCCGGGGCCAACGACTATGTGACCAAACCTTTTGACGTGAAGGACATTGCAACCCGCGTGCATATCGCCGAGCGCATGTTGGAGAACACCCAACGCGCCCCGCGCCTTGACCCGCAGCATTTGAAAGACGCGGGCGAGCCCGGTGTCCACGACTTCGCGCTGGCCGATCCTGTGCATATCAATGGGGTCGATCAATTGGTGCTGCCCTTCTCCTTGGGCAATTACCTGTCGCAGCTTTCACGCCAACACCTTGATATATGTCAGGTTTTCGCGGCAAAAATCGAACACATCGATGAGCTTTACGCGACCTGCAACACCGCCGAATTCGCCCGCGCCATCGCCGCTGCGGCCGAGGCCATCGCGCGCGTGGTCGATTGCCCCCAACTGCTGATGACCCATAACGGATCTGGCACGCTCTTGTGCATCGTGACAGGTGACAGCCTGCCCGCGTGGCCCGAGATCGAGGTGCTCATCCAAGGGGAGCTGGACGGCATGGACCTGCGCCATGGCGACAACAGCCCGATGGCGGTGATGCTCTCCGTCGGTGGCCCGATCCAGCCCAATGCCAGCCGCACTCAGCGGGTCAGAAAGACATTCGACCGTGCCATTCGCCGCGTGGCGATGCGGCAGAAGGTCAAGCTCGACACCCCCCCGACCGAGAAACCCTCCGTCTCCGCCGCCCATTGACGACAAGGCAATTGCCTCAGGAAAAACCCGCCTCATGGGCGGGTTTTCGCATTCAGTTGATGGGGAATTGCACCAAACAGCGTTCGGCGATGCGGCGGTAATCCTCAAGCGTGTCAGGCACGCTGCGCCGATCGCGCATCACCTCCATCGCCGCGCGTTTCTGCGCCCAGGTCCCCTCAACATGGCGGTCGAGAATGCGCACGGTCACGCCCAGCATCACATTCTTCTCCCCCTCGCCAATCAACTCCGCCGCGGAAAGTGCCACGGCCGTCAGCGCCAACGTATTGGCGCAGCGCAGCGCCGCGGCTTCGCGCCCCTCATAGACCCGCGTGCCCGCCTCGGCCGCGCCAGAAGAGGCCACGAGCGAAGAGGTCGACAAAACGGAACAGACGGCTGCTGTCAGAACGAACCGGCGCGCCACCTCAAAAGACCTTGAAGGTCATCGTGGTCAAAGACCGCTCGATGCCTTCGATGTCCAACAGATTGTCATTGATGTAGACGCCCACATCTTCGCCCTTCGGAATATAAAGCTTCATCAAAAGATCATATTCGCCTGAGGTGGAATAAAGTTCGGAATGGATTTCGCGCAGGGCGATCTCTTCGGCCACACGATAGGTCGTGCCCGGTCGGCAGCGGATCTGGATGAATACGCAGGTGGTCATGTCGCGCCTCTTTCTGGGATTTGGTTCAAGCTGACATATGGGCCCTGCCCCCGCAATCCCCGATCGCGCTGTCCCTGCTCAAAGGCGTTTCACCGCTTGGGCTTGGCGCGGCGGCAGGCCCTGCTATAAGGGCGCAGCAATTGCCTTCGGAGATGCCCCATGCGTCGCAGCACCCTGACCCGCACCACTGCCGAAACCGACATCACGGTCGAGATCAACCTCGACGGCACCGGCAGCTATGACAATGAAACCGGCGTCGGTTTCTTTGACCATATGCTCGACCAACTCTCGCGCCACTCGCTGATCGACATCAAGGTGCGTGCCAAGGGCGATCTGCACATCGACGATCACCACACCGTCGAAGACGTCGGCATCACGCTGGGCCAAGCACTGACCCAAGCGCTCGGCGACAAACGCGGCATCCGCCGCTACGGATCCTGCCTGCTGGCGATGGACGACGCACAAATCCGCTGCGCGCTCGACCTCTCCGCGCGGCCCTTTCTGATTTGGAACGTGGATTTCCCCACCAGCAGCATCGGCAAGTTCGACACCGAACTGGTCCGCGAGTTCTTCCAGGCGTTCAGCACCCATGGCGGCATCACCTTACATGTCGACGCGCTCCACGGGTTCAACAGCCACCACATCGCCGAAGCCGCTTTCAAATCCGTTGCCCGCGCCCTGCGCGAAGCGGTCGAGACCGACCCGCGCAAAGCGGACGCCATCCCCTCGACCAAGGGTGCCTTGTAAACCAATGCTGACAGCAATCATCGACTACGAATCCGGCAACCTGCACTCCGCGCATAAAGCCTTCGAGCGTATGGCCCGCGAGCATGACGCAGGCAAAGTCACGGTGACCTCGGATGCCGAGGTCGTAGCCCGCGCTGACCGTCTGGTTCTTCCCGGCGATGGCGCTTTCCCGGCCTGTATGGCCGCCCTGAAAGGGGCCGGCGGCCTCTATGACGCGATGGTCGAGGCGGTCGAGGAAAAAGGCCGCCCCTTCCTCGGCATCTGCGTCGGCATGCAGCTGATGGCCAGCATGGGCCGCGAATATGAAGACACCCCCGGTTTGGGCTGGATCGGTGGCGAGGTGACCCAGATCACCCCGAAAGACCCGAAGCTCAAAGTCCCCCATATGGGCTGGAACGACTTGGTGATTGATCACGACCACGCGGTCTTCGACGGGCTGCAAACCAGCGATCACACCTATTTCGTGCACAGCTACCATATGGCCGTCGCCAACCCCGCCGAACGTCTGGCCCATGTCGACTACGGCAGCGAAGTCACGGCGATCATCGGCCGCGACACGATGCTGGGCATGCAGTTTCACCCAGAGAAAAGCCAAACCACCGGCCTGCGGCTGATCTCGAACTTCCTGACTTGGGCGCCTTAACCCGCGCCGCGCCTGTTGAAACGTCGGAAGGTATTTAAGAAAGGATGAAGATGAAGAAAGACCCTCTTCATCTTCATCCTTTCTTAAATACCTCTGCGCTGCGCTTTCCTCACGCAAAACGCAAGGAAGGCGCGAAGTTCTGGCTCCGCGCCTTCTAACCTTGGCAGAGGTGAACTGCGCTTACTTGATGCGCGCCCAGGTCTGTTTCGAGCAGATCAGCCCACCCGCGACGCAGCCCGAGAGTTTCAGCGAGTTGCCTGAGACGTCCATCTTCCCAATGTAGATTTTGCCGTTTGACGGGCGCCAAACCTTACCGGCGTATTTGCCGCCGCCCTGAGGCTTCATGTCGATTACAAGCGTCTTGCCGATATTGGGGGATTTGTATTCGCCGCTGTCGTTGAAGGTGCGCGCGATGGTGCCGCAGATCGCCCCGCCGCAGGGGGCCATTTTGACGTGGGCATAGGCGCCGTCATCCACTTGGGTTTTCCACGTGCCGACTGCCGGATCCGCGGCATGGGCGGCGCCGGTCAGGCCAAGGCCCAGAAGAGCCGCTGCAAAAAGCTGTTTCATGATCTCTCCTCCCGATCTGGCTTTAGTGTTAGCCACAACTTTCAATCGGGCAAGACTGACCTAGGGTCGCGTTGCAAAATCCCTGGCGACGTGCAAAAGGAAAGCGACTTCTCTAACAAGGGCCCGGCCATGATCCTTTACCCCGCTATCGATCTCAAAGACGGTCAGGCCGTGCGCCTTGTGCATGGCGACATGGACCGTGCCACCGTTTTTAACGACGATCCCGCCGCACAGGCGCTTAGCTTTGTCGAAGCGGGCTGTGATTGGCTGCATCTCGTTGACCTCAATGGCGCTTTTTCCGGGACCCCGGTGAACGCCGCCCCGGTGGAGGCGATTTTGAAAGCCTGCAAAGTGCCTGCGCAATTGGGCGGGGGCATTCGCGATATGGCGACGATCGAGGGCTGGTTGGATAAGGGGCTCGCGCGGGTCATTCTGGGCACCGTCGCGGTTGAGAACCCCGAACTGGTCCGCGAGGCGGCGCGCGCCTTTCCCGGGCAAGTTGCTGTGGGGATCGACGCACGGAATGGAAAGGTCGCGACCAAGGGTTGGGCGACGGAGACCGATGTGATGGCCACCGACCTCGCGAAATCCTTTGAGGACGCGGGCGTGGCCGCAATCATCTACACTGACATCATGCGCGATGGCGCGATGGGCGGGCCGAATGTAGAAGCGACAGCCGATCTGGCGCGGGCCGTTTCGATCCCGGTGATTGCCTCGGGCGGGGTGTCATCGCTCGAAGACTTGGGCGCGTTGCGGGACACCGGGGTCATCGAGGGCGCGATCTCGGGGCGCGCGCTTTATGATGGCGCGATTGATCTGGCCGAAGCCATGAAGATGTTGAAGGGCTGAGCCATGCTAAAGACCCGCATCATCCCCTGTCTCGACGTGGCCGATGGCCGTGTGGTCAAGGGTGTGAACTTCGTCGGCCTGCGTGATGCGGGCGATCCGGTGGATGCCGCGATTGCCTATGATGCGGCGGGGGCGGATGAGCTTTGTTTTCTCGACATCCACGCCACCCATGAGAACCGCGGCACGATGTTCGATCTGGTTACCCGCACCGCTGAGCATTGCTATATCCCGCTGACCGTGGGCGGCGGCGTGCGGACCGTGGCGGATGTGCGGGCCTTGCTGCTGGCGGGGGCCGATAAGGTCAGCTTCAACTCCGCCGCCGTGGCGAACCCGGAT
The DNA here is from genome assembly GCF_043557275.1 of Sulfitobacter sp. 1A13368. Taxonomy (NCBI): domain Bacteria; kingdom Pseudomonadati; phylum Pseudomonadota; class Alphaproteobacteria; order Rhodobacterales; family Roseobacteraceae; genus Sulfitobacter; species Sulfitobacter sp. 1A13368. Next base: position 7,486 of record NZ_JBIFFR010000002.1, on the reverse strand, counting down.
GTGATCGCCGAAGCGGCGGATCACTTTGGCAGCCAGTGCATCGTCTGCGCGATTGACGCCAAGACCGTAAGCCCCGGCAAATGGGAGATTTTCACCCATGGCGGGCGTAAGCCCACGGGCATCGATGCCGTGGAATTTGCCCGCACCGTGGCCGCCAAGGGCGCCGGGGAAATCCTGCTGACCTCGATGGACCGCGATGGCACCAAACAGGGGTTCAACCTGCCCCTGACCCGCGCCATTTCCGATGCCGTATCGGTGCCGGTGATCGCCTCCGGTGGGGTCGGTAATTTGGATCATCTCGTGGACGGGGTGATCGAAGGGGGTGCCTCGGCGGTGCTGGCAGCCTCGATCTTTCACTTTGGCGAATATACCGTGCAGGAGGCCAAACAGCATATGGCCGCCGCTGGCATTCCAATGAGGCTTTCATGACGCTTGATGACCTTTACGCCACCATTCTGAGCCGCAAAAGCGCCGATCCGTCAAGCAGTTGGACCGCGCAACTGCTGGCCAACGGGCCAGAGAAATGCGCCGAAAAGTTCGGCGAAGAGGCGGTCGAAGCGATCATTGAGGCGGTGAAGGATGACCGCAAAGGTCTGACCTCGGAAGCCGCCGATGTGCTCTACCACCTGTTGGTGATGCTGGCCGCGCGGGATGTGCCGCTAGGCGATGTGCTGAATGAGTTGGCGCGGCGGCAATCGACCTCCGGCATTGCCGAAAAGGCCGCGCGGAAATAATCAGCCCATAAGGCGTGGGATTTCCACCTTGGGGCAGCGGTCTTGGATCACATCCACGCCGCGTGCTTCGGCCTTGGCCGCCGCTTCAGCATTGGTGATGCCCATTTGCATCCAGATGGTCTCAAGCTCGGGAAAAGCCTCCAGCGCTTCGTCCACGACGGGGGGCACATCCTCGGACCGGCGGAAAATATCGACCATTTGCACCGGCGGGTCGATTTCGGCCAGAGTGGCGACAATAGTCTTGCCAAAGACCTCCTTGCCCGCGTGCACCGGGTTTACCGGCACCACGTCATACCCTTTTTGCGCAAGGTATTCAGCCACATAGTGGCTGGGCCGCGCAGGGTTGGGGGAGACACCGACCACCGCGATGCGGCGGGTGCGGGTGAGGACGTCTTTGATCAATGCATCTGTCATAGGCTGAACTTAAGCGCCTGCGCGCGGGTTTCAACGGCTTAATGACGTGGCGTCAAGCCTGCCGCCCCCTGCCCGCGATTGGCAAGGCCGCGGCGATTGCATAGGCTCGCCCCAAAGGGCCGCCTGCGGAGGAACCGGGCGGCACCGCAAACCATCATCACCGGGAGCATAGGATGATCGATCAGACCTTGGATATGAACAATCTCGAAATGTCGGAGAAGGCCAAGCCACTGCTGGCGGCGGTCATCAAGCACATCCGCGAGAATGTCGATCCGATCACCGAGGAGTTCTTTCGCCTTGGCGAAGGCCGCGCCGACCGCTGGTCCTATGCGCCCGGTCAGTTGGAATTGCTCGACGGGGCCAAGCAAAAAGCGCGGGAGGCGGGATTGTGGAACTTCTTCCTGCCCAATGCCGAAACCGGTGAAGGGCTGGCGAACCTTGATTACGCCTATATCGCCGCCGAATTGGGCAAAAGCCCGCTGGCGCCGGAAAGCCTGAACTGCTCCGCCCCGGATACCGGCAATATGGAGGTGTTGGAACGCGTCGGCACGCCTGAACAGAAAGAGCGCTGGCTGAAGCCGCTGCTGGCCGGCGAAATCCGCTCGGCCTTTGCCATGACAGAGCCTGATGTCGCTTCTTCGGATGCGCGCAACATCTCCACCAGTGCTGTGCTGGATGGCGACGATTGGGTGATCAATGGCGAGAAATTCTATATCTCCGGCGCGGGCGATCCGCGTTGCAAAATCATGATCGTCATGGTGAAAACCTCACCCGAGGCCGAGACTTTCCGCCAGCAGAGCCAAATTCTTGTGCCCATGGACACGCCGGGGGTGGAAATCCTCGGCCCGATGCATGTCTTTGGGCATGACGACGCCCCGCATGGGCATATGCATATCCGTTTCACCGATGTGCGCGTGCCGCGCGAAAACGTGCTTTGGGGCGAAGGGCGTGGGTTCGAGATCAGTCAGGTGCGGCTTGGGCCGGGGCGGATTCACCACTGCATGCGCTCGATCGGGGCGGCGGAAAAGGCGCTGGACCTGCTGATCGAACGCGGGCTGGGGCGCGAGGCTTTTGGCAAGAAGATCATCGACCTTGGCAAGAACATGGAAACGATCAGCCGCGCGCGGATCGACATCGAAGCCATGCGCCTGATGGTGCTGAAAGCGGCCAAGGCGATGGATGTCTTGGGCAATAAAGAGGCGCGCATCTGGGTCAGCATGATCAAGGCGCTGGTGCCGGAAAAGGCCTGCGAGATCATCGACGCCTCTATGCAGGTGCATGGGGCGACGGGGATGAGCCAGTGGAGCCCGCTTTCGGGCATGTACACATGGCAGCGTGCGCTGCGCTTTGCCGACGGGCCGGATGAAGTGCACCATCAGGTGATCGCCCGGGCCGAGGTGAAGGCCTTTCAGGCGTCGAACGCGCGCGGCTCTGGCAGCGACAGCTGATATGGATCTCGCGGGCCGCGTCATCGTCATCAGCGGGGCCGCCAGCGGCATCGGGCGGGCCTTGGCGCTGCGCTTTGCCAAGGAAGCACCTGCGCATATCATCTGCGTGGACATCGACAGCGCGGGGGCCGAGGCGACGGCGGCTGAGGTCGGCGGCACGGCCTTCCGCGTCGATGTCGCGCGGGAGGCGGAGATCGCCGCGCTGATCGCCACCGTCGAGCGTGACATCGGGCCGATTGATCTTTTCTGCTCTAACGCCGGTATCTCGGTCGAGGGCGGCGTCGAGGTGCCGGATGCCGAGTGGCAGCGCATTTGGGAGATCAACGTGATGAGCCATGTGCGCGCGGCGCGCCATCTGGTGCCGCTGATGCGGGCGCGCGGGGGTGGCTATCTGCTCAACACCGCCTCAGCGGCGGGGCTGCTCAATCAGGTCGGCGCGGCGCCCTATGGGGTGACAAAACACGCCGCCGTCGGCCTCGCCGAATGGCTGGCGATGAGCTATGGCGACGACGGAATCAAGGTCTCTGTGCTCTGCCCGCAGGCAGTCCGGACTGAGATGATGCGCGGGTTGGAGGACCATGTCGCCGCGATTGACGGCATGTTGGAGCCTGAGCCGGTGGCCGAAGCCTGCGTGCAGGCGATCCGCGATGAGGTCTTTCTGGTGCTGCCGCATCCGCAGGTGCGCGACTATATGCAAGGCAAGGCGCAGGATTACGACCGCTGGATCGGCGGAATGCGCAAGCTGAACCGGCGCTTTGGGGCGGCGAAAGACAGCTAGCGGCCCCTAGCTCTCCCCCTTGGGCCGGATCGGGCGCAGCAGCCCCTCCTGCGCCACGCTCGCCACCAACTGCCCGTTTTGATTGTAGATCATCCCACGATTGAACCCCCGCGCGCCGCCGGTGAACGGCGCGTCGAGCGCATAGACGTGCCATTCGTCAAAGCGGATCGGCGCGTGAAACCACATGGCGTGATCAAGGCTGGCCGTCATTACCTTGCCCTGAAACCACGTCAGCCCATGAGGCCGCAGAGAGGAGCCGAGCAGGTTCATGTCCGAGGCATAGGCCAGCAACGCGTGCTGCATCACCGGGTTCTGCCCTTCGGCGGCCCCCATGCGGAACCACAGATAGTTGCGGTCGCTGACCTTTTCCGGCGTCATGAAATCGCGCGGCTCAACCTCGCGGATCTCGATGGGGCGCTCGCGCAGGAAATCTCCGCGGTATTTCTCGGGCAGTTTTTCGGCAAAAGCCTCGCGCAATTCAGGCCGGTCGGGCCAGTTCTCAGGGGCCGAAACCTGCGGCATCTCGTGCTGCCAATCGAACCCCTCCTCTTCGACCTGAAAAGAGGCGGAGAGGTTCAGGATCTGCTTGCCATGCTGGATCGCCACCACGCGCCGGGTCGTGAAACTGCCCCCGTCGCGGGCGCGGTCGACCTGATAGATCACCGGAATTTTCGGGTCGCCGGGCCGTATGAAATAGGCATGAAGCGAATGACACGCCCGGTCTGGTACCGTCCGGTAAGCCGCCATCAGCGCCTGCGCGATGACGTGACCGCCGAAAATCCGCATTGAGGTCTCACCGCCAGCACCCGTGCCCCGAAACAGATCGACCTCAAGCTGTTCGATATCCAACAGATCAAGCAGTTGCCGCGCAGCATTGGTCATGGGTCATCCTTTCGGGCCGGGGTGTTCCGGCCCTAGCAACAGGTTTTCACCGCAAAGCTCAAGCGCCAAACGCCCCGCCGCCCGCTCAGCGGTCGCGATCCAGCGCCTCCAGCCCGTGGCGCGCAAAAACCGGGACATATTGCCCTAATTTCAACCCGTATTCGGGGTTTGAAGCATTGCCCTCCAAAGCGCGTTTCAACACACCTTGGATGATCGCCGCCATGCGGAAAAAGCAAAAGGCGAGGTAATAGCCGAAGTTGTCGATGCCCTTAAGCCCGCGCCTGCGGCAATAGGCGGCGATGAATTCGGCATCGCTGGGCAGACCAAGCGCCCTGCGGTCCACCCCGGCCAAGCCGCGCCCCTCGGCCCCCACGGGCATCTGCCACTGCATGATAACGGCGGCCAGATCGGCAAAGGGATGGCCGATGGTCGACAGTTCCCAATCCAAAACCGCACGGCAGGCGGTGCCATGGGTGTCGAAGATCATATTGTCGATCCGGTAGTCGCCATGCACCAGCGTCCGCTGCCCGTCGTCCTTGGGCAGCTCGGCGCTGAGACGCTGCATCAGCCTATCCATATCCGGCTGCGGCTCGGTCTCCGACGCGCGGTATTGTTTCGACCAGCGCGCCACCTGTCGCTCGAAATAGTTGCCGGGCGGGCCATAGTCTGGCAGCCCCGCCGCGTCGATATTAACCTCATGCAGCGCGGCCAGCACGCCATTCATCTCATCCATGACCGCGCCACGCTCTGCCGGGGTAAGCTCCGGCAGCGTGGGATCGTTGAAGTTGCGCCCCGGGACATGGTCCATGACATAGAACATCGAGCCGATGACGCTCTCGTCTTCGCAAAGCAGATGCATCCGAGCGACAGGCACCTGACTGCCCGCCAAAGCCTTCTGCACCCGAAACTCCCGATCTACTGCATGGGCCGATTTCAACAGCACCCCCGGCGGTTTGCGGCGCAGCACATAGTCATGCGCCGGGGTCGAAAGCAGGAATGTCGGGTTGGACTGCCCGGCCTGAAACTTCGTGACCTCCAGCGGCCCGGCAAAGCCCGGCAGGTTCGCCTCCAACCAGCGGCAAACGGCGTCTTCGTCTAGGGTTTGGGTATCCGTGCTCACCGTGCGAACTCCGCTGCCAACTTTGCGCCAGCGGCGCGATACTCCGCCTCGATACGGTCCACCAAGTCGGCCGCGCCGCCAATCTCTTTGACAGCGCCAATCCCCTGCCCCGCGCCCCAAATTTCCTTCCACGCCTTGGGCTTGGACGAGCCCGAGCCGAAGTTCATCGAAGAGGCATCCGCCGATGGCAGGTTGTCCGGGTCGAGCCCCGCCGCCTCAATCGATGGGCGCAGATAGTTGCCCGACACCCCGGTGAAGAGCGAAGAGGTCACAATGTCATCCGCCCCGCCCGAGACGATCATATCCTTGTAGCCCGGCACGGCGTTCGCCTCTCGCGTGGCGATGAAGGCCGAGCCCATATAGCCCAGATCGGCCCCCATGGCGCGGGCCGCCAACAGCCCCTCACCCGTGGCCAAGGCCCCGGAAAGCAGAAGCGGCCCGTCGAACCATTCGCGGATTTCGCGGATCAGCGCGAAGGGCGATTGCGGCCCCGCATGGCCCCCGGCCCCCGCCGCCACGGCAATCAGCCCATCCGCGCCCTTCTCAATCGCCTTGCGCGCGAAACGGTTGTTGATGACGTCATGCAGCGTCACGCCGCCACAGGAATGTGCGGCCTCATTCACCTCAACCCGCGCGCCGAGCGAGGTGATCCAGATCGGCACCTTATGTTTGACGCAGATCTCAAGATCCCGCTCCAACCGCGCGTTCGACCGATGCACGATCTGGTTCACCGCGAAAGGGGCCGCGGGCCGATCGGGGTTCTCCTGATTGTGCTTGTCCAAGGCTTCGGTGATCTGGGTCAACCAAGCATCCAACAACGGCGGCTCCCCCTCGGCCTCCCGCGCGTTCAGCGCCGGGAAAGACCCGACGATCCCCGCCTTGCACTGCGCGATGACCAGCTCGGGCCCCGAGAGAATAAACATCGGCGAGGCGACCAGCGGCAGGCGCAGGCCGCGCAGGGCTTGGGGTAGATGGCTGTCGTCACGCATATGGGGTCTCCGTTCGGGGTCTATCGTTCGGCATCACAGTGCCTTTTCAAAAATATTCGGTCCCGACATCACATTGATGCCGCCGCTGACCGGGATCACGGCCCCGGTGACATAGGCGCCGCCGCGTCCGCAGAGAAACAGCATGCAGCCCGCGATATCTTCATCCCGCCCAACACGGCCAAGCGGAACATCCTGCCCCACCGCGGCCCGCGTCTTCTCATCGCCCGTGGCGAATGCCGTCATATGCGAAACGAAGGGCCCCGGCGCCAGGGCGTTCACGGTGATCCCTTCCCCGGCTAATTCCTTGGCAAGGATTTTACTCAAATGAATGACCGCCGCTTTGGACGCGGCATAGCTATAGGCGCCGTCGCCCATCTCGCGCTCCCCCATGACCGACCCGACATTGACGATCCGCGCGGGATCATCCGCCGTGGCCCCGGCGCTAAGAAGCGGCAACAGCTTTTGCGTAAGATCGAAAAGCCCGGCGACGTTGACGCCCATGACCTTATCCCAAGCCCGGTAAGGGAACTGCCCCAAGGGCGCACCCCAAGTCACGCCCGCGTTGTTCATCAAGATATGCAGCCGATCGCTACGCGCCTGAACCTCAGCCACGAGCGCATCCACACCAGCCTCAGTCCCCACATCGCCCACGAACCCTTCGGCGCTGCCCCGCGCGCCAAGCGCATTCAGCTCATCGGCTACCGCCGCGCAGACCTCTCCGTTCCGGCTGGCCAAGAAGACCCGCGCCCCGGCCCGCACCAAAGCCTCCGCCGCCATCCGCCCGATTCCTGTGGCCCCGCCGGTGATCAAAGCGGTCTTTCCCTCCAAGCCAAAGAGCGTCTCAATATCCATGCCCCGCCTCCCAACGTCGACTGCCGCCGCTACTGTGACAGGGCTTCGGGCAGCGTCAAGCGGATGCCCAACACAGGCTCGGATAACCGGGCGTCATATGGTTCTTGCTGGTCGGGAGATTACCCCCCCCTCAAACACAAAACCGCCGCAGCTATGGGCTGCGGCGGTTTTGTTAATCTGATCATCGTAGATAGATACTGTAGTCTAGGAACTTATTAGGTTTGGCGATGACCTACTCTCCCACGTCTTAAGACGCAGTACCATCGGCG
>NZ_JBIFFR010000016.1:0-2496 GCF_043557275.1 Sulfitobacter sp. 1A13368 | reverse complement strand
TGTTGATTGTCACTGAGAACTGACCCGGTAGCCCCATAAATTGTCACTGAGAATTGACCCATGTGAACACACTTCCCCGACGGTTTTGGTTGGGGGGATTTGGAGTGATCGACATGGGATTTTTGAGTGTCATTCGACGCTGGGCATTGCGTGACAAAATGCCAATCAGGGAGATTGCCCGGCGGACGGGTTTGTCTCGGAACACGGTAAAGAAGTATCTGCGTGAAGGTGCGGTGGAACCGCAGTTCAAGACGCCTAAGCGTCCAAGCAAGCTGGATCCCTATGCGGATCGGCTGTCAGCCTGGCTTTTAATTCAGACGCGGAAGTCACGCAAAGAGCGGCGGACAGTGAAGCACATGCATGCTGATCTGGTGAAGCTGGGATATGATGGCTCCTATGAACGCGTAGCAGCTTTCGCCCGGGCATGGCGTGAAGATCGGCATCGAGCGGAACAGACGACGGGGCGCGGCACCTACGTGCCTTTGGTGTTCGCGCCCGGCGAAGCCTTCCAATTCGACTGGAGCGAGGACTGGGCCAACATCGGCGGTGAGCGCGTCAAACTTCAGGTCGCTCATATCAAACTGTCACACAGCCGCGCTTTCTTGGTTCGGGCCTACCCGCTGCAAACGCACGAGATGCTGTTTGACGCCCACTGGCATGCATTCCGCGTGTTCGGCGGTGTGCCTGGCCGCGGGATCTATGACAATATGAAGACCGCCGTTGATCGTGTGGGCAGAGGCAAGCAGCGGGATGTCATTGCACGCTTCAAAGCGATGGCCAGCCACTACGTGTTTGAGCCCGAGTTCTGCAATCCGGCAGCCGGTTGGGAGAAAGGCCAGGTTGAGAAGAATGTGCAGGATGCCCGTAACCGCATGTGGCAGGTCATGCCGGTCTTTGCCGATCTGGCAGAGCTGAACCAATGGCTTGAAGACCGCTGTATCGCCCTTTGGACAGAGACACCGCACAAGGCTTTGCCGGGGTCCATCGCTGACGTGTGGGAGGCCGAGAAGCCCACGTTGATGGCACTGCCACCGGCATTCGATGGCTTTATCGAACATAGTAAGCGTGTGTCACCCACATGCCTGATCACGTTCGAACGCAATCGCTACAGCGTTCCCGCCAGCTTTGCGAACCGCCGTGTCAGTTTGCATGTCTATCCCGAACGGCTGGTCGTGGTCGCTGAAGGGCAAACGGTTTGCAAGCATGCGCGGATCATCGAGCGGTCTCATCGAAAGCCCGGCAAGGTCATCTATGACTGGCGCCACTATCTCGCTGTTATCCAACGCAAACCGGGCGCACTTCGGAATGGTGCGCCGTTCACGGAGATGCCGGATGCCTTCCGTCAATTGCAGGATCACATGCTGCGTAAAGAAGGCGGTGACCGAGAGATGGTCGACATTCTGTCTCTGGTCCTTCAGCACAACGAAGAGGACGTTTTGTGCGCAGTGGAGTTGGCACTTGAAGCGGGCGTCCCCACCAAGACGCACATCCTGAACCTGTTGCACCGATTGATCGACCGCAGACCGACAGATCACCCCGAGGTCGATCCGCCGGACGCACTGGCATTGCAGACAACGCCAGAGGCCAACGTCGATCGCTATGACGGGTTGCGACGGACTGAGGAGAAGCGCCATGCGTCATGACCCAGCAGGAGCCTCTATCGTGATCATGCTACGCAGTCTCAAGCTGTACGGCATGGCAAATGCGATTGAAGACTTGGTCGCCCAGGGTGCGCCAGCGTTCGAAGCTGCCACACCAATGCTGTCGCAGCTGCTCAAGGCCGAGATCGCCGAACGCGAGGTACGGTCCATCGCCTACCACACGAAGGTTGCCCGCTTCCCCGCATACAAGGATCTGACGGGCTTCGACTTTGCATCGAGTGAGATCAACGAAGCGACAGTGCGGCAGCTACACCGATGCGAGTTTATCGAAGCGGTCGAGAATGTCGTTTTGATCGGCGGTCCCGGAACGGGCAAGAGCCACACCGCCACAGCAATCGGCGTCCAGGCCATCGAACATTACCGGCGTAAGGTGCGCTTCTTCTCGACCGTGGAATTGGTCAACGCGCTGGAGCAGGAGAAGGCACTTGGTAAGGCAGGGAAACTGGCTGAGACGCTGACGAAGGTCGACTTGGTCATTTTGGACGAACTCGGCTACCTGCCGTTCAGCTCATCTGGCGGGGCGCTGCTCTTCCACCTGCTCAGCAAACTCTACGAGCGCACCAGCGTCATCATCACCACAAACCTCAGCTTCTCAGAATGGGCGCAGGTCTTCGGGGATGCAAAGATGACAACCGCGCTCCTCGATAGGCTGACCCACCGCTGCCACATCCTCGAAACCGGAAACGACAGCTACCGCTTCAAGGCCAGCGCTGAGGCTGCAAAGAAAACACGAAAGGAGGCCAAAACATTGACCGCGTCATAAACCACGACGCATAACTGAGGGTGGGTCAAATCTCGGTGAAAATACCGGGTCAGTTCTCAGTGACAATCAACA
>NZ_JBIFFR010000015.1:0-2677 GCF_043557275.1 Sulfitobacter sp. 1A13368 | reverse complement strand
AGATACTGTAGTCTAGGAACTTATTAGGTTTGGCGATGACCTACTCTCCCACGTCTTAAGACGCAGTACCATCGGCGCTACGGCACTTAACGGCTGGGTTCGGGATGGGACCAGGTGTTTTGCTCGCGCTATGATCACCAAACCGAATAAATTCCTAGTAGCGCTCTGCGCAGGAGAACGGCGGCGGGAGGCGGGGTATCCGAAGGATGCCCGTTCCCGCTCCGTCTCCATTGGAGCGCAAAGCGTGTTTGTCCAAGTCATGTACGACTGATTGTATGTGTATGCTTTTGATCAGTAAGCAGTCTTGCTTCTACTGGATCAAATCAAGCCTATCGAGCAATTAGTACCAGTCAACTGAACGTATTACTACGCTTACATCTCTGGCCTATCGACGTGGTGGTCTACCACGGCTCTCAGGGATACCTTGTTTTGAGGGGGGCTTCCCGCTTAGATGCCTTCAGCGGTTATCCTGTCCGATCATAGCTACCCAGCACTGCAATTGGCATTACAACTGGTCCACCAGTGGATCGTTCACCCCGGTCCTCTCGTACTAGGGGCAACTCCTCTCAAGTATCCTACACCCACGGAAGATAGGGACCGAACTGTCTCACGACGTTCTAAACCCAGCTCACGTACCTCTTTAAACGGCGAACAGCCGTACCCTTGGGACCTGCTCCAGCCCCAGGATGAGATGAGCCGACATCGAGGTGCCAAACACTGCCGTCGATATGGACTCTTGGGCAGTATCAGCCTGTTATCCCCGGCGTACCTTTTATCCGTTGAGCGATGGCCCTCCCACTTGGGACCACCGGATCACTATGGCCGTCTTTCGACTCTGCTCGACTTGTCAGTCTCGCAGTCAGGCTGGCTTCTGCCATTGCACTCAACGAGCGATTTCCGACCGCTCTGAGCCAACCTTCGCGCGCCTCCGTTACGATTTAGGAGGCGACCGCCCCAGTCAAACTACCCGCCACACAGGGTCCCGGAACCGGATAACGGTCCGCGGTTAGACATCAAGCAGAACAAGGGTGGTATCTCAAGGGAGGCTCCACCGAGACTGGCGTCTCGGTTTCAAAGCCCACCACCTATCCTGCACATGTTCGGCCTAATGCCAGTGTGAAGCTGTAGTAAAGGTGCACGGGGTCTTTCCGTCTAACCGCGGGTAACCGGCATCTTGACCGGTAATTCAATTTCGCTGAGTCTATGTTGGAGACAGCGGGGAAGTCGTTACGCCATTCGTGCAGGTCGGAACTTACCCGACAAGGAATTTCGCTACCTTAGGACCGTTATAGTTACGGCCGCCGTTTACCTGGGCTTCAATTCAGAGCTCTCACTCCTCCTTTTAACCTTCAGGCACCGGGCAGGCGTCAGACCCTATACGTCGTCTTGCGACTTCGCAGAGCCCTGTGTTTTTAATAAACAGTCGCCACCCCCTGGTTTGTGCCCCCAGCCCCTAGTTGCCTAGGAACCGGGCCTCCTTCTCGCGAACTTACGGAGGTATTTTGCCGAGTTCCTTCAACATAGTTCTCTCAAGCGCCTTGGTATTCTCTACCTGTCCACCTGTGTCGGTTTAGGGTACGATCTGATGATGGAGCTATTTCCAGGGACCGCTCAGCAGCCCATCCAATCCGATAAGGATGAACTACCCCTGCGATCCGTCACTTCCATCTGGCCCAGGAATATTAACCTGGTTCCCATCGACTACGCCTTTCGGCCTCGCCTTAGGGGTCGGCTTACCCTGCTCAGATTAGCTTTAAGCAGGAACCCTTGGACTTTCGGCGAGAGTGTCTCTCACACTCTTTGTCGCTACTCATGTCATCATTCTCACTAGTGATCTCTCCACCGGATCGCTCACGCGCCGGCTTCACAGAAAGCTCCTTGTGTCCAATACGTCCCGAGGGACGATAAGGACACATGGAACTATGTCACACTACGCTCTGCTACCATGCAATAAATGCATCCTCGGCTTCGGCTCATGGCTTGAGCCCCGTTACATCTTCGCCGCAAGACAACTTATTTAGACCAGTGAGCTGTTACGCTATCTTTAAAGGATGGCTGCTTCTAAGCCAACCTCCTGGTTGTTTTGGTCGTCTCACCTGCTTTCCCACTTAGCCATGAATTAGGGGCCTTAGCCGGAGGTCAGGGTTGTTTCCCTCTCCACGACGGACGTTAGCATTCGCCGTGTGTCTGCCATCCAGTACTCCTCGGTATTCGGAGTTTGGTTAGGATCAGTAAGCCTGTGGGGCCCCATTACCCATCCAGTGCTCTACCCCCGAGGGTATTCGGATGACGCTCTACCTAAATAGATTTCGCAGAGAACCAGCTATCTCCGAGTTTGATTGGCCTTTCACCCCTAGGCACAGCTCATCCCGATCTTTTTCAACAGATGTGGGTTCGGTCCTCCAATAAGTGTTACCTTATCTTCAACCTGGCCATGCCTAGATCACTCGGTTTCGGGTCTGATCCCACGAACTCGACGCCCTATTAAGACTCGCTTTCGCTGCGCCTACACCTAACGGCTTAAGCTTGCTCGTGAGACCAAGTCGATGACCCATTATACAAAAGGTACGCTGTCACATCGCAAGGATGCTCCAACTGATTGTAGGCGTTCGGTTTCAGGTACTGTTTCACTCCCCTCGTCGGGGTGCTTTTCACCTTTCCCTCACGGTACTGGTTC
>NZ_JBIFFR010000014.1:0-3657 GCF_043557275.1 Sulfitobacter sp. 1A13368 | reverse complement strand
GGAGAAGCTCAGCAACGTCAATGCAAGGGTAGAGCAGTCGCTTCACGACGACTTTAACAAATGCGTTGAGTTTGCACAGCAGAACGGCATGAAGCTCAGCATGACGAACGTAATTAAAACTGCAATGCGTGAGGCGATTGACGAGGTGCGTGCAATGCCGGAAGCGCAAGGCAAGCTCGACCTCTAGCATTATGCGTTTATCCCAGCTTGTCTCTGAACTGGCTATGTATTGTCACTTCGGAGACAGCGCCGGAGCTTTACGAGTTATCCACGAAATTGAAGCGCGGGGTGTTACCGTGCGTAAAGATCAGTAGCTTTACAAAAGGGGCGTAGCCCCGCGCTTCAAAAGTTCTTTGTGTACTCACTACACAAACGAATCGACCCTCCGGGCACGATTAGTTTGCTACATGAGCTTTTCCCCTTGGAAAAAGAAAGATTGTGGAAACCTTCTGGCCTTACCTCTTGTGTAGAACAATGAAGCAAATGGAGCAGCTATGGCGTATACGATCTTCCGAACTGCAAAGCTGAAAACCGGGGGCGAGATCGCCGCATCGGTTCAGCATTGCATGAGAACTAGAGCCACCCCAAACGCGATACCGGGCATTAAAAACCGGATCGTCTGGGGTAGTGCAGACCCTCAAAAGGACATTGACGAGAGACTTGCCAAGGCCAAAGGCCGCAAGAACTCGGTCAAAGTCATTGAGGTCTTATCGACCGTCTCCCCTGAGTGGTTCGAGCATGCCACCACCGATCAGGTAAACGAGTGGTGGAAGAAGTCATGCACCGAAATCATCAAGACTTTCGGCAAGGAAAATGTGGCTCATTTGCAGATCCATTTCGATGAATCGACCCCGCACATCACGGGCTATATCGTGCCGAACAAAGACGGCAGGCTCAATGCCAGGCACTGGCTTGGAGGCCGTCAATTGTTGTCCCAAATGCAGGACAGAATGGCCCAATGTGTGGCACATCTGGGCATTGAAAGGGGTGTCAAAGGCAGCAAGGCCAAGCACGACAGAGTCGCCCGTTTTTATGGTGCCATAGAGCAGGAAGTGCCCAGCTGGACCCCGCCCACAAAATGGGAGGCACTGACCTCTGACGACTGGAAGGAAGCCTTGCAGAAAGACGTCGAGACGATGCACCTGCAAGCTCAGGCTGGCATCACAGCCAGAAGCGAAACCGCTGGCGCTCGCGCTACCGCAAAGGCAGCAGCCAGTAAAGCGGAACGTAATGCAGAAGAGAAAGCGCGACTGAAAGAGCAGCTTGATGCAGCACGTGCCACGCCATTGCTTGAACTGGCGCAACGCTTGGCGCTTGAACAGGATAAAGACAAGAACTGGAAGGACGTTGACGGCGAGTTTGCCATCTCGATCACTGGCCAGAAGTTTTACGACCATAAAGCGGGGCAGGGTGGAGGCGGTGCAGTCGACTTCGTTAAGCATGTAATGCAATGCGACTTTACGACAGCAAGAGACTTTCTAATCTCAAATTATGGCGCAGACAGTTACGTTAGTAACGCAACAGATGAAGCACGGCGTAAAGCTATAGAGGAAGTTAAAAAGGCGCCCAAGCGCGTTGTTGAGCGCAAGGCCGTTGTTTTCCAAAAACCCGAGCCTGTGCCAGACCACTGGGAGCATGTGGAGCGTTACTTAACGAAAGCTCGCAGGCTGTCATCGAAGCTGGTCGAAGGGCTTTACAGGCGTGGTGCAGTCTATGCCGACAGATTTAAGAACGTCGTCTTTGCAAGTGCTGGCATCGCGATCAAGCGTGGGACTGGCTTGAGCGACTTTAAAGGCCTCGCCACAGGATCGGATAAGAGCCTGTGCTGGCGGGCGACAGTCGGTCGAGAGAGCCGCAAATGGGACAATCTCATCATTGCCGAGAACCCCATCGACGCCCTGTCATACATGCAGATCCACGAGCTGACCGGCACCGCCTGCGCTACAGCTGGCGTTACGACTGTAATGCCAAAAAACGTCGAGGCAGCCGCGTGGGGCTCTATTGTTATAGCCTATGACAACGACAAGGTTGGAAAACTTGCCGCTCCTAAGCTCGCCAAGGACTTCGAGGACCACGGCTTCAAGAACGTCCGAGTCCATCACCCGGAAGCGCCAGTGAAAGACTGGAATGAAGCTCTGTGTAAAGCGGACGAGCAAGACGGCCATGACGCAAAGCCGGTTGACCCGGATCGCCCCAAGCGGCGGTTGCCGCCCGCCAGCAAGGCCCCGAAGCCCCCCGGCATGTGAACCGCGCGAGGCCCGCTAGGGCTTCGCTTGGCTCCGCCCTGGCTAATCCTCACCAGCCCCATCGAGGATCGGCCCTAGCCCCAGCCGCAGAGCCGCTTCAGAAAGCCTCAAGCCTTTCTTTTTCCCAGCAGCAAGCCCACCAGCGGCAGCTGGTGCAGCCAGCCGGAGGCTGGCGTCATCTTTCTACCGGGTGGACGAACCGGAGGTCGGACCCGGTAGAAAGAATAAGAAGGAAAACTATCTAAGTTATTGATTTTATTAGGGGGGTAGTTCGTTTAAACGAACTTTTTGTCCTATTTTTTGAACTTTTGAATGAAAATATGTGTGTTTTGTTCGTTTTTGGGTGTGTTTTTGCGGAAAATGATTTAGAGGTTATGAATAGGTGCGAACTTGGAGTTCGTTTTTAACGCAGATTTAATGAACTAGAAGTACATCTAAGGAGAACATAGAGTTCGCTTTAGAGGGGTGAAAAATGAACCAGAAGAAGAACACAGACAAGATTATGAAGAGGGAAAGAGAGCGGCCGCTCCTTCCTTCCGAAGAAGCGAAGAGCATGCCTAGGCCTTCTTTGAAGGCCTTTACGGCACATAAGGAAAATCCTTTTCTAGTGTCGATAATGGATGAAGGTTTTTCAGTTTCAGTAAGAAATACGCAGCAGCTGAAGGATGAAGTTGCTTACAACTACAAGACTGGTGAGGTTGGTGGTGCATTAACCATTGGCGTCACCCAGATGGTTGACCGTGAGCAGTTCGTGAAGCTCTTTTCAGCAGATATTACCACGATGCTGGGGCTGTCTCCGACAGCCGCACGGATCTTTTTTGTGCTGATTAATGAAGTTCAAAAGGTCAAGGACAGCGACAAGGTTTATCTGTCACTAGACATTGTAAACGACCTGATTGAACAAACAGCAGTGAAGATGAAGAACAGCCCGATAAAGGTCAAACCTGTCGGGAAAACGGCCTTCTATAAGGCTATGGCAGAGCTTTTACAGCACGACATTTTAGCCCCATGCAAGATCGGTCGAGACGCTTACTGGGTGAACCCAGCACGGCTCTTCAACGGCTCCAGAATCGTACTCGGCAAGCAGTACATCATTGAGCAAAACGAGCAGGAAGGCTTGAACCCTGCGTTACCCCGACCCAAGCAAATGGACTTGTCCGAAGTGGACGACAAGGCCAGCCCATATTCCCGCATCGATGAAAGCGGGGATGCCAGCCCTGACGAAACGTCAGATTAACCACAGCCCGTTACATAGGTAATGCAACCAGCCAGCATAAGGAGAAGCGCATGGCAAAGAAGAAACCGAAGTATCTAGAGCACGCCCCCGGAGCAGGGGAGAAGCTCAGCAACGTCAATGCAAGGGTAGAGCAGTCGCTTCACGACGACTTTAACAAATGCGTTGAGTTTGCAC
>NZ_JBIFFR010000013.1:0-4653 GCF_043557275.1 Sulfitobacter sp. 1A13368 | reverse complement strand
TCCGCTACCATCGGCTCGAAGCATTCGAGGCGTGGAAATCCGCGGCACAGGCCGCTTGATCAACGAACAGCTTGCCACTTGCAAATTCGGCGAGTTAACGTGACAACACCTCAATTCACCATCTCTCCACCTTGAACAATGGGCGCGATGTATCACCCGTATCGATCGGGCGCAGCCCTTCGGTTGTCGAGACGGCCGAGTTCGTGCCCTTCAATGTCCCTTTTCTTTCACGGGTTCTGCGTTCGGCCTTCGTCAGGCCCCGGCTTTCAGCTTCGATCTGGCGTTGCTGCAAACGTCGGATCTGGGTACTACCGCCGCTGGCGCGGTACACCATCGTCGCAGACGGGCGCCCAACGGGGGAAAGAACGGGCGCGGTGTACGCCCGTTCTGGTATTAACGTTATCGCAAGGCGGTGCTCGCGATCCGCACTGACCGTTTAGTGAGTAACGGAGACTTCGCGGAACATGCCGGATTCGTAATGACCGGGGATCAGGCAAGCAGCTTCGAACGTGCCGTTATTTGCAAATGTCCAGATGATTTCGGCATCTTCGCCGGGCGCGAGCCGGATGCGGTTGGGCTCATTATGACCCATATTCATACCGCTCATATCCGCCATTTCGTTCTTGTGCGCGGCGTTCTTCTTTTGCGAGTCGAGAATGAACTCATGGTCCAACTCGCCCTCGTTGCGGACGACGAAACGGACGGTCTCGCCTTCTTTGAAATCCAGATCGCCGCCCTTGAACAGCATTTCGCCGTCGTCTGTTTCGACCATGTCGATCTCGACCGTGCGGTCCACCGCAGCGGCATCGCCGGGCATGCCGATCTTCATTTCTCCATGGGTGTCGCCGGACTTGTTTCCGTGAGCCGCTTCGCCGGCAAACCCCGGTGCCGCAAAGGAGGAAGCCAGTGCGATTGTCAGCAGTAGATGTTTCATCTGTTTAGTCCTTGGTTGCTTTTGGGTTCAGGTATTGGCCGGAGGACTCATCAGCCCTCCGGATTGCTCCCGCAGGAACAAATCTCAGAATTGAAGGCGTGTACCGATCACGACCGAGAACTCATCTGTATCCCCACCGGCCGCGCGGGTGATGTCCCGCGTGTCGCCGAACGAGGTCTCGTAGTTGACGCCGATATATGGTGAGACCGCACGGTCGATGAGGTCGTAACTCAGCCGCGCACCGATCTCCATGACTGCGCCACCCGCACCCCGCCCCCGGGCGATGTCATCCTTCAGCGGCATATCGATCTCGATGTTCGGGGTCAGGATCAGACGGTTGGTAAGGAGCAGTTCGTATTCCGCCTCGAAACTGAAGAACGAATAGTCGGAGAGGTAGAGATCGGCGTCGATCTCGAACCACTGCGGCGCGAGCCCTTTTACCCCCACGACAGCCGCGTAGCGTTCCGGAACGCCCTCGGGTGTGCTGGCATAGGCTCCGACCACGCCGTTAAAGAAGGTCGAGATTGGAAACCGGAGACGTAGCTGGTTTTCGAGGCTTTCGAACTCATCGGACGAAAGACCGTATTCAGCTTCGCTGCGCCACACCAGCTTGAGCTCATCCGTGCCGATGAGGGCGTCGAAATCCCAGACAAGGACCTCTTCGTCATCCAGTGCGCGAATTTCCAACTGTTCCGCCTGCACGCCCCAGATCAGCTGTTCGGTTTGTTTGACGGGCTGAGCCTGCACGAGCGAGGCCCAAGGAAGGATGAGGCCGGCCAGTCCGGCGAGTTGACTGTATTTCATTACGTTCGTCCTTTGTATTTCCCGGCTCAAGCCGCGCGTCCCTTGACCACGACCTTGCGGAACATTCCCGCCCGCGCGTGGTAGCTGAGGTGACAGTGGAACGCCCATTGACCGGGGGCGTCGGCCTCGACTTCGATGTCCGTCGTGGCGGCGGGATTGATGTTCACGGTGTGCTTGATGGGATTGCGCGGACCGTGACCGGCATCGATGATCGACCACATCCCGTGCAGGTGCATCGGATGCGACATCATCGTTTCGTTGATGAACCGCATGCGCACCCGCTCGCCGTATCGGAGCGTGATCGGGGCGGCATCGTCGTATTTCACGTCGTTGATCGACCAGATGTAGCGCTCCATGTTACCGGTCAGCCGCAACACGATGGTGCGTGAGGGTGCGCGGTGACGGTAACGAGGGCTGGCGGCGCGCAGGTCTGCGTAGGACAGGAACTTGCCGCCGTTGTACGCGACAGGCGTCAGTCCGCTGCCCGGGACATAGAACGGATCGCCGCCATCAGACATTGCCATTCCGCTCATACTGTCCATGCCGCTCATACCGTCCATTGCGGGCTTCTGCATCTGGGCATGGTTCATGCCTGACATCGGTGCCTTTTTCTTCTGCTGCATCTGCGTGTGGTCCATGCCGTCCATCGCAGGCTTTTGCATCTGCGTATGGTCCATCCCAGCCATCGAAGTCTTTTTCTTCGGCTTTTCCTCTGACGGGGTCATCGCAGGCATCGGGGGCTGCTGGCTGGATTGCATGTTTGAATGGTCCATGCCTGTCATGTCGGTGTGGTTCATTCCGGTCATGTTCTGCATGACGTGGTCGCCCATACCCATGCCCATATCCATACCCATACCGCCCATCATGCCGCTCATGTCGGCCATGGTGAGCAAGGGCTTGGGTCTGAGACGGGGCACGGCACCGGCATAGCCCTCTCTGGGTGACAGGGTGCCCCGAACAAGCCCGTTGCGGCCCATGGATTCCGCAATAATGCTATAGACCTTGTTCTGCGTAGGCTGGACGATGACATCATAGGTCTCGGCAACCGCGACCCGCAGTTCATCCACGGCGACAGGCTCCACATCGTTGCCGTCAGCCTGCACGACGACCATTTTCAGTCCCGGTATCCGCATGTCGAAGTAGGTCATCGCGGAGGAGTTGATGATCCGAAGGCGGACCTTCTCACCGGGCCGGAACAAACCGGTCCAGTTTTGCGACGTGCTGCGACCGTTGATCAGCGAGGTAAATCCCTGCACGTCTTCGACGTCGCTCGGCAGCATGCGCATGCGCCCCCACATGCGGCGCTCTTTCAGCGTCGCCTTGAGACCGTCCATGCGGGCGTCCCGGATCAGGTCCTGAAAAGTGCGCTGCGAACGGTTGTAGTAGTCGGACTGCATCTTGAGGTTCCGCAAGATGCGGTTGCCCGGATGGGGATGTTTGTCGGCCAGCTGAACGACATAGTCGCGGTGCGCTGGTATGCGTTCCCTGCCGCGCGGCTCGATCACGATCGCACCGTAGGCGCCATCCGGCTCCTGAAGGCCTGAATGGCTGTGGAACCAATAGGTCCCGGCCTGCTGGATCGGGAAGCGATAGGTAAAGGTCTGACCGGGGGCGATGCCGTTGAAGCTGATCCCCGGAACGCCGTCCTGACGGAAGGGCACGATAAGTCCATGCCAGTGGATCGAGGTGCTTTCGCTGAGGTTGTTGGTCACGTTTATCGTAACCTCCTCACCTTCCTTGAAGCGCAGGATCGTCGGAATCTGGCTGCGGTTGTAGCCCACGCCCATCTTCTGAAAATCGCCCGTGTTGATGCGCACCGGGTCGACTGTGATATTGTAGGTTCCCTGAGAGGTCACCTGCGTGGAGCCATGCGCGCTCAACGCTTTGGGCATCGCAAAAGCCGCAGCCGCAGCCAAGCCGAACTGACGCCGCGACAACCCCTTCGCCAGCTCTTCAGAGGTACTGAGCGCCGTATCCCAGAGGGCCAGCTGCTTTCTATTGAAGAATTGCATTCGTTTTCCTTGTATTAGTCTGTCTGAAAGGTGCCGCAGCGCGCGTGCTCAAGGGTTCGACGGCGTTTTGGAGGTCAGTCGCACCCGGCTCGGCACAGTTCGCTTCGAACACGGCACGTGCCGGGGGGCGTTTACGCGCGGTTCTGCCTTGCAACTTGCGAGGGTCAGCGCGGGGCCTGTTTCGAGTTCTGAATTTGTCGGATCCATGATTCACGTGCCCTCCGTGGAACTGGAGGTTTTATCGCCGGAACGCCTGCAAAGGATCAAGAATACATATGGTTACATATGGGGTTAGGGTGTGCTGACCGTCGGTAGGGTGGGTGGTTGCTGATGTGATTTGCTTTAGTTCGGGAAGGGCGAAGGGGCGCCTACGCAGTTGCCCGAAGGTTCGCGAACGCGCTTGATGTAGATCATCTTTCGCTTGCTATGCCCGGTTTCCAGAGATGATCGGCGAAAGACAGGCTCATCCAAGAATTGATCAACAACTCATCTGGAGATAGCGATCAGACGTTGATAGAGGCTATCGCGGACCTGGTTCGGAGGACTTTACTCGCTGCAGCAATACATCCCTGAAATAACCTGCGTGCAGCGTCAGAAAGCGAGATCGTGTGCCAATCAGACATGCTTGTGTTTTTCTGAGATTTATTAATGCAGCGGATTGCAAAAACTCTCGCTGTGCGCTCTGAGGCTACAGCCTTTCCAAGCTTCGCCCTTGTAAGCCAGTTCATTCGGAATATCCGCTAAATGCAAGTGTTTGGGACGGAACTCATACCAAGCCGTAGAACTCCACAGGGTGTTGTCACGTTAACTCGCCGAATTTGCAAGTTGGCAAGCTGTTCGTTGATCAAGCGGCCTGTGCCGCGGATTTCCACGCCTCGAATGCTTCGAGCCGATGGTAGCGGA
>NZ_JBIFFR010000012.1:0-7626 GCF_043557275.1 Sulfitobacter sp. 1A13368 | reverse complement strand
GTGGCCCCGTTCTTCACCGCTTCACCATAGGCGCGAGCAGTCTCGACTGTGATCGAAGTGTTCTTTCTCCAAGCATCAGTCGCTTCGGCTCGGCACATCATGATGTCGATGTAGCGAGCAGCTGCGCGGGTATCTTTGGTGATGTCGATGCTTGGATCATAGCCCTGAATGACCATCACAGGCTCTTTAACGGGCGATAGCATAGCGGTTGGCTGCAACTGAGTCAGGAGGACGTTCTTGACCTCCATAGGGTGCTCACGCTCCTCCGGACGATCCTCATCGTCATACTCATCATCTTCATCTTTGTTGCGATGACACTTCGGCTTCAGCATGTAGACGATCCGGCCCTTGATGCTGACCAGCTTCTTACCGCTATCCTTCAGCTCACTCCGGAAGTCTTTATAACCGTTGAACGCCGAGAAAATGCGCATGTTGTAGAGCGCATCATGTAGCCAGACAGCTTCATCGGCATCCATATTCTCGATATCGTCTCCCTTGAAGACGTACTTGATGACTTCGTTCAGGTCGTCGATCTTGCCCGCGTCTTGCAAGATCGTATCGAAACTAGTGTGCAGATCGCCCAGGAACGACAACCAGCCAAGCTCACCCATGTAGGGCGGAATGTAGATGACATTTGCATGTAGATTGTAGGTTCCATCCGCATTGCGGGGCATCTCATAGATCCGGCAGACGACCTCAATGCCAAACTCGCGCTTGATCCTGTTCGCCCACTTCGAGATCTTCCGCCCGAAGGCACTCATGCGCTGTCTCAAGTCAGCGTGGGCAGGGATACGTTCACCGCTGGTGATAACAAGATAACGGGCATATTGGCCCTTCCTGTGCTCTTCCAAGTACTTCGCGAGGCTCAGCTGCTGCTCGCGCCGGTTCATCTGAGCGACCGATAGCAGGAGATTGATATTCCGGCGTCTGCGAAGGACTTTCGTCAGGCCGGTGACTGCACCAACGAACATGACATTTGAAGGGGTTTCGACCTCGAGCCCCCCGCTTTCCAACAAATCTTGCATACGCTGAGTGGAAACTTCGTTAACCTTCTCACGCCGTTTACCTTCGGCCCAAACACCGGGTGGAACAACTTCGCCGGTGTATTCATCAATCAGGTCTTTGAGCTTGAAAGGGAGACCACTTGTTCCGAGGAACTCAGTGCGATCATATCTCCGAAGTCTCGGAGCCACCTCGTCTAAAATTTCATCGGTCTTAAAATTTACTTTCACGCCTGTCTTCACTCACTGATCTAGTGAGGTTTCGGCGTTTTCGAGGTTGCAGACTGCACCCTCTGACCCTATTATCTACCTTGAGGTTCGGCTTTTAGAAGCCGTACTCACTGAATATCGGGCTTCCCCAGCTTTACTCTAGACGCCAATCTTAAAGAAGCTGCGGACGCCGGACCTCACATAAGACCCCGCTTTCATGCGGGGTTTTTTGTTGTCCGTAGCAAAAACATAGACTCCGAAATCACATCACACAAGCCTTAGTACCAAGGGGTTTTAACCCCCGCTAAACCTTGGGGTATTGTCAACATTTCATTGGTGCATAAATGCACATATACGGTCCAAAATAAGCCATACGTGCAAAAATGCATTTTTCCTAATTCGAAAGTTTTGGATTGGCACTAAAAACAGATGGTGTAATCTGGTAGCGAACGGAGAGAGGTCTCCAACCCCTCCCCTTCGCTTCAAGTTTCTGGGGGGTGTGGTCTGCCAAAACTACCACCCCCCGGTTATTTATCTTAGACGCCGATAACTCCGAGCGCCAAGAAAAGACCCATTATCGAAGCAAGTGAACCAAGTAGCATGACCACTTGCATCGCTGACCTTACGTTAAAGAACTTCTTCATCGTCTCATAAGATTAGCTAGGCAGTGTGAGAGAGAGAACAGGAAAATTACGCCCCAGCATACAAAAACTTGTATACCTTTGATTTTTCAATACCTTATTTGGCGTGGATACCTGCACACCAAGATGCTCATGTAAGAGCTTAATTCATTTCTGATTAAATGCATCGAAGCTGCTCTCAGAACTCACCAAAGCGAGGTAAGCCCGCTTTCCTAGCCTCGAAGCTCATCCCCTTCGCCTTCCCCACCTGATCGATCCGGCACACCCCATCAAGGGGACCGTGTCCTCGGCGCAAGCGCCTGCGGGCCGCACCACTCCCCTTGACAGGGCGCACCAGCTCGCTCTTTTCGGTGGGGCGAAGGGGACGGCTCCGAAGCGAGGAAAGCTAAAGCAGGCCACCCCGCAAACACCCCAAAACGAAACGTTTTCGAAAACTTCCTGTGGTATATGTGTCGTGTAATAAAGGGTAATATATTACCCGTTACATAACGTTACATATTACATAAACAGGAACAAAATTATGGCAATTACTAAAGAGCACGTCTTCAAAGCTGCGGATGCACTCACTGAAATGGGCGTAGATCCCACTAACAGTGCAGTGCGCGAGCACTTAGGCAGCGGCAGCTTCAAGACGATCACACCCCATTTGAAGGAATGGCGCGAACTGCAAGAGCAGTCAGCAGACGTTCCCGCCGACCTGGCGAGCAGCATGGAGCACACACTTCGGCAAGTCTGGTCCCAAGCAAAGGAGACAGCAAAGCTCGCTTTTGTGGGCGAGAAGAACATGCTCGATGCTCAAATCTCAGAACTTGAAGACGAATTACGCCTGAAAGACGAAGAAATCGAAGGGCTGAACGAGAAGATCGCAGACCTGAACAAAACTATTGAAGCCAAAAACGACGCGACCGAAACAGCTAAGACCGAAACAAAAGAGCGCATCGCAGAACTAAAATCTGAACTTACCGAAGCACGGTCAGATGCCAAAGAAGCTCAAAAATCAGAGCGCGAACTAAACAAGCAGCTAATCGCACTGACCAAAGAAATCGCAGAGGTGAAAGCCTCCGCAGAGAAAGCCCAGGCCGAAGCGGCAGAGGCCAAGAAGGAGAAGAGATAATGCTCCTAGCTGACAAGATCAGAAGAATTCAGTTCACCCACCCGGAAGACCGTCAGTTGATGAACGGGCATCTCTTCAATCATCGAATGGGACTATACGGTGCGATCAAGGACGCAGACGCTCGCTATGACTTCACTGAAACCGCTTTAGCAATGGCCTCAGACCTGAAGGTCACAACGCCCGAAGGTCTATTTAAGACGCTCCAATCAGTCTTGCGGGAGCCGAAGGTCATCTGGATCGAAGCCCAAGATCGACTTCGCCAAAAGCACCTCAAAAGACTAAACAACACAGTGCACCGCGACCTAGCTCCCCACGAAGCTATCCCGAACCGGGTTGGCATTCTGCTTTACGTACACGAGCCTGGAATCGCAGCCTTTTGTGTCGCCTGGGATTCCCCAGCCGATAACGTACGGCAAAACGATATCAAAAGAGGCGTCAGAGAGCACCTTCGCAACAAGAAGCGCACAAAGCTGGAAACAGACGCCATGATCTGGCTGAACAGTATTGAAGCAGCGCCTCTTACCACCCTTATTGATGTTCGAAATACCCCGGACTTTCTTTCTAAAGAGGAATTCCTGAAGTCAGCGAAAGACCCGGAACACCCCGACTACAAAGAGCTTTCCAGGCTCTACAGGATGGCCGGATATGACGTTCCGACAGGAGTTTCCCAAACTGAAAAGGAAAAAATCGCTTACTGGAACTATGCCCAATGGCTAGCGGTCCCCGGCGACACCCTGACTAACGCAGACAAAGCTTTGCTCAAAGAAACAGGGTCAGTTGAGACTACCTTGCAGCAAGCAAAAGGCGATGTATCCGGAGAATTAGCTTACCTAGTCGCAATGCTGGCAGTCCTGGAATCCGAAGAAAACCCAGAGGTTCTCAACATCGAGACCAGGAAAGGAAAGCCACCCCGGAAGAAGGCACGAAAGCCGGAAGATGCTGGCCTCGATAAAATCAGTGTCGTCTCACTAAATGTTTCGGGAGATATCCGCGAAAAATATGAAAGAGGCGAGCAAGCAGGCAAAGCAGAAGGCAAAGGCGACAATGGCACCGCCCGCGTAAGGCACTTTGTTCGAGGTCACTATTTTTGGGCCAGGAACGGGCTCCTCACCTATCGCATCCCCCATTGGCGCGGGAGCGTTGACCCAAGCAAGAAGCTCACCGTCACCAAGGTCAAATGAACGAAAAAGCCCGGCTCCAAAAATATGAAGCCGGGCCATCACCGTTCACGGTCATCGGCATCCCTGCCTGTTCCGCAATCCTGAAAATATGACGCAGGCTTGCAAGAAACGTTAAAGCTCCCTGTCCCCATCACTGTTCTGTAAATATCCTGGGGTCTGGGGCAAAGCCCCAGGAGAATCCGCCGAAGGCAGTCGCGATTCAGAGCTTTCTGACACTTCCTTAGGACCGAGCCCAAATTGCTCCTGGAGAGCGATATAGCGCCCGTCAGCTTCATTTGTGGGAGCGTGCTCAGCTAGGAACCGATCCCACAGCTGAAGCGCCTTATCCCGCGTCTCATCATTCTCCAAGATCGCAGCGAAGCACCCGCCAATCGTACATAGAGCCGTTTTCCGCTCCTTTCGCTTTGCGGCCGCGATCTTTGCGTCTTGCTCACGAATTTCAGCGCGCAACTTTTCAAGCCGCGCCTTCTTCTTCTCCAACACCTCAAGCTGTTTTTTACTCACCATGCGCCCCTCCCATTTCAATGTGGCTGCATGGGAAATTGTAAAACGCGAGCGAAATGCAACCTCTTATGAACGAAGTGAAAAAGAGGGTGCTCAATATACAAACTCTTCGAGTTTGTTTGAGCTCTGCGAGGCTAAGAGAACGTGAGCTACTATTTTGTCAAAATGGGTATCACCACCCGCACCGGAGGAGGCTCGGCATTGCGCCGTTCTGCCTACCAACGCTGCACCCGTGATCCTGATTTTGACTTCAGCCACAAGGCCGCCGAGCTAGTCGATCACGAGGTTATGCTGCCTGAAGGCGCTGACCCCGCTTTCGAAGATCCCGTCAAACTGTGGTCAGCTGTCGAAGCCAGGGAGAACCGCGTTAACTCGCAATTCTGCCGAACCTTCGAAATCAGCATCCCTAACGAAGTACCGCACCATCTACGCGCAGACTTCGCCCGAGAGCTCTTACAACCGTTCATCGAGCACGGCGTCCCGGTAGAATGGGCGATCCACACAGAGACCGCCATCTTCCAGGACGTCGAGAACCCCCACATCTCAGCAATGGTCGGAATCCGACAGCTGGACGAGAACGGCTGGGCCAAGAACAAAGACCGCTCAATGAACAACGTCATGCGTGATGACGCCCACAAGAAATTTTGGGCGCCAGCCATGAACCAGTTTTTCAAGAAGCATGGCATCGAGGCCCACGTCTCACATGAAAATTCGCACATGCCAGTTGCCAGCGCCAAAATCCGCAGAATGGCAAAGGCATGGAAACGAAAGGGAGCCGACCCCAAGAAAATGCCCCCTGCCCTCGCTCAATTTATGGACCACCGCGAAGCATACCTGAAACGTCGGAACGAAGAACTCGACCTAATGACCGAGATCGAAACTCTGGAGAAAGAGCTCGCGGCAACATCCCAAGAGAACATCACCGAGGAGAGCAACGATGACAGACATGACACCCGAGCAGATCGAAGAACTGGAAGCCTTAGCCCAGGCCCAGATGACCAACGACCAGGACCAGGAACCGATGAGCCTGGACGAGTTCCAGAGCCTACCACCGGAACAGCAAGCCCAACTCTGGGAGATGATCCAGCTGACCAAGAACGACACCTCCCAGATTCTGGAACTGATCCAGCCGAAGGGCGAGGAGCAGAGCGACGACCCAATGCTGGATCGGATGACAGACATCCTCGAAGTGCTCCTTCAGGTAGTGGAAGGCAGGAACGAAGACAGCGCCAGAGTGAAACGGATCGAAGACAAGCTCAAAGAGCTGAGCGAAGTCCTGACGGATATTCGAGACGCCGTCTAAAGCGCCGTATCACCGTTCATCAGACCTCATCACTGATGAGACAGATTCAAGACACCTTGTCTGAGAAACCTAAGGAAACAAGGATTCTTGACCGTCTCAGACGTAATCAAGTGGTCCGATCAACGGCAGATCACATGAAGCGCATTCTTGCTGTGCTCAAACCGAAGCCAGCGACACCACTTCATAAAATCCGCCGCGCGCAAGCAGTACAGGCGACCAACGAAAATATGAAAAACCTGAGGAGAGCAGCAAATGCCAAAGAAGAAGAAATCCAACTCATCGACGAAGAAGACCCCGGCCTGGAAAGAACCCATGCAGGACGCATTGAGCGAGAGCCTGGAAGAGAAAGTGGCCCCGAAGCTACGCGAGATCGCGGACCTTCTAGGGACCGAACCACCGGAAAGGGAACCGGGGGAACAGACGCCCGAGGAAACGATACAGATCATGGCCGACACGCAGATCAAAATCTTGCACGAAAACTCAGCAATGCGAGCGGAGCTCGAAGACATAAAGGAAATCTTGAGGCAGCTCGCGGGCGGGTAAGAAACAACAAGTTCAGAAGGGCCGCCGAAGGCGCAGCAACGCTAGCGCGTGAAGCAAACGACATGGCTAACGACAGCCCAACGATCACCCCGCCCCTCGATCCGAACGACCCAGCTTGGGCACAGAAGGCACTAAATGCCTGGTCAAACGGCCACCGAATGTGAGCTTGCTAGGGCTAGCGCCCTGGCAACTCACCTTACATCGAAGCCGGTTTCTTCCTGGGATACTTAACCACTTGCGGCCAGCCAGTACCGCACCTGCAAACCGCCCGCTTTTCAAACTCATGCCCAGTTATCTGATCCGGCACCTGATCCGGCAACATCACCACTGAATGGCCGCAGTCCCAACATTTGACCTCAATAGAAGTCACCCCCAGCCCGAACAGGAGATCATCAGTCACCGAAACAAGCGAGCAAACCAGCCGCCCTTCTGAGTATGATCTTCCAAGCGAGCGTTCACAGCGCGCAGCTGATCCCGCAAATCCTTCAAGTTCTCATCTTTTGCTTCAAGAAGAGCCTGCAAGTGCGCGATTTCCTTATCTTTCTCAGCCGTATCATCACTCATCATCTGAGGCGTATCTGATTTATCAAGTTGAGATGAGGCCCACTTATTAGGATACGCCCGCGCAAGCTCAGACGGCTCAACATGAAAGGCGTTGCCGATCTTCTCCGCACTAAATTTGCCTTGTTTTCTATGGCGGGAAAGCGTTGGTTTCGGGATGCCAAGCAAATCAGCCGCTTCAGTCAACGACAGCTTGCCGCCCATTTCATCACCCATCTCACACCTCATCAGAACTTCTCATTCAGATTAATCACATGAGATATTCAGCGACAAGAAAACCTTTCTTGGTTCGCCTCAGCGATTAGATCATTTGAGAGTTAATTTAGAGGTTTTCTGATCGCTAAGATCACCCCGTGAGAGAAATCTCAGGCGGTGGGACGATCCGAAGAGGTGGAAATTCTTCATTTCGAGCGTCACGCTTTGGGACAGTTGTCGTGTAAGTGTCAAGTTTATAGGAAGAGCTTCGCTTGGTATCGAACAGGGCGATATTCGTGGCCCCGTTCTTCACCGCTTCACCATAGGCGCGAGCAGTCTCGACTGTGATCGAAGTGTTCTTTCTCCAAGCATC
>NZ_JBIFFR010000011.1:0-19114 GCF_043557275.1 Sulfitobacter sp. 1A13368 | reverse complement strand
TACCGTGGTCAACGTGGCCGATCGTGCCGATGTTGACGTGCGGTTTGGTGCGTTCAAACTTTGCCTTTGCCATGGTGTTGGCTCCTTTTGGTCTTTCTCAATGGTGTATGCGCAGCACACACCCAACGATTTGGGTCGGCGCGCGGTTTCCCACGCGCCGATTTCCTTAAGCGAACTTGGCCTGAATCTCGTCCGAGATGTTCTGCGGCACGGGTTCGTAGTGGTCGAACTGCATGGTGAAGTTCGCACGACCCGACGACATCGAACGCAGGGTGTTGATGTAGCCGAACATGTTGGCCAGCGGTACGAAGGCGTCGATCGCGATGGCATTGCCGCGCGTATCTTGACCCTGCACCTGACCACGACGGGATGTCAGGTCACCGATGATGCCACCGGTGTACTCTTCCGGGGTCACAACTTCGACCTTCATGATCGGTTCCAGCAGCTTGGCGCCAGCTTTCTTCATGCCTTCACGCATACCCATACGGGCGGCGATTTCGAAGGCAAGAACACTGGAGTCCACGTCGTGGAACTTACCGTCGATCAGGGCAACCTTGAAGTCGATGACCGGGAAGCCCGCCAGCGGACCAGAGTCCAGAACCGACTTGATACCCTTTTCCACGCCCGGGATGTATTCCTTGGGAATGGCACCACCGACGATGCGGCTCTCAAAGGAGTAACCTTCGCCCGGCTCGGTCGGCGTCAGGATCATCTTGACCTCACCGAACTGACCCGAACCACCCGACTGCTTCTTGTGGGTGTAGGTGATTTCGGCTTCGCGGCTGATGGTCTCACGGTAGGCAACCTGAGGCGCACCGATGTTTGCTTCAACCTTGAACTCACGCTTCAGACGGTCGACGAGGATGTCGAGGTGAAGTTCGCCCATGCCCTTCATGATGGTCTGACCGGATTCCAGATCGGTCTCGACGCGGAAGGAGGGGTCCTCGGCGGCCAGACGGGCCAGACCTGCAGACATCTTTTCCTGGTCGGCCTTGGTCTTCGGCTCGACCGCGATCTCGATCACCGGATCGGGGAAGGTCATGGTTTCGAGGACGACCGGATCGTTCTGCGCGCAGAGCGTGTCACCGGTGGTGGTGTCCTTAAGACCCGCCAGCGCAATGATGTCGCCCGCGAAGGCTTCTTCGATTTCCTCGCGGTTGTTGGAGTGCATCATCATCATACGACCGACGCGCTCTTTCTTACCCTTGGTCGAGTTCAGAAGCGTGTCACCCTTGCGCAGAACGCCCGAGTAGATGCGGGTGAAGGTCAGCGAGCCGACGAAGGGGTCGTTCATGATTTTGAACGCAAGGCCCGAGAACGCCATGTCGTCATCCGCGCGGCGCGGGATGTTGCGGGTCTCGGTCTCGTCGCCCGGCTTGAAGCCCATGTAGTCGACAACGTCCAGCGGGCTGGGCAGATAGTCGATCACGGCGTTCAAGAGCGGCTGAACACCTTTGTTCTTGAAGGCGGAGCCACAGAGAACGGGGATGAATTTGATGGCCAAAGTACCCTTGCGGATCAGGTCGCGCAGGGTGTCGACGTCGGGCTCGGCGCCGTCCATCAGGTAGTTTTCCATCGCCTCGTCGTCCATCTCGACCGCGGTCTCGATGAGCTTGGCACGCCATTCGCCGGCGGTCTCTTTCAGGCTGTCACGGATTTCGCGCTGTTCCCAGGCGGCACCGAGGTCTTCACCGGCCCAGACCCATTCTTTCATGGTCACGAGGTCGACGATGCCTTCCAGCTCGTTCTCTGCGCCGATCGGGATCTGGATCGGAGCAGGCGTGGCGCCTGTGCGGTCCTTGATCATGTGCACGCAGTTGAAGAAGTCCGCGCCGATCTTGTCCATCTTGTTGACGAAAACGATACGCGGCACCTTGTAGCGGTCAGCCTGACGCCAGACGGTTTCGGTCTGCGGCTCAACACCGGCGTTGGCGTCGAGAACGGCAACCGCACCGTCGAGAACGGCCAGCGAACGCTCAACTTCGATGGTGAAGTCAACGTGGCCGGGGGTGTCGATGATGTTCATCCGGAACTTGGTGTCGGATGTCGCATCGGCTGTGGGCTCTTCCTGACGCTGCCAGAAAGTGGTGGTCGCGGCGGAGGTAATGGTGATGCCGCGCTCTTGTTCCTGCTCCATCCAGTCCATGGTTGCGGCGCCGTCGTGCACCTCACCAATGTTGTGGCTTTTGCCGGTGTAGAACAGGATGCGTTCGGAACAAGTGGTTTTACCGGCATCGATGTGAGCCATGATGCCGAAGTTGCGGTAGCGTTGGAGCGGATAGTCGCGTGCCATGGGGCTGCTTCCTCGAAAATATCAGTACGAACGGATCGCGCCCGAAACCGGGCGCGACGTTGAGATTACCAGCGGTAGTGGCTGAACGCTTTGTTCGCGTCGGCCATCTTGTGCGTATCTTCGCGCTTTTTAACAGCGGTACCACGGGACTGCACAGCGTCCAGCAGCTCGCCGGCAAGGCGTTCTTCCATGGTGTTTTCGTTACGCGCACGGGCGGCTTTGATCAACCAGCGGATCGCCAGCGCTTGACGACGCTCGGGGCGCACTTCGACGGGCACCTGATAGGTGGCACCACCAACGCGGCGCGAGCGCACTTCGACGGAAGGCTGGATGTTTTCCAGCGCTTCGTGGAACACTTCGATCGGCGCGCGCTTGATCTTGTCTTCGACGCGGGTCATCGCGTTGTAGACGATACGCTCGGCGACAGATTTCTTGCCGTCGATCATCAGGTTGTTCATGAATTTGGTGAGAACCAGATCGCCGTATTTGGCGTCTGGCAGGACTTCGCGTTTTTCAGCGGCGTGGCGGCGTGACATGTCAGTGTCTTCCTCTTGGCGGGTGGTGGGGCGCTGCCCCACCGAACATCGGGTGGATCGGCGGGGACGGGCCCCACCGGTGCGAGATTACTTCGGACGCTTCGCGCCGTACTTCGAACGACGCTGCTTACGGTCTTTGACGCCCTGCGTATCAAGAACACCGCGCAGGATGTGGTAACGCACACCCGGAAGGTCTTTCACACGACCGCCGCGGATCAGGACCACGGAGTGCTCCTGAAGGTTGTGGCTCTCACCCGGGATGTAGGAGATCACTTCGAACCCGTTGGTCAGGCGCACCTTGGCAACCTTACGCATCGCCGAGTTCGGCTTTTTCGGTGTGGTGGTGTACACGCGTGTGCAGACCCCGCGCTTTTGCGGGCACTCCTGCAGGTGCATGGATTTCGAACGTTTGACTTTCGGCTGCCGCGGCTTGCGGATCAGCTGTTGGATCGTTGGCATTCCGGTTATATCCCCGTATCGCTCAGATTGTGTACACGGGGGATCCCCCATGCGGCTAATTTCGGTTACTTCATGCGTCCACAAAGCAAAATGACCGCAACGTTCCCGTACCGAGGAAAACGACGCGGTGGGTTAACAGAGGATCGGGCCAGTAGTAGGCCGGATCGTGACCACTTCAGTTATGAGTTCGGACTGGCAGAGCGGCCTCCACCTCCGAGATAGCGGGCGTATAGAGCGTGGCGCGGGGCCTGTCAACAGGTGGGCGCCGGTCGGGTCGCGGAGGTTTGCCGGGTGATGGCCCGGCGCCTGCGGGTTGATTCCGTGTCCGGGTGCCACATTCCGCCCTTGCCACGCCCCTGCCCCGCTCGCCATAGTTCGGCGAAGGACAGAAGGAAACCTCCATGCAAGCGATCGGCCTTTGCCGCTTTTCCTACCCGGCTTTGGGCGGCTTTCAGGTCGGCCACGAGACCACCGAGGAACGCATCGCCTATCTCTATGACGCGGCCCGGCTCGAAGAACGTTTCCGCCTGCTCGAAACCGTCGCTTTGCCCTGCCTCAAGGCCCAAACCGACCGGGACTTCTCGATCGTCTTCGTCATCGGCGACCAGTTCCCGGCGCCCCACGCCCGACGCCTCGAATCGCTGCTGGCCGACTTGCCGCAGGCGGTTATTCACCGTGAGCCGCCGCGCAATCATCGGGAGGTGATGAAGGAGGTGCTGAACGCCGCGCGGATCAACCCGGCCGAGCCTTGCCTACAGTTCCGCTACGACGATGACGATGCGGTCTCGGTCGACTTCATTGCCCGGCTGCGCCAAACGGTCGCGCAAAGCGCGGGGCTGCTGAAAGGCCAGCGCTCCGTCGCCTTTGACTGGCCCAAGGGCTATGTCGCGGAATTCGGCCCGCAGGGCATCCGCGCCGCCGAAGTGTACCGCCCGCTCAACGTCGCCGCGCTGGCGATGTATGTGAAGGGGGGCAGCCCGGTCACCGTCATGAACTTCGCCCATGAGAAACTGCCGCGCTTCATGCCCTGCGTCAGCCTGCCCGATGCGGCGATGTTCGTGCGCAGCCACAACGGCTCGAACGATTCGCGGCAGGGGTTGGCGCGGCATGTGGAAGTGGCCCCGCTGGATGCCGAAGGCGAAGCGCTGTTTCAGGAACGGTTCGCCATCGACCAAGCTCAGGTGCGGCGCGTCTTCTCGGCCTGAACCTTCAACTTCCGCTCGCGGTAGAGGGTGAAGACCCCCGTGGCCACCACGATCCCCGCGCCGATAAGGGTCAAGGCCCCCGGCCAGTCACCAAAGACGACCCAGCCCAGCAAGAGCGCCCAAAGCAGGCCGGTGTAGCGAAACGGCGCGATGAAGCCGATATCGCCCACCCGCATCACTTGGATCGAGAAGAAATAGCCGCCTAGCACAAAGACTCCTGAGCCGCCGATCAGCGCGGCGACCGAGGGCGTCACCGGGGCCCAAGGCGCGCTCAGCGACGCCAAACCCGCCGCCGTCATCACCGACAGGGCGGTCACCAAGGTCACGGTCATCGAGGGTACCGCCGGTGACAAGGCGCGGGTCGACAGGTCACGGACCGTCACGCAGAGCACGGCGATCAGAACGTAGAGCGACCAGATATTGAACCCTTCCGCCCCCGGTTTGACGATCAACAGCACCCCGCAGAAACCAATGCCGATGGCGACCAAACGCCGCCAGCCGACCGCCTGCCGGAACACCAGCGCCGCCGCCAGCGTCACCGAAAGCGGCACGACTTGAAGGATGGCGGTGACATTCGCCAAAGGCATGTTGAACAACGCGGTGAGAAAGAAATAAGCCGCCGCGATCTCGGCCACCGAGCGTAGGCCGATGACCTGCCAGTCCCGCGCTTGAAGCCGAAAATCGATCCGACCAAGCTGCCGACTAAGGGCCAAGATCAGGACCGAAGTCGTCACCCCGCGCAGGAACAACAGCTGAAACAGGGGCAGCGCCCCGTCGGTCATTTTGAGCAGCGTGTCGTTAAACGTGAAACAGGCCATCGAGGCGATCATCAGCAGCGCGCCGATGGTATTGGGGGACATGAAAGCGCTCCGGGAAAATGGTGCGGCTTATATCACTGCCGCCCCTGAATGACTGGCAGCGGCTGCGGGGGCTGTCAAGAACGGCGGCTCGCGCCGCCCAGATCGGCGCTCTACTGGTTCGAAGCCTGCGCCACCGGCTGCTGCTGGCTGGCCAGCAGATTACGCACAGTGCTGCGCAGCAACCCCGGCTCGACCGGCTTTTGCATCACCGTGGCCGCCAAATCGCGGAAGGCGTCATAGACCTCAAGATCGCGGGTGCGCCCGCTGAGAAATATGATCGGCGTCCCGGCGATGGCCGGATTCTCGCCGAACCGATGGGCCAGTTCCAACCCGCCCATATCCGGCATGGAAATATCGCTGATGATCAGGTCAGGCTTGAGATCATCAACCACCGCCAGCGCATCGCGGGCGTTCAGGCAGGAGACAAAGCTCAGCGACCTGTCGTCGGAAAAGATCATCTTGACCAGTTCCAGAACAATCGGGTCGTCGTCGATATGTAGAATGCGGGACGTCATCAAAGCACCTTACGACGGTTAAGCTTTTGCAAACCTATTCGGACTATGTGGCGGATATAAGGCTTTGGCCTCAGAAACCAGCCCCCCGGGGCGGTGTCTGGCCGCGGCATTTGCCCACCCCATAAAAAAGCCCCCGCAGCGTCACTGCGGGGGCTTTTGTTCTTCAATGAGGTGCTGCGATCAATCGCGGCTCTCGTCGTCACCGACCGGCGTGTTGAACACATCGCCACCGACGATGTCGTCCTCCACAGAGGCTTCCGGGGCGGCCAGACGGGCGGCGGCTTCGGCCTCTTCGCGGCGCGCTTCGATCACGACGTTGTCGCGGTCTGTCGCCACTTTGCGCATCGCCTGCGTCGCGCCACCGGTCCCGGCGGGGATCAGACGGCCCACGATGACGTTCTCTTTCAGACCGACCAGCTTGTCCCGCTTGCCCTGAACCGAGGCTTCGGTCAGCACGCGCGTGGTTTCCTGGAACGAGGCGGCCGAGATGAAGCTGCGGGTCTGCAGCGACGCCTTGGTGATGCCCAAGAGGATCGGTTCGCCCTTGGCAGGACGGCCACCTTTCGACAGGGCCTTCTCGTTGGCCTGATCGAATTCCTGCTTGTCGACGTGTTCGCCCTTGAGCAGCGTGGTGTCGCCGCTTTCCTGGATTTCCCACTTCTGCAGCATCTGACGCACGATGACTTCGATGTGTTTGTCGTTAATCTTCACACCCTGCAGGCGGTAAACGTCCTGCACCTCGTCAATCATATACTCGGCCAAGGCTTCAACGCCCATGATCGCGAGGATGTCGTGCGGCGCGGGGTTGCCGTCCATGATGTAGTCGCCCTTCTGCACGAAGTCGCCTTCGGCCACGGGGATGTGTTTCCCCTTGGGCACCATGTATTCAACCTTCACGTCCGGATCATCCGAGCTTTCAATCGCGATGCGGCGCTTGTTCTTGTAGTCCTTGCCAAAGCGGACATAGCCGTCGATTTCCGCGATGATGGCGTGGTCTTTGGGGCGACGTGCCTCAAAGAGTTCGGCCACACGCGGCAGACCACCAGTAATGTCCTTGGTTTTGGCACCTTCACGCGGGATACGCGCGATGATGTCACCGGCCTGAACTTGCGTCTGGTCTTCGACCGAAAGAACCGCATCGACCGACATCGGATAGGTCACCGGGTTGCCCGCATCGTTGCGGACCGGTTCGCCATCTTCACCCACCAAGATGATCTCGGGCTTGAGCTCGTTGCCCTTGGGGGCCGCGCGCCAGTCGATCACGATCTTCTGGGTCATGCCGGTAGCTTCGTCGGTGTCTTCCTTGACCGCGATGCCCGACACCAGGTCGACGTATTTGGTCGTACCGGGTTTCTCGGCGATGATCGGCAGGGTGTAAGGGTCCCATTCGAACAGCTTGTCACCGCGCGCCACGTCGTCGCCTTCTTTGACGTGCAGCTTGGTGCCGTAGCCGATCTTGTGGCTGGCCCGCTCCTCACCATTCTCATCGACGATCAACAGCTTCATGTTCCGGCCCATGACGAGCACTTCACCGGCGCTGTTCTCAAGCGTCTGTGCGTTCTCGAAAGCGACCTTGCCCGACTGGCTGGCCTCAAGGAAGGACTGCTGACCACCCTGCGCAACACCGCCGATGTGGAAGGTCCGCATCGTCAGCTGTGTACCGGGTTCACCAATCGACTGGGCCGCGATGATGCCAACGGCCTCACCTTGGTTGACCAGCGTGCCGCGCGCGAGGTCACGGCCATAGCACATGGCGCAGACGCCCTCTTCGGCATCACAGGTCAGCGGGCTGCGGATCCGTGCGGACTGCACGCCAGCCTCGTCGATGGCATCCGACATGCGCTCGTCGATCAGCGTCCCCGCCGGGACGAGCACGTCGTCGGTGCCCGGCACGAGGATGTCGTCCGCCGCCACACGGCCCAGCAGACGCTCGGCCAGCGAAGAGACAACCTCACCATCGTTGACAGCCGCTTCGGCGGTGATCGCGGTTTCGGTGCCGCAGTCATGCTCGCGCACGATGCAGTCTTGCGCCACGTCCACCAGACGGCGTGTCAGGTAACCGGAGTTCGCTGTTTTCAGAGCGGTATCCGACAGACCTTTCCGCGCACCGTGTGTCGAGTTGAAGTACTCGAGAACGGTCAGACCTTCTTTAAAGTTCGAGATAATCGGCGTCTCGATGATGTCGCCGTTCGGCTTCGCCATCAAGCCGCGCATCCCGCCCAGCTGTTTCATCTGCGTGACCGAGCCACGAGCACCGGAGTGAGCCATCATGTAGACCGAGTTCGGCTCTTTCTCGGAACCGTTCTCATGGTGAGTCACGGCGGAGATGGAGCCCATCATCGCCTCGGTTACCTTGTCGTTACACTTCGACCATGCATCGACGACTTTGTTGTACTTTTCACCCTGAGTGATCAGGCCGTCCATATACTGCTGTTCAAAGTCCTTCACCTGCTCGCGGGTTTCTTCAACCAGCGGCCATTTGGTGTCGGGGATCAGCATGTCGTCCTTGCCGAAGGAGATGCCCGCTTTGAAAGCTTCGCGGAAACCCATGGTCATGATCTGGTCACAGAAGATGACCGACTCTTTCTGACCGCAGTAACGGTAGACGGTGTCGATGACCTGCTGCACTTCTTTCTTGCGCAGCAGACGGTTGACCAGATCAAACGGCGCTTTGGCGTTCAGCGGCAGAAGCGCACCAAGACGGATACGACCGGGGGTCGTGTCAAAGCGCATCATCACTTCGTTGCCTTCAGCGTCGATCTGTTTGATCCGCGCCTTGATCTTCGAGTGCAGGTGAACCGCACCGGCGTCGAGGGCGTGCTGCACCTCGTCGACGGAGCCGAAGACCATGCCTTCGCCAACCATGCCTTCACGCTCAAGAGTCGTGTAGTAGAGACCCAAGATCATATCCTGCGACGGCACGATGATCGGCGCGCCGTTCGCGGGCGACAGAACGTTGTTCGTGGACATCATCAGAACACGCGCTTCCAGCTGGGCTTCCAGCGAGAGCGGGACGTGAACGGCCATCTGGTCACCGTCGAAGTCGGCGTTAAAGGCCGAGCAGACCAGCGGGTGCAGCTGGATCGCCTTGCCTTCGATCAGGACGGGTTCAAACGCCTGAATGCCAAGACGGTGCAGCGTCGGCGCGCGGTTGAGCATGACGGGGTGTTCACGGATCACCTCATCCAGAATGTCCCAAACCTCGGGACGCTCTTTCTCGACCAACTTCTTCGCCTGCTTCACGGTGGAGGACAGACCTTTGGCCTCAAGCCGCGAGTAGATGAACGGCTTGAAGAGTTCCAAGGCCATCTTCTTAGGCAGACCACATTGGTGCAGCTTCAACTCCGGGCCGGTCACAATGACCGAACGGCCGGAAAAGTCGACGCGCTTACCCAAAAGGTTCTGACGGAAGCGACCCTGCTTACCTTTCAGCATGTCCGAGAGCGACTTCAGCGGGCGCTTGTTGGCACCGGTGATGACGCGGCCACGGCGGCCGTTGTCGAACAGAGCATCGACGGATTCCTGCAGCATCCGCTTTTCGTTGCGGACGATGATGTCAGGCGCGCGCAGTTCGATCAGACGCTTCAAACGGTTGTTCCGGTTGATCACGCGGCGGTAGAGGTCGTTGAGGTCAGACGTCGCGAAGCGGCCACCGTCCAGCGGCACCAGCGGGCGCAGCTCGGGCGGGATAACCGGGATCACGGTCATGACCATCCACTCCGGACGGTTGCCGGATTCAAGGAAACTCTCGACCACTTTCAGACGTTTGATGATCTTCTTGGGCTTCAGCTCGCCTGTCGCCTCTTTCAGATCGGCGCGCAGGTTCTCGGCTTCGGCTTCAAGGTCGATCGCCGCCAGCATTTCGCGGATCGCTTCGGCGCCGATGTTGGCGGTGAAAGCGTCCATGCCATAGGCGTCTTGCGCGTCCATGTATTCTTCTTCGGTCATCATCTGACCGTATTGAAGATCGGTGAGGCCCGGCTCGATCACCACGTAGTTCTCGAAGTAGAGCACGCGCTCCAGATCACGCAGGGTCATGTCCAGCATCAGGCCGATGCGCGAGGGCAGCGATTTGAGGAACCAGATGTGGGCCACCGGCGAGGCCAGCTCGATGTGGCCCATACGCTCACGGCGGACTTTCTGCAGCGTGACTTCCACACCGCATTTCTCGCAGACGACGCCGCGATACTTCATGCGCTTATATTTGCCGCAGAGGCATTCGTAGTCTTTGATCGGGCCAAAGATACGCGCGCAGAACAGGCCGTCACGCTCGGGCTTGAACGTACGGTAGTTGATGGTTTCCGGCTTCTTGATCTCACCGAAGGACCAGCTCAGGATCCGCTCGGGCGAGGCCAAGGAGACCTTGATCTCGTCAAACGCTTTTTGCGGCGTCAGCGGGTTGAACGGGTTGTTTGACAGTTCCTGGTTCATTTTCAAATCCTTGAAAGGGGTGCGTTGGGAGTGAGGGGTGCCGTTTTCTTTGAAAGAAAACGGTCCGGAATTTTTGAAAAATTCCGTCTATGCCTCACTCATCCTCCTCCGCATCCAGGAGTTCCATATTCAGGCCGAGGCCGCGCACTTCCTTGACGAGAACGTTAAAGCTCTCAGGAATGCCCGCTTCGAAGTTATCCTCGCCCTTGACGATGCTTTCATAGACCTTGGTCCGGCCCGCGACGTCATCCGACTTGACGGTCAGCATTTCCTGCAGGGTATAGGCGGCGCCATAGGCCTCCAGAGCCCAGACCTCCATCTCCCCGAAGCGCTGGCCACCGAACTGCGCCTTACCACCCAGCGGCTGCTGTGTGACGAGGGAGTACGGCCCGGTCGAACGCGCGTGGATCTTGTCGTCCACCAGGTGGTGCAGCTTCAGCAGGTACTTCACGCCGACGGTCACCGGGCGCGCGAACTGCTCGCCTGTCCGACCATCGAAGAGCACCGACTGACCGGAGGTGTCGAACCCGGCCCGCTTGAGGCTGTCGTTCACGTCCGCTTCCTTGGCGCCGTCGAAGACCGGTGTGGCGATCGGCACGCCGCGGCGTACGTTGTCGGCCGCTTCCAGCAGCGTATCCTCGTCCATGCCGGTGATGCCTTCTTCGTAGACATCCTCGCCATAAGCCAGGTGCATCGCTTCGCGCACCGGTGTCAGGTCGCCCGAACGACGGTATTCCTGCAGCGCCTCGTCGACGTTCAGGCCCAGACCGCGTGCGGCCCAGCCCATGTGCGTCTCGAGAATCTGACCGACGTTCATACGCGACGGCACGCCGAGCGGGTTGAGGCAGAAGTCGACCGGGGTACCATCGGCGAGGAACGGCATGTCCTCCATCGGCACCACTTTCGAAATCACACCCTTGTTCCCGTGACGACCGGCCATCTTGTCGCCCGGCTGCAGCTTACGCTTCACCGCCACGAAGACCTTGACCATCTTCATCACGCCCGGGGGCAGGTCGTCGCCACGGCGGACTTTCTCGACCTTGTCCTCGAAACGCGCATCCAAGGTCCGTTTCTGGATCTCGTACTGCTCGTTCAGGGCTTCGACGATCTTGGCGTCATCCTCGTCTTCAAGGGCCAGCTGCCACCACTGACCGCGGGTCAGGGTTTCCAGCAGTTCCTCGGTGATCTGGCTGTTCGCCTTGACACCTTTCGGACCTTTCACGGCGACCTTGCCGACGATCATGTCCTTGAGGCGCGCGTAGATGTTGCGATCGAGGATCGCCAGCTCGTCGTCCCGGTCACGGGCCAGACGTTCAACTTCCTCACGCTCGATCTGCAGCGCACGCTCGTCTTTCTCGACGCCGTGACGGTTGAAGACACGCACTTCGACAACAGTGCCGAAATCGCCCGGCTTCACACGCAACGAGGTGTCGCGCACGTCAGAGGCTTTCTCCCCGAAGATGGCGCGCAGAAGCTTTTCTTCCGGCGTCATCGGGCTTTCGCCCTTCGGTGTGATCTTACCCACAAGGATGTCGCCCGGCTCCACGTCCGCACCGATATACACGATACCGGCTTCGTCGAGGTTGCGCAGAGCTTCCTCGCCGACGTTCGGGATGTCGCGGGTGATCTCTTCTGGCCCAAGCTTCGTGTCACGCGCGGCGACTTCGAATTCCTCAATGTGGATTGAGGTGAAGACGTCGTCACGGGAAATCCGCTCGGAGATCAGGATGGAGTCTTCGTAGTTGTAGCCATTCCACGGCATGAAGGCGACGACGACGTTCTTGCCGAGCGCCAGTTCCCCCATGTCGGTGGACGGACCATCCGCGATGACCTGACCTTTTGTGACCTTCTCACCCACTTTCACCAGCGGACGCTGGTTGATGCAGGTGTTCTGGTTCGAGCGCTGGAACTTGCGCATGCGGTAGATGTCCACGCCTGCGTCGCCCAGTTCAAGGTCTTCGGTGGCCCGGATCACGATACGCGAGGCATCGACTTGGTCGATGATACCCGCGCGGCGTGCCGTGTAGGCAGCGCCAGAGTCACGTGCCACAACTTCTTCGATGCCGGTGCCGACGAGCGGCGCTTCGGCTTGCAGAAGCGGTACGGCCTGACGTTGCATGTTCGAGCCCATGAGAGCGCGGTTGGCGTCGTCGTTTTCAAGGAAGGGGATCAGCGAGGCAGCGACCGAGACCAACTGCTTCGGGCTCACGTCGATCAGGTCCACGTTCTCGGTCGGTGCCAGCGTGTAGTCGCCGGACTGACGGGTCGAGACCATCTCGTTCACGAACTTCATGTCGTCGTCGAGGTTGGCGTTCGCCTGCGCCACGGTGTGACGCATTTCCTCGGTCGCGGACATGTAGTGCACTTCGTCGGTGACGGTGCTGTCTTTGACAACGCGGTAAGGCGTTTCGATGAAGCCGTATTTATTCACGCGGGCAAAGGTGGCCAGCGAGTTGATCAGACCGATGTTCGGACCTTCCGGCGTTTCAATCGGGCACATCCGACCATAGTGTGTCGGGTGCACGTCGCGCACCTCGAAGCCCGCACGTTCACGGGTCAGACCGCCCGGCCCAAGCGCCGAAAGACGACGCTTGTGCGTCACCTCCGACAGCGGGTTGGTTTGGTCCATGAACTGCGACAGCTGCGAGGAGCCGAAGAATTCACGCACCGCAGCAGCCGCTGGCTTGGCGTTGATCAGGTCCTGCGGCATCACGGTGTCGATCTCGACGGAAGACATCCGCTCCTTGATCGCGCGCTCCATACGCAGCAGGCCGACGCGGTACTGATTTTCCATCAGCTCGCCAACGGAACGCACACGACGGTTGCCGAGGTGGTCAATGTCGTCAATGTCGCCGCGGCCATCGCGGAGGTCCACCAGCGCCTTGATGCAGGCGACGATATCGTCACGGTCCAGCGTGCGCTGCGTGTCGGGCTTGTCGAGTGCCAGACGCATGTTCATCTTCACGCGGCCCACAGCCGAGAGGTCGTAACGCTCGCTATCGAAGAACAGCGTGTCGAAGAGCGCGGAGGCGGCCTCGACGGTGGGCGGCTCGCCCGGGCGCATGACGCGGTAGATGTCCATGAGCGCGGTGTCGCGGTTCATGTTCTTGTCCATCGCCATGGTGTTGCGCATGTAGGGGCCGACGTTAACGTTGTCGATGTCCAGCAGCGGAATTTCGGTGATGCCGGCGTCGATCAGCTCCTTCGCGGTGCCGCCGATCAGCGTGCCGTCCTTGTCGTATTCCAGCGTCAACTCGTCACCGGCCTCGACGTAGATAGCACCGGTTTCCTCGTTGATGATGTCACGCGCGACGAACTTGCCGACGATGTGGTCGAACGGCAGCAGCAGTTCCTTGACCTTGCCTTCGTCGAGCAGCTTCTTGACCGCACGGGGGGTGACCTTTTTGCCGGCCTCGAAAAGGATCTCGCCGGTGTTGGCGTCGATCAGATCGTAGGTCGGACGGGTGCCGCGCACGCGGTCGGGGAAGAAGGGCGCAACCCAACCCTTGTTCTTCTCCAGCTTGAAGGTGACGGTGTTGTAATAGGCATTCATGATGCCTTCTTGGTCCAGCCCCAGGGCATAGAGCAGGGTCGTTACCGGCAGCTTGCGGCGACGGTCGATGCGGGCATAGACGATGTCCTTGGCGTCGAACTCGAAGTCCAGCCAGGAGCCGCGGTAGGGAATGATGCGGCAGGCGAAGAGCAGCTTGCCCGAGGAGTGGGTCTTGCCCTTGTCGTGGTCAAAGAACACGCCCGGGGAGCGGTGCATCTGGGAGACGATCACACGCTCGGTGCCGTTGACGACGAAGGTGCCGTTCGGGGTCATCAGGGGCATGTCACCCATGAAGACGTCCTGCTCCTTGATGTCCTTGACGGACTTGGCGCCGGTGTCCTCGTCCACATCGAACACGATGAGGCGCAGGGTCACTTTCAGCGGCGCGCTGTAGGTCATGTCGCGCTGCTGGCATTCCTCAACGTCGTACTTGGGCTTTTCCAGCTCGTACTTGACGTATTCGAGTACCGAAGTTTCGTTAAAGTCCTTGATCGGGAAGACCGACTGGAAAACGCCCGTGATCCCCTCACCATCGGTGGGGGTCTCGGCGTCGCCGGAATTCAGGAACAAATCATAGGAGGATTTCTGAACCTCGATGAGGTTCGGCATCTCCAGCACTTCGCGGATCTTGCCGTAATATTTACGCAGACGTTTCTGGCCAAGGAAGGATTGTGCCATGTGTCGTGTCACCTTTCGTGTCTCTCGCCGAGCGCATCAACCACCGGGGCCGTGGTGCGCGCCCATAAGAGCGGAAAATCCGGGTCAATTCTTGGAATGCGTCCCACTGCACCCCTTCCGACCTTGGACCTCTCCAGAGAAATGCTCCCGCGGGGAACATTCGTCAAAACAGGTCAGGCTGGACAGGAAAATTCCCGTCCAGCCCTTGTTCATGCGTGGTGCGTGAGGACACGCACCTCTGGCTTAGGCCAGCTCGACTTCGGCGCCAGCTGCTTCCAGCTTGCCTTTGATGTCTTCGGCTTCGGCTTTGTCGACGCCTTCTTTGATCTTGCCACCGGCTTCGACCAGGTCTTTGGCTTCTTTCAGGCCGAGACCTGTGATGCCGCGGACTTCCTTGATCACGTTGATCTTGGATGCGCCGGCGTTCTTCAGAACGACGTCGAA
Source organism: Sulfitobacter sp. 1A13368 (assembly GCF_043557275.1). NCBI lineage: Bacteria > Pseudomonadati > Pseudomonadota > Alphaproteobacteria > Rhodobacterales > Roseobacteraceae > Sulfitobacter > Sulfitobacter sp. 1A13368. Next base: position 4,140 of record NZ_JBIFFR010000011.1, on the reverse strand, counting down.
TTCGGTCTTTTCTTCTTCGGCAGCGCCACCTTCAGCAGGGCCGGCCATCATCACTGCGCCGCCAGCGGCGGGCTCGATGCCGTACTCGTCTTTCAGGATGGTTTTCAGTTCTTGTGCTTCAAGCAGAGTCAGACCAACGATGTCTTCTGCCAGTTTTTTCAGATCAGCCATGTTTAGCTCTTTCCGTTACGATATGTGTGTTCCAACGCGCGTGTTCAACCCGTGCGCCAGTTTGACGATTTGCCTTACGCAGCCGCCTTGTCCTCGATGGTGGACAAGATGGATGCGATGTTGCTTGCAGGTGCGCCAATGGCCCCGGCGATGTTCGAAGCAGGTGCGCCAAGCATGCCCGCGATGGAGGAGATAAGCTCCTCGCGCGAAGGCATTTTCGACACGGCTTCGACACCGGCGGCGTCCAACGCGTTCTCACCCATTGCGCCGCCGAGGATAACAAGCTTGCTGTTTTCCTTGGCGAACTCCTGAGCAACCTTGGCCGCAGCCACAGGATCCTCAGAATAGGTCAGAACGGTCATACCCGTCAGAAGGTCAGCAATGCTTTCGCATGGCTTGCCCTCAAGGGCGATCTTGGCGAGCCTGTTTTTGGCAACACGCACGGCCCCGCCGGCTGCGCGTGCGCGCGCCCGAAGGTCCTGCATTTCGGCAACTGTCAAACCGACGTAGTGGCTAACCACAACGACGCCAGAGCTTTCAAAGATTTGGCCGAGTTCGTCGACCAACTGTTCTTTTTGTGCTCTATCCACAGTTTCACTCCAAATTTGGGGGTTGCCCCCCGGCTCAGTTCAGGATGCGGTCTTCTGCACCCCATTCGGGTCCAATGTCAGGGTCCCGGCCAAAACCGCCCGAAGGCAGGAATTTCCGGTTTCCCATCTCAGGAAGGAATTATTCAGGCCGTGGCCCAAACCCTCCGTCTCGGACAGACGCGCGGACCGATCTTCTGGTCCTTGCGTATCTGGCGACCGAAGCCGCCAAATCTCGGGTCGTAAGGTGGGAGGCTGGCCCCCACCCCACAGGATCACTCGGCGGTCGCGTTCTCGACAGCGACCGACACGCCCGGGCCCATTGTGGAGCTCAGGTTGATCTTTTTCATGTAGGTGCCTTTGGCACCGGCCGGCTTGGCTTTGGACACGGCGCCGACGAAGGCACGGATGTTCTCAACCAGCTTGGCTTCGTCGAAGGACAGTTTGCCAACGCCTGCATGGACGACACCGCCCTTTTCGGCTTTGAACTGAACTTCACCACCCTTGGCCGCTTTCACGGCGTCGGCGACGTCCATGGTCACGGTGCCAACCTTGGGGTTCGGCATCAGGTTGCGGGGGCCAAGCACTTTACCCAGACGGCCAACGATCGGCATCATGTCGGGTGTCGCGATGCAACGATCAAAGTCGATCTTGCCGGACTGCACGGTTTCCATCAGGTCTTCTGCGCCAACGATATCTGCGCCAGCCTTCTCGGCTTCTTCAGCTTTCGCGCCACGTGCGAAGACAGCAACGCGCATGGTTTTGCCGGTGCCGTTGGGCAGGCCAACAACGCCGCGGACCATCTGGTCTGCGTGACGCGGGTCAACACCGAGGTTCATCGCGATCTCGATGGTTTCGTCGAACTTCGCGGTGGCGTTCGCTTTGATGAGGCTTACCGCTTCTTCGACGGTGATCTCTTCTTTGCCAGCAAAAGCTTCACGGGCGGCGCGGGTGCGTTTTCCAAGTTTTGCCATCTTACTTCACCTCGATGCCCATGGACTTCGCGGAGCCCAGGATGATTTTCATCGCCGCTTCCACGTCGTTCGCGGACAGGTCGGCGGCTTTTGCTTCTGCGATCTCGCGCAGCTGCTTGGTGGTCACGGTGCCGACAGTCTCACGGCTCGGCGTTTTCGCGCCGGAGTTCACCTTGGCAGCTTTCTTCAGGTAGTAGGACGCCGGGGGCGTCTTGATGTCCATGGTGAAGGACTTGTCCTGATAGTAGCTGATCACGGTGGGGCACGGTGCGCCCGGCTCCATGTCTGCGGTCTTGGCGTTGAACGCCTTGCAGAATTCCATGATGTTGATGCCGCGCTGACCGAGGGCGGGACCCACGGGCGGGGACGGGTTTGCTTGACCCGCTTTAACTTGCAACTTCATCGTACCGACGAGTTTCTTGGCCATTGGCCTTCTCCTTTCAACACCCTTGGGGCGCGCCCCGCGGGTTCTTCGTTGCGTGGTGCGGGCCTAGACGCCGCGACGCCCGTCCCTCCCACAATGACCGACACCCTCAGATGCCGGGATGGCGGGGTGTACCCCGCCGCACACTCAGACCTGCTTGTTGACCTGAGTGAATTCCAATTCAACCGGGGTCTCCCGGCCAAAGATCGAGACCGAAACCTTGAGACGCTGGTTCTCGTCGTCCACCTCTTCGATCATGCCGTCGAAATCCTCAAACGGACCATCGGCGACCTTCACTTTCTCACCGACCTCGAAGTGGATCAGCGTGCGCGGCGCTTCTTCGCCTTCCTGCACGCGACCCAAGATCGCCTGAACCTCGGCATCGCGCATCGGCATCGGACGGCCCTGCGGTCCAAGGAAACCGGTGACGCGGTTGATCGAGTTGATCAGGTGATAGCCTGCGTCGGACATTTCCATATGCACCAGCACATAGCCGGGCATGAAGCGACGCTCGGTTGTCACCTTCTTGCCGCGCCGGACCTCGATCACCTCTTCGGTGGGCACCAGCACTTCGTCGATCTGGTCTTCAAGTTCCTGCTCGGCCACGGACGCGCGGATCTGCTCGGCGATCTTCTTTTCGAAGTTCGACAGGACACTGACCGAATACCACCGTTTTGCCATCTGAACTCTGGTCCCTGTCTTGCCATGCGGGCTGCCCCGGCATGAAATTCGTCAATTAACACGGGGGCCAAGCCCCGCAACATCTGAACAAAAAATCGGCGCGCAACTCGAATCGCCGCACGCCCTTTTCAGGTCAGGTCTGCGCAATAGCCCGCGCAGACGCAGGTTTCAAGGGTGTAAAGATAAAATCACCCATGCGGGCGGTGCTCAGCCGAACATCCCAAGGATCTGCTGCAAACCGCCGCGGATCAGGATATCGACAATCGCAAAGAAAACAGCTGTCAGTGCGGCAAGGATAAAGACCATCACCGTGGTCAGCATCACTTCGCGCTTTGTCGGCCAAACAACCTTTGCAACTTCGGTGCGAACCTGCTGGATGAACTGAAGCGGATTGGTGGTGGCCATGACATCTTTCCCTGTTGCCCGATTGGGCGGATGTAACGGGTCCGCCCCCTAGTTTCAAGACATCTTCGCGCGCGCCTCAGCCTTCCGGGTCGCGCAGACGATCGAACCGGCGGTCAAGCGCCGCGTCATGCCGCGCCTCTGCCGCTGCCATCTCGCCAAAGTCAGGAAGATACAGCCCGTCGACGGTGCCTTCGGGGAATCGGTCGAGCATGGCGTCCCATTTCATGGCGAAAGCATCCAAACGCGCATGAAGCGCCGCCGCACGCTCGGGCCGCCGCGCGGCATACCAGCGCCCAAGCGCCATCGCTCGCTGCCAAAACCCATCATAACCGAGGGCGAGGAAGACCCCCAACACGACAAACACTGTAACGAATAGCACGCCGAACACTAACCAAGGGCGCAGAACCATCGCCAGCGCTAGAAGGCTGAGGATCACCGCCCGGGCCGGAGGACGTTTCGCACGAATCCTATGGCGTGACGCCTTCCTAATTTTAACGTCAACGGCTTCCGGCTCCGGCAAATCCGGAAAAGCCACGCGCCCCGGCCGCCGAGGGGCCACCGGCGGCTCTGCCAGCCCCGAACCGGCGCGTGGGTCCGGAGCACTCTCCGCATCTGCCATGACATTCCGAATCGCAGACATCGCGGCGTGGTCCAAGTCGGACGAAGAAGTGGCAGCCTTATCAATGGGGGGCGTCATATCAGTCTCTCTACGCAGTTGCGAAAGAGTTACCGATCCATTGCGCCAAGTGAAGGGCGGAAAATAGACAGTTATTGGGCACCACTCCCCGCCCCCCTCAAACACAAAACCGCCGCAGCTATGAGCTGCGGCGGTTTTGTTAATCTGATCATCGTAGAGAGATACTGTAGTCTAGGAACTTATTAGGTTTGGCGATGACCT
>NZ_JBIFFR010000022.1:0-1011 GCF_043557275.1 Sulfitobacter sp. 1A13368 | reverse complement strand
GTGCTGCCGCGACGGTGGGTCGTCGAGCGCACCTTCGCCTGGCTGAACCGATGTCGCCGCCTATCGAAAGATTGGGAAAAATCCATCGCAAGCGCAGAGGCTTGGATCCTCATCGCACACATCAGACGCGTCACACGGCATCTCGCAAGGAATTGAGAAGGTGCAGTTAGTTTTGAATCAGACTCTAAGAGCCCGATTTAAAACTATTTGAGTGAGTTCAGTGGTTTGTGATTCTGTTCGGTTGTGAAGCTGAATGGAGATCACAATGGCTTGGACTGAACTCACCCGCCGTCAACATGACCGAAAAGGCGATAAATACGCAAGCGATATGAGGGACGCGGAATGGGCGTTGATAGCGCCTTCGATGTCGCCGCCGAAGACAACTGGTCGGCCCCGTACGACATGTTTGCGCGACGTGGTCGACGCCCTCCTCTACATTGCAACGACCGGATGCCAATGGCGTATGTTGCCCAACGACTTCCCGCCGGTTTCAACGGTTCGGGGCTATTTCTACGCGTGGCGCGATGACGGCTTGCTTGATGAGATAAACCAGAAGCTGGTCGAAGCTGCGCGACTGGCCGAGAACCGCAAAGCTCAGCCAACGGCAGGGGTCATAGATAGCCAGAGCGTAAAAACCACCGAAAGCGGTGGTATTAGGGGCTATGATGCGGGCAAACGGATCAAGGGCCGCAAGCGCCACATCGTAACCGACACGGTTGGATTGCTGATAGGCTTGGTGGTCCACAGCGCCGGAATTCAGGATCGGGATGGCGCACCCGATGTGCTGAAAGCGGTCGTCTCGCGCTATCCATCATTGCGACATGTATTTGCGGATGGCGGGTATGCAGGGCCCAAACTGCGGGACGCGCTAAAGGCCCTCGGCCGATGGACCGTCCAGATCGCCAAACGCTCTGACACCGCGGAGGGCTTTGAAGTGCTGCCGCGACGGTGGGTCGTCGAGCGCACCTTCGCCTGGCTGAACCGATGTCGCCGCCTATCGAAAGATTGGGA
>NZ_JBIFFR010000010.1:0-35413 GCF_043557275.1 Sulfitobacter sp. 1A13368 | reverse complement strand
GCATGTTTTTTAAGAAACCAATAAATTTTCCATTAAGCACCGTTTTTTGTGCTGGAAAATATCCAAGGCTTAGATGCCTTTACCGGCTGAATCTATCATTTGCATCCTTATGGCCTATGGAAACGTCATACTTCCTCTCCATGATTTCATCAATTTTATGACGTTTGATTCCGCTCAGGCGGTCGATAGATCCCAGATCATGCCCGTGCCCATGCAGGCGCCAGATGCCCTGTTTGGTGCCTAGTCTGAGTTCATAGCCACTGGCTAGAACGTGCTCGATGAACTGCTCAGGTGTTCGCGTCGACGCCCATTTCCGCATCAACGATCTCACCTTCGGCAGCGACAGGTCCTCCTCGACGCCAGCAGCACGCGCTTTGCGTTTGATGACTTGATGACCGGTGCTCGTGTAGCTGCTCTCAGCTCTGAAGCTCTTCCAGTCACTGCGGTCCATGCCACTGACCTCAGCCGCATTCTCGAGGGAATCCTGGTATCTGGATAGATCGAGATCTGGCTGTTCACGTGAAAGGGCGTCGAAGACCTCGCGATTGAAGCGTCCAAGGGTGATTTCGTGGCCAGTTTGCAGCTCGGCGAGGCGTGAGAGCTTCTCATTCCTCATGTGTGTGAACTTGGAATCGAGCACCCGGCCGATGTTCGTGTCCACCTCGGGGATCGCAAAATGATAGTGGTATTCGAAGCCTTGACTGCCCTCGCGAGGCTTCTTGTGAACCACAGCGGTGATGCGATCTTTCATATTTTTAGTGACGCCATATTCCTGGCAGACGTTATCCAGGATCTGCGTCAGCTCGGGCCCACCCAGCTTCTCACCTGGGGCAACAATGACATGTCGAACAGAGAAGGCTCGCCCAGCAAGTTTTGCAGCGATGCCCATTAACTGGATCTCAGCCTGCGTGCCTTGAAGCCAGCTCACCTTCTCATTCTCACCTTCGGCCGCGAAATATGCTGCGATGGCGCCGGTATCAGAAACAGGAATGCGAGAGCTTTTTATGATCATTCAAGAAGCTCTCCTAGGATCCTAGCATAGAGCGCCTGCACATCCTTGATGGTCGCTTCGAGCTGTCGGAAGTGGTTTTCATCGATCTGATCTGCGTTGCGCGCGGTATGCACCTGAGCCATCGCCTGGTTAAGGTTGTTGCCAACAGCTCCAAGCTGGCCAGTAAAGCGGATGGCGCCCCTGCCCTCCTTAGTCAGCTTGTGGTTGGATCCGCGCCTCGGCCTCGGCAGTACCCGTTCGGTTTCCGACCCCAGAGACTGTGAAATTAGAAAGCGTGCATAGGCTGTGGGCGCGACATCGCTTCGACGGGCAGCTGCAACAAGGCGTGCATAGAGATCATCATCGAGTCTGAGACCCAATTGATTACTCATTTGTCTGCTCTCACTGCTGCTCATGCTAGCTCTCCTCTATGGTGGTGATGGGAAGCATCACGGGGGTCAACGGGGGCACAGCCCCCTTGCCAGGATGTTGTGGACCGGCGCGTAGCGGCGGGTAGCAACACAACTGGCTGTCAAAATAGAGAGCTAATCACCAACCATTTCGGAATCGTTAATCTCACCTTTGCAAGGAAGCATTCCGATGCATGTCAGGGAGCCAATAAGGCACCTCAGGAGACCTATTCGAGGAATAGATGATGGGTGCCATATCCATGAAAATAGCGCTCCCCCATCGGAAAATATGGCATGGGGCAGAGAGTTCATGAAGCGATTGGTGCCAACAGCTATCGACGCTAACCTACAGGGAACCTAAGGGAAAAACTTGTGCCTGCCTTAAAGTCATAAGTGTGCGACCCGTGGAGTTGCATGACCATCCCTTTAATGATTTTGGTGCCCATTCCTGAGTGACCCGTGTTGGGATCAAACCCAGGTCCGTTGTCAGCGATGATCAGTTCAGCTGTGTCTTCCGTCAAAAGCTTGAGACATATGCGGATCTCAGCATTTGACTTGTCTATAATGGCATATTTCAAAGAGTTGGTGACAACTTCATTGATCAGCATGGCTAGAGAGGTAGCCTGATCGTGGCTGATTGGGATCTGATCGACGTCAAGGTTCAAACGCGCGGGCGAGCCATGTGCTTTAAAGATATTTTCCGTCACTGAGGCGATAAATGCTGGCGCGTCCAGAGCAGCATATTTGTCGTAGTTGTACATATGCTCATGTACAGTAGCCATCGCCGCTAGGCGCAATTTGAAATTGGTCTCCACTTCGGGGGAAAGTTTCTGCATGCCTACAAGGGCTTGCATCGCTTGCATGTTGTTTTTAACTCTATGGTGGATCTCGCGAAACAGCATTTTATTTGCCTCGAACGACGCTTCCAGCTTTTCATTTTTCACAACATCCCGCCTAAGAAGGCTGATGACCCAAAAGGCGCATGCGGCAAGCGCGAGAATGGATGGAATGACGATCGCGAGGAAAACCCGGACACGTCGCCAAAATCGCTCCAACGCTTCACTATAGCCCATCGAAGCGATGGCGATGAGCTCAGCTTCGGGAAGAGTCTGATATCCTATAAACCGTTTCTCGCCATCTACAGGAGACTCGCTAATATAGGTGCCTGCGTTTGAATTGGGCAGGTGGTCTTGGAATAGTACATGTTGACTAAGGTCCACCGGGCCATCCACAGGTGGATACCGGGCCACCAGCATGCCATCACTGCGCAGAATAGCCAGTGTCGATCCTGCCCCTAGGTCGAGAGAGTCTAGCAACTCCCCCAATAGAGCAGCATCGAACGAAATTATTGCAACGCCTATGAAGATACCCTCTCGCTCAAGACGTCGGCTGAACGTGAATATCGGACTGCCATTGATGCGACTGGTGAGAAGCGAAGAAGTGAAGAACTGTTGTCCTGAGGCGGGGCGCGTAAAATATTCTCTGTCGCGAACATCAATGTTTGGGGCGTCGGGGTCGGTCGTATAGAGGGTTTGGCCGTCAGCGGTAACAATGTAGGCTTTGGCGGTGCTGGGCAGGCCTTCCAGCGCGGCCCGAACGCTGGTCAAAGTCGCAGGGGTGTCAGGTTCAACATCGGGTCCAAGGGCGACGTCCATCTGGCGCAGCGCTTGCCTGGCCACCTCAACAATCCAACCGGTGTTGATCTTTACTGCCTTGGCGGCGGCCGTCACTGAACTCTCTGCTCTATCTCGGGCAGCGTTGAAGCCTTGATAGATGAGCGCCCCTACGATGCTGGAATACACTAGGAAGGTGACTACAATGAAGATGGTTGCAGCGCGAGCTGAACCAACAATCGCTCTGGTTACCATGTAAATTCTTTCCCGGACTGGCCCTATCTGAGGCTATAGTGCTCAGATAACAGCTTGGATCTAGGAGTTTTCCCGCCGAAGTCTATGCGGATCAATCATTGTGTCCCGATGATGAAGTCTGGTGGGAACAGCGGATGGTGATTGTACAACCGCCAAGTTTCGGTCTTACAAATTGGAACCAAACGGCCTGCGCTTAGTTGAGGTCGGTTATCCAGACAGGTTTGAGAATGAGCTGTAGAACAATTTTGTTAGTTGAGGATGAAGCGCTCATTCTAATGGACATTGAAGCCGCCCTTATTGAGGAGGGGTTTCAGGTCGTGACGGCTATGAATGGGATAAAAGCCTCGGAGACCTTCGAAGCTGATCCGACGCGCATTGATGGGGTCGTGACCGACATAAGCCTCGGCAAAGGCCCAAACGGGTGGTGCCTCGCTAGGCAGATTAGGCAGCAGATGCCGGAGATGCCGATCGTATATATGACTGGGGACAGCGCCCATGAGTGGGAGGCTATGGGCGTTCCAAAGAGCGTACTGATACCAAAACCATTCGTTCATGCTCAAGTTATTACAGCGTTGGCCACGCTTATGAACCACTCCAATCAAGCCTAGCTCCAATCTTTGCGCAAGAGTCCAACAGAAGAGGCTCCGGGCATTCCCTGCGATGTGCGTGAAAGGCAGGGCTGGGTCGTTCCCATAGGACAAGTTTTCCTAGCTCCCTAGGATCCTATCATCCTAGAACAGGCGCAATTACCCACTTCTAAGCGTCAGGGAACCATCCTTGATAACCGCGTCATCATAGGATCCTATAAAACGCTATGCGGACCAAGAAACACATCGCGCTCTCTCCTGAAGTGCAGCAGCTTGTCGAGCTCTGCAAAACAGAGATGTTGGCCTCAGAGGTGTGGTTGTTTGGGAGCCGTGCTCGAGGTGATCACACCCCGGATAGTGATTTCGACCTGCTCGCTGTGGTGTCTGATGATGCTCCAGAAGACATCGACAGCCCACATGCTGCCTTCAGGCTACGCCGGAGGTCAGGCGCTCATGCAGACCTACTGACAGCGCGCCAAAGCGATTTTGACGGGGCCAAGGTCGTGCCGACCTTGTTTGCACACACAATCGTCACAGAGGGCGTCCGACTTGATGATCGCCGTCCTCTCCCATTGAGGTAGATTTCTTCTTGGGGTGCTTCGTCATTTGCGGCCAAAGGGCTCCACACTGACTGCATATGGCTCGACGCTCGAATTCATGCCTATCTATGTCGGCTGGCATCGCACCTCGTCTGATCGTCACCCTATGATCACAACTCCAGCACCTCACCTCAATATGCGTTGTTTGGCCGTCAAACAATAGATCCGACGCCTCAGGCGGCAAACCCGGCCTCAGTTCGGAGTAAAAGCTGCTCCACCTGACCTCGACCAAAATGGCTGTCCAACAGATCCTGAGGTGCATGCATGTCTAATAACGGATGCGGCCGTGACAGCCACTCCCGGGCACGATCTTCTGATGTCAGCACACGCGCGGCCATCTCGATCACCTGATCTCTAGTCATCACAACCTCCTCCTAGGATCCTAGAACCCTATCACTGACACGCGTGTCACAAAATTATAGCCATAAAAATATGTGATTTTAGGCAGTTTGTGACAGTGTGACAGCTATGACAATTAAAAAGCGTACATTCTATTCGGCGAAGCGGGGCTCTCACTAATCCCGAAGCCAATCACCGGGCCACTTCAGCTTGCAGGTATTCCCGCACACGCTCGATTGCAGGTAAGCCACCGTCGATCATAAAATCCAATGCAGATTGGCCTGAGAACATCGGATCTGAATTAGGTCTCTGAATCCAGTCGTTGCATCGAGAGCCAACAAAAATGGTGCGGAGAGCTGCATGAATGCCGAGCAGGGTGCCCGCCCTCTGCCCCTGGTCATCAGCGATGTACTCATCGTTCACGCCAGACCGGATCCGCTCCCAGGATTCCTTGGAAACACTGAGAAGTGCTGAGGATTGCTCATCGGCAAGGTCCCAGCTCGCAAACAGTTTTGGAAGGGCCCGCAGAAGCGCATGCTTCTCTTCTGATGTCACTTTCATATTCCTAGCATCCTGCCAGAGGACGGATTTAACGAACTATGTGGCTGATCCTTAGGATTTTCCAGTGGGAACCGGCATTCGGATGAGGCCGATACCGTGCTAGATGTAGAGCATACCTGTCTCAGCAGATTGCTGTAATTCACGCACGCCCTAATGTTCTACGCCCACACCCGCAACTAGTGTGGAAAAAGGACGCCCTCTTGAAATCCCCCATTTTTATGAAAACCTGGGGCCTGCATTGATGTAATGCGGACACGACCTTCGTGAAGAGGCCTCTGATCACATCGCGCTAGCTGGATTACCTGTATTTAGATCATCATCTTGTTCTGAGATGTATTCGCGGAAATCGGCCACGTCGGATGCGGCATGTTCATCAGCCGAGCCGCAGTGGAGATTGCCTGTCGTTAACCCATATACGCAAATCTCATCACCGATGCGATAGAACTCCTCGTCCTTTTCGTTGTAAGCCCAAAATTCCTCAATGCTCTCATCCTCGGTAAGCAGATCTTGAACCGCATCATCGATCTGAGAGGCCGCAATATTATTCTCTTCGATATCACAACCTGCCAGCATGGCCTCCAGGAGTTCTTGGGGGGAGGATGGCTCCGCATGTTCATGTGCGCTGAACTGGGAAATATTTAGTGTTTTCATAGGTCTGCTCATATTTTATATTTGAAAATATACAATATATGTACTGACCATGCAACTTACCGAAGTGTAAAGAATGACCACCCTTAACTCCGTTTTAATGCGTGAGCGAAATCCTTGATGTATTAAGCACCCGCATGAGCGGTGTTAACATGTCAGCATGTTAACACCGGAGGACACCCGATCATGACTGAGACCGAACTGATGGAGCTGTGCACCAAGGTCATGGGCTCTCCGGAACTCGCCGAGGAGTGGATGTCGTCGACGGCGATGGCGCTGGATAACAGGCGCCCGGCGGACCTTATGGAGACCCAGTCCGGCCGTGATGAGGTGGAGATCCTGTTGATGCAGATCGAGCACGGCGTCTACATCTGACGGTTGACCAGCATCCTAGATCTGGCGATGATCGTCGCATGAACGCGATTCTGCATACCAGCCGAATATCCTGAACTCTCAGGATACCCACTATTTTGTGGGAGGCAGCATGGGTATGCGGTCGGGCATTATATCCCCGAGGCGCCAGATAAGCGTGAGCGAGAGGGTTCGAGTCCCTCGCCTCCTACCATTCAATATAGATGTAGACCGCACCTGTATCATGGGAGGAGGAAGCATGAACAAAAATCGGGATGAGAACAGAAAACATCAGCGCGAGATCCACCGTCGTGCGCAGGCTGGTGAACTTCCTTTGCCGGAAAGCATTCGCTGGATCCGAGAAGGCTTTGGAATGACACCGGAGTATTTCTGTAGATGTTTCGGTCTTACTCTAGAGCAGCTCGAGGTTCTCGAAAGTGGCGCCGCAAATGATGCACTTGATGCTCTAAGGAAGGTCGCCAAACCTTTTCGGTTTCACATCAGCTACGCGCCGGAGAACCGGCCAGATTAGTGCTTTAGGCAGGCACCGTCGGCACTATCGAGAGCATCGCTGTAGCTGCCACGAAGTCACCAAGATCGCCCTCGAACATCATATTTTCACCGCGCACATCAGCGACCAAAGGTTTCTCAGCAATAAATATCCATCCTTTCCCCGCGAGCACGACAGTGAACTCCACCAGGTGGACATCAAGCACGTTTGCCAGCACACCAACCAGCTCAGGAGAGCTCCCCTGCCCTTCCGGGAGGCTGATGCCGCCTAGGTGGGTAACCAGATCGCTGTAACGGCCCTCCAGCCACTTTTTCATAGGCTTGTGGAGCACCCTTCTGAGGACGTCTGGCAGGTTCTCAGCAGTCACGTTCTCGGCCGCTGCCAACTTCATATGCCCACTTGAGAAAGGCAGCCGCGTAGACCGCTGGAACTCCCTCGAGACCCGCAGAGTTCGCCGAAATTCCGAGTTGCTGGGGACCAGCATTTCATCACCAATTTGGTTCTCAATCCAATGGTCGATGCAGTCACGGAGAGGTAAAACAGATGTCATTTTCGGGTCCCTCGAGAAACCCTAGCATCCTATATTGCTAGGATGCTAGGATGCTAGGACTTTACACTATGAATTATGATGACGGCGCCGCGCCCGCCTCCTCGATCTCCCGAGACCATCGGCTCATCAGCTCTTCTGCGCCCTTGCCTGCGATGCATGCAGCCAGAACCTCCCTGCCCCGGTCTCCGATGGTGATCCGGCGGAGTGGCTCCTCGTGGCGGCACTCCCCGTACGACGTCAGTTTCCCAGAATCCACAACCTGAGCGGGCGCATAGGTATTGATGATGTGACCAGGATCACTCCAGTCTGACCAACTGCCATCCTGGTTCTCGTTGTTATCATGGACGTACTCGATCAGCCATTGCGTGGCCTCCCACTGCTCCACTGCATCTTGGTCGCTATATGCATGTGATCCTTCACCTCGGGCGTTCAGTTTCGTCGTCATAATTTCTCCTGTTGATGCCGAAATCGGCAGGCCGCCTACTCGGCGGAGAACAGGTCGCATGTGTGGTCTACTACAAAATCATATATGAATGCGATTATTGGAGAGTTAACCAGAGCTACACTTTGATTCTATCAATCCGCGCTTGAATTACTAGTATCCTATAACCCTATGATGCTAGGACCATAGGATCATAGGATACTATCATATTCTATTGGGAGGAGGGCGGGTGCATATTACATCAGCTGGGCATCATGGTCCGAATTTTGCTTTCACCATCTCAAATCCAGCCTCGATGACGTCCGCTGGCGCAACATCGTGATCGAGGGCCCATCGCTTGATATCACGCCCGAGACCTTCACTGACGCGAAAGTTCATCTGCTCGGTGGCCGCCCGGGTGCGCTTCTCAAGTTTGAGTGGCGCCCGATCATGTCGGCTTGCAGCCGGTGATGGGTCGAGATCTCCAACACGTTCTGCGGCATCATCGATCAGTCCGGTCGTGTTCAATTTCTTCTTAGCCATATTATTGCTCTCCTCTGGTTATCTGCGCCACTTCTCTGGTGAGCAGGATCATATCTCTAGCCGCATCACTGCTTGGTGCGTATTCGATTGCTGTTTGGGCTGCGTAAGTGCTGTCTTGGTGAGCTGCCAGGCTGCGTAATGGTCGCAGGACCGTGTGCCCGTTGCGCCGAGCCATATCCTCGAGGTCAGCTAGCACCTGTTTGTGCAGCGAACGGCGGCCGTCGTACTCATTCATGACTACAGAAAATGGCACACCGATCTGTCGCGCAATTCGCATAGTCTTCGGCAACACCTGGACATCATTGGCGCCAGCGCGTGTGGGCATGACTGCAAAATCAGCGACAGATAGAGCAGTCCGTAGATTCAATTCGCCTGAGTGTTCCGGGGGCGTGTCGATGACAAACCAGTCGACACCATCCTTTTCCGCCTGCTCAATGAGGCCAGGAAGCTGTTCGATGCGACCTACTGCAAGCTCAGGTTTGGCTACATTCTCAGCCTGTCGGCGTTCTACCCAACGGGACGTGGTACCTTGCTGATCTGCATCATAAATTCGAGTTCGGCCTTCTAGACCGGCCGCGAGTGCCTGTGAAATAGTGCTCTTACCCACACCGCCTTTTTGATGGACCACCGAAATTACTATCATATTTTGCCCTCTACCTGCGGATTACTAGCGTCCTATTGCCCTAGGATCATATTACTCTAGCGTCCTATCATCCTAGGATATGGCTCGCAAAGGTTAATTTCTGTAACCGTCGGTGAGGAGGTGAAGAGAAGATTTGATGTCGATACAATCGAACACGATCAACAGGCCAGTATCTGTAGCGTCCACCGACATATGGCCCCATACCAGAACGAATGGCAGCTCCTAGGCCAGATTTCCAGATGTTGAGCATTGCGCCGATGTGGGTTTTGGCAGTCAGTTTCTTAGCGAACACCTCCAACAGCTTCGCTCCAGTGGCGTGATACCCGCGCATCTGAGAGGGATTGATATTCCCACGCAGATAGGGTTTATGCAGCCCTAATAACGTTAGGACCCCGGTGAAAGCCCGGGTGGCTCTTCCGGCCGCTGATCCGCCGGACAACCCTGAAAATTCCCAAAATATAATGCCGACCGTCTTGTGAAGGGCGATCTGGCACAGGGTACTGGATTGCTCATATGATCTCAATTTCTGACTACCGACAGCAATGGTTTGGCAACATTCGTGGCGATGTGCTTGCGGGTATCGTCGTCGCGCTGGCGCTGATCCCCGAAGCCATCGCATTCTCTATCATCGCAGGCGTAGACCCCAAGGTGGGTCTTTACGCCTCCTTTTCCATAGCCGTTCTCATAGCCTTTACAGGCGGACGGCCAGGCATGATTTCGGCGGCGACTGCCGCCACAGCCGTTCTGTTGATTACGCTCGTGAAGGATCACGGGCTCGAGTATCTTTTGGCTGCAACCGTGTTTGCAGGCCTCTTGCAGATAGGGGCGGGACTTTTGAAGCTCGGGCGTTTCATGCGCTATGTATCAAAATCGGTAATGACCGGTTTCGTGAATGCGCTGGCGATCTTGATCTTTATGGCGCAACTCCCCGAGTTGAACCTGGGCAATCCAGGCGTCACCTGGCTCACCTATGTCCTTGTGGCCGCAGGCCTCGCGATCATCTATCTTTTTCCACGTATCACCACCACGATCCCGTCCCCGCTGGTCACGATCATCGTGCTGACCTTGGCCGTTCTGGCGATGGGATGGGAGGTTCGGACGGTAGGCGACATGGGCGCACTGCCTGATACGCTACCCTTCTTCCTGATCCCGGATGTGCCGCTAACCATCGAGACGCTACTGATCATTTTTCCCTACTCCGCCGCCGTTGCGGTGGTCGGACTGTTGGAAAGCCTGATGACACAGAACATCGTTGATGATCTGACTGACACGAAATCCAGCCGCGATCAGGAATGCATCGGGCAGGGCATCGCGAACACCGCGACCGGGTTCATTGGCGGTATGGCGGGTTGTGCGATGATCGGACAGTCGATCATCAACGTGAAATCTGGCGGCCGGGGCCGACTCTCAGCATTCTCCGCTGGCGTCGTACTCCTGATCCTCGTCGTGGGGCTGGGTGACCTTGTTGCCCGGATTCCGATGCCTGCACTGGTGGCCATCATGATCATGGTGTCGATCGGCACCTTCTCCTGGTCCTCGATCAAGGCGCTGACGGTCCATCCACGCTCCTCCTCGATCGTGATGATCGCAACTGTCGTCACCGTGGTCTACACACACAACCTCGCCATCGGCGTTTTGGTAGGGGTACTGCTGTCGGGCATCTTCTTCGCAGGTAAGATCGCGCAGCTTTTCCGTATCACCTCGACCCTATCAGCTGATGGCCGTCAACGGACCTACGTGCTCGAAGGCCAGCTTTTCTATGGGTCGGCTGAAGATTTCGCGGATGCCTTCGATTTCCGCGAGGCGCTTGATCATGTCACCATCGACGTGAGCAGGGCCCATATCTGGGACATTAGTTCCGTTCAGGCGCTGGACATGGCAATTTTGAAGTTCCGCCGAGAAGGTTCAGAAGTCGAGGTTGTCGGTATGAACCACGCAACGGAAACGCTCGTCGATAAGCTTGCGATACATGACAAGCCCGGCGCGATGGACAAGTTGATGGGACACTGAGGGAGGAACACCATGGACAAAATACTGACACTACTGGACGGGTCGGCCTATTCCGAAAGCGTCTGCCACCACACCGCTTGGATCGCAAAGAAGCTCAATGGCAGCGTGATAGCCATGCATGTATTAGGCCGCCGCGAGGGCGCTGCATCTACGGATCTTTCGGGGACACTAAGCCTGGGTGCCAGGACCGCGCTCCTGGATGAACTTTCTGCCATGGACGAGCAGCGCGCCAAACTTGCCCGAGCGAAGGGTCATGCCATTCTGGAAGATGCGAAAGCGATCCTTGAACAAGCCGGGATCCCGAAGGTGGATATGCGTTTGCGAAAAGGCGACCTTCTGGAATCGGTTCGCGAGCTTGAAAGCGATATTCGCGCAATCACTATCGGCAAGCGGGGCGAAGGCGCGGATTTCGCCTCTGGTCACTTGGGGTCGAACCTGGAGAGGATCGTGCGCACCTCCAAGGTACCAGTGTTTGTGGCATCACGAGAGTTTCGACACATTTCAAAAGTTCTTGTGGCTTATGACGGAAGCGCAAGTGCCGAGACCGCTATCGATCGTATGTCGACCAGCCCTGTTTTTGCTGATCTCGCCGTCAGCGTGCTCAGCGTGGCGCAAGATAGCACTCATGCCCAGAAAGTTGCTGATCAAGCTGTTTCTAAGCTTCATACGGCCAATATCACGGCATCCTCTCGCATCGCGACAGGTGAACCCGAAGACGCCCTGAACAAGCTGGTGTCTGAAGAGGGGTTCGATCTTCTGGTGATGGGGGCCTATGGGCATAGCCGGATCAGGAGCCTCATCATCGGATCAACGACCACAGCGATGGTGCAGTCCGTGAAAATACCTGTTCTGCTGTACAGGTAAGTTTGAGACGTCGGAATTGCATCGCCGTCATTCGCTGCGCTAAGCACTGAGCTCCGCTTATTCGCGACTGCGCAAGCTTCAAGCTCGGCACGGTCACTAAGGGCTCAAAGCGATGCGCTTCGAGGCTCTGAAACGCTCAACTGCACCGCGAAATGCAAAGGACGGGCACCCCTTTGTTTTTCCAGTAGGGCAGGGGGCTTAGGAGATACATTTACTGCGCTCCGATAGCTCTCTGAAGAGTCCGGATCGAGATGGAGTTGGGTCCGCCGAATAATTGCTGAATTTGCCTCCAGGATTGGCCTTCAGCTCTCCAAGTGACAATCTGCTCGCGTTGACTGGCATTGAGTGATCTGCGACGGCCGAGTTCTGCACCACGGCGCCGGGCGGCCTCAAGTCCGCTCTTCACCCGCTCCCGCAACGTTTCCCGCTCGAGTTCAGCCAGGCTCGCCATGATTGTTAACATCGTTTTTCCCATCGGGGTGCCGGTATCAAAGTTTCCCTCAAGGGTGACGAACCGGATCCCGCGATGCTGGAGATCTTCGAGCTGCTCCAACACATCGAGTGTCGACCGGCCGAGCCGGTCTAGGCGCCATACCACGAGTTCGTCACCCTCGACCAACCGAGAGAGTAGGGCATCCCGTTTCGCCAGTGATTTGGCACCGCTCATCACCTCTTGGACGATCTGCTCGCATCCTGTCTGCTGGAGAGCGTCGACTTGTAGATCGTGCCGTTGATCGGCCGTCGAAACCCTCGCATATCCGTATCTCATTCTGTCACCCTGTTTTTGCCGTTTTTTGAGCACATACAGGTTGAATCTTAAAAAGGCGACAAAAACTAGTGTTTTTGTCGGCTTACATGTGCACGTCTACAGATAAGTTCGAGATGGGCTCTACAAGGCGAAGGCTGATTTCATTTGTCGCGCTTAGCTGCCGCCCGCATCGCTCTATAGGCGGTGCTCGATAGCTCGAAATCTTCCGGCAGTCCCCACTTAGCGCGATACACTTCAGGGGACATGCCGTGTTCGTGCTTGAGATGACGTCGCAGAAGACTGAGTTTCACTCCGCATTCCAGACAAGTGAGGTGCCCAGAGTTGCTCTGTGGCTCGTTTGCCCGATAGGTGTTATTTTCCGAGCTTCTGGCTGTTGGCAGGCAAACCTCGAATTGGGTCCCGTCGCCGAGCTGACTAGATAGAGATATAGTGCCGCCTAATAGCTCCACCTCACGCTTCACGATGTTCATTCCCAGCCCGGTTCCGCCACCTTCACGAGCGGTTCGGGGATCATGTCCTTCGAATTCTTCAAATAGCTTACGTTGAAGATTAGAGCCAATACCTGCACCGGTATCGCTTATGCGAATGATTACAAAGGCGTCTGGTGATGTCTCTTCTACCGTTATACGGACTTCGCCTACCGCAGTGAATTTGATCGCATTAGAAACAAGACGATCTATCACACTGGTGAGAATGGCAGCATCGAATAAGAAGGTTAGAGTGTTTATAGCCGCGTTACTGAATGCTAAGTTTAAGCCCTTGGACTGCGCAGTCCCCTCATGTTTTGCGACAATATTATTGATCACCTCAATAAGATCAACGGTCTCTGCCTCTATAGTAGCGGTGACCGTATCCAACTCAGCAATGCGAACCAAGTCATCTGTGAGGGCGCGCAGGCGCACCGTATTCCGTTCAATCACCTCTACCAGGCCGCGCGTTTTTGTATCTGTCGAAATAGCGCTGAGGAGGTGTGCGGCTCCCGAGATAGCGCTTAGAGGTGTCCGGACTTCATGGTTTGCATGCGACAAGAAGCTGCTTCGAGTGAGCGCTGCTCGCTCAGCAAGAAGCTTAGCTCTCGCACGATCCCTGACGGCAGAGGCCAACTGGAACTGATCATCCGCGATGGAAGCCAGATGCATCAGTATTTCAACATCTTGATTGGCCCATTCTCGAGGGCGTATATCCATGCAGCATAGTGCACCCACCGGTTCACCGCGCTCGCCGTGAAACGGAACACCAAGATAGCTGACGACCCCAAAGGCTTCTATCGCAGGATTATGCATATGAAATGGGTCGGCCCGAGCATCGGGTAAAGATAACGGTGCTCCGCTATCCCGCACATACTTGCAGAAAGAGTGGCTTAGCGGTGTTGCACGATTCTGGCGCAGCTCATCCGGGACACCTACTGCCGACTTTAGTAGCTGGAGATCAGCTGTATCGTCGATGACTGTGAGCAATGAAACCGGTGTGCTTAGGAGGCGCGAAGCCAGATGGGTGATTTTATCGAACCGGATGTCGAAATCAGACAGAGGTATGCCGAACTCTGACAGAGCTAAATGATCGTAATTCATGAGGGGGCTTTCGGACAGAAGAGCATTCGCTCAAACGCTCTGACACGCATGCAAATGCAAGTAATCGGGATGTAGGAAGGCACCCGAAATTGCGCAATACCCGACTTCCGCCTCGTCGACTTTCAGATTCGAAGAAGCAATAAAATGCCTACATATATCCGATCTCTGGGCGGATTTCGGCCTAACAGAGAGGTCAGCGGTACTTCACGAAAAACTCTGAATTAGGGGTAGGGTGTTCACACTATTTTGGAAGCTTGAAGAAGTTGTTCTTCTCTCGCTTCTTGTAGGTCATTGCAAGCCTAGCGCGCACATTGGAGAACACCTATTCAAGCAAGAATACGTCGCTGTCCGACGCTATGAAAGTTGCATAAAGGCTGTGGGAGCTTAGTTTTACTATATCTACAAAAGGAGCCCTTGGTGAGACAGAACGAGTTTGAAGAAAAAGTTCATGAGCTGGAGAAAGCAATGGTCGAGCGGCGTGCTGAACTTGGACGGACAAAAACTTCAGAAGCTGAAGAGCAAAAGTTTTTGAGCATCCAGAAAAGGACTGAAGCCCTCTTGGATGACGCAAAGCGGGCGACCGGTGAAGAAAAGAAGCAGGATGTTATCCACCGAGCAAATGAAATTCTTATCGAGCTAAGGCAGCATCCCTTAGCGTGAACTATCAACTATAGTTCTGCCTTCGCAGTGAGGCTCTGCTTAGGTTGCGCGGCGATGAAGTGCACACTACGCGTTGACACCCCACCGCATCATGCACTTAGCCTATCTGTGCCGATCCAGGCGCCAGCAAGAAGCAGTTGTTTCATACCTCCCGGACCCCTTCGAAGACAGCCATTGAGGATGAGGCTGACCATGGCCAAGCAGCGCGGTAAGGGGTAAGTTATCTTTCTGGACCCCCTTATTGAAGTAAATTCATCGTACAGGGCAGATGGGAAGCGTGATGAGAAACTCAGCCCCCGGCCCACCACAGGCCTCGATTGATAGCTCACCGCCCATTCTTCGGATCGCCTGGCGGGAAATAGTGAGCCCGAGGCCGATACCCTGCTGCTCCCTTGTGTCAGATGTGTCTTGCTGCCAGAAAGGCTGAAATATCTTCTCCTGAAGATTATCGGGAATGCCGGGGCCTGAATCTTTTACACGGATGCTTAATTGGCTTGTATCCCTCGCGATTATAACCCGAACCTCAGTATCCTCAGGAGAAAATTTAGCAGCATTTGAGAGCAGGTGCCTAAGCGCTTTATCCAACAGAACCGGATCGCATTTCCAAAAGATCTCGCTTTCCTGTAGGATCATGCGGGCTGAACTTTTATGCTGATCCATGACGGGTTGGCTCTTCAGCAGCGCCTCTCTTAAAATTTCGATAATATTTGTTTCAGTCAAGTTGAGAGATAAAGCTCCGCCTGACACTTGTTCGAAGTCGAGTAGATCTTCCAACGCTTTGCGCAACCGGTCACCGCCGCGTTTGGCAATTTTTACAAGCTGCTGCACTTTTTCTATTGGACCATTGGGACAAACGACGTCAAGCATATCCAGCGCCCCTACGACTGCCGTCACGGGCGTGCGTAATTCATGAGCAATGATGGACATGAACTCGTTCCTGAGGAAATCCAACTTCCGAGCCTCAGTTATGTCTAAGACCTGAGTTATGTAGTGCAGAGGTTGGCCATCATCGCTCCGCACAAGAACCACGCAGAGATGCCCCCAAACGATCTCTCCATCGGGGCGCACATACCTTTTATCGAGTTCGAAAGCGTCAATTTCACCATTTAAAAGTTTTTGGACTTTCAAAAGGCAACTTTTTAGATCGTCCTCATGCGTTATGGACTGGAAATCTGTGCTTCTCAGTTCTTCTTCTGAATAGCCAAGGAAGGCAGTCATTGCTGCATTTGTCGCCAGCCACTGACCCTCCAATGAAACCAAGGCTGTTCCGATGGGGGCATTGTTCATCAGAGACCTAAATTGCTCTTCGCTACCTTGCAGCGCTATCTCGGCGCGTTTTCGGTCTGTAATATCGCGTTGTGTCCCGACCAAGTTGAGAGCATTCCCCTGAACATCCCACTCAGTTGCTTCGGCATCTGTACGCATCCAGAGCCAGTCCGACCCATCACGTGAACGCAGCCGATATTCTACTGCCACCCGGGGGGCTTGGCCATTTACGTAGTCAGCCAATGCGCGTTCGATAAGCACTTCGTCGTCAGGGTGGATTCTCTTTCGCCATTCTGTTTGAAAGTCGACGCCGTCGGATAGGTCGACATCCATAAGATCACGCCAAGTTGCTGAGACATTCGAGGTGTCTGCAACCAGATCGAGCTCAAACACGGCTATCCGAGCGGCTGCCAACGCAGTTTCCATAGTTTCGATCGCTATGGCATGCGTTCCCATATTTACCGAAGCATCTCGACCTTTAAGCTGGTCGGCCGGACAACTTGCAGGAGAGGCGCTGTGCGTATGTTTTTTCATAGGTACACCTTCCTCGGACAAGTGCATTTTTTAGCGATGCGAGCCATTGCTACTTAACCATCCTCCTAGCGTGGAGGAAAGAATCCGACGGATACTCAATGTTGTTAAATATTTGTCGGGAAAATGGCTTTGGTGAGGAAGGGGGCAGGTCAATTGAAAATGACAAAGAAAGCTTATCTAGCAATGATATGTAAATCTCAGCGCATAGGGATATCTCTGTTATGATCGTTAGTGATGCATGCGGCGTTCTCGTCGTAGAAGCTGATCCATTTTTGCGCCTCGCGGCCATGGGCCTTGTGGAGGATGCGGGCCTCTCGGGATACGCTGCTGCACATTCGGCCAAAGCGTGCACAGTTCTCACTTCGAATAATGACATAGGCATCATGTTCACAAATATTGAGATGCCTGGCTCACTAAACGGTTTAGAGCTGTCAAAGATTGTGCGCCGCAGATGGCCCCACATTGCGATCATTGTCGCATCCGGAGCCTCAAATGTGGCGGCAAACAGTCTTCCTACCGGCACGACATTTATTGCGAAACCCTATCTGCCCGAGACTGTTATAGCTTTTTTGAAAGAGGCCGCTTCATCTGATCGTTGGGATGCTGCGCAGCTAGATCCCCCAAACCACGCGTGATCTAGCTCGCACCCGGAGAGCAGGCATGCACTCCACTTTATATGACCATCTGGAACTTGGCTGGCTCCAGCCGATTCAACGCACAGCGGTTCTGGCGAGAATAAATTTGAGGTGGTTGCAGTTTGCATCGCGGGTGCCCAATTAACTTCAGGAATGAGGGAGGCTAACTGATGCAATGTCCGATCGATGGAACCCAGCTGGTGATTACAGATCGCTCCGGTGTAGAAATTGACTATTGCCCTCAATGTCGTGGGGTTTGGTTAGACCGAGGCGAACTGGACAAGATCATTGAACGGTCGGATCCCGAACCTGCCCCCCGTGAGGTCGCCTCCCTGCGCAGTTCGGGACAAGATCGCGACCACGGCAAGCCTTATAAAAAGAAGCGTCGCGAAGGCTTTTTGAGCGAGCTTTTTGACTTTTGAAAGTCCTGATAGGCTTAGGTGGTACTTCTTGAAAAATCATGCGTTTCCGACGAGCTGCCTTGGCGTGCTTCTGACTGTCGCTTCTCTCTTTGGCACTTCCGCGATCGGGCAGGAACCGGAGCAGGAGAAGCAATTGCGCATGCTCGGCAGATGTTTCGGTTGTACCTTCGAGCAGATGGACCTCACAGGTCGGAAGTTGACCGGGATAGACCTGACCGAAGCTCAATTAAGGGACGTGGACTTCTCGGAAGCAGGCCTCAATCTATCGTTGTTTGACCAAGCAACCCTCGAGAATATCTCGTTTGACTCTGCCGATCTGACGGGCGCCAGTTTCACCGGTGCCAAGCTCATCAATGTGTCATTCGAGAACGCGGTTCTCAAAGCCGCCGTCTTCGAAGACGCCATTCTCATCGACACCGACCTTGACGATGGGATCTACTGCAACACGCAGGTGCCGGATGAGACCATGGTGAGCACCGAATGCGATTGATCGGCCACCTAATAGGTTTGGTTTAAGTACCCCCCTAATTCTACCAAAATAGTGTCCCATCCGCTCCCTCCAAAAGGACAACTGGCGGATGATCAAAAGGATAGACCAAATGCTTGCGCTCCATTCGATCCCGAATGCGTTTACCAAAGGCGAATGTGAGGTGATCCTTAAGACTCTCTTCGAGGCGCCAACAGATGAGGCTCGCCTCGTCGGCCGAAAGAAAGACCACAGCCATCGCAATTCAGAGCTCGTTTGGATTGATGAAGTGGCTGGCATGGAATGGATCATGGAGCGCCTGATTAACCTCGTTCGGCAGGCCAACAAGGATGAGTTCGAATTCGATCTGCGCGAGTTTGCCGAAAGCCCCCAAGTAGCGATCTACAAGGCATCAGTCGGGGGACATTTTTCATGGCACTCTGATATTGGCAGCAGTCCAACTGCCGGAAGGCGGAAGCTGACCTTGGTGTTACAACTGAGCAATCCTGAAACTTACGAGGGGGGAAATCTGGAGATTATGCCTGGCGCCAAAATCCTCATCGCCGAACGCGCGCAGGGGTGCGTCAGTATCTTCCCCAGCTTTACGCTTCATCAGGTAACGGCGGTCACAAGCGGCACTCGGTATTCAATGACTGTGTGGGCACATGGCCCTCCATTCCGATGACCATGAAGCCGCCCTGTATGCCTACTGTGGTCATCTTGTAGGCGCCCTGTAGGCCAACGGTGGTCATTCTGTAGCCCCCTGTAGGCATTATGCTGAGGAAGGGCTGATTTCCCGAGGGCTTATACCGATCAGCATAAACGGGTTGGCGAAATGCAGGTAGCTGCGCATCAGGAAAAAAGTCATTCTGAAATGCGCAGCTAACCCTCAGTCCGCTCCCAGATACCCTGGGTACTCTCCGGACTCTAAATAGTTAAAACTCTAGGTTTCCATCGGTTATATACGCATAGCATCGGGCGCAGTGCCGCTCTCGACCTGACTACGGAACCAATTTGGCTGTCGGCCCTTACCTGTCCAAGTCTGCTTCTTATCGTCTGGATTAGCATACATTGGTTTGGATGGATTCTTAACCTTAGCTCGCTTTTTCGCAGGAGCTGAGGGTTGCGTTTCAGAAATTTCCCCCAGGGAGAATCCAAACTCTGCGGCCGCCTTTTTAGCAGCCTTTCTTGCCTCTCTCTGATCTCGGGCTCGAGCAGCCTCCAATGCTTTTTTCACATCAGACAAAAGCCTTTCGAGCTCTTTTCGCGACATTGCTTTCAGATCATTTTTCGTATGCATATCAACCTCTATTCCAGATATGCGTCCATATATGTATTACTACACATCAACGTCGACCCTCTAAGAACACGGGGGCTTAGTATTTTTGTTCCCCAGCAAAACACCTAAGACATCTGGTGTTGAACTCTGCCGAGCCCTGTCCAGCGACCTCTTTTAATGAGTTTAGCACCGGGCATGAGGCGATTACACCCATAGGGGTCGTAGCTATAATTGCGGTTATAAGTAAGAAAGGCTGACATATTATGGCTAAAACACCAGGTTAATAGTGAGCCTCGAGCTGAAGCCCATACAACACTATGGTGCCGTTTAGAGCCTCCATGAGATGATACGCCTTCGAGCCCGCGTTTGCCGCCAAAGGCTTCTATGAATCGGCCAGTAAATGACGGTCAGTGTGTTAAAACGAACCAGAGTCCAAGCGACCATAACACCACCATAGCCATGCCGAACGCCATTCGCTCCCGCACTTGCCCGCTGTCTGCCCTACGCTCACGTATCTTACGTTTTGGGGCTGTATTGTTATGCTCATCGGAGGCCATTGCGCGAAGATAGACGCTGTAGAATGAACGGCAAGGTACTTAATGTAAAAATGAGACAGCTTTGCCGTCTTAGCTGTCGAACAGATAGGTGACCATTTCATAGGCTGCGATAATCCAGAGCACCGCCACCGTTAACGCGCCAGCCCAATGGGAAAATTTCCAATTCTCCGTCATGCGGGCCAACAAGCTTCTATCCCTATCGTTGCTGGGTGCCATACGATATCCCCCCAAAAACTCTACTGGGCACGAAAGTACCAGAAGACTTACAGCGTTGTGAACCTCTGGGGGAGTGTCTTTAAAATAGATTAATTTCCGTAAAAATTTCTTGTGGATAAAACTAGTCCCGGGGTTATCAAACCCCTCTTGGCAGCAGCACCTCTTCCAGCCAAGCAACAGCTTCACGCGAAAGGTTCTGGCTGGACTGTCTAAAACGAGGGCGCAGTTCGATGACAACCAAAGAGTCGCTTTCTTCTAGCTGACTGGTTAGCCAATCGCGAAATGCATCAAGTCCGAGATTCATCTCTAGCCCACATAGACAATCTCCTAGGGGCACTGCACCAAGGGCATCCATGAACTCGTCGAGGTCTGTCCTAGTCTGCTCTGCTGCTGTGGAATAAGAAATCAAATATGCTGGCACGACGAACCTCTTCTTGTTCTGCGAAAGTCTCCAGAGTTCCAACCTCAGCTATAAACAGAACGTTCCATAACAAACTAGCCTTTCCTCACCCAACAACGTCTCTTCCTCTTGCCCGAAACGGAACCACTATAAGCGCAGATCGTTTTGCTAGCACTTGTTGCAACGAAAGGAGCAAACGACATGCCATTGACGACACAACTGACGACTACCACTGCGCTCGTCGTGTCTCTGGTCGCGGCACCGCTGTATGCCCAGGATTCGAATAGCGACACATCAAGCGCCCAAACCGAAGTAACAAAAACCGAGGATAGGGAAACCAGCAAGACATCGAAAGAAAGCGCCGCCACGAATGATACAAGTTCTGCGGAGGCTGAAAGTGGTCTGCTGGTCGTGCGCGTGGGAGATGAGGACATTAGCCGCTCGGACGTTTCCGGAGCGATCTCTGCACTTCCTCCTCAACTTCGGCAACAACCGCCAGAACTTCTGGTGCCCATGGCGGTCAACCAGCTCATCGCTAAAGAGCTCATCTATAAGGCCGCTTTGGCGGATAAACTGAATGAAGATTCAGAAGTCGTTGCGCTTGTTGAGGAAGCTCGTTCTGCAAATGAAAAGGATGCAATGATCCAAGTCTGGCTTCAGCGGGAACTAGGCGATCGCGTCACTGACGAGTCTGTCGAAGCGAAGTATGAAGAGATCAAAGCCAACAGCGACCAAGAGATACCACCTCTTGAATCTGTGCGAGCTCAGATTGAACAGCAGTTGCGTCAAGAAGCCTTCTCTGACGTGGAAGAGGATCTCCGTAAAGACGTCGAGATCGTCTACTATGGCCCCGACGGAAAGCCACAAACTGCCAGTTCGAACTAAACCCGCACGGTCAATGATCGTTAGATTAATTATGCTTCCCGGCATGCAAAGCCGGGAAGCATTTTTGGCCTTCGTCGGAGCGCCGAATGAAGCGAACAACGAGTTCCGCCTGCTCCAAGTAATTAACATCTATAGTCATAGATGTTCCCCATTTCCCATCCTTAGCTTGGACAGACCGCTCTTCACATATCGATGGATGGGAAACGACGATTTCTCGACGATACCTTCAATGAGCGGCTGTAACGGACGCTGAAATATGAACCAACCCCGCATTCAGCCCTTAGTGGCAAGCCGCAAGCCGCAAGCTGTGAGCCTTGAGCGGAGAGAGAGAAGAAGCCGACTCGGGTCAGAAGATGGAACGAGTAGCCCCCCTGTGGCCCAACTGTAGCCGTCTTGTAGGCTTTCCGTGGTTATTCTGTAGGCGCCCTGTAGCAACGTCAGTGAGCGCACCTTTTTCTTCCGTCATTTTTTACCCTCCCAAGTTCAACGCTGCTTGCTATGGTCCGTTCCCGGATTTTCACCCCTTCGAAATCTCGGAGTTTATATTGCACCGGATAGGTTCATGCTTCTTGGCAGGGAGGAGAAATCCTCCGCAGGACATTCATAGAACAAAGCTCATATGTTTTTGTCCAAAATTGAAGAGGACGGTTTTTGCGCCCGGGGGGCCAGATTGCGGTCAGTCTGGTGGCAGCAAGATAGCTTTCAAGCACCCTAGACCACCGATGGGCTACGGGATGACCACCTTGGGCCACACAGCGACCACTGATGGGCCACAAGCGGGCTACCGATGGGCCAGCAAAAATTCACCAAACCGATTATATTCGTGAATATAATTGCTGACATGGTGCTGCCTTATTTAGTGTAGCTGTGGTCACTTGTACCATAAGATACTGATAAAACTAAGTAATACTGAGTTTTATCGATCACTGGGCCCTAAAATGAGGTCGAAAAAGACCCCCGTAGTGACCAGGCTATAAATAAGACTTTTAAAACAAACGCTTACATCAAGTGTGCGTAAGCAAGATTTCGAATGTCCGAGTAGTTCCATATCTGGCCTCAGTTGCTGGTTAGGCCCTTTTCAGGCCAACCTCACACCTTCCTTGGCAACTTCATAAGCCAGCACATCCCAGGATGATGTGCCCCTCCAGTAATTATATCCGTGGCTATAATTTGAGAACTATGGTGTGAGGGCATCAACTGCTTCCGCTTTACTCAAGCCGTCGCGGATGTCTCTGGAGCGGCACTAAGTGTTGGAATGGCCGAGACATCAACTTCGCGGGAAGCATGCCAAGCATCATAGGCCCCCTGCATCCTAATCCAGAATAAGGGCGCGGTACCGAACAGCTTTCCAACGCGCACCGCGACCTCAGGGCTTACAGGTTTACGTTCTGCCAGCAGGTCATGAAGGTGCTGCCGAGAAACCCCAAGCATTCGAGCAATTTCAGCTTTCGATTTCCCGGTCGCGGGAATTACATCCTCGCGGAGTAACGCTCCGGGGTGCGTGGGGCAACGGTTGGGGTCGCGGCTCATGCTCGCCTCCTAATGGTATTGTTCATAGTCCAGCACATAGGCGTCGCCATCTCGGAACTCGAAAGTGATGCACCACGGACCGTTTACATGGACCGTGTAGCGGGTTGGATTATGACCTCGTAACGCATGAAAATCGAAGCCAGGAAGGTTCAGGTCTTCAGGCGCAGTGGCGGCGTCGAGCACGTCTAGTCGCCGCAGAATCCTGCTGTGCATGCGCTTGTCAATTTTTGACTTGCTCGTTTCCCATAGCGCCCTCAGCTGCTTATTAGCGAAGGACTTAATCATACCCTTGTGTAAGCTGATAGGCGACACATGTAAAGTGATGACTTACACTTAGTTTAGGCAAATCTAGGGAACCTCTCACATTATATTTATGAATATATTCCTACTAACCCCAACCGTCTCCAAGAGCACACTTGTCATAAGTGTCTGACTAGAAAAGGTTTTATTTCACTTGGTCACTACTTGAGCCGTTTTCTTGTCTGAGGTTTGCCTAAATTTAGTAGGAAGATCATATTTAACTATTACATATCAATCACTTATACCGTATGTGACCAGAACTACACCAAATGTGGCAATCCAACTTGCCAGTAGCTGGCTTGGTTCACCTTTAAAGGTAATGTCGAACAGCCTCGAACGCCATTTATGGTCAAGATGGCGGATTGCCCACCCGCTCTAAGGCACCCCAGTAGGGGCGTCTGCCTCATGGTTGGTGATCATCTGGTAGGTAAAGCCGATGGGTCTTCGCCCGATCATATTAGAGTTTAAGAGGCCGCCCAGTAGTCACTGTGTGGTTCTCCTGTAGGCCGTCTGTAGTCGCCCGGTGGTTCTTTAGTGGTCGTTTTATGTTCAACAGCATGCAAGGTGGCGAGCAAAATGAGAAGCTGTGTTAAATATGGGTTAATATATGGGTTACGCCTATTTTGGAGAACAAATTATTGCTTTAGACCAACACCTTACCGTTTACCCCGGTGTGTGATAACACGTTATAAAGTGTGTGATAACACGAAACCTAGTGTGTGATAACACGTTTTAATAAGGCTGGGTGTGTGATAGCACGAATGCACTTGACATGGTGTGTGATAACACGATTTTAGAGGCATGGTGGGTAATAACACGAAACACAGGTCTCCTCTTCTTCCGGACCGTATGCAGCAGGGCGATTTCTTTGTCTGCGACATCTTTGATGCTGCGCCAAAAGGCGATCTAGCATCGATGGAACACCCTGTTTTTTCCATTTCTACTAAACCGGACAAAAATATTCGGCGGTATGCGAACGGTGATATTTTTGTCGAAGTGGTCCCCTCTGTAAAAGGTCTGGCAACCGTTTATGATCGTGACATTTTAATTTTCTGCATTTCTCAGGTGATTTCGGCTCTGAATGATGGTCGAGCGGTTAGCCAGACGGTTCGTTTTAAGGCCTTTGATCTGCTGACATCTACTAACAGAGGTACGGATGGTCGGGGATACGAGCAGCTTAGGGCTGCGTTTGAACGGCTCTCAGGGACACGAATATCAACAAATATTACGACCGGCGATACCGAGGTTCTGGATGGCTTTGGGTTGATTGATAGGTATCGGATTGTCCGTGAAACCCGGGACGGTCGGATGCAGGAAATCGAGGTGAAGCTGTCGGACTGGGTTTTCAATGCGATCAATGCCCGTGAAGTGCTTACCTTGAGCCGAAATTATTTCCGACTTCGGAAGCCGCTCGAGCGGCGGCTTTACGAGATTGGGCGTAAGCATTGTGGATACAAAAAACGTTGGGCAATCGGGCTTACTAAGCTTAAGGAAAAATGTGGCTCATACTCGACTGATAAGGAGTTCAAACGCCTTATATCAAAGGTAGTGGACGAAGATGTCTCCCATGATCACATTCCGGACTATAGCCTCCGTTTAGAGGGCTCTCAGGCTGTGTTTTACTCGCGGGGCACCGTTTCTATGTCACAAGAAGATATCTTTGAGGGGCAGCTAGAGGCTGACGCTTATGATGCGGCAAGGAAAGCTGCCCCCGGCTGGGATACGCGGCATCTCGAACAGGAGTGGCGTCGCTGGTGCGGCAAAGAGGAAATTGAACCAAAGCATCCGACCAAACACTACATCAAGTTCTGCGAGAGTTGGTTCGAAAAGCGAGGACGTCCTTAATAGGATACCGCCTCTCCTTTATAAACATCAGCGGGATAAAACAGGTTAGATTTGCCATGGGTTCGTTTCCTAATCCTTCTACAAAGCAGAGCCCTCTGGAACGGTTAAACGCTGCTGATGTACAATTGCGCAACGAAGCGGGAGATTATAACTGTGCCTTAACGGATGCTTTCACAATCCAGTATTATCTGGCCATCGCCCGGATTTCTTATGGCCTTTCGCCTACCAGTTACTGGTACTATGATGGCCCCGACGTTCTTCCATTTGAGATCTACTCACGCTGTAGGGAAGGTCACTTTACCATCGCGAACATTCAAGGATTTACTGATCTCCCAAAGACTACCTGCGTGGCTCAGCGCAAGGAGCATTGCCGAGGAAATCGAATGCCCGCTATTACTGGAGTATTGGAGGAACTTGCTAGAGCCGAAGGGCTATCGGTTGAGTTTGAGAGCGTAAAGAACGAACACCTTTCGAAGTTCCTAGCCACACAAGGTTATAAGAGTACCCTAGATTTGGAAATACATCTGCCTGCTGGCCTACCCATGGAGCTGCTTCCAGGCCCAAGTATGATTTGGCGGGCGCCTCCTAGGATTTGAGCCGTCATGATAGGTAATCTCGTAGGGTAGTAGATTCCGAGATCTGGAATTTTATTAGATTCCCGGCCTGAAAACCCGCTTCTGTAGCTTTCAGGGGGTATTCCCGATCTATCCGACCCGATTTGTAAGCCTCCTGGTGCCCGCGCTGTAGAATACTTTCACTACAATCCGACCAGATTGATGAGAGGATTCCGTATCCTTCGATATTTGGGCCCCCGACTTCGTAGAGATCAGGCTTTGTCGTTCCCGGGTTCTCAGGTTCTATATTATGGTTTCCCCTGATGGC
Organism: Sulfitobacter sp. 1A13368; assembly: GCF_043557275.1. Classification (NCBI taxonomy): domain Bacteria; kingdom Pseudomonadati; phylum Pseudomonadota; class Alphaproteobacteria; order Rhodobacterales; family Roseobacteraceae; genus Sulfitobacter; species Sulfitobacter sp. 1A13368. The sequence goes on along the minus strand of NZ_JBIFFR010000010.1, from coordinate 9,300 downwards.
ACCGGTTTGACCGGGCTGCTCAACGTGCTTGATGGAGACCTCAATTGGGGCCTTCGAAGCGGTTTCAGAGAGGGCGTCAGGCAAGTATTTCTTGAAAGTGTTCCTGCTCATCCCGAGTTCTCTGGCGAGCTTTGAGATGACGATCTGTTCACCAGCAGCCTGCACCTCCGCGACAGCTTTGAGGACAGCATCACGCTTCTTGTCTGCGTTCTGTTTGGCAGCGTACCGGCCGCCAATGGCCTGGCGCTCATCGAGCTCCATGCTGTCTCTGATGAGACCTTCGCGATGGCAGGCGCCACGATCTTTATTTTTACCGGAGCCGGTGTAGTAGTTCCATGTCCAGCTGGAGATCGATTTTGCTATGTCATGGATCTCGTCTGCTGGGAGCAGGTCGTGGGAAAAATTGGTCTCATTGTATCGAACACATTGCTGGAGCACATAGCGATAGAGGTGCTGTTCGCAGGTCGCGCGCTGTTTGTATGCGTAGGCGAGGTATTTGACGTTAGTGAAGAGATTGCAGTTTTTGCCGCGAGACGCGTATTCCTCATCGAAAGAGGCGCCAATCGTTCTCTCCAAGTATGACTGATCGGAGCCCTTGTTGTCTGAGTGGGCTGCGTGAGTTGCGCGTCTGATGCCATCAGCAGATCTGAACGATGTTGGCTTGGCTTTAACTGGAGGCGTGTATGCGATCTGTGCAGGATGGAGAGGAGCTTTCTCGGCCGCAGTAATAGCCTCATCTAGTTCCTCGAGCGTCCACGTGCGGTCATCGCCCTCGACCACATCCCAAAATAGATCATCGTAGTTGTAATGGCGCAGTTTGGCTGGATTCTTGGTTGTGACTGGGTTCACAGCCTCGACATATGCGATGGTACCGACCAATTTTGCCAGGCGCCGGGCAATCAGTTTGTACTCTCGCGCCCGCTCGTAGTCATCCATCCAGACTGGTGTGTGCAGCCAATAGATCATGTGAGGACGGTGGATAGAATTATCGAGCGAAGCGGGTGGCCATTCCGCGACAGGCCCAAACTGAGGCACATCGCGACTGGCTCCAGTGAAAGTTTTCGGCAACGGCATGCCAATTTCAACCATGTCCGATGGCCGGACATCTGAATCGACATCGAGAATGATCGCGATACGGCGCTCTGGCGCGGGCCCTTTTTTCGTCATGAAGGGCGGGTGCAGATCGACATAGTGCGCATCCAAATAGTCGAACAACGGAAGCTTGTTTGGGATTAGTTTCTTGTCTTCGTTCGCACACCGGCTCCATTTCGGCATGTACCGCAGATGCAGGTAATCAGTGACCTGAAGCGGCAGTAGCATGGCGATGTTCATCTCCGCGCCTATTGAGTAGCGGAACTTCTTTTCCCACCTGATCTGCTGCTCGCGAGATGCCCCCCGAACTGGCTTAGTTACCGACGATGTGGATGTTGAGAACTGGCTATGATCTAGGTGGGCCATCCACGGCCAGCCTTCTGGCCGACCGTCATCGCTCTTTCATGAGCACGCGCACGTGGTGAAGGCAAAATTGCCTCAAAGAAAAAATGTGACGCAAATTCTTTTTCGAAATTGGACTGCATTCTATAACCTCTCTGATTGCATTCCCAGTGGTATGGCGGCCATTGCGATGCCTAGGGTAATGCTGGCGCGAAATTGCGCCCATTATTGATATTGGGCACAGTATCGAATTGTGGTTAAAGCGCGGTTAATGTTGTCCGTATATTGGCGGTGATTTGTCGATTTTCATGTTAGATCAGTTGCATATGGAAAGTGTGCAACCTAAATTTCAGTTAAGCGCTGCCTTCCCTGCGCTAGATGGCTCACCATGCAGCGCACCTCGCTGTATGGCGGGTTTTCGCGGCCAAATCGTATGGGCCCGTCGGTCGTAAGACTGGCGGGTTTCATATTTTTCCTGACGCTTTCGACGAAGTCCTCAAGAAGGGTCTGATGCCGGACGGGCGGAATCCTACGCCAAGGCTGTCCCTAAGGAAGCAGCCAGCGTCCAGCTCACTTTTTTTGTAAACCGAGAATATCAGCGCCAGAAGCGTCTTATATACTTGGTAAGATGAAAGTCTCAGAAGCGACCCCTATCCGTACACCGGCTGTTCCCTGCGCCCCACATGAACTGGCACAGTGCAGATCTTTCAGATTTTAGCTGCAAGTGTGCCAAAGCCCGGTTCGGGGAACCGTTCAACGAACGGACGTTATAGGAACGGGATGCCCTTTCACTTGACGAACGTCGAACAGGACCTCATGAAGTTCTAATGGATATGATCGAAGATTTCCTGAACATTAAGTATGAGGGTGAGCGCTTTTCGAGCGGTCGTCTTCCTCTTGACGTTCTTGCCGATCTTCAAGCTCTAGAAGATATTCTGACTACCTTTGCGCGCGAGATCTGGCTTAATGAGAACGGTCGGGAACGAATGCCTAACGGTTATACGGACTGGTTCAGGATGTCCCTAACTGGTGTGGGTGATGGAAGTGCGCTGCCGAAGCTTGAGCTGACTGTTGTTGAAGACAGTCAACAAAGTATGATCCTCGACGACACTAAATTTTTTCTCATGAAAAAGGCTGAGGAGCAATTTGCAGCAGTGCTAAAGTCTGCAAACGATGGCTCTGATATCGTACTAAGTCCTACCCAGATTAGAAACTTTAATAGGTTTCTCACGAATTTAAAGCCTGGAGAGCTGTTTAAGTATAACCCTGATAAGGGGGATGACTTCAGTGACATACAAAAGGTTGTGTCATTGGATGTCGAGCGACGTAAACGCTTTTTGACGAGCGTAACAACCACTTACGAACAGCGTATTCAGGGTCGTGCAAGGTTAAAAAGCGTTGATGAAAGAGGAGCTCTGAAGTTTTCGAGCGCAGAGCTTCGAGAGTTCCCCATTTTTGACGATAGTAGAGAGCCTACTGAGTATGGCGCGAATATCGGCGCATACTACGAGTTTGATCTAACGGTTGAGCGCCGCCATGATGACAGCATTCAATCGGTCATCACGATCCATGATCTGTCACCTCTCGAAGATCCAGCTATTACAGCAATCGATGAAATGGCCATTTTGCAGGATGGTTGGCTAGACGGTTATGGGAAGGAAATCTCTTTGGCTACGCGGGAAAATGCCAAAAAATTCCTAGTGTCCAGTAATAGGTTTCCTGCGTTCTATGCAGTAGCTCCTATGGAGGATGGGAGCATTCTCCTTGAGTATGACAGAGATGGGTGGGATTATGGCATCGAGTTCAAATCTGACGGCACGTATTGTGTATTTGGGATCGATCTGAGCAGTGAAGCAGAATTTTCCGACACTTTTAGTTCAGGCGATTTCAAGCGGTTCCTTTCAAAGGTAAAAGGGACGCTGGGTCAATAATGAAGGATTTTTTGTTTCGTCAGGTACACCCAACTCATTTTAAAAATGGATTAAGCAGCGGCGCTTTTCGTCCGACGCCAAATGATGGAGACATGCTCTCCGTGGACTGTGGAAATATGACCACTCCGGAAGCTTCTTATAATCTCCACCTTACAAAAACAAAGTTACTAGCTGATGGCAGCCGTGTTCCTCTCGAAACAGCGGGCGCTTGGGCTGTCACGCGAGAATTATGCGCTTCTAATGGCCTTCCAGTAAGTGCAGATCCAGTAAGTGGATCTGCACTTCAACCAGACAATGCCGCGCATCATCTTGTGGATTTTTCGGGTATAGCGGGTAACCCGCCAAAAAAGAATAATACTGTAGCGAAGCGGTTAAAACAACGCGCACTCGAAATCGGTTGTCTATGGCCTGTCGGGGACTGAAAACTTTTTCTGATTGGCCGGTTCAAGAAGTCTTCTCTATACAATCCCCCGGCTCTGCCAAAGAAATTTCCCTTTTTAGCATCGCTGAAAAACGCCCTCTTTTTAGCTGTCGTACGTTTGTGGACATCCGAACATGACGCTGCATCAGTATCTATAGGCTCATTTTCCTCTTGCGCCGCAGGGTGCACCGACGGCGCCTCAGACCTTAGCGCAGGATACTGCCGGTCCGGCAGACCTCAAGAGGCTGGCCGTTTCTTACAGTGCGAGGGCAGCAGCCTTGGCGACGGTCTACAAGGGTTTGTTGCGCCAATTCACGAGCGCGGAGACAATCTCTCCGAAAAGAGAACCTTTTTCTCGATATAGTTTAAGGGGACGGAACATTTGAACGCCGCCGTGTCTTCTTGGACGCCCCTGGGTGTCACTTGTCGCGGTTCACATTGTCTTTTTTCGAGCGATCTGGGTTATCCCTAGCATACTCCCGACCTCCGATTTTGACGATGTGTGCATCAGAGTGTTCGCCTCTCTTAATTTCGGCGACGATGTTGCGACGAGGTACGTTTTTCCTGCTACCGACATCGTAATGTTCATTTCTTCCGCCTAGACCATCGCCCCTGCCCTTAATCTTAGTCATCGTGTTGTCCTCCCCCAAAACTATCAGGAAACAGGCAAGGACCGGGTGGGCAACAGTTTCTCACCTAGCTTGCACAGATTCAGTCATCACTTTACCATATATTGTAGCATAAGTATCTATGTGTCCTTCATCGTGTTTGCAGGCCGCACCTTGCTACGTGGTCCGTTGTCAATCTCGGAAGGGTTTGAATTACTGCGCTATCGCTCATCGAACCGGTCATTTATTGCCAGTTTAAAACCCCTATAATGATTGAATTCTGCCAATATAGATATCGTGTACCTCTGAGCCATGCAGACTTATCTCGAAAAGCGTCAGCCTGCGAAGAACGTTTCCAGGTTTTACCGTATAGCCGTTCTGCGAAACCTATTTGGCGAATGGACGCTCTGTCGTGAATGGGGTCGGATAGGGCATGGCGGCCAGGTTCGGATGGATTGGTTCGTAGATGAAGAACAGGCTGTCGCAGCTCTGATAGCACTGGAAACCTCTAAGCGTCAGCGCGGCTATTGGGTGGAGCCTCAGCAGCTGGCGATGTTTGAGCTAACCAGTTGAGTTCCTGCTCCCTAATCAAGATGTGGATCGCATAACGTCTCGAGTAAGGGCTGATGCGACCAGCACGCTTAAAGCCAAGGCTTGTCGTCATCCGTAAGAAACAGCATCGTACAGCCGACCGATAGCGGCAAGAAAGACCATTATTTAATGAATTTGTTTAACCGTAAGACCCTGAAGCGCCACATTAAACCCGACCCAATCCCTTCAGACCATCTGGCTGCACTGGAAGCCTGGGCGGAGCTGATCAGCTCGCGCCGGATTGAGCGCCTTAAGGAAACCGCCTTACATGGGCAGTTTGCCTCCAATATCGTTGAGGGAGTGCTGGGCTACCATGGCCCGGCTGGCGGGGCCGAGTACAACGTATCAGCTGAACACAATATTCTGCGTGGCAGCGTTGATCTGGCGCTTGGCCGCTTTGGCGGCAAGACACCTGACATCGTTGCTCCGTTCGAGTTGAAGGGCGCGGATACCCGCGATCTCGATGCTATCATGCCGGGCCGGAACAAGAGCCCCGTTCAGCAGGCGTGGGAGTACGCCATGAATGCGCGAGGTGTGAAATGGGTCCTGGTCTCGAACATGATCGAGCTGCGCCTCTACGGTTTTGGTGAGGGTACCTCAGCCTATGAGGTTTTCCGCCTCGACCAGCTAACAGATCCGACAGAATACGCGCGCTTCATGCTGCTCCTGTCGGCGGAAAATCTGCTGTCTGGCCGCACAGCTGATCTGCTGAAAGAAAGTCGCCGCGAAGACAAAGACATCACCGACAGCCTGTATCAGGACTACAAGGACCTACGCCTCAAGCTCCTGAGTGCCGTTCAGAAGGCCGACAACACGATCCCGCCCCTCGATGCGATCGCCCTTGCACAGAAAATCCTCGATCGGGTGCTGTTCGTAGCCTTTGCCGAAGACACCGGCCTTCTACCGGGCAATACGCTGGAAAACGCCTTCATCGCGCGTGATCCTTACAACCCACGCCCCATTTGGGATAATTTCAAGGGCCTGTTCCGCGCGATCGACGAGGGCAACGCCGAGCTGAAAATCCCGAGATATAATGGGGGTCTGTTCCGCGAAGATGCAGTGATTGATGGGCTGACGATACCCGATGACATCTGCGAGGGGTTCAAGACTCTCGGCGGGTATGACTTCGCCTCCGAAGTCTCGGTTACGGTCTTGGGCCACATCTTTGAACAGTCCATCGCGGACGTGGAGCGCCTGCAAGCGATCGCTCGCGGTGAAAAGGAGGAACCCGAGAAAACTACTGGCACGAGCGGACGGCGCAAACGTGACGGTGTGGTTTATACCCCTGATTATATCGCGCGCTTCATCGTTGCCGAAACCCTCGGCACGCATCTGCGGGAAATCTTCAAAGACACCTTGCGTGTTCACGCCAAGAAGGGCGCGGATGTCGACGACTACGAGAATATTCCATGGCGAAGGAAAACGGCCGAGCTGGAAGCCTGGCAAGGCTATCGCGAGCACCTGAAATCCTTGCGCATTGTTGATCCAGCCTGTGGCTCCGGTGTGTTCTTGATCATGGCTTTCGACTTCATGAAGGCCGAACTGACGCGCGTGAACGACAAGATCAAAAACCTGCTGCCCAAGGCCGAACACTTCGGCGATCTGCTCGACTATGTGCCCGACAGCGAAATTCTCACTGATAATCTCTTCGGCGTGGACGTAAACGAGGAAAGCATTGAGATCACCAAGCTGTCGCTCTGGATCAAAACCGCCCGACGCGGCAAGGTTCTGGACAGCCTATCGGGTAGCATCCGTGTCGGAGATAGCCTGATCGAGGACAACAACTTCGCCTATCTTGATCACGCTTTTACCTGGGAAACCGCCTTCCCCGGCGTCTTTGCCGAAGGCGGCTTCGACGTAGTACTGGGCAACCCACCCTATGTGCGGATGGAATTCCTGAAGCTGCTGAAACCCTATCTGGAAAAGCGGTATGAGGTCGTCTCCGACAGGGCGGATCTCTACTGCTATTTCTATGAACGCGGCCTCCGCCTGTTGAAGCCGGGCGGGCGCTTGGGTTACATTTCCTCGAACACCTTCTTCAAGACCGGATCAGGCAAGCCCCTGCGCGAATATCTACTGAAGGAAGCCACCATAGAAAGCGTGGTCGATTTTGGCGACCTACAAGTCTTTGAAGGCGTAAATACGACCCCCGCCATCTTGACCATGAAACGCGGGTTAGCCTCTAAGGACCACGAATTAAGGTTCTGGCAACTGGATGCCCTGCCAGAGGCAAACTTTCAGGCCACTTGGGAAGCTGCCGCCGGGCCGTATCCACAAGCTGCCCTTGGGGCCGGATCATGGGAGCTGGAAAACACCGCACTGCGCACCCTGCGTGACAAGATCAGGACCGACAAGAAGACCCTGAAAGACGTTTACGGATCACCGCTCTACGGTATCAAGACCGGCCTGAACGCGGCCTTCGTGATCGACAGCGCCACCAAAGAGCGGCTCTGCGCCCAGGACCCCCGAAGCGTGGAGCTGCTGAAGCCCCTTCTCAAGGGGGGTGATCTAGCACGTTGGCATATCCAGCCTGAAGGTTGGTGGATAATCTACATTCCAAAGGGTATGATTGATATTGGTGACTATCCAGCCATCCGAGATTGGCTGCTTCCCTTCCGCGAAGCGTTAGAAGCTCGCGCCACAAAACAAGCATGGTTTGAGCTTCAACAAGATCAGCTAGGCTATGTTGCGGGGTTCGAAGAAGAAGGAATATGTTTTCCAGATATGTCTCAAGGGCCAAAGTTTTCGATGGCTCCTGCCGGTTATCTGTATGAAACGACTACCTTCAAGATCAATGCCGACTTCACGCTTCTTGCCCTTCTGAATAGTAGGCTTTTCTGGTTTTGCCTAAGAGGGGAAGCCAATGCCCTACGGGGTGGAGAGTGGCGACTTCGCCTAAAGCGGCAATATATCGAACCTCTGCCTATTCCTCAGTCCAATGACAATTCGCAGGCAGAATTAGCTCAGGGGGCGAAGAAGATCAGCGGGCTAGCGAAGGAACGCCTAGCCCTGCAAACTGCCCTCACGCGCCGCATCCCTGACCTCTGCCCGCCAGGACGCGAACCCAAGCTGACCAACAAGCTCAAGGAATGGTGGGCCCTGCCCGACTTCGCCGCCTTCCGCGCCGAGGTTAAGAAGGTCTTCAAAACTGACATCCCGCTGGCCGATCGCTCCGACTGGGAAGACTGGATCAACCGCGACCGCGCCGAGATCGCCCGCCTAACCGCCGAAATCGCCCAGGCCGAAGCCAAGATCGACAGCATCGTCTACGAACTGTTCGATCTGACTGAAGACGAAATCGCGCTGCTGGAAAGCGTGGTTTGACGTGACAGATCAGAAAATGAAGCCCGCCATCCTAAATTTGTATCTGGACGATTCCGGCACACGTCACCCAAGCCGGAAGCCTGGGAAAAGGCCTGCGCATGGCTATGACTGGTTTGCCCTTGGCGGTGTCCTGGTCCGTGAAGAGGACGAAGAGGAGGCTCGCCGTCTACACGCAGCCTTTGTCGAAAAATGGGGTATCACCGCCCCTTTGCACTCGTCTGAAATCCGGTCCCAGAATGAAGGTTTCCTATGGCTTCGGGGTAAGTCGAAAGACGAACAAGGCGCGTTCTATGAAGACCTATACTGCCTCATGCGCGATGCGCCGGTAATCGGTATTGCCTGTGTCATTGATCGTCCAGGCTACAACGCCCGGTATGCGGCTCAATACCTCGAAAACCGCTGGATGCTGTGCAAGACGGCTTTCTCTGTCGTTGTCGAGCGGGCTGCAAAGTTTGCAATCGGCCAGGGCCAGCGGCTTCGGGTGATGCCGGAGAAGTGCAATAAGACGGAAGACACGGCTTTGAAGACGTATTACGCTGAGTTGCGAACTGATGGCCTGCCCTTCGATACCATGAGTTCTGGAAAGTATGCACCGCTCACCACGGAACAACTTAAGACCACGCTTTACGATCTACGGTTCAAGGCCAAATCATCACCCATGGCCCAGCTGGCAGACCTTTACCTTTGGCCCGTTTGTATGGGTGGCTACAACGCTGGAAACAGGCCATATCGCCGCCTTCGGGATGATGGGAAACTGATCGAATGCATTCTGGACGATGCCGATCACGCGACTCTGGCGACAAAATACAGCTGCTTTGAAAGCGTTGATCGGAAAGCATAAACCCCGCCACAAGGGGCGGGGTATGGCGACCGCACAGGCGATCTCGTAGGCTATGCCTATCACAGCATGTAACGCATGTTTTTTAAGAAACCAATAAATTTTCCATTAAGCACCGTTTTTTGTGCTGGAAAATATCCAAGGCTTAGATGC